>NZ_JAHFZF010000002.1 GCF_018619435.1 Rhodoferax sp. U11-2br | reverse complement strand
GCAGGGGCGGGCGGGAAAAGGGCTGGCGATTGTCTGAGGGAAGCGAGTTCGAGCCAGACCCCGCCTGACACGAGCAGCGCAAGGCACCGCGCAGCGGCCCGGACGTCGGCTCGCCTTTTCTTTGGCTACTTTCATTTGGCGAAGCAAAAGAAAGTAGCTCGCCCGCCGGGGCGAGACCCGGCCAACAGCGCCGTCAGCTCCAACTGAATCAACCACCCCTTCACCCGTGAGGAACACCAAATGACCACAACCACCACCGACATCTCCACACTGCGCATCAACGGCCAGCGCCTCTGGGACTCTTTGATGGAACTCGCCAAAATCGGCGAAACCCCAAAAGGCGGCGTCTGCCGACTCACCCTCACTGACCTCGACAAACAAGGCCGTGACCTGGTCACAAAATGGGCCAGAGAAGCCGGTTTGACCGTCACCATCGACAAAATCGGCAACGGCTTCATGCGCCGCCCGGGCCGCAACAACGCGCTGCCACCCATCGTCACCGGCAGCCACATCGACACCCAGCCCACGGGCGGGAAGTTCGATGGCAACTACGGTGTGTTGGCCGGGTTGGAGGTGATGCGCACACTCAACGACCAAGGGATCGAGACCGAGGCGCCGATGGAGGTCAGCTTCTGGACCAACGAGGAAGGCTCGCGTTTTGTGCCGGTGATGATGGGCTCGGGGGTGTTCTCCAAAACCTTCACGCTGGAACACGCCTACGCAGCCAAGGACATTGACGGCAAAACGGTCGGTGAAGAACTGGCTCGCATTGGCTACATCGGTGAGCAGGAGCCCGGTGACCACCCGATTGGCGCGTTTTTCGAGACCCACATCGAACAAGGCCCGGTGCTCGAAGACAACGATGTGACGATTGGGGTGGTGCAGGGTGTGCTGGGCATCCGCTGGTTTGACTGCACCGTGACCGGCATGGAAGCGCATGCGGGCCCGACGCCGATGGCGTTGCGCAAGGACGCGATGCAGGTTGCCGCGCAGATCATGCAAGAGGTGGTGGCGACTGCGATGCGCCACCAGCCGCATGGCCGTGGCACGGTGGGCATGGTGCAGGTGTTTCCGAACAGCCGCAATGTGATCCCGGGGCGCGTCAAATTCTCCATCGACCTGCGCAACAGCACAGACGCGCTGGTGGACCAAATGGCCGATGAGGTGAAAGCCTTCGCCGCCAGCATCAGCACCAAGACCGGGCTGGACGTGAAGATTGAACTGGTCTCCAGCTACCCGGCGCAGGCCTTCCACGAGGACTGCAAAGGCGCGGTGGCCAAGGCAGCGACCAAGCTGGGTTATTCGAACATGCCGGTGGTGTCCGGCGCCGGGCATGACGCGGTCTACATGTCGCAACTCGCACCCACCGGCATGATCTTCATCCCGTGCAAGGACGGCATCAGCCACAACGAGATCGAGTCCGCAACACCTGAGCACATCAGCGCAGGCTGCAACGTGCTGTTACACGCGATGCTGGAACGCGCCGGGGTGGTATAGGTACCGTTGGAGACAGGTCAACCATCTCGTGATCTGTCTGTCATGTGCGCTGGCGAACAGCCGACGCGTTACCCGTGGTGAATACTCGGAGCCCTCTTTGTTGTCCGGGGAAACCCATGCCATGTTTGCCAACCTGCCGCGCCTCGGTGTCCGGCTTGAACCACCGGATGGCTTGAGGTGCCCTGGGATATCCGAGCCTTCTGGCACTTGCTGACACAGACCGCGCAGTCCTGGCTGGCCGACTATGCCCTCAGCATGGGTGCGGCGCTGGCCTACTATACCCTGTTTTCTCTGGCTCCTTTGTTGCTGATCGTGATCTCGGTGGCAGGCCTGGTGTTTGGTGAAGACGCGGCGCGTGGCGAAATTGCGCACCAGCTCAGCAGCTTGATGGGCGATGCGGGTGCCAAAGCCGTGCAGGATTTGCTGGCCAGTGTTGACAAACCGCTGGAAGGAACGCTTGCCACCGCGCTGGGGCTCTTGATGTTGTTTGTTGGCGCCACCTCGGTGTTTGGTGAATTGCAGGATGCGCTGGACCGCATCTGGCGTGTGGCGGCGCCGCAGCCCAGCCGGGGCTGGCTGGCCCTGGTGCAGGCACGCTTGTTGTCTTTTGGCATGATTCTGGCCATTGGTTTCTTGCTGATGGTGTCCCTGGTGGCCAGTGCGGTGCTGGGTGTCATGGGCAACTGGCTGCAACCAGTGTTTGGCGGCTGGCTGGCGCTGGCGGCGGTGGTCAATGCTTTGGGCAGTTTTTTGCTGGTAGCCGCCATGTTTGCGCTGATCTACAAGGTGATGCCGCGGGCGCAGGTTCAGTGGCGGGACGTCTGGACCGGTGCGGTGTTCACCGCCACCTTGTTCACCTTTGGCAAATTCCTGATTGGTCTGTACATCGGGCGCAGCGGAGTGATCTCGGGATTTGGAGCGGCGGGTTCGCTGGTGGTGGTGTTGCTCTGGGTCTATTACTCGGCGCAGATTTTCCTGATCGGCGCCGAATTCACCTGGGTGTATGCCAATGCCTATGGCTCGCGCCGGGCGGTCACCACACAGCCGTCCAGCCCTTGAGGTCACGACGTTTGGCTCGATGCCAGCTGCGTGTGACAGCGCACAAACAAGCGGGCGGGTGCTGGGTACCATGCGCGATTTGGTCGTTTTACCAGACAGCAAACTGCTGCAACACCCATGTCTTCCCGCCGACCGCAGAAACCACGTCCAGCTGCCGCCAAGCAGCTTGAATCGCTCACCCAGTTGATGGGCCATGCCGAGGATGTGAAAACGCTGATGGAGGAGTTCGCCGAGGGGCTGTCTTCGGTGAATCTGGTGCTCAAGCAGGAGCATAGTGCCCCCAACCGCCAGTCCAGCATTGACACCGCCATCCAGCACAGCGAGATCCTGGAGAGCAAGGTGCAAGACGCAACCGACAAGCTGGCTCTGATGAACGAGGCGCTGGAGACCGAATGGCAGTCACGCTACGACCTGGAGGAACAGCTGGCCGCCGTGATTCTGGACGAAGCCGCCGCACGCCACGCCTCTCTGCACGACCCGCTCACCGGCCTGCCCAACCGCTCCTTGTTCGAGAACCGGCTGACGCTGGGGCTGGCGCAGGCCAAACGGTATGACCGGGCGCTGGCAGTGATGTTTTTGGACCTCAATGAGTTCAAACAGATCAACGATGTGTATGGGCACGATGTGGGTGATGTGGTGTTGCAGACCATCGCGGACCGCCTCAAGGAGACCACACGCCAAGCCGACACCGTCAGCCGCCTGGGGGGTGACGAGTTTGTTTACCTGCTGGCCGAGTTTGCCGACTTGCGCGACGTGCTGCGGGTGGCGCAAAAAATCATCCAGGCCATTCAAATCCCTTGCCAGCTGGCGCAGGGAGTCCTCGTGGTTCAGGCCAGCATCGGCATTGCGATCTACCCCAAACACGGCGAATCGGCCCAGGCCCTGCTCAAGAGCGCCGACCACGCCATGTTCAAGGCCAAACGCAGCAAATCTAGCTACGCTTTCGCGGGTTAAGGCTATCCATGCCCCAACACGGCTTGGGGATATGGCGTTTGGCATGCCTGGCCGCGCTTGGTTAGCATGTGATGCGATCTAGGCGGCGCCGCTTTTGCGCAGGCAGAGTTGGCGACCAGGATACTTGCAACAGCACACGAATGGGTGACGATGAAACAGTATCTGGTGTGGATTCTGAGCAGTGCCCTTGGCGCACTGGGTGCCAACGCCCAGGTAGCCGGGGCACAGCAGCCACAACCAGACATCCTGGTCAAAGGCCTGGAACACCCTTGGGGGCTGAGCTTCATCGACACCCAGCGCCTGCTGGTCAGCGAGCGGCCCGGGCGCCTGCGGGTGGTCACGCTGCAGGGCCAGGTTGGCCCCGCCATCACCGGGCTGCCACCGATCCAGGCGGCAGGCCAAGGTGGGCTGCTGGATGTGCTGGCCGACAGCCAGTTCACCAGCAACCGCATGCTCTATTTCTGCTACACCGAGCCCGACGCCACCGGCAGACTCAACTCCACCGCGCTGGCCTCGGCCAGACTGTCGGAGGATGAGCGCCGCCTGGACAAGGTCCAGGTGCTCTTCAGCCAACAGCCCAAGCTCTCTGGCAGCGCCCATTTTGGTTGCCGGATTGTGGAAAGCCCGGACGGCAAGCTGTTCCTCACGCTCGGTGACCGTTTCCACCACATGCAGGACGCCCAGACCCTGGACAACCACCTGGGCAAGGTGGTGCGACTGAACAAAGATGGCAGCGTCCCCGCCGACAATCCGCTGGTGGGGCGTGCCGGGGTGATGCCAGAGATCTGGAGCTGGGGCCACCGCAACATGCAAGGCGCGGCCTGGGGACCGGACGGCGCCCTGTGGACCACAGAACACGGCCCGCAAGGCGGTGATGAACTCAACCGCCTGTTGCCGGGCCAGAACTACGGTTGGCCGGTCATCACCTACGGCGAGCAATACGGGGGTGGCCCGATTGGCCAGGGCATCCAGGCCAAGGCTGGCATGGTGCAGCCACTGCACCAGTGGACGCCGTCGATGGCGCCCTCTGGCTTGGCCTTTGTCACCAGCGCACAGTACGGCCCGGTCTGGCAAGGCAGCTTGCTGGTGGGCTCGTTGAAATTCCGCTACCTGGCCCGGCTGGAACTGCAGGGCGGCCAGGTGCTGCGTGAAGAGAAGCTGCTGCAACAACTCAATGAACGCATCCGCGCGGTACGCCAGGGCCCGGATGGACTGATTTATCTGTTGACCGACAGCCCCCAGGGCATGTTGTTGCGGCTCAGGCCGCGCTGAAGCCTGGCCCGCAGCGGGCGGGTTTGCGCTATCGCGATGATTTGGAAAAACGATCCCGCTGAAGGCGGGATCTTTCTACACTGATCCCCGACAGCGACGAACCCGATTGACCACGTACCCAAGGAGATGACCATGAGCACAACCCCTCCCACCCCTGTCGGCCAATGCCCTGTGATGCACGGCGGCAACACGACCACCGGCCAGTCCACCATGGCCTGGTGGCCCAATGCACTCAACCTGGACATCCTGCACCAGCACGACAGCAAGACCAACCCGATGGGCCAGGCCTTCAACTACCGCGAAGAGGTCAAAAAACTTGACGTGGCCGCCCTCAAAGCCGACCTGCGCGCCTTCATGACCGACAGTCAGGACTGGTGGCCAGCCGACTGGGGACACTACGGCGGCCTGATGATTCGTATGGCCTGGCACTCGGCCGGCTCCTACCGGACGGCGGACGGCCGGGGCGGTGGTGGCCACGGCAACCAGCGTTTTGCGCCACTGAACTCCTGGCCCGACAACGGCAACCTGGACAAGGCGCGCCGCTTGCTGTGGCCCATCAAAAAGAAATACGGCAACAAACTCAGTTGGGCTGACCTGATCCTGCTGGCGGGCACCGTGGCGTATGAATCGATGGGTTTAAAAACCTTTGGTTTTGCCTTTGGTCGCGAAGACATCTGGCACCCAGAGCAAGACACCTACTGGGGCGCCGAGAAAGAATGGCTGGCACCCAGCGGCAGCACGGGCAGCCGCTACTCGGGTGAGCGTGATCTGGAAAACCCGCTCGCCGCAGTGATGATGGGCCTGATCTACGTGAACCCTGAAGGCGTCGATGGCAACCCCGACCCGCTCAAAACCGCGAACGACATGCGTGTCACCTTTTTGCGCATGGCCATGAACGACGAGGAAACCGTGGCCCTGACCGCCGGTGGCCACACCGTAGGCAAGGCGCACGGCAATGGCAGCGCAGCCAACCTGGGCCCGGCACCCGAAGGTGCGGATGTGGATGAACAAGGCCTGGGCTGGGTCAACCACACCAGCCGTGGCATCGGTCGCGACACCGTCACCAGCGGCATCGAAGGTGCCTGGACGACCCACCCAACCCAATGGGACAACGGCTACTTCCAGATGCTGCTCAAGCACGACTGGGAACTCAAAAAGAGCCCGGCCGGGGCCTGGCAGTGGGAGCCAGTCAGCATCCGTGAAGAAGACCGGCCGGTGGATGTGGAAGACCCCAGCATTCGCCTCAACCCGATCATGACCGATGCCGACATGGCGCTCAAGATGGACCCGGCCTACCGCGTGATTTCAGAGCGCTTCGCCCAGGATCAGGCCTATTTCTCAGACGTGTTCGCCCGCGCCTGGTTCAAGCTGACCCACCGCGACATGGGCCCCAAGGCCCGTTACATCGGCCCCGATGTGCCCGCTGAAGACCTGATCTGGCAAGACCCGGTGCCCGCAGGCAGCACTGACTACGACGTGGCGGCGGTCAAAGCGAAGATCAACGCCAGCGGCCTGTCGATCAGCGAGCGGGTGGCCACCGCCTGGGACAGCGCCCGCACCTTCCGGGGTTCGGACAAACGCGGTGGCGCCAACGGTGCCCGCATCCGCCTGGCGCCGCAGAAGGACTGGCAAGGCAACGAGCCAGCGCGCCTGGCACGGGTGCTGGCGGTGCTGGAAGGCATTGCGACTGAAACCGGCGCCAGTGTGGCCGATGTGATTGTGCTGGCTGGCAACACCGGAGTCGAGCAGGCGGCCAAGGCGGCGGGCTTTGAGGTGACGGTGCCGTTTGCGCCGGGTCGGGGTGACGCCACCCATGCGCAGACCGATGTGGAGTCATTCGAGCCGCTGGAGCCGGTACACGACGGTTTTCGCAATTGGCTCAAACAGAACTTCACGGTCAAGCCGGAAGAACTGCTGTTGGACCGCAGCCAGTTGATGGGCTTGACCGCGTATGAGATGACGGCGCTGGTGGGCGGCCTGCGCGTGCTGGGCACCAACCATGGCGGCAACAAACATGGTGTGTTCACCGGCCGCGAAGGTGTGTTGACGAATGATTTCTTCGTCAACCTGACCGACATGGCCTACAGCTGGAAGCCAACTGGCCGCAACTCTTACGAGATCGTGGACCGCAAGACCGGCCAGGTGAGGTGGACCGCGACGCGGGTGGACCTGGTGTTTGGCTCCAACGCGATCCTGCGTGCTTATGCCGAGGTCTACGCGCAGGATGACAACCAAGCCAAGTTTGTGCAGGACTTCGTCGCCGCCTGGACCAAGGTCATGAACGCCGACCGTTTCGATCTGCTCTGAAAGAAACAGCGCAAGTTGCCCGGATGGCTTGCGCTGTTGTTATCGCTTCTGGCTGCTGGTTAATATGTAATTTATAGCTATTGGCTCTTGATTTATAAGGACTAGAGGCCCAAAAGCCTTGTAAAGCTATTTGGGGGCCAGCACCGCCATGGTCAGGCGGGAGACACAGCTCAGTTCACCCGCATCGTTGCGCAACTCAATCTGCCAGACCTGGGTCGTGCGGCCAATGTGTACCGGGCGTGCTGTGCCGGTGACCCAGCCGCTGGTGACACCGCGCAGGTGGTTCGCGTTGATGTCCAGCCCCACCGCCTGGTGGCCGACCGGGCAGGCGTAGTTGGCCGCCACCGAGCCCAGGGTTTCGGCCAGCACCACACTGACCCCACCGTGCAACAGGCCAAAGGGCTGGCGTGTGCGGGCATCCACCGGCACGCGGGCGCTGATGAAGTCCTCACCCACCTCCAAAAATTCAATGCCCAGGTGGCTGACTGCGGTGTTGCCGCTCAGGGCGGTGATGGCTGCGACGGAGATGGGTTGTTGCCAGAGGCGCATGTGGGGGTGAGTCAGAGAATGAAAGGCAGCGGCACTATATGTCATGTCAGGCGTGGTCAGGTCGTGGCAACGGCTACCATCCATCCCATTTTTGAACGCGCTGAGGTGGCTACAGATGATTGACGGATTGATTGCAGGCAAGTTGTTGGGAGACCCGGAGCAGCGTCTGGGCAAGGGGGAGAGTCGTTATGTGGTGGCCAAAGTGCGCGCGCAGGCCGGGGATGGTGAGCACCTGATCGTCAACGTGATTGCTTTTGAGGCGATGTGTTGCAGCGACTTGCTGCTGCTGCGTGATGGTGACTCAGTGGCCTTGTCGGGCAGCCTGACGCCCAAGGCCTGGACCGACAAACAAGGCAACGTCAAACCCGCGCTGGACCTGGTGGCGCAGCGTGTGCTGAGCGCTTACCAGACTGACGACTGAGACGCTGCCCTGTCACACAAGCATGAAAAAGCCCCGCCGCGCTGGTCTGCAGCGCGGCGGGGCTTGTTTTTGGGATGCGGTGCTTAAGCGGCGTTAGCGGCCACCGGTTTCTTCAGGGCGGCCAAAGCCAGGGCACTGACCACGGTGCCAGCCACGATGGCGATCAGGTAGGCACCCAGATGGGTCACCGCATTGGGAATCGGCAGCACAAACACACCACCGTGCGGCACGCGCAGTTCAGCACCCATCACCATCGACAAGGCACCGGCCACAGCCGAGCCAATCATCAGCGCCGGGATCACGCGCAGCGGGTCCTTGGCGGCAAAGGGAATCGCACCTTCGGTGATGAACGAGATACCCAGCACGGCGGTGGCTTTGCCAGCTTCACGTTCGTCGACGGTGAAACGGTTCTTGAACAGCACGGTGGCCAAGGCCAGCGCCAGGGGCGGTGTCATGCCGGCGGCCATCACAGCGGCCATCGGTGCATAGACTTCGCTGGCGATCAGGCCAGTGGCAAACGCGTAGGCGGCTTTGTTGACCGGGCCACCCATGTCAAAAGCCATCATCGAACCCAGCAACAGGCCCAGGAAAATCGCGTTGGTGCCTTGCAGGCCTTTGAGCCAGCCGGTGATGGCGGCCAGCGCGGTGGCAACCGGCCCACCCAGGACGTAGTACATCAACAGGCCAACGATGGCCGTGCCAACCAGGGGCAGGATCAACACCGGTTTCAGGCCATCCAGGTTGCGGCCGAGCTGGATCTTGTCGTTGAGGAACTTGACGGTGTAACCTGCCAGGAAACCGGCTGCAATCCCACCAATAAAACCGGCACCAATCGAGGCAGCGATCATGCCGCCGATCATGCCCGGTGCCAGACCGGGTCGGTCAGCAATCGAGTGCGCGATGAAGCCCGCCAAAATGGGCACCATCAATGCAAAACCGCTCTTGGCACCAATCGTGAACAGAGTCCAGGCCAGCGTGCCCTTGTTGGCATCTTCGTAGACATAAATGCCGCCCAGCGCGAAGCCCAGGGCGATCAGCAAACCACCGGCCACCACAAACGGGATCATGTAAGACACGCCGGTCATCAAATGCTTGTAGGCACCGGTGCGGCTGGCGCTTTGCTGCGCCTTGGCGGCCTTGACCTGGTCGGCGTAAGCCGGGCCAGTGGCGGCGCTGGCGACCTTGGCTTCTGCCATGGCGGTGCGAACGACCTGTGCGCCGTCCTTGATGGCGGCCTTGGTGCTGGTCTCATAAATGCGTTTGCCGGCAAAGCGGCTCATGTCGACATTGGTGTCGGCAGCAATCAGCACGATCTCGGCGTTGGCCACGTCGGCGGCGGTGAGTGTGTTTTGCGCACCGACCGAGCCCTGTGTTTCCACCTTGATGCTGTAGCTGTTGGCCTTGGCGCCGGTCTCCAGGCCTTCGGCGGCCATGAAGGTGTGGGCGATACCGGTCGGGCAGGAGGTGATGGCCACAATTTGCGGCAGGCTCGGGTCGCGTGCGGGTGCAGCGGCGGCGGCAGTTTGTGCACCTGGGTTGACCTGGCCCAGGGCATGGCGGATCACGGCCTCGGCATCACGGATGGCGGCGACGGTGCTGACTTCGAGCATGTATTTGCCCGCAAAACGTGCGGTGTCGACGCGGGTGTCGGCCGCAATGATCACCGCATCGGCGGCGGCAATGTCCTCGGCACTCAGGGTGTTGCGGGTGCCGACGGAGCCTTGTGTCTCCACACGCAAGCTGTGGCCGGTGCGGTCAGCAGCCTGTTGCAGGGCCTCGGCGGCCATGATGGTGTGAGCGATGCCGGTCGGGCAAGCGGTCACTGCGACTATTTTTGACATGGTTTGTTTCCTTGGGTCAGTGAGGGAAAGGGAGTCAGCCTGTTCAGCTGAACGAACTGATATGGACCATTTGGGCCAGTGCCCGCACGGTGTCCGGTGCGGGCAGATGGGGCCCGAGCCGCGCCAGCTTGCCGGCCGCAAACGCGGTTGCCAGGCGGGCACAGTCAGACAAGCCCAGCCCGGCAATCTGTGCTGCAACGATGCCTGCCACCATCGCGTCACCAGCACCCACGGTGCTGATCAGCTCGGTTGGAATGGGGTGCGCCAGCAGGGCCTCTTTGCGGTTGACAAACAGCGCACCGTCGCCGCCCATGGACACCACCACGGTGCCCGGTGCGTTGGGCCGGGCCAGCAGCTCACGCGCAGCTGCCACCACTGAGTCGGCGTCGGTCAGCGTTTGCCCGATCAGCTCGGAGAGTTCAGCGCGGTTGGGTTTGATGATGTCGGGCGCCGCGCCCACACCGGCGTTGAGTGCCGCGCCACTGGCATCCAGCAACACATGGGCGCCCAGGCTGTGCACATGGGTGATCAGGCGCTGGTAGGTGTCGGCCGGCCACTGGGGTGGCAAGCTGCCCGAGGCGACCACCCAGCTGCCAGGGCTGACCATGCCGTCAATACGCGCCAGCAAGCGGTCAAACAAGGCCTGGATGGCCTCGGGTTCCAGCGTTGGCCCGGGCATGTTGATGTCGGTGGTGTCCCCGCTGCGTTTGTCCACCAGCTTGGTGTTGATCCGCGTGAGGCCATCGAGGTAGAAGAAACGGTTGTCAATGCCTTTGGCATGGAACAGGGTCTCGAACTGGGCCGCGTTGTCGCGGCCGATCTGGCCGGTCACGGCGGTAGCCACACCAAAGTCAGCCAGGCAAGAGGCGACATTGATGCCCTTGCCACCCACGTCGACCTGCATGCGCACAGCGCGGTTGACCTCGCCCAGCCGCAGCTGGTCGACTTCCAGGGTGTGATCCAGCGCCGGGTTCAGCGCCACCGCGACTACGCGCGGGTGGCTGTTGTGCATGGAGGGGTTCATAAGGCACGCACCTCATCGGCGCTGCCTGCGGCCAGCGCACGTTGTGCCAGCTGTTGCATGGCGTTGAACGAGTCACCACGCAGGGTGGCTTTGACAGAAGCGATGTCCTGGGCACTCATCGAGAGCTCATCCACGCCCAGCCCAGTGAGGATGCGGGCACCCAGCGGGTCACCGGCCAGTCCGCCACAGACACCGACCCAGGTGCCGTGTTTTTTGGCAGCGGCCACGGTGCGAGCGATCAGGTCCAGCACGGCGGGGTGCAGGCTATCGGCCTGGGCGGCCAGCGCCGGATGCTGGCGATCAATCGCCAGGGTGTACTGGGTCAGGTCATTGGTGCCCACCGAGAAGAAGTCCACCAGCGGGGCAAACTTGTCAGCCATCACCGCCACCGCAGGCACCTCAACCATGATGCCGATCTTGAGTTCGGGGCCGTTGACCTGGGCGCGGGCACGTTCGCAGTGCTCGCGCAGCGCTTCGATCTCGCTGGTGTGGGTGACCATCGGGAACATGATCCGGATCGGGCCGTGGGCAGCGGCGCGGTACAGCGCGCGTAACTGGGTGTAAAGCAGATCCTGGCGGATCAACAACAGACGCGCGCCACGCACCCCCAGAAACGGGTTTTCTTCCTGTGGCAGGTTCAGGTAAGCCACTTTCTTGTCACCACCGATGTCCAGCGCACGGATGATCAGGGTGCGCCCGCCCATGGCTTCGGTCATCTCACGGTAAACACGGTACTGCTCGTCTTCGTCCGGTGCGCTGTTGCGCTCCAGGAACAGGAACTCGGTGCGCATCAAGCCCACCCCTTCGGCACCGGCTTCGATGGCGACGCTGGCCTGTTTGGCGTTGGCCACGTTGGCGGCGATCTCGATGGTGTGGCCATCGCTGGTGGTGGCGGGCAGGTAACGGCTTTCACGCAAGGTGTTGCGTGCGGCCAGCTGGCGCTCGATCACCGCGGCGGCGGCGTCCTGGTCGGTTTGTGAGACGTCCAGGTAAACCGCGCCAACGCTGCCGTCGATCACCGCGAGCTGGCCTTCCGGTGCCGCCAGCAAGGCGCTGCCGGCAGCCACCACCGCTGGCAGACCCAGGGTGCGCGCCAGGATCGCGGTGTGCGAGGTCGGGCCACCGCTGCTGATTGCCAGGCCCACCACAAAGGCCATGTCGAGCTGCAAGGTGTCAGACGGGGTCAGGTCTTCGGCCACCAGAATGCTGGGTTGTGTGAGCACCAGGCGCTGGCGCTCGATGCCCAGCATACGTGCCAGCACCCGCTCACCCACATCGCGCAGGTCCAGCGCCCGTGCGGCGAGCAACGGGTCAGCCACACCCTGGAGTTTTTCGACCCGGGTCTGTAAGGCGTTTTGCCAAGCCCAGGCGGCACCATGGCCGCGCAGGATGCTGGCCAGCGCGTCGCGCAGCAGGTCGGCATCGGCAATGAGTTCGCGGTGCGCTGCAAAAATGGCTGCCTCGGTGGCGCCAAGGCGGCTGCGGGTCTGGGCCTCCAGGGTTTCGAGTTCCTGGCTGATGGCCAGCACCGCAGCCTCTAGCGCTTCACCTTCGGCCACCACATCACCCGGGATGTCGTGCACATCAAACTGGTGGCTGACGTGCCGCACCAGGGCGCCAATCGCCAAGCCGGGGCTGGCACCAATACCGTAAATCGCCTGCGGACTGCCACCCGGCAGCCAGTCGGGGGCGCTGCGCCGAGCAGCGAGCGCGTTGCGGCGGGCACGTTCGGCATCGGCCTTTTCTTCGCTGGACAGGGAGTGCACCACGTCCAACAGGGCGTCGACCGCGCGCCGGGCGTCCGGGCCACGGGCGGCGAAACGCAGGCTGTCGCCACGTGACGCGCCCAATGACAACAAACCGGTCAGCGCCTTGGCGTCGGCAAATTCCTGGCCTTTGTAGACACGCAGTTCACAGGCAAAACGTTTGGCGGTGTCGACCCAGCGCGTGGCCGGGCGAGCATGCAGGCCATTGGGATAGTCCAGCGTCCAGACCGATTGCGCATCGTTGGGCCATTCCTGCACGGCAGCGACAGGGCTGGCGGTTTGAACCGGTTCATCAGCCAGGGTGCCCACAATCAGTTGGGCGTCGTTGGTGGCCACCAGGCTCTCGATGCTTTGTGGCCGTTGCATCAGGCGTGTGAGGCGGCGCAGCAGCACGATGTGTTCGTCCGATTTGGCGGCAATCGCCACCACCAGTTGCGCCCGGTCGCCGTCTTTCCAGCTCACGCCATCACGGAACTGCACCACCGCCACGCCGGTGTGGTGGATCAGATGCCGGTCTTCCACCATGCCGTGCGGAATTGCCACGGCCGAGCCCAGAAAGGTGTTGGCGACCTCTTCGCGTTTGAGCATGCTGTCGACATAACCGGGGTCGATATAACCCGCATCCACCAGCAGTTGCCCGGCAAGGCGCACCGCTTCGGTCTTGTTGCTGGCCTGGGCGTTCAGTTTCACGCAGGCGGTTGTCATGGTTTCCATCCGTGTCTCCTTGCAGATCAATGGCGTACTTCGAGATTTTTGCTAAATGATGTAATCGTTTACATATTCATTGTCGACCAAATCATCGGATTTCTGTGCGCTTTTTGGGCGAAAAATACTAGGGTTTACCCTAAATTTGGAGCCTTGAGGATTTGAAATGGCGCATCAGAACTGGTTCTGATGCACAATAAATGGAATCGATTACATGGTAAGTTCGGAGGCGTGATGGTCAAGATCGTGGATGTGGCAAAGCAGGCTGGGGTGTCCACAGCCTCCGTCTCCCGGGTCATTTCAGGTTTGCCCGGCGTCAGCGAAGAGACCCGTAAACGCGTCAATGCGGCGGTCAAGGCACTGGGTTACCGTCCCGATCTGGCCGCCAGGCGCCTGCGCTCCGGGCGCACCGACACGCTGGGACTGATCGTGTCGGACATTCGCAACCCCTTCTTCACCGAAATCAGCCGCGCAGTGGAAGATGTGGCCTACCAACACCGCATGCGGGTGTTGCTGTGTAATGCCGACGAAGACCCCGAAAAAGAAGCTTTTTACCTGGAGATGATGCGTGATGAAAACGTCAGCGGTGTCATTCTCTCGCCCACCTTGTCGCTGCTGACGGATTTTCGGCCACAGGATCACCCGTTTCCGATGGTGCTGGTGGACCGCTGCGAGCGCGATGTGGAAGCAGATGCGGTGATGTTGGACAACTTTGACGCCGCTTACCGCCTGACCGAGCATCTGATCACACAAGGTTACCGCCGTGTTGTGTTCTTGTATGGCTCGGTCGGCTCCACCGGTCCGCAGCGTTACCAGGGTTACTTGGCCGCCATGTCAGTGGCGGGCATCACCCCCGAGGCCGAGCCGATCATCCCGCGCAGCGAACGCGCTCGCGAGGTGGCCGAACGTATGCTGCGGCGCAGGCCCCTGCCCGACGCACTGATGGCCAGCAGTGGGCTGGTGTTGCAAGGTGTTGTTGAGGCGGTCAAGGAGGCCGGGGTAACGGTGCCCAAGGACATCGCCATCGCGGGTTTTGACGACCTGCCCTGGACCAGTCTGGTGACGCCGGACATCACCGTGATCCGCCAACCCACCAATGAAATCGGCCAGACCGCGCTGCGTTTGTTGCTGGAGCGGGTGGTGATGCCCGAGCGGGCGGTGCGCCGGGTGGTGCTGCGTGGCGAGTTGATGGTGCGCGGATCAACCCAAGCCAGGGTCTGACAGCTAGCGCATGCCATGCGACCTGACTGCGCATTGGGGTTATGATGCTTTTCGGGCTGTAGCCCTTTTATAGATTGCTCAAGCAGCTATTAACCGTGTAGCAGTTTTGATCCGCTGATTTTTTGCCTGCCTATGCCAACAGACGCCCTGCTGACCCTCAAATTACCCGAGGGTTACTCTTTTGCCGATCTCAAGCTGCGCCGCTGCGCGGACGACGCCATTGACCTGGACATGGATCTGGTCAAGCTGATCTGCGGCATCAACGGCCTGGACTTTGACAAGGTCTGCCAGGACCCCGGGCCGGTGGTGACCAGCATTCTGACGGTCTGGTACAAAAGCCACCTCGCGCAAGGTGGCCAGCCAGATGCACTGATGGAGCAGCTCCGCCAACCGCAGCGGCACTGAACTGAGCGTCTGGGCTCAGCTGTCCCAGTCTCCACCGCCGACGTCGCCGCCCGCGTCATCGTCCCACGCTGTGTCACTGATGCCGAAGTTATTGCCGCCCAGGTCGGCGTTTTCTGCCAAGGGTTCATATCGGCTGTTGTCAGGCTGAAGGGACTGCGGCACAGTGGCACTGTGATCACCCATCACCTGGCGCCCTATGGCCTCGGCCGCCATCACACCCGCACCAACGGCCAAGCCAGTCGCCACACCCCCCATGATGCGGCCACCCAAACCGGTTCCGGCTGAAGGCGGGTAACTTTGTGGGTAAGTCGATGGCGGATATGGGGTCGAGCTTGGCGAGACACCGCCGCCCAGACCCCAAGCCTGGGCACCATTGAGCCCGCCTGGCTCCACCGCTGCGGGTGCTTGCCCCCCTGGCTGGGGCACCCGGCGCTGGAAGATGAGGTAGCCGCCAAGGATCACAGCGGCGGCCAGCAGCAGCGGCAACCCCCAGGCACTGGCCGAAGGCTGTGCCGCCTGAGGCCCGGCATCAGACACCAAAGAGCTTCGCGTGGTTGGGGCCTGGTGCTTGGCTGCCAGCTGCGTGCGAAGCGCCTGGACAGACTCTGACTTGGCGAACGGTAAGCCGGGAGCCAACTGGTCTGCGGTGGCCAAGGACTCGCGCGCCAAGTCCAGTTTGCCTTGGCGCGCGTACAGCTCTGCCTGGACAAAAAAGGCCTTGGCACTGCGGGGATGTGCAATCAGCAGTTGCTGCACCATCAGCTGGGCAGCATCGAGTTTGCCGGCCTGCGCCGTGGCGTAAATCTGGCTCATCGACGGCTCAGCCTGCGCCATGGCCAACCCGGCGCCCCAAAGAGAGGCCACCAGAACCAACTTGGCGAGCACTCTGAACATAAACGGATGCATGAAGCTGCCTTTCTGATTGATACAGACCGCCGGGAAACTCACCGGCGGACATTCAGATGTTGTGCGGGGCGTTGTGTGACACCACAAAGCAAAAAAGGCCCGCAGACTGCGGGCCTCGTTGCCAGATGGGTTTTGCCCATCGCTGTTGTTGATTTACTGTGCAGCAGAAGCCTTGGCAGCGGCTTTCTTGGCGGCGTGTTTCTTGACTTTTTTCTTGGCGGGTGTGGTCACGGGTGCAGCTGCATCAGCAGGTGCGGTGGTTGCGGCCGGTGCTGCGGGTGCAGCGGTGGCTGCAGGCGTTGCGGCAAATGCCAGGCCAGAGCCCAAAACAGCGGTAGCGATGCACAGGGCGGTAATACTTGATTTCATGAGGAGTCCTTTCGAGGGCCAGTGGTTGTCTGTGACGGTTGTGTTGGCTGTCAACCAACTGGGGACAACTGTACGGACGCCAACTTAGGACGGCCTTAGGGAAAACTTAGTCCTGGCTTAGGCCAGCTCTACCCGCCTACGCACGCCCCTTGTTGGGCCACACTTGCGCCACAACCACCGCAGCAGCCAGCAGGGCCATACCGCCCAAAGCGATACCGATCCAGAACGTGACCGACTCGCCCAGAAAGGTCCAGCTCACGGTGCCACACATGGCCCGTGGCTCAAACACATTGGGCAACCATTGCTCCAGCGGCAGCCAGTCCGGGAAACCCTTGAAACGTTTGCAACTGGCGTCGCCGCCCGCAGCCACGATGCGCTCCAGGTCCAGCAGCAATACCACCCGCGACAGACTCCAGCCCAAGGCGCCCACCCAGGCGACCAAGGCCAGCAGCCGCATCGGCCAGTATCTGGGGGCCAAGGCACCGATCAGCCCGGCAAGCGCGATGCCCAGCACCCCGGCACGGATGTAAATACATTCGTTGCAGGGTTCGACGTGCAACACATGTTGTAAAAACAGGGCGATGCCATCCAGCGCCAGCGCCAGGGCAGCCAGCAGCAACCAGGAGCGGCGTTGGGTAGACAGGGTATGAAGGGATCTGAGCACGTTGTGGACCTCTGTGAATCTGCCGCAAGCAGCGCGGCAAGCCAAGAAACACAGACAGTTTAGTGGGCGGCGGTGGCGATCTCGCCTTGAGCCGCGTTCATGGCTGTGGCCTTGGCGGCATCACCCATGGCCAGACCTTCGGCGCGCACGATGCGCACGTCGGTGATGCCAAAGAAGCCAAACACCACCTTCAGGTAACTTTCCTGGTGTTCCATGGCCTGGCCACCTTCGCTGGTGGAATAGGCACCACCACGGGTGGAGGCCACGATCACCGTCTTGCCGGTGGCCAGACCGGTCGGACCTTTGTCGGTGTAGGTGAAGGTGCGGCCCGGCTGGGCCAGTCGATCAATCCAGGCCTTGAGCTGGGTCGGGATGGAGAAGTTGTAAAACGGTGCGCCCACCACAATCACATCGGCAGCCAGGAACTGGCTCACCAGCTTTTCAGACAAGGCGTTCTCGGCACGTTGTGCCTCGGTCGGCTCAGCTTGGGCCACACCTTTGATGGCCAGCGCATCAGCACCAAAATGGGCAATCGGGTTAGCGGCCACGTCGAGGTACTCAACCGTGGTGTCGGGATGCCCTTTGAGCCACTGCGCCACCACCTCGGCGGTGAGCTGGCGCGAAGCAGAGTAGGTGCCCAGGATGCTGGAGTCGATATGCAGTAATTTCATGGTGAAAGCTCGGGTTGGGTGGAAAACCCAGCACAGCGGTGCTGAGGGTTCATTGATTCTATTTTTGGCGATATGTTTTGATAACCAGCTGATTTGGGAAATACTGTTCCAAATTCGAAACAATGAACCCTTGATGGGCCTGGGTTTCCCCAGGCCTGGTGGCCAGATCGGCCACTGCTATCTCAGTGGTGGCCGTAGATCTTGCTGAAGTCGTCGCCACTGCGTTGTGCTTGTTCCAGCTCGGCCAGCACTTGGGCACGGGTCACGCTTGATGTCACAGCCTTGGCCGGGTATTGGCTGGGGTACAACTCATTGAGCAACTTGCCGGAGTCACCGTCGGCCACGATGTCACCCGTGCGTTGCGCTTCTGCCAACTCGGCCAGCACTTGGGCGCGGGTCTTGCCTTGGGTCACGGCTTTGGCTGGGTATTGGTTGGGGTACAACTCGTTGAGCAACTTGCCAGAATCACCGTTGGCCTGGATGTTGCCGGTGCGTTGGGCTTCCAGCAATTCAGCACGGACTTGGTCACGTGTTTTGGGGGCGGACAAGTCGGCAGCGAATGTATTGCCAGCCACCAAAGCAGCCAAAGAGAGGGTCAGAGCAGAGAGTGTTTTGCGGTTCATGATGAATTTCCTGAAAGAGTTTAAAAATCTCGGCAGACAATTTTTTGAGGTCTGTCCGGGTTCTTCGAAACACGGTGTTGAAGGTGTTTCGTCGATGGGATGAACTGTAAAGTTTCTGTTTAAGAAGAAAAATAGCGTCTGTGTCATCGCTGTGTTGCTATTTGCGAAATAATCAAAGCCTTGAAATTTCATCTCGAGGCACCATGGACCGATTGCTGTCAATGCGGGTTTTTCAAAAAGTCATCGACGAAGGTGGCTTTGCGGCTGCCTCACGCGCGCTCGACATCTCGCCTGCGGTGGTGACGCGCCTGGTGGCTGACCTGGAAGACCATCTGGGCACCCGTTTGTTACACCGTAGCACCCGGCGTTTGTCACTCAGCGTGGCGGGTGAAGCTTATCTGGCGCGGGTGCGCCTCATCCTGCAGGACATTGACGAAGCCGATAGCCTGGCCAGTTCACAAACACACGAGCCCGAAGGCATCTTGCGGGTGTTGGCACCACCGGTGTTGGCCACCCATGTGCTTGCGCCACTGATTGCAGATTTCAGGCAGTTACATCCGAAGATCCAACTCAACATCGAGGTGGCCTCGTTCAAGGAGCCACCGATTGAGGACTACGACATCACCTTGCTGCCCACCGAGGCGGACTTTGATGCCGACCTGATTGCCCGCAAGATTTCCGCCACTGAGGCCATCCTGGTGGCCTCACCCGCCTACATCCAGCGCAAGAATGTGCCTGTGGTTCCGCAAGACCTGGCCCACCATGAGGTGTTGCGCCTGACCATGTCGAGCCGACCACAAGGCACCTGGCGCCTGTTCAATTCGGCGCGTCAGGACGAGGCACTGGATGTGGCCGTGCAGCCCGTCCTGTGGAGCAACCACACCGACACCTTGATGCGGGCGGTGCTGGATGGCGCGGGCATCACCTCGGTGGCGGTGGACCTGGCTGCCCCCTACCTGTCGAGTGGCCAACTGATCCGGGTGCTGCGCCCCTGGATCACTGGCCGCCTGGCCATTTACGCGGCCCTGCCCAGTCGGCAGTTCCTGCCCGAGCGCACCCGTGTGTTCCTGGAGTTCTTGACCGAGCGCACACGCCGGGAAGCCAGTAGCGCTGTGTTGGCCTGCGAGGCTTGCTGATCCGCGATGACCAGCCGCCCAGCCATACCCATTTCCTCTGCCGCCAGCGCCGAGTTCTGGCGCGACCCGGCCTTACCGTATGCCGAGAGCCGCCGGGCCTGCCACAGCCGCGCCTGTTACAAACCCCACAGCCACCCGAGCTTTTCTGTGGGCGCGGTGGACCAGGGTTCGAGCCGTTTCACCGGCGCAGGCACAGGGCCCTCGGTCATCCAACCCGGCACGGTTGTGTGGGTGCCAGCCGCCCACGTCCATGCCTGCAATCCCCTGCCCAACACAGCCTGGAGTTACCAGATGCTGCATCTGGAGGCCAGCTGGCTGCAGGCCCTGTGGCAGGAATCCGGCGTGCCTCCACTGCAGACGGTGCAGCTGACCCGGGATGCCGGTGTCTACGCGCAGTTCTGCCAGCTCAATGCTGTTTTGTTTTCTGACGTCAGCGCGCCAGAGAAGGAAATCGCCCTGATCGAGTTCCTGGGTGAATGCGTCAGCCAGGGACAGCCAGCCTCGCCGCCGTCCCTGACCCAACACCGCCGCAACAAATTGCAACCCCTTCTGGCGCATGTGCAACACGAGGCGGATGCCCTGATCTCGTTGACGGAGCTGGCCAAGATGGCCGACATGAGCCGTTACCAGCTGATCCGTGCCTTTCGCCACGCCACCGGTTTGACTCCCCATGCCTACCAGCTGAACCAACGCATCAACCAGGCCCGCCATCACTTGCGTGCAGGTGAGCCGCTGGCCGACATCGCCTACCGGCTGGGCTTTGCCGACCAAGGGCATTTTCAGCGTGTGTTCAAGGCCCATGTGGGTGTGACACCTGGGCGTTACCGGGCCTAGTGTCGAGGTCAGCCCGGCACCCAAGGGTGCAATTTTCTTCAAGACAGCGGCAGCGCTGGGCGGCAGACTCCGGGGCTTTGCTCTTGAGGAAGTTGGACCATGATCCAGTCGTTTGTGATGCTTGCCCTGGCCCATTTTCTGGCCTTGTTGTCGCCCGGGCCGGATTTCTTTCTGGTGGCCCGCACCAGCGTGTCTGCTGGGTGGCGCGTGGCAACCGGGGTTTGCCTGGGCATCGCGCTGGCCAACGGGGTGTTCATCGTGGCAGCGTTTGTCGGCGTCTCCGTCTTGCAGCCGGGGAACGCGCTCTTTATGCTGCTGCAGCTGGGCGGTTGCCTGTACCTGCTGTACATGGGGGTGATGTTCATCCGCCATGCAGGTCACAGCCCGTTGCGCCAGATGGCACGCAGCACCGGGCCAACGGCCGCATCGGTCCGCCTGTGGTGGCGAGGCGCGGGCATGGGTTTTGTGTCGGGCATCCTGAACCCGAAGAATGCGCTGTTTTATGCCAGCCTGGCCACCGTGGTGGGTGCCAGCCAAAGCAGCCCGGCCCTCAAGATCGGTTACGGCCTGTGGATGTTCAGCGTGGTGCTGTTGTGGGATATTTTGATAGCAGCAGCCATAGGCAACAAAAGGGTTCTGAGCCAATTTTCCAAAACACTGCCGTGGCTGGAGCGGGTGTCGGGTGGGGTGTTGGTTGTGTTGGCGATGGGGGTGCTGGCCACGATGGTGATGGGACGGATATCAGGCTGGCACGCTTGACTGGGTTGACGCCACAAATACCAGCATACTGCAGGCACCACCTGCCGCGGCGATGCCCATGGCCAGTAGTGGCCGCCAGGCCCACAGGCCAGCCACCAGCAAAGCGCCTGTTGACAGATAACCCAGCCAGGCCACCCAGCCGACGCCTGGGCCCCAACCGTCGATGCAGACGCGTAATGAGGCGAGCAGCAACAGACCAGCTGACAGCCGCAGCGCCCAACGTAGGCGAAACGGCACGTCGCGGCGCCCTGTAAGCTGTTCATGGTGGCGGTCCATGGCCATACACAGTCCAGCCATGCCTGCGTAGGCCAAGCTCAGGGCCAGTGCGGTTGCGGGCAGCAGGTTCATGGTCTCTCTCCGGCTGGACCCAGAGAGGGGTGTACCGTACGACGCGGCTGCCCTGCCTTGCCTGTGCGCAGCAGCAGTGCGCCCCAGCCAGCCAGCAGGCCGAAGGCCATGCTGGTGAGTTCAACCCCCGCGCTTTCCCAGTCGCCGCGTGCCATTTCGGTGACAAGGTGCTCACCCGTTGTCAGCCCGTTGAGCAGTGGCAGCAGCAGGCACGCTGTCGCCAAGGTCCAGAGTTGCTCACGCCAAGCCGTGTGTGGTGGCCGTAACCATGCGTGGACGAGTGTCACCAGCCAGATGCCGAAGAAGACCCGCAATTCCCAGCTGGCGCGCTGCTCGATCATCAGCGGCAACAGCCGGTTGGCCCAGAGGTAGCCGATGCAGGCGAGCGCCAGGCCGGTGATGGCCGCGATGTTGAGCGCCTCGATGCATCGGTACACCTGCGCGGTTTGTCCGCCGAACTCGTGCAAGGACTTGTTGCGCCGCTTGACCATGAACAGCACCGCGCCCGTGCCCATCATGGCGGTACCGGCCAGGCCGCACAGGAAATACAGCCACTTCATGGGCCATCCGCCCAATCCGGCCATGTGCAGGTTGCTCATGACCTGGCTGACGAAGCTGGCGCTGCCATCGGCACTGCCCCCTGGTAGCCGCAGCTGCAGCACCCTGCCATCGGGTGCAAATGCCACCATGCCGGTGGTGTCTGACATACGCCGCACCAGATCCTCTGGATCGTTCCAGCCATAAACGCTGATGCGCATGCTGGCATCTCCCGGATGATCCACCACCACAGCACGCACCGGCTGTCCTATCAAGGCTTCAGCCTGCGCCGCGAACGGATCCAGCGCGGGTACGGGCAAAGGTCTCCCGCTACGTGGCTGCAGTCCCGGCGCGCTCAACTCAGTTGTGTAACGCAGGTGCGCTCCTGTGTCGTTGCCATAGTGCGCCCAGACACCGGCTGGCAAGTAGGTGGTCGCAGTGAAGACGATGCCGGTGTAGGCGATCATGAACTGGAACGGCAAACTCAGCACGGCCACGGCGTTGTGTGCATCCAGCCAACTGCGCTGGCCCTTTTTCGGCCGAAAGGTGAAAAAGTCTTTGAAGATGCGTTTGTGAGTGATGACACCAGAAACCAGCGCCGCCAACATCACCATGGCGGCGAAGGCCACCACCCACAGACCCAATGTGCCGCTGTGCAGGTTGTAATGAAAATCGACGAAATGCTGCCCGCCCAAGGTGCCGCGCGCAGGCAGCGCCGGGGGTGGTTCGGGTTGTGGCGCACCAGTGTTGGCAGCCAACTTGGCCTGGGCATAACGGTGCTGGTCATCGAACCAATACACCTTGAGTTCACCGCCACCTTCGGCATCGGCTGGCCAGATCTCCCACATGTCTTTGCTGGGGTGGTGTTGGGCCATGTAGTCGCTGGCGTAGGCCAGGCGCTGGGCCCGGCTGGCAACCGGGGCGGTGGCTGGCAAAGAGGCGCGGGCAGCTTCTTCTGCTTCTTCTTCGGCATGGTGTTCGGGCGACATCCAGTGGGTGATCGGCTCCTCGAAAACCGCCAACGACCCCGTCAGGAATACCGCAAACAGCAGCCATGAGAACCACAGGCCACACCAGGTATGTAGCCAGGCCATCGCCTGGCGCAAGCCGCCCGTCGCCGCCCCGGTTTCAGGCAGGTGTGTCGCCCTCATGTGGCAGTCTGCTGCAGCGCCAAGCCCAGAGCTGTCAGCAGGACAGCGGGCAACAGCAGGCCCGCAGCCACACGCCGCAAGTCGGGCTCAGTGAACACCCAAAGTGCCGCCACCAGATGCACCACAAAACCCAGCAGTGTGGCCGTCAGCACGGCCTGCGCGCGCGGCTTGGGCAACAGCGACGGCAACGCCATGGCGAAGGCCGAGGCCAACGCATAGCCGGCGAAGACCGCCAGCAGCACGCGCACGGCAAGACGTTGACCAGGTCCCCCTGTCACGGCTCGCCTCAGAACGCCATCCGTGCCGACAGGCTCAGCGTACGCGGTGCACCGGGCACCGCGTAGTTGTCACCGTTGTAAACCCAGTACTGGCGGTCAGCCAGGTTCTGGATCGCACCGGTGAAGGTCACCTCCTTGCCGCTGATGCGTGTGACGTAATTGGCGCCTGCTTCGAGCACTGTATAAGCTGCGATGTTGTAGCTGTTGGTGGTGTTCATCGCGGCTGAGCCGACGTACTTGCCGCCCAGCGACAGGCCCAGGCCAGGTACCCCGGCCACCCGCCAATCGGCGCGCAGTGCGGCCTGCACATGCGGCGTGCCGGTGGTGCGTTTGCCTTCCAGCCCCGAAGTGTTTTGGACATAGGTTGAATCCAGCAGCATCACACCACCTGCCAGCGACAGATCACGTGTCAGGCTCAGGCGGCCATTGATGTCCAGACCCTGGTAGCGTGTGATGCCGTCCTGGACGTAGTAGTTGGCGGCGTTGGTGTATTCGGCCGTGCGATCCAGCCAGAACAGTGCGGCGGAGCCGCTCCAGTTGCCGTGTTCGATTTTGTAACCCACTTCGTATTGCCGACTCGTGATCGGGCCCATCACTTCATACGCATTGGCGGTTGTCACACCGGCGGTCCCACCTTGTTCCAGCGACTCGACAGCGCTCACATAGAGCGTGGTGTCGGTGCTGGGTTTGAACAGCAGCGCGACGGTAGGCGTGAGCGGGTTGCGCTCATAACGCTTTGTTGTGGTACCCGCCTGGTTGAGGCTGACCTGGTCGAACTTGGTGTAACGTGCGCCCAGGATCAGCGACCACTTGTCGTTGAACGACAGCGTGTCACTGGCAAACAATGCCGTTTGTGTGATGACGCTGCTCTTATAAAGCGGATGATCTGCCGCACTGCCGGTGATGGCGAGAGTTGAGTCGGTGTAGATGTTGCCAGAGCCAATGTTGGCGGTGTAGCTTGACGCGCTGTCTGAGTGAGTGGTGAGTTCCTGGCGCGCTACACCAAAGGTCAGGTCATGATCGATACCGCTGGTGTGCAACTTACCTTGGACCATCGCTTGCAGCACATCGTAGTCTGAACCGAAGCGGTAGTCGCCTCGGTCGGCGGTGTAGTTGCCGTTGAGGTTGTTCACATACAGTGTGCTGTAGTTGTAGTCGATGTCCCGGCGCGTGGTGCGCCAGGAGAAATTGGCGTTCCAGTCGGGCGCGAAACGCCACTGCAGGCCAGCGGTGGCAATGCGGTCAACGGTGTTGTAGTAGCTACCCTCTGGCTGAGTGGCCAGTGTCGGGTCGACCGGCGTCGGCATGGCTTGCAGCGCACTCAGGTCAACACCCCAGAAGTTGTTGCCGCTGGACCGGCGTTTTGAATACAACACGTCGAACGTCGCCGTGAGGTCGTTGGTGAGGCGTGCGTCCATGGCCAGCGAGACCGTTGTCCGGTCCAGCTTGCCGCGATTGACATAGGTGTCGCCTTCTTCATGGGCCAGGTTAAACCGGTAGCCGAATCGTTTGTCCTCGCCGAAGCGCCCCCCCATGTCCAGGTGTTCAGACCAGAGTGAACCAGACTTGTAGCCCACGGCCACACTGGCTTGGGTTTCCTCGGTTGGTCGCTTGAGAACATAGTTGACGGTGCCGCCGGGCGCACCG
The DNA here is from genome assembly GCF_018619435.1 of Rhodoferax sp. U11-2br. Taxonomy (GTDB): domain Bacteria; phylum Pseudomonadota; class Gammaproteobacteria; order Burkholderiales; family Burkholderiaceae_C; genus Rhodoferax. The sequence goes on along the minus strand of NZ_JAHFZF010000002.1, from coordinate 231,289 downwards.
AAGCCATACATGAAGCCGCTCAAGCCTTTGAGCAGATCAACCCGCTCAAACGGCTCCATCGGCATGGTGTTGCCCCAGCTGGCCACAGGCAGGCCGTCGACCTTGAAGCCGTTGCTGCTGTCCAGACCCAGACCGCGCACACTGAACGAGGCACTTTGGCCGTATTCACCACCGGTTAGCTGTGTGGAAGCGTCGTAGCGCAAGGCCTGCTCGGTGGTGGTGACCAGCCGCTCCTCCAACTCGTCGCTGCCGACCGAGCTGATGGAGAACGGCGTATCCAACACACTGCGACTACCCAATGCGCCAGAGGAGGTTTTGCTCTTGAGGCTGGTGGCCAGGCCGACAGCTTGTGAAGTGACGGTCACAGGCGCCAGAGTGGCATCGCTACCGGACGGTGGCACATCACGGCGAACCACGACCTCCGCACCTTTCACGTCCGCCACCAAACCACTGCCAGCCAGCAATTGGCCCAGTGCCTGGCGCACCGTCAGGTTGCCCAGTACCGCTGGCGCCTGTTTGCCGTCCACCAGTGCGGGGTTGACCAGCAATTGCAGCCGGGCTTGGCGGGCAAGTTGGTTGAGCGCACTACCCAAGGGCTGCGCCGAGAGCGAGAGGCTGACGATCGGTGCGGGTGCCGCAGACTGGGCAACAGCGGTGCCAGTCAGGCTGGCAAGTGCCAAGGCCATGGCCAGGGCGACAGGGGCGGGGCGAAAATGGGGGTGCACCATGTGGGTAAAGCTCCAGAAGCAGAAAAATGAGGTTCTGCTTTGGAGACGCAGCAAGTGCCTGCGTGTTGAGGTCCGACGTGAAATATTTTGCGTTGTGTGCAGCCTCACACTGGCGCCATGCTTCAGATCCGGCTGGCAACGATCTCGGTCACGCCGTCTGCGTTGTGCAGTCGGACCGGCAACACCTGTGGCAACGCCCGCTCAAAGGCGTCAAGTCGGCGCAGGTCGAAGCTGCCGCTGATACGCAACGCCGCAACCTGCGGGTCACGAACCAGCAGGCGAACATCGCTGTAACGAGCGAATTCGGCCAAGGCGACGGCCAGCGGCGTGTTGTCAAAGTTGACGCGACCCTCACGCCACAGAGCGGCTTGAACCGTGCCCTCTTGTTGCACCGGGCCGAGCCCGTTCATGGCGTTAGCCACAAGCGATTGCCCGGCCGTGAGGTCGGCCATGCTGGACTGGTGCGCGCTGGCAGGGGCCTTGCTGCTGGTCGCCACGCGCACATGGCCCTGCTCCACTACCACACCCACATCGCCTTCGTGCAAACCAGAGCGGGTGTTGCGCACCGAGAAGCGTGTACCAACAACAGTCACACGAACCGCACCGGCCAAAACGGTGAATGGGTGGTCAGGGTCTGGCTGGACAGCAAACTGTGCCTGGCCTTCGGGCAGCTTGACTTCTCGCCGATCACGGTAGTACGTGACCTCAGCACGGGTGGTCGTGTCCAGCCACAGTTGGCTGCCGTCAGGTAGGCGGATTTTTTTCTGTTGGCCTCGCACGGTGGCGTAGCTTTCTGTGAAAGTGGGCGTATCACGCCACTGCTCCCAGCCCCACCAACCCCCACTGACCATCGCGAAGGCGATGGCTGCGGCCGAAAGCTGGGGCAGCCACGCGTTCAGTGTCTCGCCAAAACGCCAGCGGCTTTGAGCCACCTTCTGCTTGACGGGTGCCGGGGGCAGTGCCGACGTGGTGGGCAGTCGCTGCCAAAGCCGCTCAAACTGCTGGAAGGCTTGGGCATGGCGGTCATCGGCCGCCAGCCAAAGCTGGAACTGCCTCTCCTCCTCCGGTGTGAGTCCATCCTGGCGGCGGACCAGCCAGTCGGCCGCTGCCGCGTCCAGCGGGTCCTGTTGCGCCATGAACGCCGAGTGTTCGTCCGCTTCGTCCGTATGCAGGCGATGGGGCGAAGAAGGCGGAGTAGGACGGTGGGGCATGGGTCGTGATGCAGGCTGTTCAAAGAGTAGACGCATGAGCGTGGCATCAGTGGATGTCACCGTCCACAAGCCACACGTCAAGCACGAGTGTGCCAGCCTTTTGCAGCATCCAATGGGGTCTAGAGCTTGCCGTTGTGGTTGCCCTGCATTTGCGCATCACATGCCTTGCAGGCCAGGACCGCCCGGATGACGTGTTGCGCCACCATGTTGCGCGAGATGCCCATCTGGTCGGCAATTTCCTGGTGCGACAGGCCGTCGAATCGGTTCAGCATAAAAGCTTCACGGCAGCGCTTGGGCAACTTGTTGATGACGTCGAGCATGGCTAGGGCTTGTTGGCGAGCGTCCAGCGCCTGCTCCGGCTGGCACATCTGCGGCGCGTGCGGATGCTCCTGTTCGCTCAGCGCGTCCAGGCTGTCGTGCAGACGCAAGGTATCGCGCCTGTGCTGGTCTGTCAGCAGGTTGCGCGCCACGCGATAGAGCAGCGCACGTGGTTCGGTCACGATCTGTGAGCGGCTGAGTGCGATCACGCGTGCGTAAGTTTCCTGCACCACATCAGCCGCAGCGTCGCGGTCCTTGAGTGCCTGGGCACAAAAGTTCAGCAGTTCTCGGTAATAGTGGATGTGCATGAGGGGCGCGCAAGGAAACATGTAAATGCGAATTACTCGCATCATATGCGATGCGACTTGTGGCTCATTGACGGCGTCATTCCTCAAACACAGGCTGATGACAAAGGGTCAATGGTGAGTGCCCGGATGCACAAGGCGCGATGAGTGTGATCAGAGGCATACTCAGAGAAAACGAACCCTTTGTTCTCAGCCACTTTTTTTTAACCATGTTCCAGTACCTCACCATTCCCGTCACCGCGTTTGATCAAAACTGTTCCCTGGTCTGGTGTGACCAGACGCAACAGGCTGCGGTGATTGACCCGGGTGGTGATCTCGATGTGATCCTGGCTGAAGTCAAGCGCCTGGGCTTGACGCTGGGCCAGATCTGGCTCACGCATGCGCACATCGACCACGCGGGCGCTGCAGGTGAGCTGGCGCAGCGCCTGGGTTTGCCGATCATCGGCCCGGGTGAGGGGGATCAGTTCTGGATCGACGGCCTGCCCAAACAAAGCCAAATGTTTGGTTTTCCACCGGCCCAGCTGTTCACGCCGACGCGCTGGCTGCACGATGGTGACACCGTCACCGTGGGCAACTGCACGCTGCAGGTGCGGCATTGCCCGGGGCACACGCCGGGGCATGTGGTGTTTTACTCACCCGAGGCCAAACGTGCGTTTGTCGGTGATGTGTTGTTTGCGGGCTCGATTGGCCGCACTGACTTTCCGCAGGGGGATCACGCCACGCTGATTGCCAGCATCAAAAACCGCTTGTGGCCGATGGGGGACGACACCGTGTTCATTCCCGGCCATGGACCCGAGAGCAGCTTTGGCCGCGAACGCCGCACCAACCCATATGTGACCGACCAATGATGCTGCGAATTAGGTAGCTATATGCCCTTATGAATAAAGGGCTAGAGGCCAATTTGACATAAAAAAAGCCCGGAGGTTCCGGGCTTTTTTGTGAGTGGCAGGTGGTGCTACATCATGCCCAGCATACGCGGGAACCAGGTCGACATCGCAGGCCAGTAAGTCACCAGGCCCAGGAAGGCCAGCATGGACAGCAGCCACGGCCACACCGCCACCGTCAGCTCGGTGATGCCCATCTTGGTGATGCCCGAGGCCACGTACAGGTTCAGGCCCACCGGCGGGTGGCACATGCCAACCTCCATGTTCACCACCATGATGATGCCAAAGTGCACCGGGTCAATGCCCAGCTTCATTGCCACCGGGAACAGGATCGGCGCGAAGATCAGCACGATGCTGGACGGCTCCATGAAGTTGCCCGCCAGCAGCAGGATCACGTTCACCGCCAGTAGGAAGGTGACCATGCCCAGGCCGTTGCCCAGCATCCAGTCGGCCAAGGCCTGCGGGATGTTTTCGTTGGTCATGATGAAGCTGAACAACACCGCGTTGGTGATGATGTAGAGCAACATGGCCGACATGTTGGCCGAGTTCAGCAGCACCTTGGACACGTCTTTCAGGCCCATGTCCTTGTAGATAAACACCGCCACGATAAACGCATACACCGCGCTGATGGCCGCCGCTTCCGTGGGCGTGAACATGCCGCTGTAGATACCGCCCATCACAATCACGATGAGCAGCAGACCCCAGACCGAGGCCTTGAAGGTGCGCCAGCGTTCACCCCAGCTGGCCTTGGCCAGGCGTGGGTAGTTGTATTTGCGGGCACGGTACCAAGTCACGCCCCCCAGCACACCGGCCAGCGCCAGCCCGGGCACCACACCGGCCATGAACAGGGCACCGACCGAGGTGTTGGTGGCCACCGAATACATCACCATCACGATGGACGGCGGAATCAGGATGCCCAACGCGCCCGAGGTGGTGATGACACCGGCACCAAAGCTTTTCGGGAACCCGGCCTTGACCATGGCTGGCAGCAGGATCGAGCCAATCGCCACCACGGTGGCCGGGCTCGAACCCGACACCGCGGCAAACAGGGCACAGCCCAGCACCCCCGACAGCCCCAGGCCGCCGTACCAGTGCCCGACCATGCTGGAGGCAAAGTTGATCATGCGCCGCGCCACACCGCCGTGGGTCAGGAAGTTGCCCGCCAGGATGAAAAACGGGATCGCCATGATCTCGAACTTCTCGATACCGGTGAACAGCTTGAGCGCCACCGACTCCAGCGGCACTTCGGTAAAGCCAAACAAGAAGGTCAGCACGGTCAGGCCGAGCGAGATCGAGATCGGCATGCCGGTGAGCATCAGCGCCAGCAGCAGGATAAAAATGATGGCAGCGTTCATTTGCGTTGGCCCTCTTCGCGGGCTTTTTGGCTGGCGGCGTGCAAGCTACCGTCCGGACGGTGATGCAGGTCACGCGGGTGCAGGTTGTCGCTCATGGCATACGGGTTGGCGTCCACGGCAATGGGTTCGTCCTCTTCCAGACCATCGACATGACCATGGTCATGGTGTGGCAACTCGCCGGTCTTGGCAAAGGTGACCAGCACCTGCAGGAAACGAAAACACATCAGGCTGGTGCCCAGAGGGATGGCGCTGTAGACCATCCAGGTCGGCCACTCCAGGTCGGGGGTGGTCGGGCCTTCAGGTACATCGGTGAGTGTCAGCCCGAGCCAGGTGTAGATGTCGTAGTGGGCGCCGTTCTCCCAGACAAAACGTGTGCCCAGCACCGCCACAATGGCGGTGAACAAGGCGCCGGCAGACAGGCCAAACATGACAAATTTGCCACGTGTGGGCTTGCTCAGCCGGTTGATCAGCACATCCACACCGACGTGGATGCCGGTGCGCACACCGTAGGCGGCGCCGAACTTGGCCATCCAGACAAACATGATGATGGTCAGCTCTTGCGCCCAGCTCATGCTGATCGACAACAACCAGTCCTGCAGGCCCGGTATGGCCAGCCCCGCAGCATAACGGTGCAGCACCGCCACAAAGATGATCAACGTGGCGCCGGCCATCAAGAAGGTCACCAGCCATTCTTCCAGGTGATCGAGGAGTTTCATGGGAGCAAACACGGCAGAAACGTCTTTATCGGGATGAACAACAGATCAACTCAGAGCGTGCTGGGGTCAAAGCCGGTGGCTTGGTAGATCTGTTGCAGGGTCTCCTTGCCAACACGATCTGCCATCTTGGTGTGTACCGGTGCCATGGCTTTTTTCAGGGCCAGGCGTTCGTCCTTGGTCGGCACATAGACCGTGGTCTTGCCGCTCTTCTTGACACCATCCAGCGACATGTCGTTTTCTTCCTGGGCAATCTTGTTGGCGTAGACCGTGGCTTCTTTCATGGCTTGTTCCAGCTCGCCGCGCACATCGGCGGGCAAACCGTCCCAGAACTTCTTGTTGACGATCACCGCGTAGCCCAGGTAACCGTGGTTGGTCAGGCTCAGGTGTTTTTGCACCTCATGCATCTTCTGGGTGTAGAAGTTGGAGATCGGGTTCTCGGTGCCATCCACCACGCCGGTCTGCAGGGCCTGGTAGACCTCCGAGAAGGCCATCACCTGGGCAATACCACCAATGGCACGGATCTCTTCTTCCAGCACCTTGGAGGACTGGATGCGGAATTTTTTGCCCTTGTAGTCAGCCACGGCCTTCAGAGGTGTGTTGGCCGAGAACGACTTGAAACCGTTGTCCCAGTAAGCCAGGCCCTTGATGCCCCGGGGTTCCAGCTTGGCCAGCAGCGCTGCGCCCACCGGTCCTTGGGTGACCTTGTGCAGGTCGGCCGTGTCATCAAAAATGAAAGGCAGGTCAAAGGCCTCGAACTCTTTGACACCCAGCGGGCCAAATTTGGCCAGCGACGGCGCCAGCATCTGCACCGAACCAATCTGCAGCGCCTCCATCTCTTCCTTGTCTTTGTACAAAGCGCTGTTGGCATACACCTCCACCTTGACCTTGCCCTTGGTCAGCTCAGCCGCCCTCTGGGCGAAAAAGACCGAGGCTTTGCCCTTGGGGGTGTCAGCCGCCACCACGTGGCTGAATTTGATGATGGTCTGGGCGCTGACGCTCATGCCGACAGCGAGCAAGGCAGCGGCGAGGATGGCTTTGAGTTTCATGTTTGTCTCCTGTTGTAAGGGATGGATTTTTTCGAGCAGACGTGAGCGTACTGGTTGCACTCAAGCGCCACAACTGTGGCCTTCAACAGCTAGGGAAAACCCCTAAGTTGCTGGCGCTCAGGCGCTGGGCTGCGCCAACGCGTCTTGCAGCGCCTGGAACCAGTCGGGCCCGATGCGCCGCGCCAGGGCCTGGTGCACCGGCTGCACGGCCTGTTGCAAGCGCGCGCGCTGGCTGGGGCTCAGGCTGTGGATGCGGGTGGTGTTGGACTGGCGTAGTGCCGCCAGGGCGGCGTTGTTCTGGGCGTCGGCAATCTGGCGTGCGTCATCCAGAGCCTCCTGCAGGGCCTGGTTGATCAGCTGGCGGTCACCCACTTGCAGGTGTTCCCAGAAACGCTGATTGGTAACCACCGCATAACCCAGGTAACCATGGTTGGTCAGGCTCAGGTCACTTTGCACCTGGTGCATGCCTTGTGTCCAGAAGTTGGAGGCCGGGTTTTCGGTGCCGTCCACCACGCCAGTAGCCAAGGCGCGGCGGGTTTCGCTGAAAGCCAGTGTCACCGGGCGTGCGCCCAGGGCCCGCATCTGGTCGGCAATCACCCGCGAGGCCTGCACCCGCATGCGCAGGCCCACAAAATCGGCCGGTGCCAGCAGGGGCCGGTTGGCACTCATCTGTTTGAAGCCGTTGTCAAAAAACCCCAGCCCCACCAGGCCCTGGCGTTTTAAGCCATTGAACAGGCGCTGGCCCAGCGCACCCAGGGTGACGCGTCGCACGTCCGATAGGTCCTCAAAGAGAAACGGCAAGTCAAACAGCTCAAACTCAGGCAGGCCAATGCGTCCGAACTTGGACAGCGAGGGCGCCACCATGTCCACCGCCCCGAGTTGCAGCGCCTGCATCTCGTCATGGTCACCGTAGAGTTGGCCATCCGGAAAAACCTGCACCGTGATGCGTCCGCCCGAGCGCGCCTCCACCAGCGCCTTGAAGCGGCTGGCGGCCCGACCCTTGGGCGTGTCTTCGGTCACCACATGGGAGAAACGCAGGGTGATGGGCGCACGTGTGTTACTCAGGCCCGCCACCGGTGCCAGCAGGCCGGTGGCCAGCGCCCCCAGCCAGTGGCGGCGCCTGGCAAGAAGGGGGTAAGAAAAGCTGGGCATGATGGCTATTATGCGCAGGCACATGCCACGTTCTGCCCCCCCCGTCGCTGACCATGCCCTGGACTTTGCCCTGCTACAGCAGTCGGTATCGCGCCAGCCTGGGCGCAACCGAAGGGCGGTGTGGTGGCTGCTCGGGCTGCTGGCGCTGCTGCTGGGTTCGGTGGTCACGCTGCTGCTGTATCTGAACAATTTTGAGGCCGAAGAGTCGGCCCGGCGCCGTGCAGCGGACGCGCAGTGGCTGGAGCAAAGTGTGCAGTTCCACTTTCGCCGCCTGGAAGATGACCTGCTTGCGCTGGCGCGCCAAGCGGCCAGCCCGACCGCCAGCGTAACGCCAGCACCGGTGCCCAAAGGGGGTTTGTTGTCGCTGGAGCCGGGGGTGTTGCTGGACCGCGGCTGGATCGCTGTCGGTCAGTCTGTGGCAGCCACGGGCGGGCCCGCGCGCTGGTTCACCGACGCTGTGGCCCACCCGGCCAACGCCCAGGCCCAGCAGACCATGCAGGCCACCACCGAAGGTTTGCGCCGCGCCGCTTTTGCCGGCGTGATGCTGCGCGCCGACGGCTCTCCGACCGATGTGGTGTGGCTGGCGGTACCGTTTTTTGACCGCGGCCAGTTTGTCGGCAACTACCTGGCGGCGGTGTCGCTGGAGCGCGCACTGGCCGCGCTGGTGCCGACCTGGTTTTCGCAAGACCACCAGGTGCGTCTGATCGTGGATGACACCTCAGCCAGCCGCTCCGGCTACCGTGTGGCGCTGAACCTGCCGGGCACCGACCTGTTTGTCCAGGTCGATCGCACCCAGGCCGAGCCAACCACCGTGCCTCGCATCTTCTTCCTGGTGGCACTGCTGTTTCTGCTGGGCATGCTGGTGGCCCTGTTTGCGCTGCGGCGTGACTTTGTCAAACGCCGCCAGGTGCAGGCCCTGCTGCAGGCCCAGGTGGCGCTGCGTACCGCGATGGAAAACTCGGTCACCACGGGTCTGCGCGCCTGGGACCTGCAGGGCCACATCTTGTATGTCAATGAGGCTTTCACACGCCTGGTTGGCTTCAGCGCCAGCGAGTTGCTGGGTTTGAAGATGCCATTCCCGTACTGGCCACCCGATCAGCATGATTTTCTGGTCCAGGTACACGAGGGCATCATCGCGCGCGGCACCTCGGGCAACGGGGTTGAGGTGCAGTTTGCCCACCGCGATGGTCACCTGATCGATGTGTTGATCCACGAATCACCGCTGACAACCGCCGACGGTGAGCAGATCGGCTGGATGAGCTCGGTGCTGGACATCAGCGAGCGCAAGCGTGCCCAGCGCATGGCCGCCCAGCAGCAGGAAAAATTGGAGGCCTCGGGCCGCCTGATTGCGGTGGGCGAGGTGGCCTCGACGCTGGCGCATGAGCTCAACCAGCCGCTGGGTGCCCTCAGCAGTTTTGCCAATGGCCTGCTCAACCGCCTGGCCGACGGCAACATCACCCTGACCGAACTGCTACCGGTGGTGCAGCGCATGGCGCGGCTGGCGGACCGGGCGGGTGGCATCATCCGGCGTGTCAATGACTTTGCCCGGCGTCGTGAACTGGTGCGCCAACGGCTTGATTTGGTGGCGTGTCTGACCCGTGTGCTGGCGGCGCGCAGCGATGGCGACGGCATGCCCGCGCAGTGGCTGGCTCCAGCGCAGCCGATGTGGGTGGAGGCCGATGAGCTGCTGCTGGAGCATCTGGTCAACAACCTGGTGGGCAACGCGCAGGACTGGGCACCACACGGCAGCAGCCCGGCCCAGGTGTGGATCGATTTGCGCCAGGACAGTGTGCTCGGTCTGGTCGCCCTGTCGGTGTCCGACACCGGGCCGGGGGTCAGCGACGAAGCGCTGTCGAGCATCTTCAACGCCTTTGTCAGCCACAAACAAGGTGGCATGGGCATGGGGCTGGCGATCTGCCGCTCCATCGTCGAGGCCCACCACGGCCGCCTGGAGGTCGGGCGCGACCCGGTGCTGGGCGGCGCCCGTTTTACCGTCTACCTGCCGCTGGCCCAAGGGCTGGCGCAGTTGCGTGAAGGAACAGCATGAAACGACCTGGATTGCACATTGTTGATGACGACCCGGACGTCCGCGACGGACTGGCCTGGCTGTTTGACTCGCGTGGTTATGCACCCACCACCTGGGACGGTGGGGCGCCTTTTCTCGACGCGTTGCGTCAACGCACCGGCGACTGGGCGGCCTCGGTGGTCTTGATGGACCTGCGCATGGCACCCTTGTCGGGCCTGGCCACCTTTGAGCAGCTCAAGCTGCTGCGCTGTCCCTGGCCGGTGCTGTTTCTGACTGGCCACGGCGATGTCAGCATGGCGGTGGCGGCGGTGAAGAACGGTGCCTGGGACTTTCTGGAAAAGCCGTTCCAGGACAACGAACTGGTCGACCGGGTGGCACAGGCGCTGGTGGCCGCCAGCGCGGTGCAGGACGATGATGCTGAGGCCAAACGCCTGCGCCAGGCGCTGGCGGTCTTGAGCCCACGCGAACGTGAGGTGCTTGACGAGCTGATCCGCGGCCACTACAACAAGACCATTGCCGAGCACCTGGGCATCACGGCGCGCACGGTGGAATTTCACCGCGCCAACATTTTCGAGAAGATGGGTGTGAGTTCAGCGATTGAGTTGGCGCACAAGCTGGGCCGCCTGCAGCCTATGGGTTCTCAGTGAATAAAGTGACAAAATGGCCTCTATCCCTTATTAATAAAGGGTGAGTAGCTATCTTTATTGATATCAAGTTGTTTTACGAATGTAACTGGCGGGGTACAAATGGCCGAGGGCTTGCGGCACAATTCAGGCACTGGACCAAAGATCAAATTTAACTGAGGACCCTTCGCATGACTAAACCTATCAAACGTATTGCCGTCTGCACAGGCGGCGGTGACGCCCCCGGCCTGAACGCCGTGATTCAATCGGTGGTGATCGCCGCCGACAACATGGGCTGGCAGTGTTATGGCATTCGCGACGGGTTCAACGGCATCATGTTCCCCGAGCGTTACCCCGAAGGCGGCGTCTACCGCCTGACCCGTGACAAGGTGCGGGGTATCGGCCACCTGGGTGGCACGATTCTGGGCACCACCAACAAGGGCAACCCGCTGCATTTTCCAGTGAACATGCCCGACGGCACGGTGCGTGAGATCGACCGCTCCGATGAGTTGCTGACTTACTTCGCCACCCACGAGATCGACGCGCTGGTGTCCATCGGAGGGGACGGCTCCCTGACCATTGCCGATGCGCTGCACCGCAAGGGGCTGCGTGTGGTGGGTGTGCCCAAAACCATTGACAACGACCTGGATAAAACATACACCACCTTCGGTTTTGACACCGCCGTGGGTTTTGCCACGGAATGTATCGACCGCCTGCACAGCACCGCTGAGAGCCACCAGCGTGTGATGGTGGTCGAGGTGATGGGCCGTTACGCCGGCTGGATTGCCCTGCACGCCGGTATTGCGGGCAACGCCCACGCGATTCTGATTCCAGAGATCCCGTTTGACCTGGACCAGGTCACAGCCAAGCTGCTGGAACGCGAGGCCGATGGCCACCTGTATTCCATCGTGGTGGTGGCCGAAGGTGCACTGGCCAAGGACGGCAAACGTGAACTGCTGGCGCCGGCCGAGGCCGGTCGCGCCGAGCGTCTGGGCGGCATTGGTGAGAACGTTGCCGAGGCTTTGGGTCGGAGCACCGGCAAGGACACCCGTGTGGTGGTGCTGGGTCACCTGTTGCGCGGCGGCAGCCCCACCGCGTTTGACCGGCTGGCAGCTCTGCGTTTTGGTGCCGCAGCGGTGCGGGCGCTGGATGCGGGCCAAACCGGCGTGATGGTGTCTCTCGGCGTCAACGGTGTGGACTACGTGACGCTGGAAGAAGTGGCTGGCCACATCCGCAACGTGCCGATGGACTGTGACTCCCTGCAAACCGGGCGTGACCTGGGCATTGCTTTCGGCGACTGAGGGTCTTTCGCACCACGGGTGCCCGAGGCACCCGGCCCGCTTGGGGTTTTCTGGTGCAGATGCGTGTTGGGTAGACCAGATTAGGGGTGTGCAACTGGGTCAATTCTTGGCCCGATTGCTGTTCAATTTCGGTACACTCTTTTTGCCATCACTGCCCTTGTTGTAGAGGGGTGTCGGCATCGGGGTTGGTCTATCAGCATGCACATCGCTCATCCTTATCGCGCAAACAAGCCTTGGCCACTTTGGCAACGGCTTGGCGTCAGCGCATCGGTCTTTCTGAGTCTGAGTTGTCCGGGCGGGGTCTGGGCGCAGGATGGGCTGGCTGCGCCTGATTGGCCCAGCATCAGCCTGCATGGTTTTGGCACCCTGGGTGCCACCCGCGCAGACACCGACAGCGCCCAGTTTGTGCGTGATCTGTCGCAACCCAATGGCGCGGGCACACGCTGGACCAGCAAGGTCGACAGCCTTCTGGGCCTGCAGGCCAATGTCCAGTTCAGCCCCAGTACCGAAGCTGTGGTGCAAGCGGTGACCCGCTACCATGCCGATTCAAGTTACCGGCCAGAACTCACCTGGGCGTTTTTGCGACACGATTTTTCCTCCGACCTTTCCTTGCGCGCCGGTCGCCTGGGCACCGAGTTCTACATGCTAGGCGACTCCCGGTTGGTGGGTTACTCCAACATCAGCGTGCGACCTGCGCCCGATTTTTACGGTTCGCTGGTGTTCTCCTACATCGATGGTGTGGACCTGAGTGCCACCCTGCCGGTGGCGTCGGGCTTGCTCACGGGCAAAGTTTTCTGGGGGCAGTCCCCGGAGAAAACGCCCTATGCACCCGGCATCCTGTGGGACCTGCATGGCTCCACCTTGATGGGTGGAAACCTGGATTACAGCGTTGGCCCCTGGCAGGTTCGCTTGAGCCATGTCCAGGTGCGCTTCAACCATGAAATGCCGGTCGACGCCTTGTTGCGGTCCATTGGCGATCCCCTGCGGGGTGTCTCCTATCTGTCCTTGGTGCCGCAAATGGCCATGGCAGATAGCCAGACAAATTTCAACTCGCTTGGGCTGGTGTATGACCAGGGGCCACTGAACGTCCAGCTGATGTTGAATCAGATCAAGCATGACGGTGCAGCCTATGCCGACACCAAAGCCGCTTATGCACTGGCTGCCTACCGCTTGGGTGCGGTAACACCTTACCTGGGCGTGTCACGAAGTTTTTCCGATCTGGAAGAACTTCCCTCCAGCGTGGTGCCAGGCGTCAATTCGCTGACCTCCTTGCTGGTAGCGCAGAGCGTTACCAACCAGCACACCTACACCTTGGGAGGCCGCTGGGATGTGCAAAAAAATCTGGCACTCAAGGCACAGGTGGACTGGGTGCATGGCCAGCCAATCTCCAAATTCCCGTTCAAAAGCGTCCAGTCTGACTGGGATGGCCGCATGACCATCTTCAGCCTGACGCTGGATTTTGTGTTCTGACCCGCCATGAAGATCTGGCGACTGACCTTATTCGTAGCGCTGTTGGGTCTGGGCGCGGTTGGCTGCGCGGAACCAGTAGTGGTGGTGAATACCGCCAGCACCATCACCCGGCTTGGCCAGGACGATGTTGTCAATATTTTCTTGGGGCGTTATCGCAGACTGCCCTCAGGTGGCACAGCCGTGCCCATTGATCAGCCTGAAAACACGGCCTTGCGTACCGAGTTTTACCGCAAGCTGGTCAACAAAGAACCCAATGAGATCAGCGCCTACTGGGCACGCCTGCTGTTTTCAGGCAAAACCTCACCACCGCTGCAGGCAGCCAATGCCAATGAGGTGATGCTTTTGTTGGCGGACCAGCCGGGCGGCATTGCCTACATTGATCGCAGCCAGGTCGACCGGCGTTTTCGTATCGTGATGGAATTCCCTCGATGAGGCAGCCCCCACGCGCACTGACGGCGGCTTGGCGTCTGCGCGGATTGTTGGTGCGCTCGACCTTGGCGGTGATCGCCACGTCCTTGCTGGCCGGCCTGATTGCCGTGGCCTACACCGCCCATGCCACCAGCCAACGTGCCCATCTGGCGTCACAGACACGTCTGGCCGAGCTGCTTGACACCATGGAGAGCACCCTGGCGGTGGCGTGTTTTGTCAAGGACCAGACGCTGGCCTACGAGCTGGCACAGGGGTTGTTGAACAACTCCGATGTGCTGGCGGTCAGCATCTCGACTGAAGAAGAGTTGCTGGCGGACAAACGCCGTGGACCATCCACCGGCAGCACCAGCGGCCCCTCACTCAAACGCCTGATCTACTCCCCCTTTGACAAGCAAAAACTGGTTGGCCGGATTGTGCTGACCCCCGATCCCAAGGTGATCAACGCCCGCATCAGTGAAGAGGTTTGGCTCGCGGCAATTCAGCTCAGCTGGCAACTGGGCATGGTGACCTTTGCGGTGGTGCTGATGATGCTGTTGTTCATCGTACGCCCGATCCAGGCCATGTCGGACCGCCTGCACCGGATGGACCCCACGGCCGGTGAGCGCCTCGCCATACCGGCCAGGCATGGCAGCACCGAAATCGGCCAGCTGGTGGTGGACATCAACGCCCTGTCGGATCGCCTGACCGGCGCCCTGGCGACCGAACGCGAGCTGCGTTTGCAGGGGGAAATCGACGAAAAGAAATTCCACACCATTTTTGACAACGCGGAGTCGGGCCTGTTCCTCATGGATGACCACGGTGACTTGTCGTCCTGGAATCCGGCTTTTGCGAGACTGTTTGGCATCAGCCAGCAGTCTTCACATGGGATGTTGCCCGCACTCAACATCAAACAGCTGCCCTGGCACAGCCCGGACCAGATGGACGGGCTGCTGCAAAGCGCGTTACGCCAGAACAATGCGGTGACCCAGGACCTGCAGGTGCAGATGCCTGGCAGTGGGCGCAGCTGGATCAATATGGTGCTGCGCTGCGTGGGTGACAAGCTGCTGCAAGGTGTGATGCACGACGTCAGCCACCTCAAGGAGTCGGAAGCCTCTGCCCGGCAACTGGCCATCACCGACCTGCTCACCGGACTGGCCAACCGTCAGGGTTTGCAAGACCGTCTGCACGCCTATGTGCAGGACTATGCTGCGTCTAAAAAAGGCGGCTTTGCGCTCTTGCTGGTGAACCTGGATGAGTTCCGGCGCATCAACGAAGGCATGGGGCTACCCGCTGGGGATGCAATCCTGCAGGCCACCACCCGCCGACTGTCGGCATGTGTCAACAGTGACGACACCCTGGCCCGTCTGAGTGCAGACAATTTCGGCATCATCTTGAACCACATCACCCAGGGTGAAGCCGTTGACCGCATTGTCAGCCGCATCGTGCAGGCGATCCGCCAGCCCTATTTTGTGGATGGTTCTCCGATCAGCCTGCATGCCAGCATTGGCGTGGCCTTGTTCCCGAGTGACGGCTTTGATGTGCCATCGCTGCTGCGCCAGGCGGAGCTGGCCATGGACAGCGCCAAATCGGCGGGCGGCGACAGCCATGTGTTCTTCAACCCGCTGCTGACCGAAGCCGCAGAACAACGCCGGCACATGGAAAGTGACCTGCGCAGTGCCATCCGCAACCATGAATTTGTGCTGTTTTACCAGCCGGTGATTGATCTGGTCACACAGCGACTGTGTGGTGCCGAGGCTCTGATCCGTTGGCGGCACCCGACCCGTGGGCTGGTCATGCCCGACAGTTTCATCCCGCTGGCCGAAAAAACCGGCTTGGTGGTCGAGATGGGCCTGCTGATGCTGGAGGTGGCCTGCCAGCAACTGGCCACCTGGCAAAACCAGGGCTTGGACTACAGCTTGTCGCTCAATGTTTCCGGCAGGCAGATCCCGGACGGGCTGCCGCCAGCCAAGCTGCAGGAGATGGCGAGGCGTTATGGCATTTCACCTTCGAAACTGGCGCTGGAGATCACCGAAGGCGTGATGCTGCACGACATCGAGAAGTCGCTGGGCTGGCTCAATGCGGTGCATGAACTGGGGTTCAAGGTCTACCTGGATGACTTTGGCACCGGTTACTCCTCACTGTCTTACCTCAAACTGTTTCCGGTGGACACCTTGAAGGTCGACAAGTCCTTTGTGCGTGACATGCAAGACGGCAGCAACGAACACACCCTGGTGGGCGCCATCATCGCCATGGGCCGCAGCCTGGGCCTGGACATCGTCGCCGAAGGGGTGGAGTTACAAAGCCATTTGACGGCGCTGCAACGCATGGGCTGCCACTATGCACAGGGTTACTATTTTTCACGGCCCGTGCCAGCTGAAGAGTTTGACGCGGTCGCCACCCGGGTCACGGCGCTATTGGCGGCACCCCAGCCCTGATGTGATCTGGACCATTCTGAACTGATGTCAACAACTTCCCCTTCCCCCGATGCGCTGCTGGTGGTGTGCCTGTGTGCCGCCTGGTGCAACGTCTGTGAACAATACCGCAGCACCTTCACCCAGGTGCAGGCCAGTGTGCAGGCGGATCACCCGCACACCCAGTTTCTCTGGCTCGACATCGAAGACGAGTCCGAGGTGCTGGACCCGCTGGATGTCGAGAACTTCCCCACCCTGCTGCTGAGCCGGGGTGCTGCGCCCCACTTTTTTGGCACGATCACGCCACAAGCTCACACCCTGGAGCGTCTGGTACGCGCGGCATTGGCAGACCCCGCTGCTAGCCCGCTGGCCGACCCGGCCGTGGCGGCCCTGGTGGCGCGTGTGGCGGCCTGGCGCCGTTAAATACCCTCACCCTCGGCCACAAACACCCGTGCCCGGCGCGGTGTCAACAGCACCGTGTCACCTTCCTGAAAACCCTGGTCGCGGTAGAGCTGGGCCGGGATATGGGCTTCGATGATGTCGCCACTGCCGGCAGCGGTGGCATCAGCCGGCACCAGCTCCAGTCGGGCTGTGGGGCCAACCACCATGGCGCGTGTCAACTTGGCCACAATACCGCGTGATGGCTGAGCCGCGTCCGGGCTGCTCACATAGGGCAACACCTCCAGATCATGCGGGCGGACATAGGCAAATGCCTTGCTGTCCTGCACCGCACTGTGCTCGGGGGTGACCAGGCGCAGACCCTGCTGGTCTTCACCAATCAGCATCTCACCCTCGTGGGCGCGGCCATGGAACAGGTTCACATCGCCCAAAAATCCGTAGACAAACGGGCTTGCCGGGTGGTCCCAGACCTCTTGCGGCGAGCCAATCTGCTCGACCTGGCCGCTGTTCATCAAAACCACCCGGTCCGCCACTTCCAGCGCCTCTTCCTGGTCGTGGGTGACAAAAATGCTGGTCACATGCAGGTCGTCATGCAGGCGGCGCAACCAGCGGCGCAATTCTTTGCGCACCTTGGCATCGAGCGCACCAAAGGGCTCGTCGAGCAGCAGCACCTGCGGCTCCACGGCCAGCGCACGCGCCAGGGCAATCCGCTGGCGTTGCCCACCCGACAGCTGGGACGGGTAACGGTCGGCCAGCCAGTCAAGCTGCACCAGGCCCAGCAGTTCGTGCACCTTGTCCTTGATCACAGCCTCTGAGGGGCGAACCGCCTTGGGCTTCATGCGCAGGCCAAAAGCCACGTTGTCGAACACACTCATGTGGCGAAATAACGCGTAATGCTGGAACACAAAACCAACGTTGCGCTCGCGCACATGTTTGTCTGTGGTGTCGTTGCCGTTGAACAGGATATGGCCCCGGTCGGCCGTTTCCAGCCCAGCAATGATGCGCAACAGCGTGGTCTTGCCGCAACCGGATGGCCCTAGCAGCGCGACCAGTTCGCCGGAGTTGATCTCAAGGGACACATCACGCAGGGCGTGAAAGTTACCAAAGTCTTTGCTGACGTTGCGGATTTCAATGCTCATGGTGATTCTCTAAAAAAGCAATGTGAGTGTGAGCTATGGGGCGATCAGGAACACCGTGGAACCGGCTCTGCCGGGCCTCAGGTGTTGCCCCTGCAAGGGGGTGGCGTAGCGACACGAAGTGCGCGAAGCCTGGGGTGTGCGTCATGTGCTGGGACGCTCAGGCGGCAAATCGGCGGCGGCTCTCTGGTCACGCTCAAACTGCCACTCGACCACCGACTTGATCAATAAAGTGAGCAATGCAAGCAAGGCCAACAGGGACGCGACGGCAAAAGCAGCCACAGACTGGTACTCGTTGTACAAAATCTCCACATGCAAGGGCAGCGTGTTGGTCTGGCCACGGATGTGGCCCGAGACCACCGACACCGCACCAAACTCACCCATGGCGCGTGCGTTACACAGGATCACACCGTAGACCAAGCCCCACTTGATGTTGGGCAGCGTCACATGCCAAAAGGTTTGCCAACCGGTGGCGCCCAGCACAATGGCTGCCTGTTCCTCGTCTGTGCCCTGCGCCTGCATCAGCGGAATCAGCTCACGCGCAATGAACGGGAAGGTGACAAACACCGTGGCCAGGATGATGCCGGGCACAGCAAACACGATCTTGATGTTGTGCTCGGCCAGCCAGGGGCCAATCCAACCCTGTGCGCCAAACATCAGCACATAGATCAGCCCTGCCACCACCGGTGACACAGAAAACGGCAGGTCGATCAAGGTGGTCAAAAACGCCTTGCCCTTGAACTCGTACTTGGCCACCGCCCAGGCAGCCGCCACACCAAACACCAGGTTCAGTGGCACCGCCACGGCGGCGGTGAGCAGGGTCAGGCGGATGGCGCTCCAGGCATCGGGTTCGCGCAACGCTTCCAGCGCGGCGGGCAGGCCTTTGCGCAAGGCTTCGGTGAACAC
The DNA here is from genome assembly GCF_018619435.1 of Rhodoferax sp. U11-2br. GTDB lineage: Bacteria > Pseudomonadota > Gammaproteobacteria > Burkholderiales > Burkholderiaceae_C > Rhodoferax. The sequence goes on along the minus strand of NZ_JAHFZF010000002.1, from coordinate 212,894 downwards.
CGCCGCCAGCGGCAGCAGCAGGAACAAAAAGACAAAACTCAGGGCCAGCGTGATCAGTGACCAGCGCACCCAGGTGGGCTCGGTGGTGCCGGCATCCGCACGGCGCAAAGTGCGCGTGCTCATGTCTTGCCTCCGGCGCGGCGGCGCTGCCAACTCTGCAGGCCGTTGATGACCAGCAACAGCACAAAGGAGATACCCAGCATCACCGTGGCCACCGCAGTGGCACCGGCGTAGTCGTATTGCTCGAGTTTGCCGATGATGATCAGCGGGGTGATCTCGGACACCATGGGCATGTTGCCGGCGATAAAAATCACCGAGCCGTATTCACCCACCGCACGCGCAAAGGCCATGGCAAAACCGGTCAACAACGCGGGGGCAATGCCCGGAAAAATCACATAACGAAAGGTCTGCAAACGTGAGGCACCGAGGCAAGTGGCGGCTTCTTCCAGCTCTTTCTCAGCATCTTCCAGCACCGGCTGCACCGTGCGCACCACAAACGGCAGGCTGATAAAAATCAGCGCAATGACCACCCCGTTGGGGTTGAACGCCAGCTGGATGCCCAGTGGCTCCAGGTACTGCCCGACCCAGCCATTACCCGCCAGCAGGGCGGTCAGCGAGATGCCCGCCACGGCCGTGGGCAGTGCAAAAGGCAGATCCACCAGCGCATCGATGATCTTTTTGCCCCAAAAGTCGTAACGCACCAGCACCCAGGCCAGCAGCAGTCCGGCAAAGACGTTGAACAGCGCTGCCAGAAACGAGGCACCAAAGGTCAGCCGGTACGAAGCCAGCACACGCGGGCTGGCCACTGCGGTCCAGAACTCGGCCCAAGTCAGGGTGAAAGTCTTGAACAACAAGGCTGACAGCGGGATCAGCACAATCAGGCTCAGGTAAAACAGCGTGTAGCCCAGCGTCAGGTTGAAGCCCGGCAGCACGCGTCTGGCCGAGCGCTTGCCCGGTCCGGCCAGCGCTTGGGGCGAGATGGGTATGGTTGCGGTGGTCATGGAGTGTCCAGTGCATGCTGATCCTGCCCGCCGCCATGTAAGCCAGGCTTGCCCGGCCAGACCGCACTTTGCGCGGACTGACCAGTGGCACAGATCAGAAAAGGCGGTTTACTTGACGGTGTAGAGCTTGTCGAACTGGCCGCCGTCGTTGAAGTGCACTTTTTGCGCTTCGGTCAACGAGCCAAAGTAGTCACTCACCGCAAACAGCTGGATCGGCTTGAAGGTGCTGCTGTACTTGGCCAGGATCTTGGGGTTGCTTGGGCGGATGCCGTGTTTGGCGGCAATTTCCTGGGCTTCATCGGAATACAGGTAATCCAGATAGGCCTTGGCCAGCTCAGCCGTACCCTTCTTGGCCACGGTGCGCTCAACCACCGCCACCGGGTTCTCAGCAATGATGCTGACCGAGGGGTGAACCGCATCGACCTTACCTACGCCGAACTCGCGGTCCACTGACACCACTTCTGACTCGAAGGTGATCAACACGTCACCAATATTGCGTTGCAAAAAGATCGTGGTCGCATCACGCCCGCCTTTGGCCAGCACCGGTACGTTTTTGAACAGCTTGCTCACAAAGTCAAAGGCCTGGGCATCGGTGCCGCCGGTTTTGCGCACATAACCCCAGGCGGCCAGGTAGGCCATGCGGCCGTTGCCACCGGTTTTGGGGTTGACCACAATCACCTTCACATCGGGTTTGACCAGATCGTTCCAATCCTTGATGCCTTTGGGGTTGCCGTTGCGTGTCAAAAACAGCATGGTTGAGGAGGTGGGGGCCGCGTTGTGCGGGAAACGTTTGGCCCAGTCCTTGGCCACGATGCCGCTGCTGGCCAGGAAATCCACGTCGGTGGTGGTGTTCATGGTGACCACGTCCGCGTCAAGCCCGTCATTCACCGCCCGCGCCTGGGCGCTGGAGCCACCATGCGACTGGTCGATCTTGACGTCCTTGCCGGTGGTCTTTTTGTAGTTGGCGACAAAAGCGGTGTTGTAGTCCTTGTAGAACTCGCGCGCCACATCGTAGGATGCGTTCAACAAGGTGGTCTGTGCAGACACAAAAGTTGTAGCTGTCAGCCCAATGGCGGCAAGGGCTAGAGTGATATTTTGCTTAAATTTCATGGATATCCTTGGCAGAAAAAGAGGTGATGTCAAAAGGCTTGCGATAGGTATCAGGCGGCTACAGCCACCGGCGGTGTCTGGCTGTCGGCCTCGATGATCAGTGACTGCAGCAGCGCCAGCCCCAGTGGCCAGGGGCCAAAGCCCGCGTCCAGGTTGATGTGGCCGGCATTTTGCAGCCGAACAAATTCACTGCCCCAGGCACGGGCATAAGCACCAGCGGTGCGCACCGGGCAGAACGGGTCGGTGTTGCTGGCCACAATGATGCTGCTGTAAGGCAGGCGCTGGTAAGGCACCGGTGCAAAGTCGGCCAACACACCACGACGCTCGGGGTCGGCCGGGGCCACCAACAGGGCGCCCTGGATGTGGGCAGCCACCTCAGGCGGCAAATGGGTGATGGCGATGCAGCCCAGGCTGTGCGCCGCAACCACCACGGGGCGGTCTTGCGCCAGGATGGTGCGGCTGATCGACGCCACCCAGGCTTCACGCGACGGCGTGAGCCAGTCGTCCTGCTGCACCCGCACCGCACCCGGCAACTGCGCTGCCCAGAGGCTTTGCCAGTGGCCGGGTGGCGAGTCTTGCCAGCCAGGGACGATGACGATCGGGACCATGATGTGCGGTGCTTGATGAAGGTTAAGAACGAAACAAGGCCGCATTGTGGTGTGGCTCAGTTCAAACACAAACGACTTAATTTCTATTTGCTTATCTGCATTCCGACATATCAAACGTCTGGTCGGCCGCTCTTTGGCAGCGTCCTCCTACAATGAACGCTCCTTCTGAACACCGCCCGCATGTCGTTTTGCACCAGACTGTTCTTTGTCTTTGTCACCCTGTTTGTGCTGGTGGCGGCGCCAGCTCGGGCGTGTGAGCAAATGCCATCAACCAACGTTTCTGCGGCGGCACACCACCCGGCTGCGATACCCGTGGCGGACTTGCAGGCAGTGGCTGGTTCAGCTGACGCTCAGGCGCCCTGCAACACTGAAACCTCCGACTGTTTCAGTTGCACCAGCTGTGCGGTGTGTGCCTGCCTGTGTGTGGGTTTGGCCAGACCTCTGAGCTGCGTTGTGGCGATCTCAAGCGCCATGGCCCTGCCGAACTGGACTGCTGAGCCGATGGCCAGCCAAGTTGCCGCGCCCGAACTCAAACCCCCTCGCGTCTGATTCTCCTGTTCTTGCTGTGACCCCCTTGCATGCTGCAGGGCGGTCGTTTCACTCGTTCACATTTGGAGAATTCATCGTGTCTATGACGCATTACATGGAGTTGCTGGCGCAAAACCAGCCCTGGAACCTGATCCTTTTTATGGCCATCCCGGTCATCCTGGCCGAAACCGTGGCCATCACCGAGCTGTACATCCTTTTCTCTCGCCAATTCCACGGCGGTGTGCGCCAGATCAATCGCAGCGCCAGCATTGTGGGCGGTGTGTATTTTTGTGGGGTGTTTGTCTACCTGATCGCCACCGCCGTGATCCCGCTGACCACCTCGGGTGGCTGGCGTGGTGCGGCAGATGTCATCGCGGTGGGGTTTTATCTGTCGGGCATCGTGCCGCTGCTGGGCCTGGCCTTGCTTGACCTGGGGCTGATCGGCAAAGGACGCACAGAGGAGGGCAAGCTCAAGTTACATGCTACCTTTGTCGCCATCTTCCTGGTGGTGGCACACGTGGCCATGATTTTTGGCATGCTGGACCCGACGCTGCTGATGCATCAGGCGCCAGCTGCGGTGCATGACATGGGCAGCATGCCCGGCATGAACCACTGACGGTCAAAAAAAGGGGTGCCGCACCCGGTGCGAGCACCCCCCATCGCGATGTCAGTGGTTCAGTGGGGTCGCGCTGCCGCCAGCTGGCGCACCACCGCCACCAGCCGGTCCACCTCGTCAAAGGTGTTGTAGAACGCCAGAGAGGGCCGTACCGTGGTCTCCAGCCCCATGCGCCGCAGAATCGGCTGGGCACAGTGGTGACCAGTTCGTACTGCGATGCCTTCCTCGTTGAGCGCCTTGCCAACCTCGGCGGTGCTGTAGCCCGCCAGCACAAACGACATCACGCTGGCCTTGTCGGCTGCGGTGCCAACCAGGCGTACGCCCGGAATGGCGCCCAGTTGTTGCATGCCGTAGACCAGTAGTTCGTGCTCGTAACGACCGATGTTCTCGATGCCGACCCGGTTGACATAGTCAATGGCGGCCCCCAGACCCACGGCGTCGGCGATGTTGCCGGTGCCCGCCTCAAACTTGTTGGGAATCGGCTGGAACACGGTTTTCTCGAACGTCACGTCGGCGATCATGTTGCCACCACCTTGCCAAGGTGGCATGTTTTCGAGCACTGAGCGTTTGCCCCACAGCGCACCAATGCCGGTTGGGCCAAACACCTTGTGTCCGGAGAACACAAAGAAGTCAGCACCAATGTCCTGCACATCCACCCGCATGTGCGACACCGATTGGGCGCCATCCACCAGGGCCACAGCACCGGCGCGGTGCGCCAAAGCCACGATCTCCTTCACCGGTACCACCGTACCCAGCGCGTTCGACACCTGGGTGACCGCCACGATTTTGGTGCGGTCGTTGAGCAGCTTCGCATACTCATCAAGTAGCACTTGTCCAGAGTCATCCACCGGGATCACACGCAGCTTGGCTCCTTTGCTTGATGCGAGTTGCTGCCACGGCACGATGTTGGCGTGGTGCTCCAAGTGGCTGACGATGATCTCGTCACCCTCACCCACATGTTGCCCGCCCCAGCTCTTGGCCACCAGGTTGATCGCTTCGGTGGTGCCGCGCACAAAAATCACCTCGTTCACATCGGGCGCGTTGATGAAGGCGCGCAACTTTTCGCGTGCGCTCTCATAAGCATCGGTAGCCCGAGCTGCCAGTTCGTGGGCAGCGCGGTGGATGTTGGAGTTCTCATGCGCGTAGAAATGCGCCAGACGATCAATCACCGACTGAGGTTTCTGAGTGGTAGCAGCGTTGTCAAACCACACCAGCTGCCGACCATTCACGCGCTCCTGCAGAATCGGGAAATCGCGCCGGATGGCATTCACGTCAAACGGGGGATGTTGCCCCGAGCCTGCTGCAGGAATAGTAGCGCCTGGTGCAGGTTTGGCAGGGGTGACATACCCATTTGGCAAGACAACCGAGTCCACAAAATAGTATTTGGGCTCAGAGCTGATCACCCCAGCCGCTGTTGGGGTGGTGGCCGGTGCTGCTGCGGGTGCGTTACTGAGTGCTGTCGCAGACGCTGGCAGCGACGGTGTCTCGGCAAAGTAGTCTGCCACCGGCGCATTGGCTGGCAGTCCACCCGCTGACGGATGGCCAAAACTGTCGCTGACAAAGTAAAACGGCGACGCGCTGGCCGCTGCCGAATGGCGAGAGGCTTCAGACGCAGATGCACCTGAGGCTTCGCGCACACCCAGCACACCACTGCCAAAACGGGGCTCGTACGCTGGCAGCTGGGTGACCACGGTGTCGGGCAGCCCATTGCCCGCCTGGGCATGGGGTAATAGCGAAGGAGCGCGGTGCGCCAGAGACAGCACCGGTGTCGGTGAGGCCGGAACCAGGTTGGTGCCGGGCACTTGTCCCTGTGGAATGGGTGTCCCTGGTACACCGGGGCCGAAACCGGCCGGGCTCACCAGGGGTGAACCCGCAGGTGCCAGATTCACCGGCGCCTGCACGCCCGGCGCCCTGGCCTGCTCACCTGGCAGCGCGCCAAACAGGGCAGACGCCATGCTGGCCAGTAAAGCCGGGTCGAACGGCGGCGCCGTGCCTGGCTGGGCCCCTGTTGGGGGGGAGAAAGCGGTCGTCATGACGGGCGCTTATTTGTAGGTGTCGGCGTAGTCGTGGTACTTGCCGACTTCCACATCGTCCAGCACCGCCAGCGCGTCCGGTGTCAGCACGGCCAGCGAGCAATACAGGGAAATCAGGTAGCTCGAAATCGCCTGATCGTTGATGCCCATGAAACGCACCGACAGTCCTGGGCTTTGTTCACCTGGCAGACCCGGCTGGAACAGGCCGATCACACCCTGGCGCTTGTCACCCACACGCAACAGCAAGATCTTGCTCTTGCCATCGGCCACTGGAATCTTGTTGGACGGGATCAGCGGAATACCGCGCCAGGTGATGAACTGCGAACCAAACAGGCTGACGGTCGGCGGCGGGGTGCCACGGCGTGTGGCTTCACGGCCAAAGGCGGCAATCGCCAGCGGGTGTGCCAGGAAGAAGGCCGGTTCTTTCCAGACCTTGGTCAGCAGTTCGTCGAGGTCGTCCGGGGTGGGCGCGCCACTCAAAGGGAAGATGCGTTGGTCATCGGTGACTTGCGACAGCAGGCCGTAATCCGGGTTGTTGATCAGTTCACTTTCCTGGTTTTCTTTGATCGTCTCGATGGTCAGGCGCAGTTGTTCCTTGATCTGGTCGTGCGGGCTGCTGTACAGGTCGGAAATGCGGGTGTGCACGTCCAGAATTGTGCTGACCGCGTTCAGGAAGAATTCGCGTGGTTTTTCGTCGTAATTGACAAAGGTGCGCGGCAACTGATTCTCAGTCTGGCGCGCGGTGCATGTCACCTTGATCGATTCCGGGTCCTTGACGGTGTTGAGGCGGAAGATGCCCGCTTCCACCGGCACCCATTGCAGCAAGTGCGTCAGCCAGCGTGGCGAAATGGTCGAGAGTTGCGCCGTGGTTTTGGTGGCGTTGGCCAGCTGCCGTGCGGCATTGTCGCCCAGCGTGGTGTGGACTTGGTTTTTGGTCATGAAAGACTCCGTGAAGTGAAAAAAGAAAAACGGGTATGGGGCAAAGTGTCGGGAGTCTGCAGCCATCCATCAACATGCTATAGACGTCAATTCGATGCCTTTGACGGCGTGTGTCTGGGCGATACGCTCGGTATGGGCCAGCAGATTGGCCAGACTCAAGCCCAGGGCCTGACTCAGTTTCTGCAGGGTCAGCAGCGACGGAATGGCCTGGCCGCGTTCGAGTTCGCCGATGTAGGAGCGGTTCAGGTTGGCACGCTCGGCCAGCACCTCCTGCGACCAACCCTGGGCTTCGCGGAGCTGGCGCACCGTAACGCCAAAACTGCTGACGATCTGTGTCATTTACCCGCCAACGGCCTCGTGTTGTGCACGTGCCTGGGTGATCACCGCGCCAGCCGGTACGTCATGGGTCACCCAGACGTTGCCGCCAATGCTGGCACCGCGCCCGATGGTGACGCGGCCCAACACCGTGGCGCCCGCGTAAATGATGACTTCGTCTTCGACAATCGGGTGGCGGTTCTGGCCCTTGATAGGTTTGCCGGCCGCATCGGTTGGGAAACTCTTGGCGCCCAGGGTCACTGCCTGGTAAATCCGCACCCGTTCACCAAGGATCGCCGTCTCGCCAATCACGACACCGGTGCCGTGGTCGATGAACAGGCCCGAACCAATCGTGGCGCCCGGGTGAATGTCGATGCCGGTTTGTGCATGCGCCAGCTCGGCCACGATACGCGCCAACAGCGGCACCCCCAACACGTAGAGCTGATGCGCCAGCCGGTGGTGGATCATGGCCAGAATACCCGGGTAACACAGCAGCACCTCGTCCACACTGCGCGCCGCCGGGTCACCATCAAAAGCGGCCAACACATCGGCGTCGAGCAGACTGCGGATTTTGGGCAAGGCCAGTGAAAAATCCTGCACCAGCTTCACCGCATCGGTCTCCATACCCAGCGCATCCTGGTACGGTTGGTGCCGCACCGCGTAATGCAGTTCCAGCCGCACCTGCGCCAACAGCGCGTGCAACACACTGTCAAGCGTGTGGCCCACAAAGAAGTCTTCACTCTCCTGGCGCAAGTCGGCTGGACCCAGGCGCATCGGAAACAACACGCCGCGTAGTCCGTCAATGATCTGCGCCAGTGCATCGCGCGAGGGCAACTCGCGCCCACCAGGCTCGGTGGAGCGTTTTTGTGATGCGCGCCAGCGTTGGCGCACGTCGGCCAGCTCTGCGACGACCTGTTTCAGCTCGAACACCGGCGGGCGGAACTCGCCTGGTCGCAGGGCAACAACGCTCATACAGCCACCGCAACAGGGCTAGGTGCTGTAGGTGCGGACACTGCGGTGGCTTCTGTCGCCAGACCTGCGGCATCAAACAGCCCCTCAAACAGGATCGAGCTCAAATAACGCTCACCGGAGTCAGGCAGAACAACCACAATCGTCTTACCAGCGTTCTCGGGCTTCTTGGCCAAGCGCACCGCCACTGCCGTTGCGGCACCACAAGAGATACCCGACAGAATGCCTTCTTCACGCGCCAGGCGGCGGGCAAACAACACGGCTTCCTCGTTGCTGACCTGCTCAATGGCATCCACCAAGGACAAGTCCAGCACATCGGGCACAAAACCAGCACCAATGCCCTGGATCTTGTGCGGGCCGGGTTTGATCTCGTCACCCGCACGGGCTTGTGTCAACACCGGGCTGGCGGTCGGCTCCACTGCCACCGAGGTGATGGGTTTACCTTGGGTTTTTTTGATGTAGCGCGAAATGCCGGTGATGGTGCCGCCCGTGCCCACGCCAGAGACCAGGATGTCGATCTGACCATGGGTGTCTTCCCAGATCTCCGGGCCGGTGGTGGCTTCGTGGATGGCCGGGTTGGCCGGGTTCTTGAACTGCTGCAGCAACACGTATTTGGGGTCGCTCGCGGCAATTTCTTCGGCCTTGGCAATCGCCCCCTTCATGCCCTTGGCACCTTCGGTAAGCACCAGTTTGGCGCCATAGGCCAGCAGCAGTTTGCGCCGCTCGATGCTCATGGTGTCGGGCATGGTCAGGGTGATCGGGATGCCGCGTGCCGCCGCCACAAACGCCAGCGCAATGCCGGTGTTGCCGCTGGTCGGTTCCACAATTTCCTTGCCGGGCCTGAGCAGACCCTTCTTTTCGGCGTCCCAGACCAGGGCGGCGCCGATGCGGCATTTGACCGAGTAGGCCGGGTTACGGCCTTCGATCTTGGCCAGCACGGTGGCGCCTGCGCCATCGGTCACCCGGTTGAGCTTGATCAGCGGTGTGCGGCCGATCGACAGAGAGTTGTCTGCAAAGAAGTTGCTCATGGTTTGTCCTTCGTGGTGGTTGGTTAATCCTGGACCCAGGGCAGGTCGTGGGCGCGCCAGCCGCCCAGACGGCCACGGTGCCGTTGTTCGTCGATCTCGCCTTCAAAACCTTCGAGCACGTTGAAGACGTTGGTGAATCCTGCTTTGGCGGCGGCCTCGGCGGCCAGGTCTGAGCGTTTGCCGCTGCGGCACAACAACAAAATGGTGGCATCCTTGGGTGCCTTGGCCTCCAGCTCGCGCACAAACCGCGGGTTGCGAGTCAAGGCGGTGCCACTGGCCCAGGCCACATGCAGGCTGCCTGGCACGTGGCCAACAAACTTGCGCTCTTCGGTGGTGCGCACATCCACCAGCACCGCCTCACCGGCTTCCACCAGGGCCCAGGCCAACTTGGGCGGGACCCCTCCGGCGTAAGGCAGGGCAGTGGCCAGGGCGACCTTTCGCACTGCATTTAATTCTTCGTTCAGAGGGGTGGCTTCGATGACATGACTCATGGGTTTTATCCTTGTATTGACGGGTTGTCGGAGTGGTTCAAATCACCTGAACTTGGTGGCTACAGGCAGTGCTTGGGACTCTAAAGACAGTCAGTCAAAACACAAACAACAGTTTTCTTAGTTCTTCATTACCAATTCATCTGATGAGGTGGGTGGTTTGGTCGCTGTGTGCTGGTCTCGATGCCGCTGGTCAAGCCAGCGTTGCAGGCCGGCCCCGAGCAGTATGGCGGGCAGCAGCCACATCGCTTCGGGGTTGGCAAAACCCAAGGAGGCCACAGCCGGTCCGGGGCAGTAGCCAGCGACACCCCAGCCCACGCCAAACAGTGCCGCACCGGTAAGCAGGCGTGCATCAATCACCGAGGTTGTCGGCAGATGAAAGTGGTCGTCCAACACCGGTGTGGCGCGCCGCAGCACCAGTCGAAACAGGATGGCCGTCAGCGTAACCGCGCCACCCAGCACCAACAGCAGGCTGGCATCCCACGCACCTGCCACGTCCAGAAACCCCAGCACCTTATTTGGATCGATCATTTGGGCGACTGCCAGCCCCACACCAAACACCGTGCCCGCAAGCAGGCTGACCAGCCCCTGCAACACTGGCTTGGCGCGGCTCATGTGCCTACCTCGAGAAGATGCCGCGTCAGATAGGTCGTGAACAAGGCCACCCCCAGAAACGTGACCGTTGCCACCAGTGAACGCAGCGATAGGCGCGCCAGCCCACAGACACCGTGGCCGCTGGTGCAGCCATTGGCGCGAGCGGTGCCAAAACCGGTGAGCAAACCCGCCAACAGCAACAGTGGCACCGGGAATCCCTGGCGCACTGGCGCTGAGGTGAGGGTCAGAGCTAGGTAGCCGGCCGTGCCAAGCACCAGCCCCAGCACAAACAGGCCACGCCAGACACGCTCAGGCAAAGAGCCCGACAGCAGCCCGAACAGGATGCCACTGACGCCAGCGATGCGGCCATTGAGCCACAGCAACAAGCTCGCTGACAGGCCAATCAGCAGGCCCCCCAGCAGCGCCGAGACCGGTGTGAAATGGTTCATGAGGTTTGCAGTAACAGAATTGACGCTCAGAACTTCCAGCCGTAAGCGATGCCGATGATGTTTTCCTTCAGGCGCACATTGGCCTCGCCGCCGCCAAAGCCGGGCGGGTTGCCCGGTGTGATGGAGCCTGAACCGTTGACCGTTTCACCCAAGCCATGGGCAAAAAATCCGGTGAGTTCACCGCCGCTCGGGCTGGTCCAGGTGGCGCCCAGCGTCACATGCCGGGTGATCACGCCTGGCGCCAGAATGTTGAAGAAGGTCTCAGACTGCGGCACCGGCTGATTGGCAAAACTCAGGCCACCCCGTAGGACCAGGTCAGAGCGCAGTTGGTGGCTCACCCCGAGCTTGAGTACCGTCACATCTTTCCAGCCAAAGCCAGGGCCGTTGGCAGCACCTAGTTGTGACTGGCCCGCAAACAGGCTGGCCGCCGAATTGCCAACGGCGCTCACTTTGCTGTAAAGAATGGTTTGCACATCAGCGGCCAGGGTCCAGGCCGGTGTGGCCTCAAACGCCAGTCCCAGCCCATAGTTCTCGGGCACATCAAAACTGCCACCATCGGCAAACAGCCCTTTGTACTTGTCGAACTTGCCGGAGATCTTGGAGGACCAGGTGGCGCCCAGTGTCAATTGCGGCGTCACTTTGCCAATCCAGCCGAGTCGCACACCCACACCGGTGCTGCTTTCCACACCCTGGTCGCTGACATTCGCTGGTGATGTTGAAAAGCCACTAAAAAGGCCGATGCCCTTGGCCTCAAAACGCTGGTAAGCCACATTCAGCGCGGCGCCAAAGGTGTGGGTGTCGTTGACCTTGTAGGCCACCGAAGGAGAAATAAACAGCTGCTCCAGGTTGACGCCTGCCGAACCCGTGGCGCCAAAACGGGCATACGGGTTCTGGCCGTAGTCGGTGTTCATGCCGCCATTGCCATACACCGCCACACCGACCGCCAGGTCGGGATTAATCTGGCGGGTGTAGCCAAAGTCCGGGATCAGGAATGTGCTGGTGTCGTTGCCGCTGTAGCTGGCGTCGGCGCCAAAGCCGTTGCCAATGATGTCTGTACTGCGCTTCGGTGCAAACACCGTCAGCCCGAAGTCATATCGGTTGCCCACCAGTGCGGTGCCCGCGGGGTTGGTGGCGGCAGCCAGGCCATCCTGCGGCAGCGCAATACCAACACCGGCCATGCCTTGAGACTTGGCGCCGTAACCGTGTGAAAAGTAGCCATTGGTGGCGTTGGCCACCAACGGCGCCGCCAGAGCCAGGCCCAAGGCCAGGGTACGAAGAGGGAGTGGAAGCGAGGTCATACGGCGAGAAACAGGTACTTGAAAAGAAGAACTGTCCCGCATCACCCGCGCCATGCCAACGAAGAATTCCGCATAAGTTAACGCGAAATGGGCACTTGCCTTCGGGTTGGGCGCCTTATTGACCTCTGGCCCTTGTGGATGCTCAACAAGTCATTATCAAAACAGGAGCATTTTCAGCATCGACCGCAGTTGCCCTGCTTATGCAGTTTTCAAACATGCATCCTCGAAATCCTTCGTTCCCTGCTGCTACAGGTCTGGCTAGCATTCGCCGGGTTTGCCGTTTCCGAGAAAAACATGCTCAGTCCCTACGATCCGCATTACGACCCGCTGGTCTCGACCAGCCCCGGCGTCGGCAGTGCCCATGCCCCCACCTATTGGACTGCCACCGCCGGTCTGCCTCCCCAAGACGATGGCCCCATTGCTTCTGACCAAGAGACCGAGGTGATCATCATCGGTGCTGGATTGACCGGCATCGCCACCGCGCTCTACCTAGCGCGTGAACACGGCATCCAGGCGCGGGTGCTGGAGGCCAACCAGACGGTCTGGGGCTGCTCCAGTCGCAACGGCGGTCAGGGTCAGAACGCCGCCGGGCGCCTGACCCGCTCCCAATGGATCACCCGTTGGGGGCTGGACGTGGCCAAACAACTCGATCACGAGGTGCGTACCGGCTATGACAACTTCTCTGACCTGACGCGTCAGATTGACTGCGACGCCTACGCTGGTGGCCACCTGTATCTGGCACACCGGCCCGAGAAACTGGCCTACCTGCGCAACGAAGCCCGTGTTCGCCGCGAGGTGTTTGGCTATGACCCCCGTTTGTTGACGGCAGAGGAGTTGCATCGTGACTACTGCGACGAGCGTGATGCGGTGGGCGCCATGCTGGAATCGCAGGGCATTGGCATTCATCCCATGAAGTTTGCTTACGGACTGATCAACCAGGCGCGCGCGCACGGCGTCAAGTTCCACCCAGCCAGTCCAGTGCAAAGCTGGTCCACAGTGGGCGACGAACAGTTGCTGCGAACGCCCGGCGGCACGGTTCGGGCAAAACGGGTGGCCGTGTGCACCGGCGGTTACACCGGGCAGGGATTGCATCCGCAGCTCACCAACAAGATCATGCCGATCCTCTCCAACTCGGTGGTGACCCGGCCCTTGACCGATGCGGAGATAGCGGCGACGAATTTTCAGACCCGCACCTTCCTGACCGACACCCGCACCTTGCGCTTTTATTACCGTCTGTTGCCCGACAAGCGCTTGCAAATTGGCAGCCGCAGCGCCATCCATGGCGCCAACGCCTCTGCACCCAAACATCTGAAATTGCTCACCGACGCCATTGCGCGCAAATTTCCGCCACTCGCAGGCATTGGCATCGACTACTCGTGGTGGGGTTGGGTCGATGTCAGCCACGACATGATGCCGCGCATCACCCAGCCTGACCCGGCCCAAACCACTTGGTATGCCCTGGGTTATGGCGGCAATGGCGTGGCTTTTTCGACTTGGGCGGGCAAACGGCTGGCCGAACGGGTGGCCGGCAAGGACGCCGGGCAGGAGGTCTTCAAGCTGCCCATCTACAACGCACCGCTACAGGCCCCGAACCTGTTCGGCGTGGTGCGCTCACCAGCGCTGGCGCCGTTTCGCCGCCTCGGGCAGCGCATCCTGTACCAGTGGTACAGCTACCGGGACGAGCGCTGACAACTCACAGGCGACCTGCCCGACACGTTTGAGGGCGTCTTCAAAGCGGGCATCCGCGAGTTGGCCGTAGTTCAGGCGCAGGCAATGACCAAAGCGTTGGTCGGCAGAGAACAGGTGACCGGGCGCGATGCTGATGCGTTGGGCCAGCAACCGACGCTGTAACACCAAGGCATCCACCTGCGGCGGCAATTCCAGCCACAAAAAGTAACCACCCTGCGGTCGGGTGACCCGTGTTCCCACCGGAAAATGCGCTGCAATCACCTTCAAGGCGACATCCTGTTGTTTGGCCAGGCTGAGCCGCAATTGCCGCAAGTGGCGCTCAAACTGGCCGCCTTGCAGGTAGTCTGCTATCGCCAGCTGCGAAGGAATCGCGCTGGACAGGGTGGTCATCAGCTTGAGACGTTGCACCTGCTTGGCAAATCGGCCAGCGGCAGCCCAGCCCACCCGATAACCTGGCGCCAGGTTTTTGGAGAATGAACTGCAGTGCAACACCAAACCGTGCTGGTCGTAGGCCTTGGCGGGCGGTGGGCGGTTCAGGCCAAAGTACAACTCGCCGTAAACGTCGTCTTCGATCAAGGGCACCTGGTGCTCTGCCAACAATTTGACCAACGCCTGTTTGCGGGGTTCGGGCATCAGACTGCCCAGCGGGTTCTGGAAGTTCGGCATGAACCAGCAGGCTTTCACCGGGTGGGCCTGCAACACAGCCTCCAGCGACGCCAAGTCGATGCCGTCGCGCGGGTGGGTGGCCACCTCGACCGCGCGCAACTTGAGCCGCTCCAGCGCTTGCAGGGCCAGATAAAACGTGGGCGACTCCACCGCCACCACGTCGCCGGGCTGGGTCACCGCCTGCAGGCACAAGGTCAAGGCCTCCATCGCACCGTTGGTGATGACCACTTCGTCCATCTTCACTGCGGTGCCGTGGCTGGCATACCGCAGGCTGATCCATCGGCGCAGGCGCTCGTTGCCCTGGGTCAGGTCTTCCACCAGACGCTCGGGCGCCAATTGCCGCATCGCGGGTGTCAGGCAACGCGCCAGTTTGTCCAGCGGGAACAGCGCCGGGCTCGGAAAGGCCGAACCCAGCGGCACCACATCGGGCTGGCGGGTGGACTCCAGCACCTCGAACACCAGATCACTGATGTTGACGGCGGTGGCGTCTGCACCGGGCGGCGCGGTGCTTGGCTCGGCCTGCAGCGGCTGGGCTTGTGTCGTGACGTAGTAGCCCGAGCGGGGACGCGCCTCGATCAAGCCCTGCGCTTCCAGCAGGTAATAGGCGGCAAACACCGTGGCCGGGCTGATCTGGCGGCTGGTGCTGGCCTGGCGCACCGACGGCAGCCGGTCACCAGGGCGCAAGGTCTGGGCCTTGATCAGCCGGGCGATGTCCTGGGCGTAGTGTTCGTAGCGTTTCATGGTGGAAACTGATATGGTTTTTTTCTTAAAAACTGAATCTACCATTTCAGATGAGTCTGCGGCATCCTTGACGTATGTCAAAAACGATCATTCCCATCCTACCCGTTGCTGACAGCGCTACCGAGGGTGGCCTGTTTGTGATGGATGCCAAAAACAAGATTTATGTACGTGCCGTCACCGGCCGGTTTGCTGCCTGGCGCTGGGCGGCGGTGTGGCTGACCCAGCTGGTGTTTTACGGCCTGCCCTGGTTGTCCTGGAACGACCGCCAAGCGGTGTTGTTTGACTTGGGGCAGCAGCGCTTCTACTTGTTTGGCCTGGCCTTGTACCCGCAAGACCTGATTTACCTGGCGGTGTTGTTGATGCTGGCGGCTTTGCTGCTGTTTTTTGTGACGGCCGTGGCCGGGCGCATCTGGTGTGGTTTCGCCTGCCCGCAAACGGTCTACACCGAGATTTTCCTGTGGGTGGAGCAGCGCCTGGAAGGCAGCCACCACGCCCGCAAACGGCTCGATGCGATGCCCTGGACACCTGAAAAGCTGGCCCGCAAGGGCGGCAAACAGGCGACTTGGCTCTTGATCAGCCTGTGGACCGGTTTCACCTTTGTCGGTTACTTCACACCAATCCAGACCCTGGGTGCGCAAGCTCTGACCCTGGCCTGGACCTCGTGGGAGCTGTTCTGGGTCGGTTTTTATGGCCTGGCCACCTATGTCAACGCGGGCTATTTGCGTGAGCAGATGTGCAAACACGCCTGCCCCTATGCCCGGTTCCAAGGTGCGATGATGGACCGCGACACCCTGGTTATCGGCTACGACACAACACGGGGTGAGGCACGCGGCGCACGTTCGCGCAGCGCCGACCCCAAGGCGCTGGGCTTGGGCGACTGCATTGACTGCACCTTGTGTGTGCAGGTCTGCCCAACCGGCATCGACATACGCGATGGTTTGCAAAGCAACTGCATTGGTTGTGCCGCCTGTATTGACGTGTGTGACACGGTCATGGGGCAAATGAATTATCCCAAGGGTTTGATCCGTTATTCGACCCAGAACGGCCTGGCCAACGGCTGGGACCAGCCGACCATGCGCAAGCGGGTGTTGCGCAAACGGGTGCTGATTTACGCAGCTTTGCTGTTGGCAGCGGTGCTGGCCTTTGTGAGCAGCGTCGCCCTGCGCAGCCCGATGCGGGTGGATGTGGTGCGTGACCGCGGTGTGATGGCCCGGGTGGTGAATGGGGGCGCGGTGGAAAACGTCTACCGCTTACATGTCATGAACGCCACCGAAGAAGTACAGCGTTACCGGGTGACTGTGCTGGGTCACCCCGATTTGTCCATGGGTGAACCGCTGGAGCTGGCATTGGGCCCGGTTGAGGCCCGCACCGTGCCCCTGAGCGTGCGCCTGCCGTTCACCGACGCCAGCAACCTGGCCGGGCAGACCTTGCCGATCCAGCTGGAGGTCACGCAGCTTGGGTCAGATGAAGAGCTGGTCAAGGTGCGCGAGAAAACCACCTTTCATGTGCCGCAGTGAGGGGTTGGCTGGTGTAAGCGATCAGTCACTGCCTTCAGGCCAGGCTGCCCAGCACGCGCGACGCCAGCTGACCCAGAGCCCGCTCCAGCGCAGAGCGGCTGGGCATTTCGACAAACAGGCAAGGTTTGCCGGTGCGTTTGCAATGCTCCTTGACGCGCCAGTAGGCGCCGTGGCTGATACAAGCCACCTGGCAAATCACCACATCGGCCGCTTGTAGCTGGTTGCCCAGGCGGCTGGCCTTGTCCTCTTCGCCGCCGTCGTGGTGCATAAAGCGTGCACCACGGTTCTCGATCACCTGGCGGTAGATGGGGATGCCTTGGGTGCGACCACCGACACACAACACGGCGCGGTCGGTCAGGTCCACAGTTGATGGGGGGCTGGTGTCGAAAGTGGCACCTTTAGCCGCCTCGGTTTCTATGGATGTGCGGTCGGGCTTACCAGGTCGCACCGCGTTGGCCTGTGCCTCGGCCTCACGCCGCAACTTTCGCATCAACAACTTTTCGTTGTGATCTGCCAGACGCTGTTTGCCCTCGGCCTGACGCTGCCGTGACAGGCTTGCAATATCTGAACCCTGAGCAGCCACGGCTTCAGATGGTGCCAGGCTGCGCGCAGCTTCGGCACGGATCAGGCGGGCTCGAAGTTGGTTGCACTCGGTCCGCAAGGCGTCCAGAGTGGCAGCCTGCTCTGCTGCCTGGGCTTGCAAGCGTTGTCGTGCAGCCGCCAACTCCTGGATCAAACACTGGTTGTGCGCCAACACCTCGTTGAGCCGGGTGATGTCAGCCCGCGCTGCCAGACCCATCTGGTGCTGCAGCATGTGCACCTGGCCTAACACTTGATTCTCCAGATCGGCAGAGCAGTGCGGGTGGGTCAACAGCGCCCAGAAATCGCCGGCCCAGTCGGAACCCAGGCTAGTGTGTGTCCAGCCTTCAGCCAGGGCCTCAGTGGTTTTGAAACGATGGGACTGTTGGATCTGCCGGGCATAACGGCGGTCCAGCTCGCGCTGGAGTTGTTCGGCCAGGGCAGATCGGCTGCGGCAGGCCTGCAGCACCAGGCTGTGCACTTCGTAGTCGGAGCAGCCATCAACGGACAGGCCGGATTTGCGCGCCAGCTTCTGCAGCTCGGGAAGGTCCAGGCAGACGCCAGTGACCGGGCAGGCGGCGCTGTGGCCCATATCCCAGAGCCTGCGCCGTCCCGAGCCAGTGACGGATTCGCAGGGAACAGCCAGTGACGTGTCTGGCAGCGTATTGCTCTGGGTCGTGCAGTCGTTTTGCATCACCTCGCTGAGCAGCACCGCAGCCGAGTGAATATGCACGCGTGACAGGCCATGGGCCTTGAGCACCTGCTCTGCCTGATGGGCCTGATTGCTGGTCAATAGGGTCATTGTGTGTCCTGCAGGAGTCAAGCAAAGGCCCATGCTAGAGACCGACGCACCCAGCCGCAACGAAGGAAATCAGCCAAGCTCAGGCGTGTATCTTTTGTGCATTTGCTTATGCCTGAAATGACGGCTTGTGCCAAGTCCGGGCGCTTACCTGCCGGTGGGCGATGTTGTCCTGCCTGTCTTCAGGCGCTCAGCGGTGCGAGCTGCGCGGGTGCGGACGCAGCTGAGTTGTCCAGACCCTGAAAAACAGCCTCCAGCCGGTCCCGCTTGGGTGGCAAACCCTGGCACTTCTTGACCGCGAAACCCGCCTGTGTCAGACCATCACGCACCCGCCGTGCGATGGTGTAGGTGGCCAGCGTGGTTCCGCGGCGGCACAAGCCTGCCACCGCCTGCAGCGTGGCCGCTGACCACATGTCGGGGTTGATGCCGGGGCTGAAACCGTCCAGGAACACCGCGTCAGCCACCACGTCCAGCCCTGGCAACACCTGCACCACATCAGCCACAGCCAGTGTCAATTGCACCCGGCCCTGGGCAAATTGAAAGTGATGTTGGCCCGGTGACAGGTTTTGCCAAACACCCGCCAGTTCGTCGGCCAGCGGTCCAACCGGCACCAGCGGCAGGGCCAGTTCACCAAGACCCGCCTCAGCCGCTTGTGCGGCACGGACCAAGTCAGCCGCAGCCACCGGATACGCCTCCACCGAGACAAAGTGCAATTGCTGGCAGCGCTGTGGGTCGGCCAACCACGCGGCCCAGGTGGCCAGAAAGTTCTGGCCCAGGCCAAAACCGGTTTCCAGAATGGTGAAGTGGTCCTGCTCATGCCAGCGCTGTGGCAATCCACACCCCCGCAAAAAAACACCCGCAGCCTGCGCCAGGCCACCGGTGCAGGAGTGGTAACGGTCCTGGAAACGCGGGCTGTAGGGACAGCCGTCTTCCAGCCAGTTGATGGATTCGGGCACGGACATACAGCAATCAATCGGGAAAAAGGCGCATGCACACACTGTAGCAAGGCCAGTAGCTGGCAAGCTGCGGTTTAACGTCGGCCTGGATGGTCTTCGCGAATCATGTCCACCGCCTTCTCGGCCAGCATCACCGCTGCCGCATGGGTGTTGCCCGACACCAGGGTGGGCATCACTGAGCAGTCCACCACGCGCAGGCCCTGAACACCGTTGACACGCAGTCGGGGGTCCACCACCGCAGTGACATCCACCCCCATGCGGCAGGTGCCCACCGGGTGGAAGATGGTGGCGCCGTGCTGGCGGCAAAAGGCCAGAATATCGGCATCTGTGTTGACGTCGGGGCCGGGTTTGACCTCGCGGTGCACCAAGGGACTAAGGGCGTTGCTGGCAGCGACAGCGCGCGCCGTCTTGACCGCAGCCACCACGGTGCGCTGGTCCAACTCGGTGCTCAGGTAGTTGGGGGAGATATCCGGTGCCTCCAGCGGGTCGGCACTACGGATGTGAATCTGACCACGTGACTCGGGGCGCAACTGGCAGACCGACAGCGTGAAGCCCGAATACGGATGCACCTGGCCGCCCGCCATGTCGGCGGACAGCGTGGCCACATGGAACTGGATGTCGGGCGTCGTCGACTCTTTGGGCAGGGCACGCATGAAACAACCACCCTGGTTGATGCCCACTGCGAGCGGGCCGCTGCGCTGCAACAACCATTGCAGACCGATTTTGAGCTTGCCGACCCATGAGTTGAGCTGGTCGTTGGTGGTGATCGGCTGGCTGCATTCAAACCCTAGCCGAATCTGCAAATGGTCTTGCAGGTTCTCGCCCACTTCAGGCGCGTCATGGATCAGCGCAATGCCGTGTTGCGCCAGCAAAGCCTTGGGGCCGATTCCTGAGACCTGCAGAAGCTGCGGTGACTGCACTGCGCCTGCGGCCAGCAACACCTCGATCGTGCAGCGAGCCTCCTTGGCCACCCCGTCCTGGCGGTAGTGCACACCCACGGCCCGCTTGCCCTCGAAGATCAGGCCAGTGCTGATGGCGTTGGTCTGAATCGTCAGGTTGCGGCGTCGGCGTGCGGGTTTCAGAAACGCGGTAGCGGTGCTGCAGCGCCAACCCCTGAAGGTGTTGAGTTGGAAATAGCCCGCGCCAGTCTGCTCAGGCCCGTTGAAGTCCTCATTGCGTGGCACCCCGAGTTCGCTGGCCCCCTGGATGAAAGCCTCGATCAGCGGGTGTTTGGCGCCGATGTCACTCACTTGGAGTGGCCCGTCAGCGCCGTGGTACTCAGAGGCTCCGCGCTGGTTGCCCTCAGAGCGGATGAAGTAAGGCAGCACATCGGCATAACTCCAGCCGGTGTTGCCCATGCTGGCCCAGCGGTCGTAGTCCTGCCGCTGGCCACGGATGTAGATCAGGCCATTGATGGCGCTGCAACCGCCCAGGGTTTTGCCACGCGGCCAGTAGATGCGCCGCCCGGCCATGCCAGGTTCGGGTGTTGTTTCAAAACGCCAGTTGTAGGTCTTGCTCCACATGGTTTTGCCGTAACCGATGGGCAGGTGCAACCACAGCGAATGGTCCGGCGGCCCGGCTTCGAGCAGCAGCACACGGGTGGCCGGGTCTTCACTCAGACGGCCCGCCAGCACGCAGCCGCTGGAGCCTGCACCCACGATGATGTAGTCAAATTCTGGGGGCATGGTGAATCAAACGAAGGCGTTGGCAAGTGGCGTCATGGTGCTATGTTAAATATAGCTATTGGCCCTCTATAAATGAGGGCTAGGGGCCAAAATGGCTTATAGACCTTGCGCTCGTGGTGCGCCAAACGCTCACACGTAGTCCTTGTACTTGTCCAGAAAACGCACTGGCTTGGACAGCGCGTCGCGGCGGAACGGATCACCCAGCTCCTGGGTCACCAGAATCTCGATCACCGTGGTTTTGCCTAGGTTCATCTGGGCGTCGATGGCTTTTTGGAGCGCGGGCCCGACGTCTTCCAGGCGGTCCACCACCACGCCTTCGGCGCCCATGGCGATGGCAATCCCGGCAAAACTTGGGTTGTCGAGTTCACCGGCGACAAAACGGCGGTTGTAGAAGTCCACCTGATTCTTCTTCTCGGCGCCCCATTGCCGGTTGTGGAACACCACCGCCGTCACCGGAATGTCGTGGCGCACGGCCGTCAAAATCTCGGACATGCTCATGCCCCAGGCACCGTCCCCCGCATAGGCCACTGCCGGGCGTTCGGGTGCCGCACGTTTGGCACCGATGATGGTCGGCAGCGCATAACCGCAGTTGCCAAAACTCATCGGCGCGAAGAAGCTGCGCGGCTCCTCAAAACGCAGGTAGCTGTTGGCCACCGAGTTGATGTTGCCGATGTCGGTGGACACCATCACGCGCGGCGGCATGGCTTTTTCCAGCTCGCGCAGCACCTGGCGCGGGTGCAACCACTGGCCGCCGTTGAAGGTGGGCTCCTTGGCGTTCTCGGCAATGATGTCCAGGCTAAATGGGTCGCGCTCGTGGGTCCAGGCATCCAGCTCTTGTTCCCAGGCGGCCTTCTCTGCTTCAATAACAGTAGCGCGTTGCTCCCGATTCGCATGGGCTACAAGTGTTTTTCCTTCCAAACGCTGCAACAGCGCCTGCGCCGTGGCCCGGGCATCACCGTGAATGCCGACGTTGATTTTCTTGACCAGCCCGAGGTTGGTGTGGTCGGCCTCGACCTGGATGATCTTGGCGTTCTTGGGCCAGTAGTCCAGCCCGTGTTGCGGTAGGGTGCCAAACGGTCCCATGCGCGAGCCCAAAGCCAACACCACGTCGGCCTGGGCAATCAGCTTCATCGCAGCCTTGGAGCCCTGGTAACCCAGCGGCCCGGCCCACAGCGGGTGGCTGGCCGGAAAGGCGTCGTTGCGCAGGTAGCCGGTGGCCACCGGCGCACCCAGATGCTCGGCCAGCGCTGTGAGTTCTTCCACCGCATTGCCCAGCACCACCCCACCCCCGGCCAGGATCACCGGGAATTTGGCGTTGGCCAGCAGCTCGGCAGCGGCATTCAGGCTGCTCTCACCCCCGGCGCCACGCTCCACCCGTTGCGGCTGCGGGATCTCGGTGGTGATCTCGCCATAGAAGTAGTCGCGCGGGATGTTGAGCTGGGTCGGGCCCAGGTCGCTCAAGGCGCGGTCAAAGCAGCGCGCGGTGTATTCGGCAATGCGTTTGGGGTTGTTCACATGGCCCTGATACTTGGTGAACTCCTGGAACATCGGCAGCTGGTTGGCCTCTTGGAAGCCACCCAGGCCCATGCCCATGGTGCCGGTCTCAGGCGTGACGATCACCACCGGGCTGTGCGCCCAGTACGCGGCGGCAATCGCGGTGACGCAGTTGCTGATGCCCGGGCCGTTCTGGCCAATTACCACACCGTGGCGGCCACTGACGCGGGCGTAGCCGTCGGCCATGTGGGCAGCACCCTGTTCATGCACGACCGACACCAAGTTGATGCCAGCGGGTTCAAAAATGTCCATGGCGTCCATGAAGGCTGAGCCCATGATGCCAAAGATGTCGGTGACGTCATTGGCCACCAGGGTTTCGACAAAGGCCTCGGACGGGGTCATTTTTTGCGGGCCGGTGGCCACGGTGCGTGCGGGAGAGGTGGGAGTGCTCATCGGGGAAGTGGTGTGTCTTGAAGGGAGGTCGGGAAGAAAAAGGGATGCAGGCCAGCAGCTGCTGGCCAAATCTCGGCACGCAGGCCGCAGCGGTGTTCAAACCGCAGGCCGGGCAGACAGTGGCTTTAGCTCTTGCCTTTCCAGGGCACCAGCACACGCTCCAGCAGCCGCATGGCGAGTGAAAAGCTGAAGGCACAAGCGGCGATGATGCCGATGCCAACAAACACCGCATCGGTGGCCAGAAAGTGCGAGGCTGACATCGTCATGTAACCAATGCCACGGGTCGAGGCAATCAGCTCGGCCGCCACCAGCGTGCCCCAGCCCACCCCCAGCGCAATGCGGATGCCGGTCAGGATCTCGGGCAGGGCCGAGGGCAGCACCACCTCGCAAAACAGCTGCCAACGGCTGGCGCCCAAAGTCAGCGCGGCGTTGACGCGTTCAATCGGCAGCGAGCGCACACCGGCCTGCGCCGACAGCACAATCGGCGCAAACATGGCCAGGGTCAGCAGGGCAATTTTGGAGGTCTCGCCAATGCCCAGCCAGATGATCATCAGCGGCAGGTAGGCCAGCGGGGGCAGCGGCCAGTAGAACTCGATGGGCGTGTCCAGAATGCCTTTGGCCCAGCGGTTCAGGCCCATCAGCAGACCCACCGGAATACCCAGGCCAACCGCAATGGCCAGGGCGCTGAGGATGCGGGTCAGGCTGGCCGACACATGTTCCCACAGCGTGGCGTTGGCATAACCGTCCTGGAAGATGGAGGTCGCGGTGGCCAGCACCTCGGCTGGAGTTGGCAGAAACAGGTGGGGCACCGAGCCAGTTTTGGCGACGAGCCACCATAACAACAGGATGGCTACACCGGTGGCGATGCTGATGCTGACCGTGGCCTGGCCGCCGATACCAAAGGAGCGCATCTCAACCAGTTTGGGTCTGAAATCGACGGGTTTGTCCTGCTCCGCCCGGTCGCCGCGCCGTGAACCCACGTGTGCGGCAGGCTTTGCTGGGCTGGGGATGTCCTGGCTGGGTTGTTTCACGTTCACAAACAGGGGGTCTGCTGCAATGTCTGTCATGACACAAGCTCCTTCTGGTCTTCCGACTGGTGGATGATGGCGCGGATGTCTTCCCGCAAGCCTGTGAACGCGACGGATGTCTTGACCGCTCGCGGGTCACCGTCACGGGCGATGGTGCGGACAAAATCCAGGTCAAACCGCGCCACGATGCGCCCTGGGCGCGGCGACATCACCACCACCTGCGTGCCCAGCACCAGCGCCTCGTCAATCGAATGGGTGATGAAAAAAATGCGTTTGCCGGTGCGTGACCAGACCGATACCAGCAACTCCTGCATCTGTTCACGCGTCATGCTGTCCAGCGCACCAAACGGCTCGTCCATCAGCAGAATGGCAGGGTCGGGTGCCAGCGCCCGGGCAATACCAACCCGCTGGCGCATGCCACCAGACAACTCGTAGGGCGCTGCATTGGCAAAGTCCTGCAGACCCACGAGTCGCAGCAGTTCCATGGCCCTATCACGGCGCTCGGTGCGCGAGATACCGGCGAATTTCAGGCCCAGAGCCACGTTGTCCAGCACCGATTTCCAGGGCAGCAAGGTGTCTTTCTGAAACACGACGCCGCGGTCGGCACCCGGCCCGATGATGGGGCGGCCATCCAGCGTGATACTGCCATGAGACAAGGGCAAAAAGCCCGCCATCGCATTGAGCAGGGTGGACTTGCCGCAGCCCGAGGTGCCCAGCGCCACCACAAAGCTGCCCTCGGGAATGTCAAGCGACACCCGGTCCAGCGCCTGCACGGCGCGGCCATCGCGGGCGGCAAAAAAAACAGTGGCCTGGTCAATTCGAAGCATGTTGTTTCCGGTTGGTATCGCAAACACGCCGCGAAGCCAGGACTGGCCCGGTGAACGCGGCGTTGACAGGAAGAAAACTGATTACTTGTGGGCAGGCAGATAAACCGGCGACACGTAAGCGGCGTAGCTGGGCAACACCTCAGAAATCTTCTTTTGCTCCTTCAGGAACAGTGCGGTGTTCTTGAGGATCTTGGCGATGCCTGAGTTTTCGCCCCCACCGAGCCAGGCTTCAGTGCTTTGCACCGGCAGCGGCAACAGCGACAGGTTCAGCAGCGCAGCGGCCTGATCTTGCGGTGTGCCGCCGAGGAATTTGGCCAGGGTCTTGGCATTGTCACTATCCGGTCCCCAGGCCGCTTTGTTGGTGACAAAGGATTGCGCATACTTGTCCGTGACAGCGGCAAACTTCTTCAGAAATTCCGGATTGGTCTTGGCAAAAGCACCGGTGGCCACCCAGGCACTGAAGGTCGGAGCGCCCTTGTCGGCCACGTCTTTGGAAGTCACCAGCACCTTGCCGTTTTTCTTCAACTCAGTCAGCGCCGGGTCCCAGACGAAACCACCGTCCAGGTCGCCCCGGTTGTAAGCGGCGACGATTTCAGGTTGCGGAATGGCGAACACCTGCACGTCTTTTTCGGTCAGGCCCTGGCTTTTGATCAAAGCCAGCAGTTGGTAGTGATCGGTCGACACGGGTGCGGCGGCCAGCTTTTTGCCCTTGAGGTCGGCCAGCGAGTTGATGCCCGAGCCGTTACGCACCACCAGGGCTTCGTCAATGCCAGAGATCGAGGTGATGTAGAACGCCTTCACATCCAGGCCGCGCGAGGTGGCTGCGGCATAAGGGCTGGAGCCGACATAACCGACCTGCACGTCACCCGATGCAATCGCGGCAAAGATGTCCGCGCCGGAGTTGAATTTGCGGAAATCGATCTGGTAGCCGGTGGTTTTGGCAAAGTCGCCATTGGCAATACCCACCTGGAACGGCAGGGCGTCGGTCTGGTAGGCAACCACAACCTTGTTGTCCGCTGCGAGTGCCAGTGAGCTCGTGACGACCATCAGCCCACCCACAACGGAGGCCAGCAGATTTTTCATCAATTTCATGTTTTTCATTCCTTCTAGGGGTTCAAAGCGATGACACACGCTCGGCAGAAAATAGTAGTTGCCGATGTGCTGGGCGCCAACGAACAAAACCACGCTTGCTTATTCGGAAATCATGTTTGTGGCTGGCGACGGCGGGTCTTACAGTCGCCCGCCATATGATCAAAGACATTCAGTGCTATCCGGAGATGGCCAATCCGCAACTCAGGCCGCGTTATTCCGGGCTGGCGAGTTTTTTTCGAACCCCCCTGGTGGACCAACTGGACGGTGTCGACATTGGTGTGATTGGTGTGCCGTTCGACGGCGGTGTGACCAACCGCACCGGTGCCCGCCATGGCCCACGTGCCGTGCGCGAGCAGACCACCCTGGTGCGGCGTTACAACCAGGCCAGCGGTGTTGGCCCGTTTGATCTGGCACGGGTGGCCGATCTGGGCGACGCCTGGCTGGAACAACCCTATGAGCTGACCGCCGCCCTCAAGGAAATCCAGGCTTTTTTTGACAAGGTGCATCAGAGCCGCGTGGTCCCGCTGTCGGTCGGGGGTGACCACTCGGTGACCCTGCCGATCCTGCGGGCACTGGCCAAGGAACGTCCACTGGGCATGGTGCACATCGATGCCCACTGCGACACCGGAGATGACTACCTGGGCTCTCGTTTTCACCACGGTGCGCCTTTTCGCCGTGCGGTCGAGGAAGGTTTGCTGGATCCCAAGCGGGTGATCCAAATCGGTATTCGCGGCTCCTTGAACCACCCTGACATGTGGCAGTTCAGCCATGACAGGGGCATGCGGGTGGTCTACATGGAAGAGTTCACCGACCGTGGCTGGCGCTGGGCCGCTGAAGAAGCGCGCCGGGTGGCAGGCAGCGGCCCCACCTATCTGTCGTTTGACGTGGATGGGTTGGACCCGGTGTTTGCGCCGGGCACTGGAACCCCCGAATCCGGTGGCCTGACCATGGTCGAGGCCCAGCGGTTGATCCGTGAACTGGCTGGGCTGGATTTTGTTGGGGGTGATGTGGTCGAGGTGTCGCCGCCGTTTGACCCTTCGGGCCTGACCGCCCAGAACGCCGCCAATGTGCTCTTTGAAATTTTGTGCGTGCTGGCGCTGGCCTTCAAGCAGCGCCAGGGAGCTGTGTGATGCCTCAGAAAAACATCCTGATCCTGATGGCGGATCAGCTCAACCCGCGCTATTTGTCGGCCTACGGTGATGTCACTGGCAAAACCCCGCACATTGACCGCTTGGCCAAAGAAGGGGTGGTGTTTGATTCAGCCTACTGCAACAGCCCGCTGTGTGCACCCTCGCGTTTTGCACTGATGACCGGGCAGTTGCCGTCAAGCATCGGCGCGTTTGACAATGCCTGCGAGTTGTCGGCCGACAAACCCACCTGGGCCCACTACCTGCGGGCGGTGGGTTACCACACCATCTTGGCCGGCAAAATGCATTTCTGCGGGCCAGACCAGTTGCACGGATTTGAAGAACGTTTGACGACCGACATTT
The DNA here is from genome assembly GCF_018619435.1 of Rhodoferax sp. U11-2br. GTDB lineage: Bacteria > Pseudomonadota > Gammaproteobacteria > Burkholderiales > Burkholderiaceae_C > Rhodoferax. The sequence continues at coordinate 185,902 of NZ_JAHFZF010000002.1, read as the reverse complement.
ACCCGGCAGACTTTGGCTGGACGCCAGATTGGCAGCAGCCGCACAAGCGTCTGGAGTGGTACCACAACATGAGTTCGGTCACCGATGCGGGACCATGTGTGCGCACCAACCAGCTGGATTTTGATGATGAAGTAGTGGCAGTCACCCGGCAAAAACTGTTTGACCTGGCGCGCACACGCGACGCTCGGCCGTTTTGCCTGACGGTGTCGTTGACGCATCCGCATGACCCGTTTGCCATTGCGCAAAAGTACTGGGATCTGTTCGAGGGCGTGGACATTCCAACGCCGCGTGTGACGAGGGAGCGGACTGAAGACGATCCGCAGTCGGCGCGTATTCGCGCCATGTGCGCCATGGATCAGCAGCCGGTGAGTGCTACGCAGATCCAGCGTGCCCGTCGCGCTTATTACGGTTCCATCGCGTATGTGGACGAACAGTTCGGCCTGATTCTGCAAACCCTCAAGGACATCGGGCAAGCGGATAACACCATTGTGGTGGTGATGTCCGACCATGGCGAGATGCTCGGTGAGCGTGGCCTTTGGTACAAGATGAACTTCTTTGAAGGTGGCTGCCGGGTGCCGCTGATTGTTCACTCGCCAGCAGAATTTGCGGCCAAGCGCGTGTCGCAGTCGGTGTCGCATGTCGATCTTCTGCCGACGCTGCTGGAACTCGCCGGCGCCCAACCGGCGAGTGACCCGCAACTGGCCGGGCGCAGCCTGTTGCCACATCTGCGGGGACAAGGTGGGCATGACGCGGTGATTGGCGAATACCTGGGCGAAGGTGCGCTGGCGCCGATCGTGATGATCCGGCGTGGCCCCTACAAATTTGTCCATTCGCCTGCCGACCCCGACCAGTTGTATGACCTGTCCCGTGACCCGGACGAACTGCATAACCTGGTGGCCGATCCGTCGCAAGCTACACGGCTGGTCTCGCTGCGCCAGGAAGTGGCTGAGCGCTGGGACTTGGCAGACCTACAAAGGCAAGTGTTGCGCAGCCAGCACAACCGACGGCTGATAGATGCCGCACAGAACCAGGGCCAGGCCATCAGCTGGGACTACCAGCCACATCAGGATGCCAGCCGACGCTATGTTCGTAAACACATTCCGCTAGACGACATCGAAGCCATGTCCAGGTACCCGCACGTTGTGCATTCCTGAAATAGCTTATTCGAATTCCTTCGTTCCCTTGCGCCAGGGTGCTGGCTAAAGTTACCCGAACAAGCCGTGCTGGGCGCCTCGAGTCCCCAGGTGACCAGTTCAAAACAACCTTGTATTTTTCAACCTCTCTCATTTTTAGGAGCTTACTTCTTATGCGTCTACCCGCAATCCTGACGGCCTTGCTGGCCTCGTTGATTACCTTCACCAGCGTCAGCGCCAACGCCGACCAATTGGCCGACATCAAGAAAAAAGGTGAGATCGTGTTTGGCGTGCTGGGCATTGATGAACCCAACAGTTTTGTTGACCCCAAAACCCGTGAATTTATTGGCTACGAAATTGATTTGGCAACTGACGTGGCGAAGGCGCTTGGTGTCAAACCAGTGTTCAAGCAACTGGCTGTGGCCGCACGTATTCCGGAACTGCAGCAAGGCCACGTGGATGTGTTGGCTGCATCGCTGACCCACAACAAGGAGCGTGAGTCGCAAGTCGATTTTGCGCTGACTCACTTTGTCACTGGCTCAAAGGTATTGGTCAAGAAAAGCAGCGGTATTAAAAACGTGAGTGAACTGGCTGGCAAGAAGGCGCTGACCGTCAAGGGCGGCACCCAGGGCCCGAACCTGCTGAAGGTGGTGCCAACCGCTGAGATCGTGACCTTCGAATCCACCCAACAAGCCTTCCAGGCCTTGCAACAAGGCAAGGGCACGGCCTACATCAATGATGAGGTCAGCCTGCTGGCCGACTTTGCCAAGCTGGGTGACAAGAGCAAGGACTACCAGATCCTGCCGCAAAACCTGAATGTTGAGCCTTTGGCCTTTGGCATCAAGAAGGGTGAGACCGCCGTGAAAGCGGCCGTGGATGACGCGCTGCGTGGGCTGGAAAAATCCGGCGAAGCCAACAAGGTGTTCCTGAAATGGTATGGCCCAGACTCCAAGCTCAAGCTGTTCCCCAAACGTGACTTCAAGATCGACTCGGACAAGATCGAAGGCTGATCCTGCAACTTGATTGGCATGGGCTTACCGCCTCGGTGCGGCCTGCCATGTAGCTATCCCGCAGACCTTCCTGTCGCCAGGTTTCTGGTGATCGGAAGGCTTTGTGACATTGGATCTTGATAACCGTGTTTGACCTTTCCCTCATCACTTCCGGCCCCTACCACGACATGCTGCTGGCAGGCTTGAAGCTGTCTTTGCAATTGTTGGGTGTGACTTTGTTGCTGGCGCTGACGCTGGCTTTGGTGGTAGCCATGATGCGACTCTCCGGCCTCCGAGTATTGAGTGCTGGTGCGTGGCTGTTTGTTGAGGCCATCCGTAATGTGCCCCTGTTGGCGCACATGTTGTTCTGGTACTTTGGTGCGCCGGAACTGTTGCCCGAAGCGGCGCGTGAATGGCTGTATGCCCACAACTATGAAGCTGTAGCAGCGGTTGCCGCACTGACCTTCTACACCGCTGCCTATATGTCGGAAGACGTGCGCAGTGGCCTGCGTGCCATTCCGCACGGACAGTTTGAGGCCAGCCGAGCCCTGGGCTTCGGATTTCTGCGCGGTATGCGCCTGATCATCCTCCCCCAGGCCTTGCGCGTGACTTTGCCGCCATTGATCTCGCAAACCCTCAACCTCTGGAAAGACACCAGCATCGCCACCGTGATCGGTACCGCCGAGTTGATGTACCAGGCCGCCAAGGTCGAGACTGAAACCTTCCGCAGTGTCGAGGCTTTTGTTTTCGCCACCACCTGCTACCTGACGGTTTCATTGCTCATTACCGGGCTGGCTGTCACTTACCAACATTTTTTTCCGGCCCGCGCTGTATGAGTTTTCTGGAAGTCATCGATACCTATTGGCTCTACTTCTTGGTGGGCCGGTATCCGCAGGGCCCGTTGGGCGGGCTGGCGCTCACACTGTTGCTGGCGTCGCTGGGTCTGTTATTGGCGCTGCCTCTTGGGTTGCTGCTGGGGCTGGGCCGCGTCAGCCCCTGGGCTTGGGTGCGCCTGCCAGTCACCGCGCTGGTGTATGTGGTACGCGCCACACCTTTGTTGATGGTGATTTTTTGGGCCTATTTTTTCCTGCCCAGTGTCACGGGCATCAAGACCGACCAGTTTGCCACCATGCTCATCGCCCTGGTGGTGTTTGACGCCGCCTATCTGGCTGAAATTGTGCGGGCCGGCATCCAGGGCCTGCCCAAGGGTCAGATTGAAGCGGCTCGGTCACTAGGCTTGAGCTATTTGGGTGCCATGCGCCTAGTGGTGCTGCCGCAGGCCCTGCGCCACATGTTGCCATCGCTGGTGAACCAGTTTGTCGCCACCATCAAGGAAACCTCGCTGGGCTACATCATCGGGCTGGCGGAGGTGTCGTTCATCGCCACCCAGATCAACACCTTGGTGTTCACCTTGCCGTCCCAGATTTACCTCACCTTGGGGTTGACCTATTTCATCCTCTGTTTCGGCTTGTCGCGTTTGGCCTACTGGCTGGAGCGCCGTCTGTCACAACGCGAAAAACCCCATCTTCCAGCCCAGGCTCTCACATGATCAAGTTCGAAAACGTCAACAAATGGTATGGCCACTATCAAGCCCTCGTCGATGTCAGTGAATCCGTCGACAAAGGCGAGGTGGTGGTGGTGTGTGGGCCGTCGGGCTCGGGCAAATCGACCCTGATCCGCACGCTCAACCGGCTGGAGCCCATTCACAGCGGCAACATTCACATTGAGGGCCAGGACATCCATGCCAAAGGGCTGGATGTCAACGCCTTTCGCTCCCGCATTGGTTTTGTCTTCCAGCAGTTCAACCTGTTCCCACATCTGACCGCCCTGGAAAATTGCACGCTGGCACCGATCCATCTGCGTGGTCTGAACAAGACCCAGGCACGCGAGCAGGCCCTGACTTTGCTGGAGCGGGTCGGTCTGGCGCACAAGGCGCATGCGTTTGCCACCGAACTCTCGGGCGGCCAGCAGCAGCGTGTGGCCATCGCACGGGCTCTGGCCATGGAGCCGCCGCTGATGTTGTTTGACGAGCCCACCAGCGCGCTGGACCCCGAGATGGTGGGCGAAGTACTGACGGTCATGAAAAGCCTGGCCAAGGACGGTATGACCATGGTGGTGGTGACTCACGAGATGGGCTTTGCCCGTGATGTGGCTGACCGTGTGCTGTTCATGGACATGGGCCGGGTGCTGGAGCGGGCCACACCGCATGACTTCTTTAATGCACCCGAGCACCCGCGGGCGCAGCAGTTCCTCTCTGACATCCGGTCGCCGTTTGCCACCGCCTGAGTTTTCTGACCAAGGGAGCTTGTCGCCATGCCCACAGCCACATTGACCAGCGTTCTGCCAATTCTGGACCTGAGCGACTTCACCTCGGGTGATGCCGAGCGGCAGGCCACTTTTGTCACCCGGCTGCGTGAGGCGGCGCACCACGGCGGCTTTTTCTATTTGCGTGGCTACGGCGCCAGCCCGGCACAGGTCGACGCGGTGTTGCAGGCCGCGCGTGACTTCTTTGCCCTGTCAGATGAGCAGAAACACGCTGTGCACATGGCCCAGTCGCCGCACTTTCGCGGCTACACCGCCGCTGGCGACGAGATCACCCGGGGTGAGCGCGACTGGCGCGAACAGATCGACATTGGTGCTGAACGCTCCCCTTTGCCGCAGGATGCGGCAGCACCTGCCTGGACCCGGTTGCAAGGTCCCAACCAATGGCCCGCTGGTTTGCCACATCTCAAGCCGACCCTGCTGGCCTGGCAGGACACCCTGACCGAGGCTACCAGTCATCTGCTGCATGCCCTGGCGCTGGCTTTGGGTCAGCCAGAGGACCGTTTTGATGCGGCCTTTGCCGACACACCGGTGCAGCATTTAAAAGTCATCCACTATCCCGGCCGCGCACAAGGTGAATCGCGCCAGGGCGTGGGGCCGCACAAAGACTCGGGCTGCCTGACCCTGCTGCTGCAGGACACACAGGCGGGGCTGCAGGTGTGGGAACGTGATGGCCCCGGTGTGGCACCGGGCGCTGGCCGCTGGATCGACGCACCACCACTGCCCGGCACCCTGATCATCAACCTGGGTGAGGTGCTGGAAATTTTGTCCAACGGCTACTTGCGCGCCACCATCCACCAGGTCGTCAGTCCACCCCAACATGTGGACCGGCTCTCAGTGGCCTTTTTCCTGAGCCCGCGTCTGGACGCTGAGTTGCCTGAACTGGTCTTGCCACCGGCCCAAGCCGCTCAGGCCCGGGGTGTGGACCGCGACCCACAGAACCCGCTGATTGCCCACACCGGGCGTAACCTGCTCAAGGGGCGCCTGCGCTCCCACCCGGAGGTGGCAGAGCGCTTTTATGCCGATGTGCTGGAGACGTATGGCGTCAAACGGGGTGACGCAGCCCGGGCCTATGTGTAGCCATCTGGCCTGCTAACAGAGGTTGGCGAACCGGTGGGGAGGCGTCTGTGTGGGCACTTGCCAAACGCAGTTCAACAGACGAGTTGCTACATTTTATGCAGCTCTTGAACCAATGTTTACGAGGACTCAAAGGCAATTTCTCTCTTAGTGCCGCAGAGAAGCCGCGCCCATCAGGTGTCTGCGCGGTCGGGCACAACTTGTCTTAACTCAGCGGATGGGCATGGGTGGACGCCTGCTGCCAATACGCCAGGCAGGCCTGAGCCAAAGCCTGCGTCGGGTCAATGCTGATGGTCAACAAACTTGACGACACCTGCGCCAGACCAACAGGCACTTCGGTGCAAGCCAAAATCAACTGCTGGGCGCCGCGTTCCACCAGGCGCTGCCCGGCTTGTTCCAGCAACTCACCGCCGTGGCGCAGCTGGTTCTTTTTGATGGCGTAGCAGCCTGGGGTGAACAAGTCATCGAGCTCGGCATCGGTGTTGATCAGGAACACAATGCCCTGCGCAGCCAGGCGTTCCTGGTACAGGCCAGCCTGCAGTGCGCCCCGTGTGGCGATCAGGCCCACCGGCGCGGTGCTGCCAGTGGCTCTCTGCGCAGTCAACTGGGCCAGGGTGGCATCCACAATGTGAATGAGCGGTGCTGCACTGGCCTGCGCCAGTTCGTCAAACCAAAGATGCGCCGTATTGCAGGGCACCACGATACGGGTGGCCCCAGCTGCGTTGAGCCGGGCGATGCCTTCCAGCATGGCGGGTAAGGGTGATGCACCATGGCCCGCCAGGGCGTGCTGGCGGTCTGGAATTTGTGGAACGTTCCACACGACGGTGGGTACATGGTCCTGGTCGCGGCTGACCGGGGTGGCCGCCAACAGTTTTTGCAGGAAGTCCAGCGTGGCCAAGGGCCCCATGCCGCCGAGCACACCAATCAAGGGCCGCTGCTCAGCCATGGCTCAGAAGGCTGCTTGGGGTGCCAGCACGCTGCGGTAACCAAACAGCCCCACCGCGCCGCCAGTGTGAACAAAAACAATGTTTTGACCCGGGTGGAAGTGCCCCTTGCGGATCAGGTCCAGCAGCCCGGCAAAACCTTTGCCACTGTAGACCGGGTCGAGCAGAATGCCTTCGGTGCGTGCCAGCAGTTGCACCGCCTCCAGCATGCCATCGGTCGGTACGCCGTAGCCACCACCTACATAGTCTGAGTTGGCCTGCACCGTTTCGTCCGGGAGTTTGCCACGGATCTTGAGCAGTTCCCAGGTTTGGCGCGCGAGCTTGCGCACGTTGTCTTCCTGTTTGTCCCGCGCAGCGCGTACGCTGATGCCCAGCACCGGGATGCCACTGTTGGCCCCTTGGAAACCGACCACCAGGCCAGCCTGGGTGCCGGTGCTGCCGGTGGCGTGCACCACATGGTCCACCCGCAAGCCCAAATCGTTCGACTGGGCAATGATTTCCTGGGCCGACACCACATAACCCAGTGCACCAATGGCGTTGGAGCCACCGCCTGGAATGAGGTACGGGGCTTCGCCAGCCGACTTCAGCCGTTCGCCAACGGCCACCAGTTCGTTGTTCATGTCCAGACCGGCTGGTCGGGTTTCGATCTGGGCGCCCAAGATTTGGTCGAGCAACACATTGCCGTTGTTGTAGTAGTCGGCATGGGCGCCGCTGACGCGTTCTTCGAGCAACACGGTGCTTTTCAGACCAAACTTGTTGGCCGCGGCAATGGTTTGGCGGACATGGTTGGACTGGGTGGCGCCTTGGGTCACGATGTGAGTGGCACCTTTTGCCAGTGCATCACCAATCAGAAACTCCAGCTTGCGTGTTTTGTTGCCACCCAGGGCCAAGCCGGTGTTGTCATCGCGCTTGATGTACACATTGGGCCCCTGCAACAGGCGTGTGATGTTGGGCAAAAACTCAAGTGGCGTGGGGGCCTGGGTCAGTCGAACGCGGGGAAAGCTTGCAGTGTTCATGGTGATGGGTGCTGTGCTTGTCAGCTTGTTTCAGTTTGGAGGGATTTGGCGGCCTCTTCTCGCACCACATGCAAGATGCGGCGTTTGAGTTGGCCGTAGGCGGGTTCCGCCACCAGGTCTTCGATATTGCGTGGCCGCTCAAAAGGCACATGCAACTCTTCCCGGATGCGCCCCGGTTGTGACGACATGATCAGCACCCGGTCGGCCAGGAACAGGGCCTCATCCACGTCGTGTGTCACAAACAACAGGGTGGTGCCGGTGTTTTGCCAGATCTGAGTGAGTAGCTCCTGCATGGCCAACCGGGTTTGTGCATCCAGCGCGCCAAAGGGTTCGTCCATCAACAGGATGTCCGGGTTGGGCAACCAGGCGCGTGCCAACGCAGCACGCTGGCGCATGCCACCTGAGAGCTGCCACGGGAAATGGTCGGCGTAGTCCTGCAGCCCCACTTGGCGCAACTGGCGCTCGGCCTGTGCCAGATACTGTTGGCGCGTCTGGCCCGCCATGCGTGGGCCAAAGGTGACGTTGTCAAGAACACTCAGCCACGGAAACAGGGTGGGTTGCTGAAACACCATGCCTCGGTCTGGGCCGGGGCCAGTGATCGGTTGGCCGTTGATCAGCAACTGACCCTGGTCAGGCTGTTCAAAACCTGCCAACAGGTTCAGGATGGTGGACTTGCCGCAGCCGGAGGCACCCAGCAGGCAAACAAATTCACCCTCTTGCAGCGCCAGCGAGACATCACTGAGGACCTGCTGACCTGGTTGCTTGCCGTGAGGGCTGGCAAAACGTTTGGAGACATGGGTCAGTGCAATTCTTGGCGGCTGGTTCATGACTCTTTTCCGGCCCAAGGGGCGTAACGGCGTTGCAGCTGAACCAGGGTCCAGTCAAAAACGTACCCAGCCAGGCCCAACAGCACAATGCCCAACAACACCACATCGGTTCGCAGGTAACTGCCTGCATTGATCACCATCCAGCCCAGTCCCGAGTTGGCGGCCACCATTTCTGCGGCGATCAGCGAGGTCCAGCCAATGCCCACCGACAAGCGCACACTGGTAAACAGTTCTGGCAGGGCATTGGGTAGCACCACATGGGTCAACAGCTGGCGCCGACTGGCACCCAGTGTTTGTGCGGCTCGCAGTCGGGCTTGGCTGACCGCCAGTGCAGCAGCAGCTGCACCCACCACAATGCTGAGAAAGCTGGAGATAAAAATCAGAAAAAACTTGGCGCTTTCACCAATACCAAACCAGACAATCACCAGCGGAATCAACGCAATCTTGGGCAAGGGGCGAAGAAACTGGACAAACGGGTTGAGCGCCGCCGCCAGTGCGGGTGACAAGCCCATGCCCAAGCCCAGCGGCACACCAACCAGAATGGCCACTGAGAATGCCAGCAGCGCCCGGCCCACACTGGTCAGAAAGTGTTCCCACAGCGGGGTTTGCCGGTAACCATTGGCCAACAAATCGGCGCCGGTAGCCAGGATTTCACTGGGTGGCGGCAACAACAGCGGGTCTACCCACTGCAGGCTGCCGCTGAGCTGCCAGAGCACCAGAAAAAGGACCACGGACGTCGCGCTGATCAGCGGGTATTTGAACCGCTGCAGCAGGCCCGCGCTGGCCACAGACTGCGGCCCCGACCCCGCCTGGTTTACAGGCAAGGCCAGGGCTATTTCCGCCTCAGATACCACGCCTGTGCTCACTTGCCAGACTGCGCACGTTGCAGATAGGTGGTGTTGATGAACGGCGCATAACTCTCAGGCACATCCGACTTGCGAATCTCACCAATGTCGGCCAGGAAGTTGGCCGTGTCTTTGTAGGCGCGAGTGATGCGCGAGCCGGATTTATTGGATTCGTTGCCAACAAACGCCGTGCTCAACTGCTCGGTCAGGGAGGGGTATTGCAAGCCAGACAATGTGCTGCGTGCGGTTTCCAGAGGAATGTCCAGATGGGTGGCAATCTTCTGCGCCGAGCCGTCCGGGTCTTTTTTGTACTGGTCAACCTTGTCCTGCACCACACGCAGGAACTTGACCACGATCTCGGGGTACTTGTCGGCAAATTCCTTGCGAACCACAAAGTTGTTGAACACCAGAACATCGTCTTTTTGCAGGTCACGGGTGGCAAAAATCTCCTTGCCGCCGTCAGCCTCCAACTGCTGGGTAAAGGGGCCCCAGACATAGGCGGCATCAATGTCGCTGCGTTTCCATGCAGCCACAATTTCAGCAGGTTTCAGAGCCAATGCCTTGATTTTGCTGCGTTCCACCTTGGCCAGTTTGATGGCCACTTCAAACGCGTATTGCGCTGTGGAGTTGGCCGGGAAGGCCACCGTTTTGCCTTCCAGATCTTTCAAGCTGGTGATGTTTTTGCGGGCAATCAGCCGCTCGCTGGTGGCGATGATCTCGGGCGCACCAATCACCTCAATGGGCAATTTGCGGGCGATACCGGCCGCTGCCGGGCTGGAGCCAAAGCGGGCAATGTCGATTTCTTTGGCGGCAAACAAGGTCAGGACGTCGGAGCCCGAAGCAAACGGAATCCACTTGACTTTGGTGCCGAAGGCCGCATCGAATGCGCCGTCAATCTTGCCAAGAATCCAGACCCGTGGGCCACCCGCGTAGGCGAAGCGCACTTCGGGTGGCACGGCCTGTGCCTGCGCCAGCCCGGACAAGGTGGAGAGTGCCACAACAGCGATGCCAACGAGTTGCCTGAAGCGATTTATAAGCATGAAAGAGTTCCCGATGAAGTTCAAAGAACCGTGAACTGTAGGCAGCTTGGGCGGGTATGCCAACGAAGTTAAACAGATATGGATATGAGAACTGCGGTGGTTACCGACCAAACTTTTCTTGCTATTGATGAAATAGCGACAAAGTCAATAAACACGAGGTCTCTGGCACAAAAATACACACCACCCAGTCATGAGGCAAGCGCCTGACCCGCAAACACACCTGCCTGCGCCAGGTATTTAGGTGTTAGGTGTGTGGCTGGCCAACTGGCGGGGCGCCTTAGCTGTTTTTCATACAAGCAATCGCAGTTTTCTTCGTTCACAACCCGCACGTGTGTGCACAGAATTCAGTACGGGATCGTTGTGATGCCGAAGGAGGTGTGTTGATGCAGGAACATCATGCTTTTGATGTGGACCAAGCTAACCCGTTCAGTCCACGAGAGTTGCTTTACTCGCTGGGGGTGGCGACGGTGTGGGTGGTTTTGTCTGCCACGCTGGTGCTGGTACTGACAGTGAGGTCGGTATGAGTTGGGTCGGTGACATGGTCATGCCGCAGTTGTCTGATGACGCAGATGTGCAGCGCAATCTCTTGCGCATCTTGCTGGTGACATCCAGATACTGGGGCCTGGTGCTAAAAAAACGTGATGCTGCTCGGCTGGTGCCCCGTGCCGCGCAGCATCAGCGGCCATTGGCCCGTGGCAGTGCACGGGTGTTGCGCTTCAGCGGCACCACCCCCCGCGCTGGCTTGTACTGGGCCTGGTGAACCGGCCTGAAGCGCGGTCGGATCAGATACCGCCGCCCTCAGTGAAGCTATGGAGCCCATGCGGCTCAGCCAGCGCCTTGTCGACCGCTGCCCGGGTAAGGGTCGGCGCAAAGGTTTCGATGAAACCATAGGTGAAGCCACGCAACCAGGTGCCCCGCCGTATGGCCAAACGTGTCAAATTGACTTCAAACAGATGGCGGGCGTCGAGCATGCGCAACTGGGTGTCGCGCTCCGGATCAACCGCGATCGAGGCCACGATGCCCACCCCCATGCCGAGTTCGACATAGGTTTTGATCACGTCCGCATCCATGGCGGTCAGCACAATTTCCGGATGCAGACCCGCCAGCTCAAACGCATTGTCGATATGAGAGCGCCCGGTGAAGCCCTGGTTGTAGGTGATCAGCGGGAATTTGACGAGTTGCTCCAGTGTCACCGGCTCGGTATGGGCCAGCAGCGGGTGGTCTGGCGGCACCACAATGCTGTGTGTCCAGCGGTAGCACGGCAAGGTGGCCAGCTGTGGGTACTGCGCCAGCGCTTCGGTGGCCACACCAATGTCAGCCTCACCCGAGATCAGCATCTCGGCCACCTGTTTGGGCGAACCCTGGTGCAAGTGCAGCGTGACCTGCGGGTACAAGCCCCTGAAGTCGCGCACCACATGGGGCAGCGCGTAACGGGCCTGCGAATGGGTCGCCGCCACCGTCAAGGTGCCGTCCTGGCGGGCGTGGAACTCCTGCCCGGCGCGTTTGAGGTTGGCGCTGTCGAGCAGCAACCGGTCCACAATCGGTAACAAGGCCTGGCCAGGCGCGGTCAGCCCGGTCAGGCGTTTGCCAGCGCGTACAAAGATGTCCACACCCAGCTCTTCTTCGAGCTCGCGAATCTGCCGACTCACCCCGGGTTGTGAGGTGTACAGCATGGCCGCCACTTCGGTCAGGTTAAAACCGCAGCGCACCGTTTCGCGAATGGACTTGAGTTGTTGGAAATTCATTAAACCATCCTGGCAAACGTGTCAAAAGCCCTTCGCAACCCGTGCGGGTACACACCCGCCGGGTGGGCCAGCCTCTTTTGGAAAGTGCTTGGGCGCATCACGAAGGGCTTTTCTTTTGTCTAGCTCAAACAGCGGCCAGTGCAGACTGCAGGTCGGCCAACAGGTCGTCGATGTGCTCGATACCGACCGACAGGCGCACCGCATCTTCGGGCACACCTGCCTTGGCCAGTTCCTCAGGGGACAACTGGCGGTGGGTGGTGGAGGCCGGGTGGGTGGCCAGGGATTTGGCATCGCCAATGTTGACCAGGCGGGTAAACAAGTTCAGCGCATCCAGGAACGCTGCACCGGCCTTGCGGCCTTCACCCGGTGCCGACTTGACACCAAAGGTCAGCAAGCCGGAGGCCTTGCCAGCCAGGTATTTCTGGGTCAGTGCGTGGTCGGGGTGGCTGGGCAACGCGGCGTAGCTGACCCAGGCCACTTTGGCGTGGCTCTGCAGGAACTGCGCCACCTTGAGCGTGTTGTCGTTGATGCGGTCCATCCGCAAGGCCAGGGTTTCGATGCCTTGCAGGATCAGGAACGCGTTGAACGGGGACAACGCCGCACCGGTGTTGCGCAGGGGCACCACACGGGCACGGCCGATGTAGGCCGCAGCACCCAGGGCCTCGGTGTAGACCACACCGTGGTAGCTGGCGTCGGGCTCGTTCAGGCGTTTGAAGCGGGCCTTGTGCTCGGCCCAAGGGAACTTGCCCGAGTCCACAATCGCGCCGCCAATGCTGGTGCCGTGGCCACCCAGGTACTTGGTGAGGGAATGCACCACGATGTCGGCGCCGTGTTCAAACGGGCGCAGCAGGTAAGGGCTGGCCACTGTGTTGTCCACAATCAGCGGCACACCATGGCGGTGGGCGATCTCGGCGATGGCGGCGATGTCGGTCACCGCACCTTGCGGGTTGCTGATGGACTCGATGAACACCGCCTTGGTCTTGTCGTCAAACAGGGCCTCGAAACTGGCCAGGTTGCGCGGGTCGGCAAAACGCGTGGTGATGCCCGAGAGTGGCAAGGTGTGGGCAAACAGGTTGTAGGTGCCGCCGTACAAGGCGGTGCTGGCAATGATGTTGTCACCCGCCTCGGCAATGGTCTGGATGGAATAGGTCACCGCCGCTTGACCAGAGGCCAGCGCCAGCGCCGCAATGCCGCCTTCCAGCGCGGCCAGGCGTTGTTCCAGCACATCGTTGGTGGGGTTCATGATGCGGGTGTAGATGTTGCCCGGCACCTTCAGGTCAAACAAATCGGCACCATGTTGTGCGCTGTCAAAGGCGTAGGCAGCGGTCTGATAAATCGGCACCGCCACGGCTTTGGTGGTGGGGTCAGGGGAATAACCTGCGTGGACCGATTTGGTTTCAAATTTCCAGGTGTCTGACATGTGAATCTCCTTGAGAGCTGATGGTTACGGTTAGAAAAAGGATTGCTATTTAAAGAATAGTGTCTTGCGCTTTTAAAACAAGGCGCTCAGGCACAAGTTGTCAGAAGCCCGCCAGTTGGAAAGATCGGCTCTGATGTTGTCAACACGGCGATGGTACTGACTGTAAATCGCATTCATCAAAACCAAAAATACGCATTAGTAGATTGCTAACAACAAATTCATCTTAAGGGCTTGCGGGCGAGTTGGATGAGCCTTGGGAACACAGCCGGGGGAACAGGGTGATGTGCACAGGCGTTGTGCATCGGCTGATTTTTGCCGATGTCTAGCACCCGTCTGAGGTCGACGAGTCGCCTGTCGAAGGGGGTCAGTGCCGCTCAGATCGAATAGTCAAACGACTCGATTTGCACCTGCTCCAGCGTCTCGGCCACTTCCCCTTTTCTGAGGGTGGCGGTGACCAGCTTGGCCGGAACCCCGGCTACCGTGGTGTTGGCCAGAACGTGGCGCAACACCACCGAGCCGGCCGCAACGCGGGCATTTTCACCCACCTCGATGTTGCCCAGCACCTTGGCACCGGCGCCGATCATGGCGCCCCGGCGAACCTTGGGGTGGCGGTCGCCAGACTCCTTACCGGTGCCACCCAGGGTCACGCCCTGCAACAACGAGACGTTGTCCTCGATGACGGTGGTCTCACCCACCACCAGCCCAGTGGCGTGGTCCAGAAAGACGCTGCGACCTATTCTGGCGGCCGGGTGGATGTCAGTCTGAAATACATCGGACGAGCGGCTTTGCAGGTACAGCGCAAAGTCACGCTCACCCGTGACCCACAACCAATGGGCCAGCCGGTGGGTCTGAATCGCGTGAAAACCCTTGAAATACAGGAAAGGCTCGATAAAACGTTCACAGGCCGGGTCCCGGTCCACCACGGCGGCAATGTCCGAGCGCAAGGCGTCCACGATCTCCGGGTCGTCTTCGACTGCGCGGTTGAACGCATCCACCAGCACACCCAAGCCCACAATGTCGTTGTGTAGCCGGGTCGCAATGCGGTGAAAAATGGCTGCCTCAAACGAGGGCTGGTTCAGGATCGAGTTGACAAACAGCGGCGCCAGCATGGGCGCCTTACGGTACGCCTCTCGGGCTTCGAGCCGCAGCCGCCCCCACAACATGTCGGCCAACTCGTTTTGCGCCAGGGGACTGCGCGGTGCTTGCCCTAGCACCAGGGACAGGCGGGTGGTGGGAGTGGAAAGCATAGGGTTTTGCCAGGATGTTTAAACCATTCTGGCACCGCAAAGCGTTTCCCCAAGCACGTTTTTCGCATAAGCTTAGTTGCTGCAGCGTTGTAGCCCTTACCCAAGTAGACTTCTTTATTGATAGCTACTTACCCATATAAAAAAAAAGGCCACAGCCAGATAGGACTGTGGCCCTTCGAGAAGACCTGATCAGACTGACCGGTTACGTCAGATCAAAACCCGGCCAGCACCGCACCCTTGAATTCGGTCTGGATGTACTTGCGAATCTCATCGGAATGGTAGGCCTTGACCAGCTTGGCCACCCAAGCTTTGTCCTTGTCTTGCTCACGCACGGCGATCAGGTTGACATAAGGGCTCTTGGCGCTTTCCTGTGCAATGGCGTCCTTGGCTGGGTTCAGGCCGGCGGACAGGGCGAAGTTGGTGTTGATGGCCGCAGCGTCCAAGTCGTCGAGCGAGCGGGCCAGTTGGGCGGCGTCCAGCTCCACAAATTTCAGCTTCTTCGGGTTGTCGATCACGTCCAGCGGCGTGGCTTTCAGGCCAGCTTCGGGGCGCAGCTTGATCAGGCCTTTGTCTTGCAGCACCAGCAGCACGCGCCCGCCGTTGGTCGGGTCGTTGGGGATGCCAAACTTGGCGCCATCTTTGAGGTCGGTCAGGCTCTTGACCTTTTTGGAGTACAGCCCAATCGGGTAGTTGACGGTGTAGCCAGCGCTGACCAGCTTGTAACCACGGTCTTTGACCTGCTGGTCCAGATACGGTTTGTGCTGGTAGCTGTTGGCGTCTAGGTCACCGGCAGCCAAGGCGGCGTTGGGTTGCACATAGTCGCTGAACTCGACGATCTGGATCTTCAGGCCGTCTTTTTCGGCGATCTTTTTCACCTGTTCAAAAATCTGGGCGTGGGGTCCGGCGGTGACGCCGACCTTGATCGGTTTGTCCTGCGCCAGCAGCGGGCTGCTCAGGGTGGCAGTCAATGCCAAGGCCAAAGCGGATTGGAGTAGGGTGCGTTTTTGCATGATGGGTCCTGTAAAAGTAAAAAGTGTGGGATGACTAAGTGTTTAAGAGAAATTGGCCTCTAGCCCTTATTTAATCAGGGCCAACAGCTATAAAAAACATAACGACTGCAGCAAAGGTTAGGCAGCATCGGGTCGGCCTATTTGTGGCTCAGCCGCCGCACTGCCCAGTCACCCAGGCTTTGCACGGCTTGCACAAAAACGATCAGCACCAGCACCACCGCCAGCATCACCTCGGGCAAAAAGCGTTGGTAGCCGTAACGGATGCCCAGGTCGCCCAGGCCGCCGCCGCCAATCGCACCGGCCATGGCCGAATAACCGGTCAGGCTCACCAGGGTGATGGTCAGCGCCGCCACAATGCCGGGCCAAGCCTCGGGCAGCAGCACCTTGAGCACGATCTGCCGGGTGCTGGCGCCCATCGACAAAGCGGCCTCCACCAGGCCGTGGTCCACCTCATGCAAGGCGGTTTCGATCAGCCGGGCAAAAAACGGTGCGGCGGCAATCGTCAGCGGCACCACGGCGGCCATGGTGCCAATCGACGAGCCGGTCAGCAGCCGGGTAAACGGGATGATCGCCACCAGCAAGATGATGAACGGTGTGGAGCGCACCGCGTTCACCGTGGTGCCAAGCACCCGGTTGAGCAGCGGGTTCGCCAGTACACCACCGGCTTGCGTCAGGTACAGCAAGATGCCCAGCGGCAGGCCCAGCGCCGCGCCGACTGCACCGGAGATAGCGACCATGATGATGGTCTCCCACAGCGAGGTGGCAAACAGCTCCAGCAGTTGGGGGGTAAATGTGTCAAACATGGCTCAGTTCCTTGTTGTGCACCACCACACCTGCTTGGCGCAGGTGGGCGATGGCGGCGTTGAGTTGGTCGCTGGCGCCGCGCGCGTGCACCGCGAGTGAGCCAAACAGCTGGCCCTGGATGTCATCCACCTGGCCGTGCAGGATGTTGATGTCCAGCCCAAAACGGCGGATCACGTCTGAGAGCAACGGCTTGGTTGCGTCCTCACCTGAAAACGCCAGGCGCAGCAGCTGCCCCTGGTTGGCGGGCTCGCTGCTCATCAGCTGGCGGATGCGCGTGATCACACTCTCAGGCAGCTCCTGCGGCAGGATCTCGTCAATCAGGCTGCGGGTGATGGTCTGTTGCGGGTTGGTGAACACCTCCATCACCGCGCCCTGCTCCACGATCTCACCGGCGTCAATCACCGCCACCCGGTCCGCCACCTGTTTGATCACCTGCATCTGGTGCGTGATCAGCACAATGGTCAGGCCAAAGTCACGGTTGATCTGGCGCAGCAGCGCCAGGATGGAACGCGTCGTTTCGGGGTCAAGCGCCGAGGTGGCCTCGTCACACAGCAGCACCTTGGGGTTGTTGGCCAGCGCACGGGCAATGCCCACACGTTGTTTCTGGCCACCGCTGATCTGGGCTGGGTAACGGTCGCGCAAGTCGTACAGGCCGACTAGGTCCAGCAGCTCATCCACCCGGCGCTGGATAACGTCCGGGCGCTCATGGACCAGCTGCAGTGGCAGCGCCACGTTCTCAAACACGGTGCGGCTGGAGAGCAGGTTGAAGTGCTGAAAGATCATGCCGATCTGATGCCGGGCGCTACGCAAATCGGTTTGGGACAGGGCGGTGAGGTCGGCACCGTTCACCCGCACCTGGCCCTGGGTGGGCCGGTTGAGCAGGTTGATAACGCGGATCAGCGAGCTTTTGCCCGCACCACTGCGGCCAATCACGCCAAAAATTTCACCGGCAGGCACCCGCAGGTCAATACCGCGCAGGGCGTGCACCGGCGCCGGATGGCCCGGGTAGGTGAGGTGGATGTTGTCTAGTTCAATCATGGGGTTTTGCTACGACGCAGCAGACGACGACGCCCCGATGTACTGGGCCTCTGCTGCCGTGCGTGGCGGTGTATTTCTGTGGAGTGACTTCGGAATATTCAGATCGCATGCATTACAAAAATGCGAGGGATGCGATTTTGCAGGCAGTCCATCAAAACCGGAACTATTGTTTTGTCATGTCCTTATGACTGGAAACGTATATGCGACCTTTCTTGGGCTCGCTGCAAAGGCTGATCAGATTGAAACCAGCTGGACATGGCAATGACCGGATTGGCAGCCAGCGTTGTTGCTCTGAACTCTGAAAATCCAACGTCGGTAGTGGGCAAAGTTGGGCTGCAGCGCTGAAGCCAGGCCGCGACGCAGCGCAGGGGCCGCAGGGTTATTGAGCGGCGTGAGACGTGCGCCCAGCTATCAAGGCGAACACGCGAAAGCCCAGCTCTTTTAAAACCAAAAATAATATACAAAGCACATTTAAAAACTGTTGTGTATAATTCAAGGATCAGGACAGCCATATGCCATTCCCACATGGCCAGTCTTGATGTTGCTGTCGCGAGCTTCCCGCGCTCCGTCGCTCTTTTGACCTATGAGCTTTGCCCACCAAGGCGCCCAGCTCATGCAGACCTGATCCAGGCCTGCAATTCTGATTGATCACGATTTCCAACATCTCTATCCCCATGGGCAAGTACGTCGTTTCGCCCTCGACACAGCCGACCGAATGCGGCCGCTTTCGCGCCTCGTTTGCAGTCCACCGCTCTCAGGGCAACGGCAGCTATTGCCGAGTCTTCAAGTTTGACACGACCTTTGCGTCGCGCGAGGCCGCCCGAGTGTTTGCCGTCACCCAGGGCTGGCTAGAAACCTGCTTTCCCAAGCCCCTCACGTGCTGACCATCTGCTCACAGCAGACCCCAGGCACATTTTTGATCCACAGCGGACGTCCGGTTCGCTCGCACGCATCGCGACGATGCGGCCAAATTCACAGAAAGACTTAAGCATGACCAGCAAGATCTACGTGGGCAACCTGCCCTATTCCGTCACCGATGCCAGCCTCAAAAGCAACTTCGCCGAGTTCGGTGGCGTTTCCTCGGCCAAGGTGATGATGGACCGCGACACGGGCCAATCCAAGGGCTTCGGCTTTGTGGAGATGGCCTCAGCCGAGCATGCCCAGGCGGCAATCAGCGGATTGCATGGCGTATCCGTCGATGGTCGCACCATCGTCGTTAACTCGGCCCGGCCGCGCGAGGATCGTGGCACTTCCGGTGCCCCCAATTCCACGGGCTACCGCGCATCAAATCGCACGGACGTCGGCTATGGCACGGGCGGCTACGGCGGCGGTCGCTACTAAGGCCTGCGACATCTCCTGAAAACCGGCTTTCTCAAGCCGGTTTTTTTCGCCTATGCAGCGTCGCCCTGGACAACAGGTCACCCAGGCCAACATCGCCAAGCACTGGGTCACCAACAACGGTGACTCGCCATGTCTGGGCACAGCAAACTTTTGCGGCGGCATCGGTTCTGCGACGTCGGCCTCTGTGGTCAGTGTTTTGATGTCAGGCACCGGCATGCTGATTCGCTGGTTCAGGAGTTTCAGCCCCTCATTCCAGTGCCACAGCATGCGTGCGCCAACCGGGTCGAAACCAGGGGCAAGGTGCCCCATGGCTTGTCTGATCCGTCAAGCCACCTTGCGCTCCCGCCCGCGCACCGCATGCCGATTCTCTGACCGGGCCAGACCCAAGTTCTCACGCAGCGTGCTGCCTTCGTACTCGGTGCGAAACAGTCCCCGGCGTTGCAGCTCGGGGATCACCAGGTCCACAAAATCGTCCAGGCTGCCGGGCAGCACGGGTGGCAAGATGTTGAAGCCGTCGGCCGCTTCATTTTCAAACCACGTCTGCAACTGGTCCACCACTTGCACCGGCGTGCCAACAATCGTCCAGTGCCCGCGTGCGGTGGCCACCCACTGGTAGAGCTGGCGGATGCTGAAACCGTGTTTGCGTGCAATGTCTACCATCATCTGCTGGCGGCTGACCCAGCCCACGGTTTTGGGCAGCTCGGGGAACGGGCCGTCCAGCGGGTAAGCTGACAAGTCCACGCCGCCGGACAACCCGGCCAGCAAGGCCAACCCGGCTTGGGGGTGGATCAGGTCGTTGAGTTGCTGCAACTTGGCTTGTGCCTCGGCCTCAGTGGCGGCAACGTACACCGAGACACCCGGCATGATTTTGAGCTGGTCTGCCGTGCGGCCAAACTTGGGCAAACGGCCTTTTAAATCTCGGTAAAACGCTTGCGCATCTTCCAAACTCTGCTGGGCGGTGAACACCACCTCGGCCGTGCGTGCAGCCAACTCCAGGCCGGGTTCGGACTGGCCGGCCTGCACGATCACCGGGTAACCCTGCGGCGGGCGTGAGACGTTCAACGCGCCGTCCACCTGGAAGTGTTTGCCCTTGTGGTGCGGCGGGTGCAACTTGGCGGGGTCAAAAAACTGGCCGCTGGTTTTGTCGCGGGTGAAGGCGTCGTCCTCCCAGCTGTCCCACAGCTCGGTGACCACATCTACAAACTCTTCGGCGCGGTCGTAGCGCTCGCTTGCCACCAGTTGTTTGTCGCGGCCAAAGTTGCGCGCCGTGGCATCGTCGGTGGAGGTGACCACGTTCCAGCCCGCGCGACCAGCGCTCAGGTGGTCCAGCGAGGCAAACTTTCGCGCCAGCAGGTAGGGGTCTTCGTAGGTGGTCGATGCCGTGGCAATAAAGCCGATGTTCTTCGTGACGGTGGACAGGGCGGAGAACAGCGTCACCGGCTCGAAACCGGTGCTGCGGTCGCGCCTGCCTGCTTGGTCCCCACCAAAATTGATCGACAGGCCGTCGGCCAGAAAGTAGGCATCAAACAGGCCGCGCTCGGCAGTCTGCGCCAGCCGTTTGTAGTGTTCAAAGTCAAACACGGTGTTGGATGCGGCATCTGGGTGCCGCCAGGCCGCCACGTGTTGTCCGGCACCAGGCAAAAAGGCGCCGAGTCTGAGTTTTTTGCTCACGATGAATGGCCTCTCAAAAGTGGGGTTGGCGGATCAGGGTTCAGAGCTTGGCAATCGACACCTCGGTGGACTTGACCAGCGCGACCACCTCTGAGCCAACCTTTAAATCCAGGTCTTTGACCGAGCGGGTGGTGATGACCGAGGTGACGATGCCCCAGGGGGTTTCGACATCAATTTCTGACACCACGTCGCCGGTGATGATTTCTTTGACCTTGCCGCGGAATTGGTTGCGTACATTGATGGCTTGAATGGACATGGTGTTCTCCTAAAAAAGTCCGTTAAAAAATGAAAGTGACAAGCGTGGGAGCCATGTATCTAGACCGCCCAGCGCACACCGTGTGCGGGCACGCCAGGCCAGAGCGGTTCACCGTCATTGGGATGGGTGAAAGACGTACGCTCGGGCGCGGCGGGTTTTTGCAGCACGCGGTCCAGGATGCGTTTTTCCAGCGCGGCAAAAGTTGCATCCCCCTGTGAGCGAGGTCGAGGCAGATGTATGGCCTCATCAAGCGCAATGCGCCCGTCTTCGATCAGGATCACCCGGTCAGCCAGGGCCACGGCTTCTTGCACGTCGTGTGTCACCAGCAAGGCGGTGAAGCCGCTGGCAAGCCACAGGTCTTCAATCAGGCGGTGCATCTCGATACGGGTCAGGGCATCGAGCGCGCCCAGCGGCTCGTCCAGCAGCAACAGGCGCGGGTTGTGCACCAGGGCGCGGGCCAGGGACACGCGCTGGCGCTGGCCGCCGGACAGGCGCGCAGGCCAGTCGGTGGCGCGGTCCGCCAGGCCGACCTGTTCCAGCACCTTGAGCGCGTCACCCCGGCGCTCTTTGGGCAGCCCCAGCGCCACGTTGTCGATCACGCGCTTCCATGGCAGTAGGCGTGCGTCTTGAAACATGATGCGGGTATCAACAGACAAGCCAGTGAGCGGCTGATCGTTGATGTGGATGTGCCCAGAGCTGGCCGTCTCCAGCCCGGCCACCAGCCGCAAAAGGGTGCTTTTGCCGCAGCCGCTGCGCCCAACGATGGCAATGAACTGGCCCGGCTCCACACGCAGATGCGTGTTGCGCAGCACCTCGCGCTCACCAAAACGTTTGCTCAAGGCTTGTAATACCAGCGGCTCGCCACGGCGCGCTAGGGTGTTTGCCGCCCCAATGGCCGGATGGCCTTGTTGTAGAGAGGTATTGGTCATATTGGCCTCTAGCCCTCGTTATATAAGGGCATGTAGCTATAAAAGTAATAGTTATTTGTCATGCCTGATAACCCGGATGCCAGCGCAGCCAGTAGCGCTCCAGCCCCTTGGCAAACACGTCGGCCAGCTTGCCCAGCAAAGCGTAAAGCAGGATGCCCACCAGCACGATGTCGGTCTGCAAAAACTCCCGCGCGTTCATGGTCAGGTAACCAATACCAGCCTGCGCCGAGATGGTCTCGGCCACGATCAGAATCACCCACATCAACCCGAGCGAAAACCGCAGCCCCACCAGAATGCTCGACAGCGCTCCCGGCAACACAATTTGGGTGTAGAGCTGCCAGCGGCTCAGGCCGTAGGTGCGGCCCATCTCGATCAGGCCCGGGTCCACCCCGCGGATGCCGTGAAAGGTATTGAGGTAGAGCGGGAAGAAAACCGCCGTGGCAATCAAAAACAGCTTGGCCGTCTCGTCAATGCCAAACCACAAAATCACCAGCGGAATCAGCGCCAGCGCCGGGATGTTGCGCACCATCTGGATGGTCGAATCCAGCAACGTCTCGGCCAGGCGTGATGAGCCGGTTAACAGACCCAGCAGCAACCCCAGGCCACCACCCACGGCCAGCCCCGTCAAAGCACGCCCGGCACTCACCCGCACATGGGTCCACAGTTCTCCCGAGGTAGAGAGCGTCCAGAACGCGGTGAGCACCTCCAGCGGCGCGGGTAACACGCGGGTGGAAAGCCAGCCGAGATTGGAGGCGATTTGCCACAGCGTCATCAGCACCACCGGTACCAGCCAGGGCAACAGGCGTTGCCACACGGCCTTGAGCGCCTTGGCAACTTTGTGCCAAGGGAAAGGTCTGGCCTCAAATGTTGGGCCAGACCAGGGCTGATCAGGATGCACGCTGGCAGCGTGGAACGAAATCTCGGTGTACGGGATGGTCATGGGGCCTCCGTTGACATTCAGGTGGATTTAGGCCACGCGCAATACGCTGGGCACAATGCCGTTGCCCAGCACCTCGCCCGCCGGACGCACCAGGTTCTGACCTGCAGCTGCGCCCGGGGCCTGAATGCCGATGTGCGGGAACACCAGCTCGGCAAAACGGTAGACTTCTTCCAGATGTGGGTAGCCAGAGAGCACAAAGGTGTCGGCCCCCAGCGCCTCGTATTCCTTGAGGCGACGGGCAATGGTTTCGCCGTCGCCAACCAGGGCGGTGCCCGCACCGCTGCGCGCCAGACCCACCCCGGCCCACAGGTTGGGGCTGATCTCCAGCTTGGCGCGGCTACCGCCGTGCAGCGCGCGCATGCGGCGCTGGCCTTCGGAGTCCATGCCAGACAAATTGGCCTGCGCCTTGGCAATGGTGTCGTCGTCCAAATACTTGATCAGCTCGTCGGCGGCGGCCCAAGCTAAATCGTTGGTGTCACGCGGGATCACGTGCAGGCGCACGCCAAACTTCACTTTTCGGCCCAGTTTGGCGGCGCGTTTGCGCACATCGTCAAACTTTTTTTCCACCTCGGCAGGTGGTTCACCCCAGGTCAGGTACAGCTCAACGTCTTCCGCCGCCAAGTCGTGTGCCGCGTCTGAGGAGCCGCCGAAATACAGCGGTGGGTGGGGTTGCTGCACCGGGGGAAAAAGTTGTTTGGCCTTGTTCACCTTGATGTGTTTGCCCTCATAGGTGACCTCTTCACCCGCCAACAGACGTTTCCAGACATGGATGAATTCCTTGGCGTGTTCGTAACGCTCGTCGTGGCTCAGGAAGGTGCCGTCAGCTTCCAAATCCCCGGTGTCGCCCCCAGCCACGAGGTTGACCAACAGACGGCCTTCACTCAGGCGGTCAAAGGTGGCGGCCTGGCGCGCCTGCGCCGTGGGCGAGATGGTGCTGGGGCGCAGTGCCACCAGAAATTTCAGGCGGCGTGTCACTGGGATCAGGCTGGCGGCCACGATCCACGAGTCTTCACACGAGCGCCCGGTGGGGATCAGCACCCCGCCGTAACCCAGTTCGTCAGCCGCCTGGGCGATTTGTTTCAGGTAGTGGTGGTCCACAGCGCGCGCGCCATGTTGTGTGCCGAGGTAACGGCCATCACCGTGAATGGGGAGAAACCAGAAAATGTTCATCAGGGTGTCTTTCAGAAGAGCGCTTGAGCAAATCGCTTGTTTAGGGGGTTTTGGCCAGTACAGAGGCCTTTGGTTGCCAGACGATCTGGGCCACCTCCACCCGCTTGGGGATTAACCCGAGTTTGTGGAAGCTGTCTGCCACTTGCTGCTGGGCCAACACCGTGCGGGGCGCAATCAGGCCAACCGGGGAGGATGGGCGGCGCTGCAAAAAAAGGCTGACTACACCCGCATCCAGCCCGCTGTAGCTGGAGATCAGCTTGATGGCCTCGGGGCGGTGTTGCTGCACAAACTGGTTGGCGCGGCTAAGTTCTTCAAACAGCACCGCTACCACGTCGGGGTAGTCCGTGGCAAAGGCGCGTGAGGCGAGGTAAAACGAGTTGTTGCTGGACAGGCCGGTGCCGGTGGCCAGCACCAGGGGTGCCAGGGCCAGCTCGGTGGCGGCATAAAACGGGTCCCAAATGGCCCAGGCATCAACACTTTGGCGCTCAAATGCCGCACGGGCATCGGCTGGGGCCAGGTAAATCGGCTGAATGTCGCTCCACTGCAGCCCGGCTTTTTCGACCGCCTGCACCAGCAGGTAATGGGCGCTGGAGCCTTTTTGCAGGGCGATCTTTTTGCCTTTGAGGTCGGCCAGCGTTTTGATGGGTGAGTCTTTGGCCACCAGAATCGCTGAGCTCTCCGGCTTGGCGGGTTCGGCCCCCACATAGACCAGGTCTTTGCCAGCGGCCTGCGCAAAGACGGGAGGTGAGTCGCCGGTCAGGCCAAACTCCAACGAGCCCACGGCCAGTGCCTCCAGCAGTTGCGGCCCGGCGGGAAAGTCCACCCATTTGATCTGGGCGTTGGGGAAACGCTTTTCCAGCACGGCCTGTTGTTTGAGAATGACCAGATTGACCGCTGACTTCTGGTAACCAATACGCAGCTGGGTCAACGGGTTGGTAGGCTTGCCGCTGCCTGTGGTCTGCGCCCAGACGTTGGAGGCAATCGGCGCGGACAGGCCCCACAGGCCTGCGCTGAGGGCCAGCACACGCAGTAGTCTGCGGCGCGACTCGGTGGTGGGAGCTTGTTTCATGGTGGGTCTCCTGCGTGCAGGCATCAGCTCAGGTCAACCGGTGCGGCGTGCAGCAAGTTGAGCTTCTTCGGAATCAGCTTGAGGTCAAAAAAGGTGTCGGCAATGGCTTGCTGTTCAGCCAGGATGGCGCTGGTGACTGGGGCAGTGCCATAAGCCGCACGGCTTAGGTACAGCTCGGTGATGCTCTTGTCCAGACCCAAGACGGTGGAGAGCTCGGTGGCAGCCGCCGGTTTGTTGGCGGCGATCCAGCTGTCGATGGTGTTGATCTGGCGGATGGCGATTTTCAGCACGTCCGGGTTTTTGGTCGCAAAGTCGCGTGAGCTGAAGTAGTACTGGCGGTTGTTCACCACACCTTTGGCATCCACCAACAGCTGTGCATCCAGGGTTCTTTGTGCCGAGGCCAGAAACGGGTCCCAAATGATCCAGGCATCTATCGCACCCTTCTGAAAGGCAGCACGGGCGTCAGGCGGGGGCAGGTGCACGTGTTGCACATCGCTGTATTTCAGGCCCTGTTTCTCCAGCAGCTTGGCCAGAAAATACTGCACGTTGGAGCCTTTGTTGTAGGCCACTTTTTTGCCTTTCAGGTCTGCCACGGTTTTGATGGGCGACCCTTTGGGCAAGATGATGGCTTCGAGTTGGGGGCGCGGCACCGTGGCACCGGCGTACACCAGCGGCGCACCCGCAGCCTGGGCAAAAATGGGTGGCGCTTCACCCACGTCGCCAAAGTCGATGGCGCCCACGTTGAGCGCCTCAAGCTGTACCGGCCCGGCATTGAATTCGGTCCAGGTGACGTTCACGCCCAGGGGCGCGAGTTCTTTTTCCAGCGTGCCTCGACCTTTGAGGATGGACAACCAGCCTTTTTGGTAACCAATGCGCAGGGTGCGCGTGGCTTGTTGCGCCAAGACCAGAGAGCTGCTGCCCAAAGCGGCGCTGGCCAGACCAGCGGCCAGCAGTTGGCGACGCGAAACATGATGTGGGGTGGACATGGTGAATTCCTTTGACAAAAATGGGGCAAAAGTCGCCCCTAACCGCCAACCAGCGGTCTGAAAAGGGTGAAACATCTTGGGACGGCTCAGCCCGCTGTGGACTGAGCGCAGGGGCGTTTACACGCTACATCGCACTTGCGAAAAGTGCACCGGTGCAAAACGTTTGGTGTGTACCTCGGCGGCGGGCAACACATCGCGAATCAGGGTGTCGACCGCCTCGTCAAGCCGCAGGCCGATCTCGGCACTCACCTCATACGCGCCAGATTCGGTGACAGCCACCTGTGCGTCGGTGGCATAAATGCCGGGCAGGATGTGTTTGGCACCCAGTGACTGCAACACCGGTCGCAGTGCATAGTCCAGGGCCAGCATGTGGTTGGGGCTGCCGCCAGTGGCCAACGGCAACACGGTTTTGCCCTGCAGGCCGGTTTGTGGCAACAAGTCCAGAAAGACCTTGAGCACGCCGCTGTAGGCGGCCTTGTACACCGGGGTGGCCACCACCACCACATCCGCCTTAGCCACTCGACCGACCGCTTGGCTGATGGTGGGGTGGCCAAAATCGGCCAGGATCAAAGCCTGGGGCGACAGGTCGCGGATCAACAGTTTCTCACTCTGCACACCCCGGAACTGCAGGCGCTGGGCGACGGCGTCCAGCAGCGCCGCCGAGCGCGAGCGTTCTGTGGGGCTGCCAGCAATCAATAAAACAGCCATGGGGTTTTCCTGAGACCTTGGTGTGTGACAGCGGACAGGCGGGGGGGTTTCACCTATTTTTTGGTGTAAATCTGATCAAAACTGCCGCCGTCGGCAAAATGTTCCTTGTCAGCCTTGGCCCAGCCGCCAAAAGCCTGGTCGATCGTGAACAGATTGAGTTTGGCGAACTGGTGCGCGTACTTGGCTTTGGCTTTTTCCGACACCGCCGGGCGGTAGAAATTCTTGCCTGCGATGTCCTGGCCCTCTTCGGTGTACAGGTACTCCAGGTAGGCCTGAGCCACAGCACGGGTGCCCTTCTTGTCCACGTTTTTGTCCACCACGGCCACAGCTGGCTCGGCCAGAATGCTCAAAGACGGTGCCACGATGTCAAACTTTGAGCCGAATTCCTTTTCCAGCAGGTAGGCCTCGTTCTCCCAGGCGATCAACACGTCGCCCTGGCCACGTTGGGCAAAGGTGATGGTCGATCCACGCGCGCCGGTGTCCAGAATCGGCACATTGGCAAACAGTTTGGCCACAAACTCCTTGGCCTTGGCGTCACTGCCGAACTTGCGTTTGGCGAATTCCCAGGCTGCCAGGTAGTTCCAGCGGGCGCCGCCAGATGTTTTGGGGTTGGGGGTGATCACGCTGATGCCAGGTTTGATCAGGTCATCCCAGTCCTTGATGCCCTTGGGGTTGCCCTGTCGCACCGCCAGCACGATGGTCGATGTGTAGGGTGAGGAATTGTGAGGCAACTTCTTCTGCCAGTCGGCTGCCAGCCAGCCACCGTTTTTGTTCAGCGCATCGGTGTCACCGGCCAGCGCCAGCGTGGCCACATCGGCATCCAGGCCGTCGATGATGGAGCGCGCCTGTTTGCCCGAGCCTCCGTGGGATTGTTTGATCGTCACGTCCTGGCCAGACTTGGCTTTCCAGTACTTGGCGAACGCGGCGTTGAACTCGACGTAGAGTTCACGCGTGGGGTCGTAGGAGACGTTGAGCAGGGTGACGGCTTGCTGCGCGTTGGCAGCCAGGCTGCCGGTGGCCAATACGGCAGCAGCGGCAAGATTAAAAATGCGGCGGGAAATTCGGAGCGATGGTTTCACGGTTGGGTCCTCGGAATACATTGCGTCGGTGCAATGAGGCGGATTCTGGGAGACAACCGTTCAAACAGGAACTACTGAATTCTCATTTCCTAATTACAAAATCATCTACCCTGAAGCCACCTTGACCCGAGGTGCTTGCGCCACTCAACCCAGGGCGTCGTTGACCTGCTCGTTGAATTCAGCCAGGTTGACGGCGGCATGGACTTCGCGCGGCAGGGCGTCGCGCAGACAGAACACACCCAGGATCTTGTGGCCGTCGGTGCTGACCACCGGCAGGTGCCTAAAACCGCGCTCGATCATCATCAGCACCGCGTCGGCCACCTTGGTTTCAGGGTTGACGCAGTGCGGGCTGCGGGTCATGACCTCGGCCACGGTGGTGCGGCTCGGGTCGACCGTTTTGGCCAGCACGCGGTTGATCATGTCGCGTTCCGTCACGATGCCCAGCATGGTCTTGTTGGTGTCAATCACCAGCACACTGCTGCTGTTGGTGCGCATCATCACGCAGGCCGCCGCATGTACCGTGGCCGTGGGCAAAACACTGATGACGTGGCGTTGCGCCATCGATTGGGAAACAGTGCGTTCGGGCATGGTGAGGGCTCCTTGTGACGTCTGGATGGGTAGGATGTTGAAGAGGCTGGAATATGGGGGTCTGTGTTTAGCGCAGTGCGGCGTTGATCTTGTCGAGCGCTTTCTGGCCTGGGTTGAGCTGGGCCGCGTTCAGGGTGTTGAGAGGCTGGGCCGTGGTGTTGAGGGCGGTGTGTAAATCGGTGGCCAGCGGGTCGATGTAGAGCAGGCCGGTCAGGATCTCGCCCAGGGCTGCATGGGTCTGCATGTAGCTCATGGCGGCATAACGGTCGGTCGGGTCGTAGTCGGTATGTAACTTGCGCAGGCGCAGCAGGCTGCCATCGTGTTGTTCCACCTCCACCAGCGCGCCGGGCGGGTAGTCGGCGGTGATTTCCTGGCCCGGCTCCATGAAGTCGATGCGGCTGACTGCCTCGTTGTGCTGGCGCACATAGTCGTAACTCTTGGTGCTACCGCTGTGATTGTTGAAAGTGACACAGGGGCTGATGACGTCGATGAAGGCGGCGCCACCGTGTTCCATGGCGCCTTTGATCAGCGGCACCAGCTGCGCCTTATCCCCCGAGAAACTGCGCGCCACATAGGTGGCACCGAGCTGCAGGGCAATGCCCACCAGGTCCACCGGACTTTCGCTGTTGACAACACCCTTCTTGCTCTTGGAACCCCGGTCGGCGGTGGCCGAGAACTGACCCTTGGTCAGGCCATAAACACCATTGTTTTCCACGATGTAGGCCATGCGTACACCACGGCGCATGGCATTGGCAAACTGTCCCAGGCCAATGGAGGCTGAGTCACCGTCACCCGACACGCCCAGGTACAACAACTCGCGGTTGGCCAGATTGGCGCCGGTGAGCACACTGGGCATGCGCCCGTGTACCGTGTTAAAGCCGTGCGAGGCGCCCAAAAAGTAGTCCGGCGTTTTGGAGCTGCAGCCAATGCCCGAGAGCTTGGCGACGCGGTGTGGCTCAATGTTGAGGTCCCAGCAGGCCTGGATGATGGCTGCCGAGATCGAGTCGTGGCCACAACCGGCACACAGGGTCGAGATGCGGCCCTCGTAGTCGCGCCGGGTGTAGCCGACCTGGTTGGTGTGCAGCGTGGGGTGATGCAGCCTTGGTTTCGCTATAAAGGTCATACAAGCTCCTTGGCCACGCTGTCGTGGATGGTCCGGATGATGAAGCGTGCGGTGATCGGTGTACCGTCGTAATGCAACACCCGGACCAGCTTGGCCGGGTTGATTTCCAGCTCGTTGATCAGCAGGGTGCGCATCTGGCCGTCACGGTTCTGTTCGGCCACAAACACCTTGTCATGGGCCGCAATGAACTCGGAGACCGAGTCCGGGAACGGAAAGGCGCACAGGCGCATGGCGTCCACGTAGACACCGTTGCGCTCCAGCACATCCAGCGCTTCACGCATGGCCGGGCTGGTGGAGCCGTAGTAGATGACACCCAGCCGGGTGGGCTGTTGCGCTGGTCGAAACACCGGCTGTGGCACCAGGGTGGCGGCGGTGATGAACTTGCGCAGCAGGCGCTCCATGTTGTAGATGTAGTCGGGGCCGGCTTCCGAGTACATCGCCTGTGGGTTGCGCGAGGTTCCGCGTGTGAAAAAAGCGCCCTTGCTCGGGTGGGTGCCGGGCAGGGTGCGCCAAGGGATGCCGTCGCCATCCACATCGCGGTAACGGCCAAAGGGTTTGCCCGCTTCGAGTTCTTCGGCACTCATGATCTTGCCGCGGTCATAGGCTTGGGCGTCGTCCCAGACGAAGGGTTTGCACAGGCGCTGGTTCATGCCGATGTCGAGGTCGGACATGACAAAAATGGGGGTTTGCAGGCGCTCGGCCAGGTCCAACGCGGCCGCGCTGTGGGTAAAACACTCGTGCGGGTCCTGCGGGAACAGCAACACGTGTTTGGTGTCGCCATGAGAGGCGTAGGCACAACTGAGCAGGTCAGACTGCTGGGTGCGCGTGGGCATGCCAGTGCTGGGGCCACCACGTTGTACGTTGATGATGGTCACCGGGATCTCGGCAAAGTAGGCCAGGCCGATGAACTCGGTCATCAGCGACACACCGGGGCCTGAGGTGGCGGTAAAAGCCCGTGCGCCGTTCCAGCCAGCGCCCACCACCATGCCGATCGAGGCCAGCTCGTCCTCGGCCTGCACGATGGCAAATTTGTGCTGGCCGGTCGCCGGGTCGACCCGGAACTTGCTGCAGTACTTCTGGAACGCCTCGGGCACCGAGGTGGACGGTGTGATCGGGTACCAGGCGGCCACGGTGGCACCGCCGTACACCAGGCCCAGCCCAGCGGCGCTGTTGCCGTCGGTGAAGATCTGGTCACCCACGTTGTCAGCACGTTGCACCCGGATGCCCAGCGGCGCCTGCAGGTGTTCTTTGACATAGTTGCGCCCCAGGTGCAGGGCCTGCACATTGGATTCGAGCAGGCGCTCCTTGCCCTTGTACTGTTCGGCAAAAAGTGTCTCGAAGACTTCGGCCTCCACATCCAGCAGCACCGAAAGTGCGCCCACATAAATGATGTTCTTGAACAGCTGGCGCTGGCGCGGCTCGCTGTAGGCCGCGTTGGCGATGTCGGTCAGCGGCACGCCGATGGTGAACACGTCGTCGCGGAATTTGCTGGCGGGCAGGGGGCGGGTGCTGTCGTAAAACAGGTAACCCCCGGTCTCGACCTCGGCCACATCGGCGTCCCAAGTCTGCGGGTTCATCGCCACCATCATGTCGACGCCACCACGGCGGCCGTGGTAACCCTTTTCACAGACGCGAGCTTCGTACCAGGTCGGCATGCCTTGGATGTTGCTTGGGAAGATGTTGCGCGGGCTCACCGGCACACCCATGCGCATCACCGCCTTGGCAAACAACTCGTTGGCCGAAGCCGAACCCGAGCCGTTGACGTTGGCAAACTTGATGACGAAGTCGTTGATGGCTTCAATACGTTTCATGCTGTTTCCTTGGCGGCGCTGGTCGAGGGCTTTGGCTTGCTGTCTCGACAGTGCGGCCCCGCTTGGGTGGTGTTGAGCAAAAACTTCTGCATATCCCAGGCCCCGGTAGGACAACGTTCGGCGCACAGGCCGCAGTGCAGGCAGACGTCTTCGTCCTTGACCAAAATGCGCCCGGTCTTGAGTTCGGCCGACACATACATCGCCTGAGCCGTGTGTTGTGCCGGGGCCTTGAGCCGGGTGCGTAATTCGGCTTCGTCGCCGTTGGTCGTGAAGCTGATGCAGTCCATCGGGCAGATGTCCATACAGGCGTCGCACTCGATGCAGGTGCCCCGGTTGAACACCGTCTGGACGTCGCAATTCAGGCAGCGGCTGGCTTCCTTGAAGGCGGTGGCTGCATCAAAACCCAGCTCCACCTCCAGTTTGATGCTGGACAGGGCCACGTCGGCCTTGGCCCAGGGCACGGCAAAACGTGTGTCATTGGACACATCGTTGTGGTAACTCCACTCGTGGATGCCCATTTTTTGCGACAACAGATGGGTTCGGGGTGGTGGACGGAGTGTCACGTCCTCGCCGTTGAGCAGCCGGTCAATCGACACCGCTGCCTCGTGCCCGTGGGCCACGGCGGTGATGATGTTCTTGGGGCCATAGGCCGCGTCACCGCCAAAAAACACCTTGGGCAGGGTCGACTGAAAGGTGCCTTCACCGAGCACCGGCAAACCCCATGTGTCAAAAGCGATGCCGCAGTCGGGCTCGATCCAGGGGAAGGCGTTTTCCTGGCCAATGGCCACCAGCACGGTGTCACATTCCAGCAGCACATCGGGCTCACCGGTGGGGATCAGGCTGCGCCGACCTTTGGCGTCGTACTCGGCACGCACGATCTCAAAGGTCATGCCCGTCAGCTTGCCATTCAGGTGCTCCACCGACTTGGGCACGTGGTAGTTCAGGATCGGGATGCCCTCGTGTTGCGCATCTTCCTTTTCCCAGGGCGAGGCTTTCATCTCCTCAAAGCCACTGCGCACCACCACCTTGACATCCTTGCCACCCAGGCGTCGCGCCGAGCGGCAACAGTCCATCGCGGTGTTGCCACCGCCCAGCACAATCACGCGTTCGCCCACGCTTGTGATGTGGCCAAACGAGACATTGGCCAGCCACTCGATGCCGATGTGGATATGGGCGGCGGCGTCCTGGCGGCCCGGCACATCAAGTTCGCGCCCGCGCGGTGCACCACAGCCGACAAAGACCGCGTCAAAGTTCTGCGCCAGCAAGGCCCGCATCGAGCTGACGCGTTCCCCGCCACGAAACCTCACGCCCATGTTCAGGATGTAGCCGGTTTCCTCGTCAATCACCGACTCGGGCAGACGAAAACGCGGGATTTGCGAGCGCATGAAACCACCGGCCTTGGCTTCGCTGTCAAACACGGTGACCTCGTAACCCAGCGGCGCCAGATCACGCGCCACCGTCAGTGATGACGGCCCGGCACCCACGCAGGCGATGCGTTTGCCGTTGAAAGCTGCAACCGTCGGCATGCGCGCCGAGACATCGTCCTTGTGGTCGGCGGCCACCCGTTTGAGCCGACAGATGGCCACCGGCTCGGCTTGGGTGCGGTTGTTTTCCTCGACCCGACCCCGGCGACAGGCGGGTTCACAAGGCCGGTCACAGGTGCGGCCCAGAATACCTGGGAACACGTTGGACACCCAGTTGACCATGTAGGCGTCGCTGTAGCGGCCCTGTCCAATCAGTCGGATGTATTCGGGTACCGGGGTGTGGGCCGGACAGGCCCATTGGCAATCCACGACCTTGTGGAAATAGGCCGGGTTGGAGGTGTTGGTGGCTTGCAAAGTTGTCTCCTTGCCCTGTCTGCGGGTGGGACCCCGGTCACAGGTGAGCGCATGGTACGCCAAGGTTTTTTCTGTGCTCAGACCATGTTGGGCAATCTGAAGCGACCCTGATCTAGATCAAATGACAATGGGGCGGTAAATCAGCGAAACTCAAAGCGTCGTTGCACCTACAGTCGCGTTGACCGAATCGACGATGATTTCTTTTTCAGGAGTGAGTGATGAAGCCAGTTCCCCAAGCCGATCGTTTTCAAGCGCTGGATGACTGCCACCAGCAAATCCACGAACATCTGGCCCAGCTGACCAGTGTTCTGGAACAAATTCAGGCGGGAGCGGACGAGGCACAGTACCGCGAACCAGTGCGGGTGATCGAGGCCTTTTTCTCGGCCACAGCGCGCCAGCACCATGCCGACGAAGAGAAGAATATTTTCCCCAAACTGCTGGCCAGCGACAACGCCGAGCTGGTGCAGGCGGTGCGCACGCTGCAACAAGACCACGGCTGGATCGAACAAAACTGGCTGGAGCTGGCCCCCATGTTGCGCGCCATTGCCAACGGTGAGGACTGGGTCGACATGGCCGAGTTGCAGCACAACGTCGAGGTGTTTCTGGCCCTGTTGCACGACCACATCGTGCTCGAAGAAACCCTGATCTACCCGGAAGCCAAAGGCCAGTTTGCCGATGAACTGGCGGCCCGTGAAAAGCGCCTGGCCGAACAACCGGACTTGTACAACAAATAACACGCTAGCCCTTATATAAAAAGGGCTAATAGCTACTTTTAATGTAGCAAAATCATCAGCCTGCCGCGCAGCGGCAGGCACACAATGCACCGGCCATGAGTGCTTCATGGCACCGACAACACTATCCGAGGATGTCACCCATGAAGATCAGCCCCAGCACCATTGCACATGGCATGGCCTTGCTGCAAGACCCCCTGCTCAACAAAGGCACTGCCTTCACCGAGGTCGAGCGTGATGCGCTGGGCCTGCGTGGCCTGCTGCCACCACACGTACAAACCCAGGAGGAGCAGGTCGCCCGCTTTCTGGTCAACATGCGCCGCCTGCCCAACCCGCTGGACAAGTTCATTGCGCTGAGCGGCCTGCATGACCGCAACGAGGGACTGTTCTTCCGCGTGGTGTGTGACAACCTCGACGAGATCATGCCACTGATCTACACCCCCACGGTGGGGCTGGCGTGCCAGCGTTTTGGCCACATTTTCCAGCGCCATCGGGGCCTGTTCATCAGCATCCATGACCGCGGTCGCATCAGCGAGATCCTGCGCAACTGGCCGCACAAGGCCAGCATCATTGTGGTCACCGACGGTGAACGCATTCTGGGCCTGGGTGACTTGGGCGCCAATGGCATGGGCATCCCGGTGGGCAAACTCTCGCTCTACACCGCCTGCGCGGGTGTGGACCCGGCGATCTGCCTGCCGATCACGCTCGATGTCGGCACCAACAACGAAGAGCTGCTGGCCGACCCGTATTACGTGGGCCTGCGCCGCCACCGGGTGACCGGTGAGATCTACGACGACTTTGTCGACGAGTTCATCAATGCCGCGCGCCAGGTCTTCCCGAACGTGATCATCCAGTTTGAGGACTTTGCCAACCACAACGCCTTTCGGCTGCTGGAGCAGTACCGCAACAAAATCTGCACCTTCAATGACGACATCCAGGGCACTGCTGCGGTGGCGCTGGCGGCCATGTTGTCGGCGCTGCAGGTCAAGGGCACGCAGTTGGCTGACGAGACTTTCCTGTTCCTCGGTGCCGGTGAAGCCGCCACCGGCATTGCCGACCTGCTGGTCGCGGCCATGGTGGCGAAGGGCCTGGCGCCCGAGCTGGCGCGCCAGCGCTGCTGGCTGGTGGACTCCAAAGGCCTGGTGGTGCAGTCACGCAGCGGCCTGGCCGCGCAAAAACTGCCCTACGCCCATGCGCATGCCGAAGTCGACAATTTCCTGGCGGCGGTGCAGGCGCTGCGCCCCACCGCCATCATTGGGGTGGCCGCAGTCGGTGGCGCCTTCAACACCGAGGTGTTGCAGACCATGGCCGAGATCAACCCGCAGCCGATTGTGTTTGCCCTCTCCAACCCCACCTCCAAAGCCGAATGCACCGCCGAGGAGGCCTACACCGCCACCCAAGGGCGCGCCCTGTTCGCCTGCGGCAGCCCGTTTGACCCGGTGGTCTACCAGGGCAACACCCTGGTGCCGCGCCAGGGCAACAATGCCTACATTTTTCCGGGCCTGGGCCTGGGCGCCATCAGCTGCGGGGCCAAACACATCACAGACGAGATGTTCCTGGCAGCGGCCCACACCCTGGCGGCATCGGTCACGCCTGAAGATCTGGCGCAAGGCAGCCTGCTGCCGCCGCTGACCCGTGTGCGGGAGGTCTCAGTGCAGATTGCGGTGGCGGTGGCCGAGGTGATTTTCGAGCAGGGCCTGGCGTCCAAGTCACGGCCGGAAGACCTGCCAGCGCTGGTGCGGGCGCATGTGTACGACCCGCGCTACGTCTCTTACGTTTGAGAAACCCACCCCGGTAGCGTCGGGGTGGTGAGCCAAAACCCGGTGTCAGCCGAAACCGGGGCTGTCAGGCATCCAGCGGGTTTGCCCGGGCCGCCCAGGCAGATGCAGCTGGGCAGCCGTGGCCGGCGTCTGGGCCAGCAGTTTGCCGCGTTTGAACACCTGCAGCCGGGTGGCGTGCAGGCGCAGCGCCTCCACCGGGTCACGCGCTTGTAACAGCACAAAATCGGCGTGGCAGCCGACCTCCAGCCCATAGTGTTCCAGGCCCAAAACCCGTGCGGCATTCACCGTGACCGCATCAAAACACTGGCGCATCGCGGCCTGGCTGGTCATCTGCGCCACATGCAGGCCCATGTGGGCCACTTCGAGCATGTCGCCACTGCCTAAGCTGTACCACGGGTCCATCACACAGTCGTGGCCAAACGCGACATTGATGCCTGCCGCCAGCAGCTCAGGCACACGGGTCATCCCTCGGCGTTTGGGGTAGCTGTCGTGGCGGCCTTGCAGCGTGATGTTGATCAGAGGGTTGGCCACCGCATGCAACTGCGCCTCGGCCATCAAGGCCATCAGCTTGGACACGTAGTAGTTGTCCATGCTGTGCATCGAGGTCAGGTGTGAACCGGTGACCCGGCCGTGCAAACCCAGGCGCTGGGTCTCGAAGGCCAGGGTTTCGACATGGCGCGAGAGAGGGTCGTCCGACTCGTCGCAGTGCATGTCCACACGCAGGCCACGCTCGGCAGCGAGTTCACACAAGAGCTTGACGCTCTGGGTGCCCTGTTCGTAGGTCCGCTCAAAGTGGGGAATGCCACCCACCACATCCACACCTTTGTCCAGCGCACGCTGGAGGTTGGCCAGGGCACCGGGCGCACGCAGCGCACCGTCCTGCGGGAAGGCCACCAGCTGCAGGTCGATGTAGGGTGCCACCCGACGTTTCACCTCCAGCAGCGCATCCACCGCCAGCAGGCGGTCGTCACACACATCCACATGGGTGCGGATCGCCAACAGGCCCTTGGCCACCGCCCAATCGCAGTAGGCCAGGGCGCGCTCAATCAGGGCTTCTTGCGTGAGCAGCGGTTTGAGTTCACCCCATAACGCGATGCCCTCCAGCAGCGTGCCACTCTGGTTGACCCGTGGCAGGCCGTAGCTCAGGGTGGCGTCCA
The DNA here is from genome assembly GCF_018619435.1 of Rhodoferax sp. U11-2br. Taxonomy (GTDB): domain Bacteria; phylum Pseudomonadota; class Gammaproteobacteria; order Burkholderiales; family Burkholderiaceae_C; genus Rhodoferax. The sequence goes on along the minus strand of NZ_JAHFZF010000002.1, from coordinate 149,267 downwards.
TGTGGAAGTGGGCATCCACAAACGGCGGGCTCAGCAGCTGGCCCTGGGCATCAACGCTGTGGTGCGCCTGGGCCTGCAGGCCAGCGGCCACCTCGACAATGCGGCCGTCTTGCACAGCCACCGACATGTGCTGGCGCCCATCGGGCAAGCTGGCGTTGTGGATCAGCAGGTCAAGCATGGGCATGATTCACTATAATTAAAGTAGCTACCAGCCCTTATATCAAAAGGGCTGGTAGCCTATTTGTTTTCTGATGTTTGGGCAGCCACTGCCGCTGGCGTGTTTTTGGGCGCCACCTCCACCCGGTTGCGGCCCTGGGCCTTGGCCCGGTACAGCGCCGAATCGGCGGCCACAAACAGGTTATCGGCGTTGTCCGCATGGTCGGGAAACACCGCTACACCAAAGCTGCAGGTGATGCCGGGCAACTGACCCAGGTCCTGCCAATGGGTGGCGGCAATTTTGGCGCGCAGCTTTTCAACCAGCACCAGCAGATCAGACTCGGCGGTGTCGACACACAGCAGCAGGAATTCGTCGCTGTCCCAGCGAAACAGGGCGTCGGTGCTGCGCACCTCGTGGCTGATGGTCTGGGCCACACGCTGCAGCACCTTGTCACCCAGGGCGTGGCCGTGTTCGTCGTTGATGCGTTTGAAGTGGTCCAGATCGAAAAAGCACATGCCCATGGGCACCGCCAGCCGACGGCACAGCTCCAGCTGCCGGTCCAACACCTGTTCACCTTCGCGGCGGTTGAGCAGCCCGGTCAGCGGGTCGTGTGAGGCCATGGCCTGCAGCGTGAGCTCCATGGTTTTTTGGTCGGTGACGTTGCGCATCATGCCCAGCATGCGAATCGGTTGGCCGTCGTCGTTGTGTTCACACACGCGGCCTCGATCATGCACCCAGACGTAGTGGCCATTGCGGTTGCGCAGGCGGTACTCGGCGTTGTAGCGGCTGCGCTGGCCATCAATGTGTTCCTGCAACACCTTGCGCACCCACAAGGCGTCCTCGGGGTGCAGGTTGGCGCTCCAGGTATCGCGGTGGGGGGTCATCTCGCTGGGGCCGTAGCCCAGCATACGCGCCAGCTGCGGGCTGAAAAACACCTCATCGGTCTGCAGGTTCCAGTCCCACAGGCCGTCTAGGGCCTCGTTGAGCGCATAACGCAGCTGGGCCTCATCACGGTGCCCGGCGCGCTCCTGGGCCTGGCGTGTACTGATGTTGCGGGCAATCGACAAAAAATACTCGCGCCCGTCCTGCCAGAAGTGGCTGGTCTTGATCTCCACCGGGACTTCCGCGCCGGACTTGTGGCGGTGATGCACCACAAACACCAGGTGCTCGACAGCACGCACCGCCTGCGCCAGACTGGCCCACTGGTCCAGGCCCATCACCTCGACATGCAACTTCAGCACCGACTGGTTGAGGATCTCGCTGCGCTCCATGCCGACGTGTTTCAACGCCACTTCATTGCAGTCCAGAACACAGGAGGTTTCGGGGTCGATCAAAAAAACGCCGTCCGGCAGGTGTTTGAACAGCGTTGCACACATCAGTCCAGGCAAAGACATGGTTCAGGCTCTCCATGGGTTTTGGGTAAAGCATTACACCTCAAATGCGCGCTGGCACGACCTGGATCGCGCGACGGGCGCCCCGCTTTTGCGTCGTCAATGGCTGCTGGACGGCGGGCCACCAGCAGGCGGTTTGGCCGGTTTCCCGAACCCTTTGGCTTTCATACAGGCCAGGGTGCATCGTCCCAGGACTGCACCTGATTGCGTCCGGACTGCTTGGCCAAGTAGAGTGCTTTGTCGGCGTTGTTGAGCAGTTGGTCAAAGGGCATGGCGTGTCCCTGCAGCGTCGCCACACCAATGCTGACGGTGAAGCTCACGCTGGCCCCGGAGTCGTTGGTTGGCACCTGTTTGTGGGCCACCGTCTGGCGCAGGGATTCGGCCACCGCGCAGGCACTGGTGAGGTTGGTCTGCGGCAGCAACACCACAAACTCCTCTCCACCCACGCGGGCGGCGGTGTCCAGGCCGGTGCGGATGCGGCCGGTGCAGGCGTCGGCCACAGCGCAGATCACCCGGTCACCCACCTGATGCCCCCAGGCATCGTTGATGTTCTTGAAGCAGTCAATGTCCACCACCAGCAGCGACAGGTCGTGTGAAAACCGCGCCGTGCGCTTGCACTCATTGGCCCCCAGCTCCATCAGCCGACGCCGGTTGGCCAGCCCGGTCAGGGAGTCGCTGGCGGCCAGCAGTTCCAGCGCGGTGTTGTACCGCTCCAGCAAGGCATTTTTCTCGGCCAATTGCTGGTTGATCTGTGCCAGCTCGTCTTCCTTGCGCTTGCGGTCGTCGATGTTGAAGGTCACCCCCACAAAACGCTGCGCCGGGCTGTGGCTGTCACGGTCCATGATCTTGCCGTAATTGGCAAACCAGAGCCAGCTGCCGTCTTTGGCACGTAACCTGAACTCAGCGCGGTACTGGGGAGTGCGGCCACACAGGTGTTCATCCAACGCAAGCTGCACGTGTGGCCGATCATCCGGGTGGATCAGCTGGAAAAACTGCTCAACATAGGTCCATTGCTCTTCCTCGGGATAACCCAGGGTCGCAATGGTTTTCATGGCTCGGCGGCTGACTTCACCAGTGAGCAAATTGTTTTCCCAGAGGTCGAGTCCGGCGGCTTCCAGCGCCAGAGCCAGCCGGTCCCGGTTGAGATCAACGTCGTCCATAGTCCAACTTGTGCATTGATGCCCCTGAACCTGATTTTTGCAGACAGATCACGCGATGGGTGATGTGTCTCAAACTGTAACAGCCAGATGCGTCACGGCGATGGGGGGTAGACCTTTTACGCTGTAGGCCCTTTGCTCCCTGATGGACAGCATTCGTGGTTATGGCTCTTACACCTGATCAGCCCTTACCGATCAAGGGTGAACAGCTATCTATTTTGGAGACCTTAGACCTGTGTCTGGGTCACCGAGCTGCGAAAACGCAGCAGCGCCGCGACAAAAAACACGCTGCCCACACCCAGCATACAGAGCATGTCGAACCAGACCTCACCGAGCCCCGCACCCCGGTACAAAATGGCCTGCGCCAGCCGCACAAAGTAGGTGGTGGGTGCGGCCAGCATCAGGTGTTGCACCAGCTCGGGCATGCTTTCACGCGGGGTGACGCCGCCCGAGAGTAATTGCAGCGGGATGATGGTCAGGATGATCAGCAGCCCCAACTGCGGCATCGAGCGCGCCAGTGTGCCCAGATAAATGCCGATGGACGCGGCGGCAAACAGGTACAGCGCGGCAGCACCCACAAACAGCGTCACAGACCCGGCAATCGGGATTTTCAGCACAAGCTGCAGCACCACCGTCATCGCAAAAATCACCCCCAGCAGCACCGCCAGGCCGTTGGCCCAGATTTTGGCCAGCATGATTTCAACAGGTGCCAGCGGCATCACCAGCAAGTGTTCGATGGTGCCGTGTTCACGCTCGCGGATCAGCGCGGCACCTACCAGGATGATGGTCAGCATGGTGACGTTGCTGATCACCTCCATCACACCGCCAAACCACTTGCCGTTCAGATTGGGGTTAAAGCGCACGCGGGTCACCAGGCTGATCGGCAGCGCCGCGCTGTCGCTACTTCCCGTCAAAAACTGCGTGATCTCGGCGCTGGCAATCGACTGGATGTAACTCGCCCCGATGAAGGACTGGCTCATGTTGGTGGCGTCGATGTTGAGCTGCACCTCGGGCTGGCGCCCAGCCACCAGATCACTCTGGAAGTGGGCCGGGATGATCAGGGTGAAGGAATACAGCCCCTTGTCCATCACCGGGTCGAGCTGGTTCAGGGCGATCTGCTGCGGCAGCTTGAAGTACGGTGGATAGAGTGCGTCTACCAACCGCCGCGACAGCGGCGACTGGTCCTCGTCCACCACCGCCACTGGCGCGTTGTGCAGCTCGGTAGAACTCGCGGTCGAGGCCACATAGATGCCACCCGAAAACGCCCAGATGATCAGCACCAGCAGCACCTTGTCAGCCACCAGGCTGCGCAGCTCTTTGATACCCAGACGGTAGATGTTGGACAGGCTGGCGAAAACGTTGTTGGTGGCCATGCTCACTTCTCCTGCTTGCGCAGCAACACCAGGCTCAGCACCGTGAGCACCGGGATGAATGCTGACAGCGCCAGAAACTGGCCCATCAGATCGCCAAACGCCAGCGCCTTGGTGAACACGCCCCGGCAAATCACCAGGAAGTAAGTCGCTGGGAAAAACTGCCCGATCCAATAACCCAGGCCTTCGAGTGAACTCACCGGCGTGGTCAAGCCAGCAAACTGCACCGTGGGCAACATGGTCAACAAGGCAGTGCCAAACAGCGCCGCAATCTGGGTATTGGTGAAGGTCGAGATCAACAGCCCCATGCCGGTGGTGGCGGTCACATACAGCAGCGCGCCAAAGCTAAGCGCCAGCACACTGCCCTTGACCGGCACGCCAAACACCACCACCGCCTGCAACAACAGCAAAAAGAAGCTGACCATCGACATCGCGATGTAAGGCAGTTGTTTGCCCACCAGAAACTCCAGCCGGGTCACCGGCGTGACATACAAGTTGGTGATCGAGCCCAGCTCTTTTTCACGCACCACACCGAGTGCCATCAAGATCGCCGGGATGAAGATCAGCAGCAACGGGATCACCGCGGGCACCATCGCAAAAATGCTCTTGAAATCCTGGTTGTAGCGGTAACGCAGCGCCAGCGTGGCAGCTTGTACCGGCGCGGTGCCGGTGGCCTCAGTGATCAGTTGAGTCACATACTGGTAATGCAGGCCTTGTACATAACCCCGGATGGTTTCACCGCGAAACGGCATGGCGCCATCGATCCAGACACCCACCTCGGGCTGGCGGCCCAGCCGCAGGTCGCGCCCAAAGCCCGCAGGCAACTCCAGCGCCAGCGACAACTCATCGCGGCGCATGCGCTCGTCGATGTCCTCGTTGCTGGTGAGTGCGGGCTGTTCGATGAAATAACGCGAGCCCGCAATGTTCTGCACATAGGCCCGGCTCTCGGGCGACTGGTCGCGGTCCAGCACTGCAAAACGCAGGCCTTCGACGTCCAGCGAAATGCCGTAACCCAGCACAAACATCAGCAGCACCGAGCCCAGCAGGGCAAAGGTCAGGCGGATCGGGTCGCGGCGCAACTCCAGGAACTCGCGGTAGGCGTAAGCCAGCAGGCGGCGCAGGCTGAAGGCCGTGTGGGGTGGGTTGACACGTGGCGTGACGGTCGCTCTGCTTTTTGTATCATCATCCCTTTGTCCCATAAGGGCTGACGTGGGTTTTTGTGCCTCAATGGCAGGTCCGACGTTTGGCGGCTGCGATGCCCCAGCAGCAGGTGCAATGCCGCTGGCTTCTTCGAGGTAGCTGATAAATGCGTCTTCGAGTGTGGCCGCGCCACGTGTTTGCCGCAGCGCCTCCGGGGTGTCGCTGGCCAACACACGCCCGGCGTGCATCAGCGAGATGCGGTCACAACGCTCGGCCTCGTTCATGAAGTGGGTCGAGATGAAGATGGTGACACCCTGGCTGCGCGACAACTCGGCCAGCAGTTCCCAGAACTGGTCACGTGCAATCGGGTCAACGCCCGATGTCGGCTCGTCCAGGATCAGCAGCTTTGGGCCATGCACCACCGCCACCGCGAGGGACAGGCGCTGGCGGATGCCCAGCGGCAGCCCGGCGGCGGGTTCATCCAGGTAGACCTCCAGCGAAAAACGCTTCACCAGCTCATCGAGGCGCGGGCCGATGGTGTCGGGCGGCAGGTTGAACAAATGGGCGTGCAAGTCCAGGTTTTGCCGCACCGTGAGTTCGCCGTAAAGCGAAAACGCCTGCGACATGTAGCCCACCTGCTTGCGGGTGGCCAGATCCCGCGCATCCACCGTTTTGCCAAACAAGGTGGCCTGGCCCTCGGTGGGTGGCAGCAAACCGGTGAGCATCTTCATGGTGGTGGTTTTGCCACAACCGTTGGAGCCCAAAAAGCCGAAGATTTCGCCGCGTTCGATGCGAAAACTCACGTCGCTCACTGCAGTGAAGTCGCCAAACCGCTGGGTCAGGTGGCTGGCCTCAATCGCAGGTGGGCCGCTGCTGGGCTGGCGCGGTGGCATCACCAGCGTATGGTGGGCCTTGCGCTGCTCAGCGGGCAAGAGGGCGATGAAGGCTTCTTCCAGCGTGGTTTTGCCGTTCTTGGCCAGCAGCTCGGCCGTGGTGCCTGTGCCCAGCACGCGCCCGTCGTCCATGGCCACCAGCCAGTCAAAACCCGCCGCTTCTTCCATGTAGGCGGTGGCCACCACCACACTCATGCCGGGGCGCCGCGCGCGGATGCTGTCGATCAGCTCCCAGAACTGGCGGCGTGACAGCGGGTCGACGCCGGTGGTGGGTTCGTCCAGAATCAGCAGGTCGGGGTCGTGAATCAATGCACAACACAGGCCAAGCTTTTGTTTCATGCCGCCCGAGAGTTTGGCCGCGGGGCGGTCGCGAAACGGTGTCAGCCCGGTGCTGGCCAGCAACTCGGTGATGCGCTTGGCGCGCTCAGCCGCGTTCTGGCCGAACAAACGACCAAAAAAATCGACGTTCTCAAACACTGACAGCGTTGGGTAGAGGTTTTTGCCCAGGCCTTGGGGCATGTAGGCAATGCGCGGCTGGGTCAGGTTGCGCTGCTGGCGGTCTGCCATGTCGGCACCCAGGGCGGTCACCTGGCCAGTTTGAATCTCGCGCGCACCGGCCAGCAGCGCCAGCAGGGTGGATTTGCCCACCCCATCGGGCCCGATCAGGCCCACCATACAGCTTGAGGGCAAGTCCAGCGTGATCTGATCGAGCGCCAGCACCTTGCCGTAGCGCTGGGTCACGCCACGCAGGCTGGCGACGCTGCTCGTGGGTGCGGGGGTGTTCACGGCGCTCTACCGCAGTTGCAAATTTTCCGGCCAGGGTGCTTGAGGGTCGGTTTGGACATAGGCCATACCGGGCATGCCGCCTTTGGTGATCTGCTCATGTTGGGCGAGCCAAGTGGCGTCCACCTTGACCTTGACACGGAACATCAGCTTTTCACGCTCGCTGCGGGTTTCAACCTCTTTGGGCGTGAACTGGGCGCGCGGCGCCACAAAGCTCACGGTGGCGGGCAGCACCTGGTTGGGCAAGGCGTCCAGCACAATGCGCGCCGGGCTGCCAATGACCACTTTGCCGGCCTCGGCAGCGGGCAAAAAGATGGTCATCGACACATCCGTCATGTTCAGCAGCGTCAGTAGCTTGGAGCCAGCCGCCAGCACCTCGCCCGGTTCAGCCAGGCGGTAGAGCACGCGCCCGGTGATTGGCGCCTTGAGGGAGGTGTCGTTGAGAGTGGCGCTCAGGCTCTCACCACGTGCCACTGCCGCCTGGGTGGCGGCTTCGGCCTCGGCCACTTGCGTGCGCGCCGCAGACAGACCGGCTAACGCGCCCTGCTGGGTGTTGTGATCGCGGTCCAGGGTGGCACCGCTGATGAAGCCTTTTTGCACCAGTTCCTGCGAGCGTTGCAGCGTGATACGCGCCAGCGCCATATCGGATTCGGCCTTGGACACACCGGCTTGCGCTGCGCGGGTGGCTTGTTGTGCCTGGCGCACCTGGGCCTGGGCGGCGCGCCACTGAGCGGCAACGTCATCGGCATCAAGGATAGCCACGGTCTGGCCCTGGGCCACTTGGTCACCTTCGTGCGGGATCAGACTGGCCAGGCGCCCACCGACCTTGGTGGCCACATCGACCTCAGTGGCTTCGAGCCGACCATTGCCAAACGCCAACCCTTGCGGCAACTCGGGCGCACGCATCTGCCAGATGGCAAAGGCACCGCCCAGGGCAGCCACCAGCACCAGCGCAATGACAATTTTTGACTTGGTGGACATGGTGCTTTGCATATGGGCTCGACGCGTGGATAGTCAAGGAGTTTCTTGACGGGGCAGAGTGAGGACAGACGCTCTGGATGCTAGACCTTGCTGGCAGACCGGACCGTGTGCCAGCACCCATTGGACGGCACAGTGCCGCAGGTTGTCAGGGCAGAGTTGAGCGTGATATATTGCCGTAGCCCTTATGATTAAAGGAATGAACGCTACGATAAGTGAAGTATTTCACCCTTTTGACGGGTCTGACATACTCGACACAAGGTGATGGCATATGCTCTGCGGGTAGCTGCAGGCAGACAGCTTGCAGGCCCGGTCTGGCAGGGTGCGCGCCTTCGCACAGGCCATGGCGGCGGGATGAAACAGCTTGTAGGGACCCTATTTGTGTGGGCAATCACGGGAAAAGTTTGACATGAGCGATGAGAACAAACAGCTGCGGGCCGCCATCGACTGCATGCACACCCCGATCTACATCAAGGATCTGGACGGGCGCTACCTCTACGCCAATGATGTGGCTTGCGCCATGCGCGGTCTGCCCCGTGATCAGGTGATTGGCAAGCGTGATGCCGATCTGTTCCCGCAAGCTGCCGCTGACATCATCAGAAGCCACGACCAGCAGGTGACCAGTAGCGGCCAGCCCGCCACCTTGGAAACCTTTTTGCCCAGCCTCGGACATGAGGGTTTTCGGTGTTATCTGAGCTTCAAACAAGCCCTGTTTGATGAGGCCGGGCACGTCAATGCGGTGGCGGGCATCGCGGTGGACATTGATGAACGCAAACGCAAAGAGGACGAACTCGAGGCCCTGAAAAACCGTTTTGCAGCCACCCTGCAGGCGATTCCTGACCTCATGTTTGAAGTGGACCTGGAAGGCCTCTACCACGCCCACCATGTGCCCCGGGAGGATTGGAGTCTGGTTGCCCCTTCCAAACTGCTCGGGCGCTCAATCCGGGAGGTGCTGCCAGCGCCAGCCGCCGACATCTGTTACCAAGCCCTGCAAGAGGCCTTGGAGAACGGCTTTTCGATCGGCCACCAATACAGACTCGATCTGGAGCGGGGACCCGAGTGGTTCGAGTTGTCGGTGGCGCAGAAAACGCCTGTTGCCGACGAGCCGCCACGTTTTATCGCGCTCTCCAGGTGCATCACAAGCCGCAAGGTGGCCGAACAAGCCTTGCAGGAAAGTGAGTCCATGTTGCGTGCCATCGTCGACAACACCCCGGTGGCCTACTGGGCACGCGACCTGGACGGGCGCTGCATCATGGAAAACGCCACCGCTGTCCAGTTTGTCGGCAGCCAGTTGGGCAAAACATTGCAAGAGTCCGGATGGCAAGAGGACGATGTGAGCGTCTGGCTGGCGCAAAACCGCCGCGCCTACGCCGGTGAGGTGGTCGAGGTCGAATACGAGTCCTATTCCCTGCTCCATGGCACCCCACGTTTTTTTCATGTGGTGCTCTCTCCAATCAAGGTCGAGGACGATATTGTTGGCATTGTGGGCTTCAGCCAGGACATCACCGAACGTAAACGCCATGAACAGCGGATCCACCAACTGGCTTTTTTTGACCCGCTGACCCAGCTGCCCAACCGACGGCTGATGTTTGACCGGCTGGAGCATGCGCTGGCCACCAGCACCCGGCATCACCGCATGGGCGCCTTGCTGATGATCGACCTGGACCACTTCAAGGAGCTCAATGACACCCATGGCCACACCACCGGCGACGGGCTGCTGGTGGAAGTGGCAGCCCGCCTGGGCCGCAGCATCCGCCAAGGTGACACCACCGCCCGCTTAGGGGGCGACGAGTTTGTGGTAATCCTCGAAGACCTCGGTGGCGCCCAGGGCAGCCCGGTGCAGGCCGCCGCCATTGCCACCAAGATCCGCGATGCCTTGAACCAGCCGTTCCATCTGGCTGCCGGCCCTCAGGGCGAAGTCATCACTTACCGTTGTTCAGCCAGCATTGGGGTGGCACTGTTTGGTGATGTGGAGACCTCGGCCACAGAGTTGCTGCGCCGTGTGGACACCGCCATGTACCAGGCCAAAGCGGCCGGGCGCAACACCTTGTGTTTTTTTGACCCGGCGATGCAGGCCGCCGCCAACGCACGCTCGGCCTTGAACGCCGACCTGCATGAGGCCCTCGGGCTGGGCCAGTTTGAACTGCACTACCAGGTGCAGATGAACGAGCAGCGCCAGCCCATCGGTGCCGAAACCCTGCTGCGTTGGCGTCACCCCCAACAAGGCATGGTGTCGCCAGCAAGTTTTATTGCACTGGCCGAAGACACCGGCCTGATTGTGCCGCTGGGCAACTGGGTGCTGGAAACCGCCTGCCGCCAGCTGGCCACCTGGTCAACCCAGCCCGAGCTGGCCCAGCTCAGTCTGGCGGTCAACGTCAGCGCACGCCAGTTCCGCCAGCTCAACTTCACCGACCAGGTGCAACAGCTCTTGGTCAGCACCGGTGCCCCGGCCAGCAAACTCAAGCTGGAGCTGACCGAAAGCACCCTGATCGAAGATGCCGATGCGGTGGTCCAGCGCATGGAGGAGCTGCAGGCCCTGGGCATCCGCTTTTCGCTGGATGATTTCGGCACGGGCTATTCTTCCCTGACTTACCTGAAGCGTTTGCCACTGACCCAGCTCAAGATTGACCAGTCGTTTGTGCGTGATCTGCTCACCGATCACAACGACGCGGCCATTGTCAAAACCATCATCACCCTGGGCAACAGCCTGGGCCTGGATGTGATTGCCGAAGGGGTGGAGACCGAGGCCCAGCTGGCTTTTCTGGCCGAACACGGCTGCCGTCAGTACCAGGGCTATCTGTTCAGCAAACCGGTGCCGGTGGCTGCGTTTGAGGACCTGCTGTTGGCCCTGAACACCCACCAGTCCCGTGAGAAAAGTTGCCAACACGGGCCCGACGCGGAGTAAACTTTCCCGACGTCTGGCTGTGACCACCACGGCGCTGCGCTTGCGTCACTAGTCATCCATCCCTCTCTGCCTGAACACCAGCGTTTGGCCCTTGCCACCGCGCACCAGAGCCGACGCATCTGATCAGGTAGCTTGCCTCGCATCTGCACTTTTTGGAGGGCAATGCCACTTATGGGCCTGAAGTTTTTTCAGTGGCGCTCACTCAAGACCCGGGTGACCGTGCTCACACTGTTGCTCTTTGTGGTCAGCATCTGGTCCCTGGCCTTGTATGCCAGCCGGATGTTGCGCACCGATATGCAACAGGTGATGGGTGAACAACAGTTCTCCACCGTGTCCGCCATCGCACGCGAAATCAATGAACACCTGAAAAATCGCCAGCAGGCACTGGAAACCATTGCCAAAGGCATCAGCCCCAAGCTTCTGGCCAAGCCATCGGCCTTGCAGGCCATGTTGCAACAGCGCCCCCTGCTGCAGCTCCTGTTCAACGGAGGTGTTTTTGTCACAGGGCTGGATGGGGTGGCGGTGGCCGATGTGCCCCACTCCGCCGGTCGGGTTGGCACCAACTACATGGACCGGGAGTCGGTGTCCATCCCACTGAGAGAAGGCAAAACGGTGATTGGCAAACCCGCCATGGGCAAGAAGCTGGGGGCACCGCTCTTCAGCATCACCGCCCCCATTCTGGCCAGTGACGGCAAACCCGTCGGGGCGCTGGTAGGCACCATCAACCTGGGTCAACCCAACTTCCTCGACCAGATCGCCCAGACCCGCTACGGCAAGACCGGCAGCTACCTGCTGATCGCCCGGCAACACCAGCTGATCATCACGGCGTCGGACAAAACCCGGGTCATGCAGCCCTCTCCAGCACCGGCACTCAATACCATGCATGACCGCTACATGCAGGGTTTTGAGGGTTACGGGGTGGCCGTCAGCTCACGCGGGGTGCTGGAACTGTCAGCCGCCAAGGCCATTCCTTCGGCCAACTGGATCGTGGTGGCCACCTTGCCTGCAAAAGAGGCTTTTGCACCGATTGATGACATGCTGCAGCGGCTGTTTCTCAACGCGGCGGTTTTGACGGCGCTGGCCGGTGTGCTGACCTGGTGGCTGATCAGCCGGCTGTTGCAGCATCAACTCGCCCCCCTGTTGTCGGCAAGCCGATCACTGCTTCACCAGACCCGCAGTGACCAGCCCGTACAGATGCTGCCGGTGCAGCGCCCGGACGAAATCGGCGAGTTGATTGGTGGCTTCAACCTGTTGCTGGAATCCTCGGCCAGGCGCGAAAAAGCCCTGGTGCAAAGCGAGGCGCGTTTCAGGCAGCTGTTTGAAAAAAACTCATCGGTGATGCTGCTGATCGAACCGGCCTCAGGCGACATCGTGGACGCCAATGCGGCGGCGCTTGACTATTACGGCTATTCGAGCCAGCAACTGGTGGGCTTGAACATCAGCGCCATCAACACCTTACCAGCGGAAGTGGTCGCCGTGCAGAGACAAAGTGTCTTGAACAGCAAACGCAATTACTTCCTTTTTTCGCACCAGTTGGCGTCCGGAGAGACACGCGACGTGGAGGTTCATTCAACACCGATCGAAACACAGGGACGCAGCTTGCTGTTTTCCATCATCTACGACGTGCATGAGCGCGTGCAGGCACAAAAGGCACTGCAGGAAAGTGAGCAGAACCTCGCTATCACCTTGCGGTCCATTGGGGACGCTGTCATCGCCACCGACCCGGCGGGCTGCATCACCCGCATGAACCCGACCGCCGAGCAGCTCACCGGTTGGCCACTGGCTGACGCGATCAACCGGCCACTGGCGGAGGTCTTCAAGATCATCAACGCTGAGACACGCCTGACGGTGCCCGACCCGGTGCAACTGGTCATGGCACTAGGCCACGTGATTGATCTGGCCAACCACACCGTGCTGCTGGCACGCGACGGACAGGAATACCAGATTGCGGACAGTGCTGCGCCGATCCGCAACGCCGCTGGCGAGATCGTGGGGGTAGTGCTGGTCTTCAGCGATGTCACCGAAAGTTACCAGGCCGAGCTGGCGCTGCGGCTCAGTGAACAAAGGTACCGCTCCCTGCTGGACCACCTGTCATCGGGCGTGGTGGTGCACAACCCCGACCGATCGATCCTCTATGCCAACGCCACGGCCGCCACGCTGTTCAGGCTGACGCAGGATCAGACAGCGAGCTGGTCCGCCCAGGCACAGGACTGGCAACTGCTGCAGGAAGACGGCACCCCCATGTCATCGCAGGACTACCCGGTCAACCGGGTGCTGGCATCGGGGGAGTCGCTCAATAACTATGTGGTGGGCGTGCACCATGTCGGTCATGCTGAGCCAAATTGGGCACTGTGCAGCGCCTTCCCGCTGCGCGATGCCGAGCAAAACCTGTTGCAGGTGGTAGTGACGTTCACCGACATCACCGATCGCAAGTTGCAGCAAAGCCAGTTGGAGCACATTGCCCATTTTGACGCCTTGACCAACCTGCCCAACCGTGTGCTGCTGGCGGACCGCCTGCAGTTGGCGATGGCACAGGCCCAGCGGCGCGGGCAACAGCTGGCGGTGGTTTTCCTGGACCTGGATGGTTTCAAGAACATCAATGACCGCCACGGACACGGCATCGGTGACCAGCTGCTGATCTCGCTGGCCAAAGCCATGAAAGACGCTCTGCGCGAGGGGGATACGCTGGCGCGCATTGGGGGTGACGAGTTTGTCGCGGTGCTCAGTGACCTGGACAACCTGGCCAACTGCGTGCCGATGTTGACCCGCTTGCTGGAGGCTGCGGCCGCACCGGTGTATCTCGGCGAGTTACTGCTGCAAGCCTCCGCCAGCCTGGGTGTCACCTTTTTCCCACAGGCCCAGGAGATTGATGCGGACCAGCTTTTGCGACAGGCCGACCAGGCCATGTACCAGGCCAAAGTGGCGGGCAAAAACCGTTACCACATCTTCGATGCAGCGCAGGACACCTCCATTCGCGGCCACCACGAGAGCCTGGAACGCATCCGCCTGGCACTGGCACAGGACGAGTTCGTCTTGTACTACCAGCCCAAGGTCAACATGCGCTGTGGTCAGGTCATTGGGGTGGAGGCGCTGATCCGCTGGCAACACCCTGAAAAGGGCCTGCTGGCACCTGCCGCGTTTTTGCCGGTGATCGAAGACCACCCGCTGGCCGTGGCGGTGGGTGAATGGGTGATTGACACCACCTTGACCCAGATCGAGCGCTGGCACGAGAGCGGGCTGGACCTGCGCCAAGTCAGCGTGAACGTGGGTGCACGCCAGTTGCAACAGGGCGATTTTGTGGAGCGCCTGCAGTTCCTGCTGGCCAAACACCCCAAGGTCAACCCGGCCAACCTGCAGATCGAGGTGCTGGAAACCAGCGCCTTGTCAGACATGGCGCTGGTCTCGCAGGTCATCGAAGACTGTGCGCGTTTTGGGGTGATGTTTGCGCTGGACGACTTTGGCACCGGCTACTCATCCCTCACCTACCTCAAGCGCCTGCATGTCAACATCCTCAAGATCGACCAGAGTTTTGTGCGTGACATGCTGGAGGACCCGGACGACCTGGCCATCCTGCAAGGTGTGATCGGCCTGGCTGCGGCCTTCAAACGCCAGGTGATTGCCGAAGGTGTCGAGACCGTGGCGCATGGCACCGCGCTGCTGCATCTGGGCTGCGAGCTGGCCCAGGGGTATGGCATTGCCCGGCCGATGCCTGCTGCGCAGTTGCAGGCCTGGGCATCAGCCTGGCAAGCCGACGCTGCCTGGGCCGAGCTGGCCTGACACACAGCACCAGGCTAGCACCTACGGATTACAAGCCTTTTAGGCTTCCAGCCCTTTTGGAATCAGGTCTGACAGCTATTCTTTTTGACAAACCCCAGGCAACCCTCAAGCCACACCACCCGTCGCGTTGTCCTGCCCCACAGGCACCTCGGGGGTGAGCACCGGGCCACGGCCGCTGAAGCGCTCCAGCGTCAGGTAGATCACCGGGGTGATGAACAGGGTGATCGCCTGCGAAAACACCAGCCCACCGACCACCGCCAGACCCAGCGGCTGGCGCAGCTCGGCCCCAGCGCCAATACCCAGCGCAATCGGCAAGGCCCCCATCAGCGCCGCCATGGTGGTCATCATGATCGGCCGGAACCGCAGGATGCAGGCCTCGCGGATCGCATGCACCGGGTCCATGCCCTGGTGGCGCTGGGCGTCCAGCGCAAAGTCGATCATCATGATGGCGTTCTTCTTCACGATACCGATCAAGAGCACGATGCCGATGGTGGCAATCAAGGTCAGGTCCTGGCCAAACAGCATCAAAGTGGCCAGCGCACCCACCGCGGCCGACGGCAGACCGGCCAGGATGGTCAGCGGGTGGATGTAGCTCTCGTACAGCACCCCCAGCAGCACATAAATCACCAGCAGCGCGGCCAGAATCAGCACCAGCTGGCTGCCTTGTGAGCTTTTGAACACCGCCGCATCACCGCCATAACTGCTGATGATCGAGGCGGGCATCTGGATCGCCTCACGCGCGGCATCAATGCCCGCGGTGGCATCGCCCAGCGCCACACCGGGGGCCAGGTTAAACGACACGGTGACCGCCTGCAGTTGCCCCACGTGGTTGATCGAGGTCGGCCCCACCGTGCGCACCACGGTGGTGAAACTCGACAGCGGCACCAGCGCACCGGTGGAGGAGCGCACATACAGCTTGGCAATCGCGCTCTCATCCTGTTTGTCCTCAGGCGTGACCTCCAGAATCACCTGGTAGGTGTCGGTCGGCAGGTAGATGGTGGAGACCTGGCGTTCCCCAAACGCGCTGTAGAGCGCGCTGCGCACCGCGTCCATCGACACACCGAGTGCGTTGGCGCGGTCGCGGTCGATCTTGAGCTGGGCCTGCAGCGCACGCAACTGCGCGTCGCTGGTCACATCGCGGAACATCGGGTCGGTGCGCAGGCGGTCCTGCAGCTTGTTGGCCCAGTCGTTGAGTTCATCGGCGCGCACACTTTGCAGGATGTACTGGAACTGCGCCTTACTCTGGCGCCCGCCGAGCTGCAGGTTCTGAGTGGGCCGGATAAAGATCTTGATGCCGGGCACCGCATTGACCTTTTTGCGCAGCCCTTCCACCACCTGTTTCATCGGTGGGCGCTGGCCCAGCGGCTTGAGGCTGATGAACATGCGACCGGTGTTTTGGGCGCCGCTGCCACCGTTGAAGGAGCTGACTGCGGCCACCGCCGGGTCTTGCCGGATGATCTCGGCCACACGCTCCTGCAGCTGCACCATCGCGGTGAACGAGGTGTCTTCACCAGCCTCGGTGCTGACCGACATCTGGCCCAGGTCCTCTTCGGGGAAAAAACCTTTGGGAATCAGCATCGCCAAGACCACCGTGGCCACGATGGTGGCGGTGGCCACACCCAGCACCAGCACCCGGTGCGCCAGCGCGCGATCCAGCCAGCGGGTGTAAAACGCCAGCATCTGGTCAAACCCCCGCTCAAACAGCCGCACCAACGCGCCAGGCGGCTTTTTGTGCGCCTCATCACTCAGGAAACGGCTGGCCAGCATCGGCACCAGGGTCAGCGAGACAAAAGCCGACACCACAATCGACAGGCCCACCACCACCGCAAACTCGTGGAACAAGAGACCAATCACCCCGGGCATGAAAAAGATCGGGATGAACACCGCAATCAGCGAGACCGAGATCGAGATGATGGTGAAACCCACCTCGCGTGCGCCGCGCAACGCAGCCTGGAACGGGTTCTCACCCCGCTCGACGTGGCGGATGATGTTCTCGAGCACCACAATCGCGTCGTCCACCACCAGGCCCACCGCCAAGGTGAGGCCCAGCAGCGAGATGTTGTCCAGGCTGTAGGACAGGCCCCACAACAGCGACACCGCACCAATCAGCGACACCGGCAAGGACAGCGCCGGGATCACCGTGGCGACAAAACGGCGCAGGAACAAAAAGATCACCAGCACCACCAGCACAATCGTGCCCAGCAGGGTCAGCGTCACATCGTGCAAGGCCTCACGCACCGACAAGGAGCGGTCATTGATGGGGGTGAGCGTCACCGACTGGGGCAGCTGCGCCTGCAAGGCCGGCAAGGCCGCACGCACCGCATCCACCACCTGCACCGTGTTGGCACCAGGCTGGCGCTGCACCGCCAGGGTGGTGGTTGGTTCACCGTTGAACGTGGCCCAGCTTTTCAGGCTTTCCAGGCTGTCTTCGACACTGGCCACGTCCTTGAGCCGCACCGGGTTGCCGCCGCGCGTGCTGACGATCAGTTCACCAAATTCGGCCGCATTTTTCAATTGCCTGTTGGCCTGCAACACCAGGGTCTGGCGCGGACCTTCCAGGGTGCCCACCGGGGTGTTGACGTTGGCCGCCTTGAGTGCCGCACTGAGTTCATCCAGACCGAGGTTGCGCGCCGCCAGCGCATCTGGCTGCACCCGCACCCGCACCGCGTAACGTTTGGCGCCAAAAATATTCACCTGCGCGACACCGGGCAAGGTCGCCAGCGTGGGGGTGATCAGATGTTCGGCATAGTCCTGTAAATCCGCCGGTGCCAGCGAGGGGGATTGCAAAGCGATCAGCAGCACCGGCGCATCGGCCGGGTTCACCTTGCGGTACGAGGGCAAGGTGGTCATTTCGACCGGCAGCGCCCGCTGCGCACGCAGCAGCGCCGCCTGCACATCCACCGCCGCCGCGTCGATGTTGCGGCTCTCGTCAAATTCGAGCGTGAGTGAGGTGCTGCCCAAGGTGCTCGTGGAGCTGATGGTGGTCAAGCCCGGCACCGTCTGAAACTGCTTTTCCAATGGCAAGGCCACCGAGATCGCCATGGTCTCGGGGCTGGCGCCCGGCAGGCTGGCACTGACACTGATCACCGGTGTGTCGTAACTGGGCAGCGCGGCAATCGGGATGCTTCTGAACGCGATGACCCCGGCCAGCACAATGGCCAGATTCAGCAACACCGTCATCACTGGACGGCGAATGAACAACTCCGACAGGTTCATGGCTGGCTCGCCGTCTTGGCCGGAGCGCTGTTGCCGCCCCCCTTGCCCTGGCCTTTGCCAGCACCCGAGGCCGCAGCAGCGGGCGCACGCACCACCACCCGGGCCTGGGGCCGCAAGTTCTGGCGGCCATCCATGGCCACGGCTTCACCGGGCTGAACACCGCTGACCGCTGCGTCTCCGCCCTCGGCATGCAAGAGCTTGACCGGGCGCGGCTGCGCCACACCGTCTTCGATCACATACACGATGGTCCCGCGCGGGCCCTGGATCAGGCTGGCCTGTGGCAACACCACCACGTCTTTGAGGGTGGTGACGGTTTGCTGCACCTCGACAAAAGCGCCCGGCCAGAGCTTGCTGGCCGGGTTGGCAAACACCGCCTTGGCCTTGACCGTGCCAGAGTTGGCGTCGACCAGGTTGTCCAGAAACTGCAGCCGCCCCTCAAAGCTGCCACCGCCGTCGGCCAGGGTGGCTGTCACCTTGGCACCACCACCCTGAAGCGCCGTCAAGGCGTTGGACAAGTCGCGTTGCGAGATGCTGAAGGCCACACCAATCGGGTCGAGCTGGGTGATGGTAACCAACGCGGTCTGGTTGGCCAGCACCGCACTGCCGGCAAACACATTGACCGCACCGGCGCGACCGCTGTTGGGGGCGGTGATCCGGCCATACGACAGCGCCACATTACTGGCCGCAATGGCAGCTTGGTCAGCCGCCACGGTGGCGATCCAGGTGTCCACCTGCGCCTGGGCGGTATCTACCGCACCCTGCGAGACAAAGTTCTGCGCCAGCAGCTGCTTGGACCGTTCCCACTGGCGCCGGGCTTCTGCCAGACTGGCCTGGTCTTTGGCCAGCTGAGCACGGGCCTTGGCGGCATTGGCCTCGTCGGTACGGGCATCCAGCGTGAACAAGAGTTGCCCGGCTTTGACAAATTGGCCTTCCTTGAAATGCACCTCACGGATGGTGCTGGTGACCTGGGAGCGCACATCCACACTGGTGAGGGGTACCACCGTGCCGGTGGCGTTGAGCTTGACCGCCATGTCACGCTGTTTGGCATGCACGATGCTCACCGACACCGGGGGCGCCGCCGCACTGGCTGCAGGTGCGGGGGGCCCTGCCGGGGCGCTGGCCGCTGCTGCTGCGGTGGCGGACGCGGGGATGGCGGCTTTGTCAGAACAGCCCACGAGGGCCAGAACAGCCAGCGCAGACAAGGCGCTGGTGGTGAGGAAAGGCGGGCGCAAAAAGTTCATAGCCCATGATAAATCAGGCTTATGTCAGGGATGTCGGGCATGTAAAGTGCCCTGCAAAGTTCTGGTAAAGATGGCGTGAGGATCAGTCCGCTGTGGACTGTTTCAAGCGTTCACTGCGCCAATAAACGTCGTCACCCGGGCTGCCATCGGGCCGGTAACGGTTGAGCACCCGCGCCAGCACAAACATCAGGTCCGACAGGCGGTTGAGGTACTGCTGTGGTGTGGGTTTGAGGGCGTCCTGGTTGGCCAGCGCCACCACCACACGTTCGGCCCGGCGCGCCACGGTGCGGCACACATGCGCTTGCGCAGCGGCACGGCTGCCTGCGGGCAAGATGAACTCCTGCAGTGTGGGCAGCTGCGCGTTGAAATGGGCCAGGGCTTCTTCAAGTGCCAGCACCGCATCGAGCTTGAGCAACTCATAACCGGGGATCGACAACTCACCGCCCAGGTTAAACAACTGGTGCTGGATGCTGACCAGCAGCTCACGCACCGCGTCTGGCATCGGCTCACACAGCAGCAGGCCGATGTGGGAGTTGAGCTCATCCACGTCACCCATGGCATGGATACGCAGGCTGTTTTTGGACACGCGGGTGTTGTCGCCCAGGCCGGTGCTGCCGTTGTCACCGGTTCGGGTGGCGATTTGAGTGAGTCTCTGGCCCATGATGGCTACCTTGCTATGATAAAAATAGCTATCGATTATCCTGGAGCAGGGCCCCAGCGGCACAGGGCCTGACCAATGGCCCTAGCGCCAGCAGTGCAAAAGCCTTACACCAGCAGCGCCAACAAACACAGCACGGCATACGGGAAGGCCACCGTCGGGCGCAGGGCGCTGCGGCCATATTCGGCCAGCAGGCCGCCCAGACCGGGGCGTTGGGCCAGCCACTGTGTATGCAGCTGAAACGCTGCGTGTGCGCCCTGCGGGCCCTGTGTGAACAGCCTCTCGATCACCAGCAGCCGCTCGGCCAGCCGGTGTTGCCAGGTTTTCAAAATGGCTTCCTGCAACCACAAAACCAACACCAGGGCCGCCGCCAGCAGCGGCTCCAGCCCGGTCATCCAGCTACCCGCCACCAGCAGCACGGCCAGCAGCTTGAGACCCAAGGCGTTGCGCTCTTGCGCTTCGTGGTGGTTTTGCAGGGTGGCCCACTCCTGGGCCAGGGCGTGTTGCATCTCCATGGGGACAAGACCTTTGACATCCGGAAAAACAGCGCCCAACGGCTGCCGTCGGATTGTCGCCCACGCCACATGCGGCGGCGATTGCCGATAATCGCCCTCCACCACGGAGACCCCATGAACGCATCCCTGACGAGCGACCACCTGCGCCCTGTTGTCCAAACCCGACCGGTACCCGGCGCCTTGATCGAAGCCCTGTCCCAGCGCTTTGGCCAACAGCTGTCACTGGCCCAGGTGGTGCGTGAACAGCACGGGCGCGACGAATCCTCTTTCAGCGTGCCACCGCCCGACGCGGTGGTGTTTGCCGAATCGGCCCAGGATGTGTGTGACGCGGTGAAGCTGGCCGCGCAATACAAGGTGCCGGTGATCCCGTTTGGCGCAGGCTCGTCGGTCGAGGGGCATCTGCTGGCGGTGCAGGGTGGCATCAGCATTGATGTGGGCCGCATGAACCAGGTGCTGGCCATCCACGCTGAGGACCTGACGGTGACGGTGCAACCCGGCGTGACGCGCAAGGCGCTGAACGAGGCCGTCAAATCCACCGGCCTGTTTTTCCCGATTGACCCCGGTGCCGACGCCAGCATCGGCGGCATGTGTGCCACCCGCGCCAGCGGCACCAACGCCGTGCGTTACGGCACCATGCGTGAGAACGTGCTGGCGCTCGACGTGGTCACCGCCAGTGGCGAGTTGATCCACACCGGCACCCGCGCCAAAAAAAGCAGCGCCGGTTACGACCTGACACGCCTGATGGTGGGCAGCGAGGGCACGCTGGGCATCCTGACCGAGATCACCCTCAAGCTCTACCCGCTGCCCGAAGCGGTGATGGCCGCCACCTGCAGCTTTGCTAGCCTGGCCGAGGCCGTCAATGCCACCATCCAGATCATCCAGATGGGGGTGCCGATTGCGCGTTGTGAGCTGCTCGATGCCGTCACCGTGCGCATGGTCAACACCCATTCCAAACTGAGCCTGCCCGAGAGTGCCTTGCTGCTGATGGAGTTCCACGGCTCACCGGCCGGGGTGCAGGAGCAGGTGGAAACCGTACAGGCGATTGCCGCCGAGTTTGGTGGCGACACCTTTGAATGGGCACACACGCCCGAAGAACGCACCCGGCTCTGGACCGCGCGGCACAACGCCTACTTTGCCGGGGTGCAGTCGCGTCCGGGCTGCAAAGTCATCTCGACCGACGCCTGTGTGCCGATCTCGCGGTTGGCCGACGCCTTGCTGGACTCGGTGCTGGAGACGCAGGCCAGCGGCATCACGTACTTCATGGTTGGCCACGTCGGTGATGGCAACTTCCACATGGGCTACCTGATCGACCCCAACAGCCCCGAGGAGCGGGCCACGGCTGAGCAGCTTAACCACCAACTGGTGCGCAGGGCGCTGGCCCTGGGTGGCACCTGCACCGGTGAACACGGTGTGGGCCTGCACAAGATGGGTTTTCTGGTGGAAGAGGCTGGCGCAGGCGCGGTGGCCATGATGCGCGCCATCAAAACCGCACTGGACCCGGACAACATCCTGAACCCGGGGAAGATTTTTGAACTATAGTTTTAAGAGCTATCAGCCCTTTGATCAAAAGGGCTAGAGGCCCATTTTCCCGTATTTTCAGAGTAACAACTCAGCCTCCTGCTCTGGCGTGGCACGGTCCAGCAGCAGATTGACCAGCATCACCGCAGCGGCCGAGCTCAGCAGCACCGGTGAGCCACTGAGCCACTGGGCCAGGCTGTGCAAGGCCTGGCCGCTGACCTGTTGCACAAAACTGGCCAGCTCCACCACATCGTCCACCTGCACCTCGTCGAGCCGGGTCGACCAGCCCGACAGTCCACCCTGCAGCCGCAGTTTGGCAAACACCCCGTTGGCCACCGCCAGCAAGGACAAAATACCCAGCGGCTGCATCAGCTGGCGAACCAATACAGAACGCTCCTCAGGGGCAGCACTTTGGTACACCTTGCCCACCAGTTTGGAGAGCATGCCCGATTGCACCGCAGGTGCGGCTTGGGTGTAGACCTCGACCAGCAGCTGGTCCGTCGGTATCTCGGGGGCTTGCGGCAAAAGGCCAGCGGTAGGGGATGGCGCAGTCATGGCGTGGCTCCTTGGGTGATCTGTGGCCAGTTTAGGCAGCGTTTGTAAGCAGCGGTTAGCGCCGTGTAAAGACCAGGTAAAGCCCGACCCGGGCGCGTGCCGTATGATCAAACGACAGCCACCTCTTTGTTTGATGAAACCTCTGATCCGACTCTTTTTCCGCAGCCTGCGCATTGCCCTGGGCCCTTTCATGCTGCTGTGGGAGCGGCTCAGCCGCCCCCAAGCTGTACAACGCGTCCCCGCACAACAGGCGCAGGTAGACCAGGACTGCCGCAGCTTGGTGCTCTACCAGTTCAAGACCTGCCCGTTTTGCCTCAAGGTGCGTCAGGAGATGCACCGGTTGGCGCTGCCCATCGAGAAGCGTGACGCCCAGCATGACGCCCGTCACAAAGCCGAGCTGGTGCAAGGTAGCGGGCGCGACCAGGTGCCCTGCCTGCAGGTCACCGATGCCAAAGGCCAGGTGCAGTGGATCCAGGACTCAGCCGTCATCATCGGCTACCTGAACCAGCGCTTTGCGGTACCCGCCTGAGTGATCAACTTGCGCTGAAACCCCCAAACCACGCACAAAAAGGGTGCCCAAGCGGGTGACAATGGCGGGATGTTGTTGGACGTCTGGACCATTCCCCTGCTACTGGCTGGCGCTGCGTTTGCGGCCGGTGTGCTCAACGCCGTGGCCGGGGGTGGCAGCTTCCTGACCCTGCCCGCGCTGGTGTTTGCGGGGGTGCCGCCGATCATGGCCAACGCCACCAGTGCACTCGCGGTAAGCCCGGGTTACCTCGGCAGCACCCTGGGTTTCCGGGACGAACTGCGCCGTGTGCCACCACGGCGCCTGCAGCGTGAAATGGCCATTGCGGCGCTGGGTGGTGTGGCCGGTGCCTGTTTGCTGCTGGTGACACCGGCCAAAGTGTTCTCGGTGATCGTGCCCTGGCTGCTGTTGTTCGCCACCGCGCTGTTTGCTGCGGGGCCGAGCCTGGCGCGGCGGGCCCAGCGCAGCACCCTTGACCTGGACCGCTGGCGCGAGCCCGGTCTGCTGCTGGTGGCCATTTACGGGGGTTATTTCAACGGTGGCCTGGGTATTTTGCTGATGGCCTTGTACGCCGTCACCGGTGAGTCCCACATCCACACCGCCAATGCGCTCAAAAACCTGAATTCGCTGGTGTTGTCCTGGTTGTCGGTGGCGGCCTTTGTGCTGGCCGGTGCGATTGCCTGGCGCGAAGGCCTGCTGATGATGGTGGCCGCCACGGTGGGCGGTTTTCTCGGGGCGCGCTGGGCCAGACGCTTGCCAGCGCAGGCGGTACGTTGGGGTGTGATCGTGACCGGTCTGGTGATGAGCCTGGTCTTTTTCACCCGCAACAGCTGATGCTGAACCAGACGATGTTTGAGATCTTCCCCTGGAACAGACACCTGGAAACAGGCATTGCCCTGATCGATGAGCAGCATCAGGTGCTGGTGCGGCTGATCAACCGGCTGGCCCAGCAACATATCCAAGGCGCCAGCGCAGTTGACCTCAACACCAGCCTGGCGGAACTGACCGACTACGCCGACAGCCATTTCCGCACCGAAGAAGGCATCTGGCGGACCACGCTTGCAGGCCATGCCGCCTTGGACGAGCATGTGCGCGAACACCAGCGTTTTGTGGCCCAGGTGGTGAAGCTGCAGGCTGCCCAGACGCCCTTGCCCGAGCTGATGGACGAGCTGTTTGCCTACCTGACCGAGTGGCTGGCAGTGCATATTCTGGAACACGACAAACACCTGGCGCAGGTGGTGCTCGGCGTCACAAACGGGCTCAGCCTGGCGCAGGCACACCAGCAGGCGCGAGCCACGAAGTCCGGGGCCACACCGGTGCTGTTGCAGGGTGTGTTGGCGATGTACCGCACGGTGTCGGCCCAGGCCTTGTCACTGATGCAGGAAAAAGTGGCCCGCCAACAGCTTGAGGGTGCGCTGAGCAGCAGCCAGCAACGCTGGCGGTATTTGCTCAACGGTCCGGCCGGGCGGGCCCAGGGGTCCATGTCGCCGCTGGAGCAGACCCTGCGCAGCGTGATCGACCATGCCCCCACCGGGCTGGTGGTAGCCGATGCCGTGACCCGCCGTTTTGTGTTTGCCAACGCCTGGTTTTGCCAGCTGCTGGGTTACCCGCTGGAGGAACTGCTGAGCTTGGATCTGGCTGACATCCATCCTGCCGAGACCTTACCGGAGATAGACGCCGACTTTGAGGCAATGCGGCAAGGCATCACCAAAGCCCCACGCGTGATCACCACGCAGCGCAAGGACGGCAGCCGCTTCATGGCCGAAATCGAGCGCCTGCCGATGACCCTGGCCGGGCGCAGCAGCATCCTGGCCATCTTCACCGATGTGACCGACCGGCATCGGGCCGAGTTGGCACTCACCGCCAGCGAAACCCATTTGCAGACCCTGGTGGACACCCTGCCCGATCAGGTCTGGCTCAAGGACGCATCCGGGGTCTACCTGTCGTGCAACCCGGCGTTTGAACGTTTTCTGGGCCTGCCCAAAAGCGCCATCATCGGCAAAACCGACCACCATCTGCTGCCCAAAGAACTCGCCGATATCTTCTGCGCCCATGACCTGGTGGCCAGCGCAGCGCTGCAGCCCCTGGTCTACGAGGAATGGGTGAACCAACCCGGCAACGGCCAGCGTGCCTTGATGGAGACCACCAAGGTGCCGCTGCGCGACACCGACGGCCAGCTGCGTGGGGTCTTGGGCGTGGCCCACGACATCACCGAACGCCAGACCATCACCGCCGCCCTGGAAGCCGAACGCCTGCAGCTGCAAAACGCGGTGGACGCCGCCCAGGCAGGCACCTGGGAATGGGACCTGCGCACCGATGTCATCCGCTTCAACGAACGCAGCTCGGCCATGCTCGGTTACCCCGGACTCAAACACCGGCAGGGCCCGTACGGCTTGTACATCTCGTGGATCCATCCGGACGACAAAACGCGCCAGCAACGCCTGATGGCCCAACACCTGAGCGGCGAGTCCCCCAGCTACGAGCTGGAGTTGCGCATGTGCCACAAAGACGGCCACTGGGTCTGGTGCCGCACCCTGGGACGGGTAATGCAGCGCGACGAGGCCGGCCAGCCGCTGCTGCTGTCGGGCATCACCATCGACATCAGTGAACAAAAGAACCACCGCGAACAGATCGACTACATCACCCACCACGACGCGCTGACCGGCCTGCCCAACCGCAAGCTGTTTGTAGAACTGCTGGCCGCCAGCATGGCCGAACACAACACACCACAGCAGTTGGCCGTGGCCTACATCGATCTGGACAACTTTGCCGCGCTGAACCTGTCTTATGGGCCCGAAATTGGCAACCAGCTGATCCTGGCGGTGAGCCACCGGCTCTCGAGCATCTTGCAAAGCCAGCAGCTGTTGGCCCACATTGGTGGTGATGAGTTCGCGGTGATGTTCAGCCATCTGGCGCAGCCCGAAGATTGCCTGCGCCTGGTGGACCAGCTGCTGGTCGTGCTGGCGCAGCCGATGCAGGTGGCAGACCAGGTGCAGACACTGTCCCTGACCGCCAGCATCGGCATCGCCCAGCTGAGCCCGAGTGACCAGATCGATGCCGAGCAGCTGCTGCGCCAAGCCAGCCAGGCGATGTACCTGGCCAAACAGGCCGGCAAAAACCGCTATCACCACTTTGACCCGGTCAAGGACGAGATCACCCGCACCCGCCTGACCCGCATCGACGAGGTCGGCCAAGCCCTGTTGCGCCGCGAGTTTGTGTTGTTTTACCAGCCCAAAGTGCGCCTGCAAACGGGTGAGGTGGTCGGTTTTGAGGCCCTGATCCGCTGGCAGCACCCCGAGCTGGGTTTGCTGCCGCCCTACGCCTTCATCGGCCTGCTAGAGCAGCACCCGATGGCGGTGAAACTGGGCGACTGGGTGATCGAAACCGCGCTGGCGCAGCTGGCAAGCTGGCAAGCCCAGGGCATCCACACCGCAGTCAGTGTCAACATCGACGCCCAGCAGCTGCTGGATCCCGAATTTGCCGACCGGCTGCAGTGGCAGCTGGACCAACAACCCAGCCTCCAGCCCCAGCAGCTGGAACTGGAGATTCTGGAAACCGGCGCTTTAGGCAACATCACCCAGGTCTCGACGCTGATCGCCCGACTTCAAGGCATGGGGCTGTCGTGTGCGCTGGACGACTTTGGCACCGGTTATTCCTCGCTGACCTTTCTGAAACAACTGACCGCACACACCCTGAAGATTGACCAGAGTTTTGTGCGCGGCATGCTCGACGATGTGGAGGACGCCTCCATCGTCAACAGCGTGCTTGGGCTAGCACGCAACTTTGACCGCATTGCCCTGGCCGAAGGCGTGGAAACCGTGGCCCATGGTTGTGCACTGATCGAGTTTGGCTGCGAATTTGGCCAAGGTTATGCGATTGCCAAACCGATGCCCGCCGCCCAGGTGCCAGGCTGGCTGGCGCAGTGGTCTGTGCCCATCAGCTGGGCCGAGTCCGAGTCGGTGGGCTCACGCGGCATCGCGATGCTGCTGGCCGAAACCGAACACCGCGCCTGGTTCAAGGAAGTGATGAGTCTGGCCACCCGTTCACAACGTCCGGCACCGGTGGTGGATGGCCCGTGCTGCCGATTCTCGGTCTGGCTGAACAAACCTAGCACCCGCCTCAAGCTCGAACAGTACCCGGGTTTTGCCCGTCTGGAGGCCTTGCACCAGACCCTGCACGAACGCTCCGACGCCCTCTACGAGCAGCGCAGCGAGCGCAACGCCCAGCAGACCGCACAGAAACTGGCCGAGATGGCCGATCTGAGCCAGCTCTTGCTGACCGAACTGCGGCAGCTGCGCCAGTTGCACAAGCTCTCACCCGACACCGGTGAACCCAGCTTCACATTCAGAACCTAGGCCACAGGGTGATGGATGAACACTCACCCAGTCTCAACATACAGCCCCGAAATACTCTGGTATTTGTAGCTTCAAGCCCTTTTAATACAAGGGCATGAAGCCATTTTGATACACCATCAGCCCGACCCTGACGCTCAGCCCGCGGGTGCAAACAGCGCTTGGATCGCCTGCGGATGTGCCGCACACAGGCCACGCTCGGTGATGAGTGCGGTGACCAGGCGCGCGGGTGTCACATCAAAGCCGGGGTTGGTGCTGGTGGCGGTGTTGCTCGGGCAGATGCGCACCGTGCTGAGGTAACCGTCGGCATGCCAGCCCGACAGGTGCGAGATTTCCTCACCCTCGCGGTTCTCGATCGGGATCTCGCGCAAACCGTCGTGCACCGTCAGGTCCAGTGTCGAGGACGGCATGGCCACATAAAACGGCACCTGGTTGTCAAACGCGGCCAGCGCTTTCAGATAGGTGCCGATCTTGTTGCACACGTCCCCTCGGGCGGTGACGCGGTCGGTGCCCACAATACACATGTCCACCAAGCCGTGCTGCATCAGGTGACCCCCAGCGTTGTCGACAATCAGGGTGTGCGGCACACCGTGCTGGCCCAGCTCCCAGGCGGTGAGGGACGCGCCCTGGTTGCGCGGTCGGGTTTCGTCGACCCAGACATGCACATCGATGCCTTCGTTGAAAGCCTGGTAAATCGGTGAGGTGGCGGTGCCCCAGTCCACCGTGGCCAGCCAGCCCGCATTGCAGTGGGTCAGGATGTTGATGCGCTGGCCCGGGCGCTGTTGTGCCAGGGTGCGGATCAAGGCCAGCCCATGTTGCCCCAGCTGCTGGTTGATGGCCACGTCTTCGTCGGCCATCTGGGCCGCCAGGGCATAGGCGGCGTCTGCGCGTTGCTCACGCGGCAGCGGCAACAAACCCGTCAGCATGCGGCTCAGGGCCCAACGCAGGTTGACGGCGGTAGGCCGGGTGGCCAGCAAGGTTTTTTTGGCACTGAACAGCCCCGCATCACTGCTGTCCTGGCGCATGGCCACCGCCATGCCATACGCGGCCACCACCCCAATCAGCGGGGCACCACGAATCCACATCTCGCGGATCGCTTGTTCGACGTCCGCCACCTCACGCAGGCAGGCGGTTTTGAGTTCGTGTGGCAAAAAACGCTGGTCAATCACACCCACACTGTGGTCGGGGTTGAGCCAAACCGTGCGCCAGGCTTGTCCTTGTACTTTCATGGAAAAGATCGTCGTGTCTATCGGGCCAGGTCCAACACCTGGTTCATGTCAATGATATGGTGGCGCTGCAGCAGCAGCGCCTCGCCCAGGCGCAGGCAGCGCAACTCGATGGCTGCCCGGGCCTGGGCGTCGGGAATGCTGGCAACCTCGGCCACCTTGGCCAGGCCCAGGGTGCGGCGGATCAGTTCGCAACCGGCAAAACCCAGTGTGTCGCTGAAGATCTGCCGCATCACACTGGTGCGAAACCACGCTAGGCTGTCCGCATCACGCGCATCCCCCATGAAACTCTGGGTCGTGGGCGCCTCATGCGCAACCCACAAGGCCAGGAACTTGTCCGAGAAACCACACCAGATGCTGGATGCCTGTGCCAGCAGCCAGTCCTGGTAGGGCGCGGGGTCTTCCCCGGCCTGCGGGCGTTGCCAGTCCTGTGCGTAGTAGGCGGTGAAGAAGTTGGCCAGCAACAGGCCCACGTCAAAACCGAAAGGGCCATAACAGGCAAATTCGGGGTCGATCACATAGGTGTCGGTCTGGTTCACCATAACCGAGCCGGTGTGCAAGTCGCCATGCAACAAGGTTTCGGCCTGGTTCATGAAGGCCCACTTCATCTGCGCGGCAGCCACCCTGAGCGCCGGGTTGTTGTGCAGCCGCTCAATCTCGGTGCGTGGCAGCGCCGGGCTGTAGGCGTTGCTGGCGTGGTCTTCAAAAGGGCAGGTGAACACCAGGTCTTCGGTGATTTTGCTCAGCTCGCTGTTGGTGGTGGCCGCCGCCGCCTGTTTTTTGGCCGCAGCACTCAGGAACAGGTCCGAGCCATGGAACAGCGTCTGCGCCAAGTAGGTGGACAGGTGCTCCGCGAGCTTCGGGTAGCGCAGGCCCTGGATCAGACCCTTGCGCAGAATCAGGTGATCACTCAGGCGCTGCATGATGATCAGCGACTGCTCACTGTCAAAGTGCAGCACCTGGGGCACATGCTGTGGGCACAAGGCGCCAAACTGCCGCAGGGCATGCGCCTCGCGGTCAGAACGGTGCCGGGTGAGTGGCCAGGACTCTCCCACCAGGCGCATGTAGGGCAAGGCCTGTTTGACCACCAGGCTGTTGCCGGGCTGGGCCAGGCTGCTCACAAAATAGACGTAGTTCAGGTTGCCGTCACCGACCTCGACGATGTCCAGCGCGTCCATGTCGCCCAACAAGGCGGTGACGGACGGCACGGTGCGCAGGTAATTCGCCAGGGTGCTTGTGTTGAGGGTCTTGAAGTCCATGGTGTGTGGTGCCAGACGTTCTTATCGCAACATGGCCGCCACGTTGCCACCGTCCACCGTGATGATATTGCCGGTGGTTTTCTTCAACTGGACCGACAGCACAAACGCATCGGCCACGTCCTGTGCGGTGACTTCCTGGCCCAGCAGGTTGCCGCCCATGTAGTCCGCCTCACTCAGGCCACGTGCCTTGGCGCGGGCGGTGATGGTCTGGTCGTTGAGCAGGCCGGAGCGGATGCGGTCGGCATTCACCGCATTGACGCGGATGCCGTCCTTGCCATGCTCCAGTGCGTATTGCCGCACCAGGGCCAGCAAAGCCGCCTTGGAGGTGCCATAGGCACCAAAATCGGGGCCGGGGTTGACCGCCTGCTTGGACACATTGAACAACAACACACCGCCCAGGCGCTGCTTTTGCAGGATGCCCACCGCCGCTTGCGCCACCAGCTGGTGAGCAAAAAAGTTCACCTCAAAACTCTGGCGCAAGGCATCCACAGGCAGATTTAGCATGCCACCGCCCAACGCCACCCCCGCGTTGGAGACCAGAATGTCGACCCCGCCAAAACGCTGCACCACCGCCGCAAAGGCCAAGCGCACCGACTCGGCATCGGTCACATCACAGTGCAAGGCCAAGGCCCAGCGTCCGATGCTCTTGGCCACGGCCTGGGCGGCAGCACCATCCACATCCAGAAGCGCTACCTCCGCCCCTTGTGCGGCAAAAGCACGCGCGGTGGCGGCACCAATACCACTGCCGGCACCGGTGACCACCACCACCCGGCCTTGCAGTGGCTTGGCCGCCGTTTTGCCCAGTTTGGCTTGCTCCAGCGACCAGTATTCGAGGTCAAACGCATCGGCGGGCGACACCGGCTCGTAGCGACCACAGGCCTGCGCCTCGGTGACCACCTCCATCCACGAGGCCATCACATCGGCGTTCACCGCCGCCTCGGCCGCGGTTTTGCCCAGCGCCACCAGACCCAGCTGCGGGATGACAATGACACGCGGCAAAGGGTCCAGCTCTGTTTTGCTGCCGCCCACGCGGGTGTTGTGTTGCTCAAAATAAGCGTGGTAGTCGCTCACAAACGTGGCCAGCCGGGCCTGGGTGTCACGGACCCAGTCGTCCAGCTGGCCCGCCAACGGGGCCTGCAGCACCAGCGGGCGGTTTTTCATACGGATCACATGGTCCGGGGTGGCCACTCCGCGCTGGGCCACCTCGGTCTGCCCCAGCCCGTTGGCAAAGTCCAGCGCCAGGGCGTCGGCACGCAGGTCCAGCAGCCAGTGCTGCGGGGCATTGGCGGGCGCGATGTTGGCCAGCGCCGCGCGCAGGTGGGGCGCCACCTCGGCCAGGCTGGCCAATGGGTCCGACACCACGGCACCGACCGGTGCCGAAGTACCCCCGCGGCTGGCCTTGCGCGCGGCAATGAAGACCTCGGCGCGGCTCACAAAGTCGATCATGCGTTCGTAGGACTGGCGGGCGCTGTCGCCAAAACTGAACAGGCCGTGTTTGGCCAGCAGCAGACCTTTGGCGTCGGGGCGGGCCTCACAGGCACGGGCCACCACCTGGGCCAGTGCAAAACCCGGCATCACATACGGGATCCAGATCAGTTCGTCGCCGTAGATCTCGTGGCACAGGGCCTCACTGTCAGGCTGGTCGGCAATCACCAGCGCGGCCACTGCGTGGGTGTGGTCGATGAATGTGTAGGGCACATAGGCATGCAGCAACGCCTCCACCGAAGGTGTGGGTGCGCTGCTGTCGAGCAGGTTGGTGCGCAAGGCGTTGACCATGTCCTCGTCAGACAAACGATCAAGCTGGCGCAGTTGGTGCAGGCTGTCCATGCGCACCGCGGGGTGACCGGCAGGCTCGATGCTGGCCAGGTCCCAGCCGCTGCCCTTGACACACAGCACCCGCACCGGCTGACCCAGCACGTCTGTCATCGTCAGCTTGACCGAGGTGTTGCCACCGCCATGCAAGACCAGTTTGGGATTGGCACCCAACAAACGCGCCGAATAGGTGCGCAAGGCCAGGGCTGCCGGCACCTGGTCTGTGGCATATTTCGCAACATAGGCCGCCGCGTCGACATCACTCCACAAACTGTTCATACAAGCTTTCAAAAAACAAGTAACATAAGTCGCTGATTTTTAACAAATGTCTCAATGACATATGTTATCAGCCCATTTCATTTGTCCGAACTGACATCCGGACCCAGCCGATCTCCCCCTCACTGGTCGCGCCACAAAGGACCCCCACATGAGTACATCCAAAACGCCCAAACCAGCCCAAAGTGGCAAAGGGGTGGCCGGTACCAATGCCCCCAACCTGGACCCGCTGTTGTCGGCCGCGTGGCTGTATTACGAAGACCAGCTGACCCAAAGCGACATTGCCGAGGTGCTCGGTGTGTCGCGCGCCTCGGTCATCAATTACCTGCACGAAGCCCGCCGCCTGGGGGTGGTCAAGATCACCCTGGACAGCGAACACTACACCGCCATGCGGCTGGCCCAGCGCCTGAGCCAGCACTATGGGCTGGAGCGTTGTATCGTCATCCCCGACGACCAGGGCCGCCGCCCGGCCGAGGTACGCCTGGGTGAGGCCGGAGCGCAGCTGTTGTCCAGCCTGGTGAAAACCGGCGACATGCTGGGTGTCTCCTGGGGCCGCACGGTGCTGGCACTGTCGCAGGCAATCTCGCCGCAACGGGTGCCCGGGCTGTCGGTGATCCAGATCACCGGCAGCATGCTGGCCACCTTCGAGTTCTCACCCGAGTTGTGCACCTCCAACATCGCCGACCGTTTTGGCGCCCGCTGTATCAACCTGCATGCGCCTGCGCTGGTGTCGCGCGCCGAGATCCGCGAGTTGCTCTACAAAGAGCCTGCGTTGATCCCGCAGCTCGAACTGCTGCAAACCTGCACCAAGATCGTCTTCGGCCTGGGCCATGTGGGGCGCGACAGCACCATTTTTGCTTCAGGCGCGGTCACCCCCGACGCGATACAACCGTATCTGGCCCAAGGTGCGGTGGGAGTGATTGCCGGGCGATATTTCAATGCGGCAGGCCAACCCATCCTCGGGCCGCTGGATGAACGCATGATTGGCCTGACGCTTGATGAGATTGACCGCATCCCGATGCGCATCTGTGTCACCGGTGGTGTGGCCAAAGCTCCCGCCATCCGTGCGGCGCTGCAGGGCCGGCACGCCACCATGCTGGTCACCGACGAACGGGCGGCACAGGCCCTGGTGGACAGCTTGTAACCCCCGGAAACTGGTTAATTTCATCGATTAGTATAGCTACTGAGCCTTATTGGTAAAGGGCCAAGAGCCATTTTCTCTCGGATCTGCCAGGGTGCACCTGGCCGGAACATCAGCTCATGTGGCGCTTTGGGGAACCACACCAAACACGTCGTTGCGCGCCGCATCGCGGATGGCAACAACCGCTGGGTGGGTCAGCTTGCGCTCGGTGGTGATCGCAAACACCTGTTCGCTGATCGCGTCAATGACACCGAGCGCATCCACTGAAAACTGCCCGCTGATGTAGTCGGCAATCGCAGAGGGGCCCACAAAAAAGCCCACACCAGCTTGTCCAAATGCCTTGAGCAGCGCGCTGTCGTCGAACTCGCCCACAATGCGCGGGTGCAGACGCTGAGACTCCAGCCATTGTTCGAGCCTCGACCTGATCGCAGCATCTTCTCCGGGCATCAGAAACGGCGCGCCATTCAGGAACTCGGGAAAGGGTTTCTGCAGATGTTGGGTCAGCGCAGGTGCGCCAAACAGGGTCATGTGGCTTTCTCCCAAAATATGGTTGAACGCTCGCACCTTGAGATTGCTTGGCATGGGGCGGTCGGCGATCACCATGTCCAGGCGCTGGATGGCCAGCTCTGCCAGCAGGGCGTCAAGCCGACCTTCCCGACACACCAGACGCACGGGCTCAGACAGGTGCAGGGCCGGTTCAACCAGGTGGTAAGCGACCGATTTGGCTACCGAATCGGCAATACCTACCTTGAAGGC
The DNA here is from genome assembly GCF_018619435.1 of Rhodoferax sp. U11-2br. Lineage (GTDB taxonomy): Bacteria > Pseudomonadota > Gammaproteobacteria > Burkholderiales > Burkholderiaceae_C > Rhodoferax. The sequence goes on along the minus strand of NZ_JAHFZF010000002.1, from coordinate 115,665 downwards.
GGGCGGTGCAGGTTGCTCCTGCGCGGCGCCGAGCAACTCGTCGCCCAGCGCAAAAATTTCATCGGCGTAGTGAAAGATGCGCCGACCTGCTTCGGTCAGCTCCAGCCCGCGACCCACATGGCGGAACAGCGCCACACCCAGGCTTGCCTCAAACTCGCCCAGTTGCCCACTGATGGCCTGGGGTGTCAGGTGCAACTGCTCACTGGCCCGAACGATGGCGCCTGACTTGGCGACCGCCCAGAAGTAGCGCAGGTGTTTGTAGTTGAGGTTGCTCATGACCCAAAAGCATCCAAAAAACTGATGATAAATACAAAAATATCCGATTTGTCAGATTCTTTGTGGCCGCCTAGACTGTCCTTCCACAGAAACAGCAAGCGCGTTGAACCCCGTCATGCGGTGCCTTGCAACGGATTGGTTTGGCCAGACAACAGGCTGGCCTGGAAAGTGTGAGAAATGGACATCTTCAGCCTTGAATTTGCAACCGCCCTGCTCGCCATCGTGACAATTGATCTGGTCTTGGCCGGTGACAACGCCATTGTGATTGCACTGGCCGCGCGCAATGTGCCGCGTCACCTCCAGCGCAAGGCCATGGTCTTCGGGGCCGTGGGTGCGGTCATCATCCGCAGCCTGCTGACCTTGGTTGTGGTGTGGCTGCTGCAGTTTCCAGGGCTGCTATTCCTGGGCGGTGCGATGCTGGTCTGGATTGCCCACAAGTTGCTGATGCCTGAGCCCGACAAAGGGGATCTCAGCCACATCAAGGGGGCCTCAACCTTTTGGGCTGCGATCCGAACCATCGTGGTGGCCGACCTGGTCATGGGGATGGACAACGTGCTTGGTGTTGCCGGGGCCGCGCATGGAAGTTTTGCCCTGGTGATTCTCGGTTTGCTGATCAGCATCCCGATCCTGCTCTGGGGCAGCAGCATCCTGCTGACATACATTGAACGGCATCCCTCCCTGGTGTACGTCGGTGCGGGTGTGCTGGCGTTCACGGCGGCCAAGATGATGACCTCCGAGCCGATGCTCCAGGAGGCACTGTCGGCCTACCCGTTCACCGTGCCGCTGATCTACATCACCACCATGTTTGGGGTTTTGTGGACAGGGTTTGTGGCGAACCACCATCGCCTGGAATCTCGCATCAGCGCCAGATTGGCCTGTTGGAAGAAGAGCCGACTTGAACACTTGTCATCGTCAACCCACTGCGAAGGAGAAAGCGTCATGGAGAAGATCCTTGTTCCAGTAGATGGCTCCCACAACGCGCATCACGCCGCGCAGCATGTGATCAACGCATGTCGCAAGAACGGGGCGATGGACATCCATTTACTCAACGTCCAGCATCCGTTTTCCAAGAAGGTAGGCCGTTTTGTCAGCCACAAGATTCGCGACAGTTACCACCAGACGGAGTCGGAAAAGGCGCTGAAACCGATCTGCGAGCTGCTGGATGCGGCCAACGTGCGCTACAGCATCCACATGGAAGTGGGGCAAAAGGCCGACGTGATCACGGAAACGGCGAGGCGCCTGGGCTGTGATCTGATTGTGATGGCGACCTCCCGCAAAGACTCGCTCACACGCATGCTTGAAACATCCGTGACCAACCGTGTGGTGGAGTTGACCACGGTGCCGGTCGAATTGATCCCGGGTGATGCGGTGTCAACGGCAGAGCGTTTTGCCCTGCCAGCCGGTATCGCAGGTCTGATTGGTCTGACCCTGTTGGCAATGGCCGACTAGGTGCAAAAAACCGCTTCCTGCCTGCCATCGTCTGCCCTCGGCAGTTTCACGCCCAACTTTGTGGTTCAAAGGCGTGAGCCACCCGCGACCTCGGGACGCTCGGTTATGGTTCAGTCCGGCATTCAGGAAAATTTTCACGCGATTTTAAAAATTTGAAACAGCGTTTTATCCTGCGACAATAGGCGCCTATTTATGTTGGTAGGCTCAAACTTGGAGATAAGCAGATGGAATTGCTGCAAAGTGCGGATTTCTGGATCAACCTGATCAAAATCATTTGGATCAACATCATCCTGTCAGGTGACAACGCGGTGGTGATTGCCCTGGCGGCACGTGCCGTACCGGTGGAACAACAAAAGAAGGCGGTTCTGTTTGGTGCCGGGGCAGCGGTGGTCTTGCGTGTCCTGCTGACCGTGGTTGCGGTGCAGTTGCTGAAACTGCCCTACCTGCAAATTGTGGGTGGCTTGTTGTTGCTGTGGATCGGCCTGCAGTTGCTGGGTGACGATGAACACGGTGATGACGCCGTCAAGGCCAGCGGCAGTCTGATGACGGCGATCCGCACCATCCTGATTGCCGACATCGTGATGAGCCTGGACAACGTCATTGCGGTGGCCGCCGCTGCCCAGGGCAGCACCGCGCTGCTCATTATTGGTCTGGCCATCAGCATCCCGCTGGTGGTGTTTGGCAGCACGCTGATGATCAAGCTGATGGAACGTTTCCCGATCATCGTGACCCTGGGTGCCGCGCTGATTGGCTGGGTCGGTGGTGAAACCCTGGCCAGCGACGTGGCACTCAAAGGCCTGATGGAACACAACCATTGGCTGCATTACGCCGCTGCTGCGTGTGGTGCCGCGTTGGTGATCGGCATCGGACGTACCATGCAAAAACGCAAGGCTGCACAATCACTGGCGTCCACCTGAAACCGGGTGTCGTCGGCGTCACCTGCAGTCAAAGAACCCCTGAAGGAGACAAACCATGACCACTTCCCATCTGATCGCCGTCGATGGCTCAGAACCATCGACACGTGCGGTGAAACAGGCCATCGTGGATGCCACGAGCCTCAAAGAGTGCCCGCACATTTACCTGGTGAATGTGCAGCCCGCGCTGCCCTCAAACGTGACACGCTTCATCGATGACAAAACGGTCGATGATTTCCAGCGTGAAACTGGGGAGCAGGCGCTGGCACTGGCCAAGGCCAAACTGACCACCGCCGGCCTGGCTTTTTCTTCCCACATCCTGGTCGGTGAGGCAGCTCCCACCATTGTCGAATTCGCCCAGGAAAAACACTGCAGCCAGATCATCATGGGCGCCCATGGTTTTGGCAGCGTGGTGGGCCTGTTCATGGGCTCGGTCACCGTCAAGGTGGTACACCTCTCGCCGGTGCCGGTGCTGCTGGTCAAATAAACGGCTGCTTGTAGAGCCACACCGGGCGCCCGTCCGGCGCCCGCAAAAAGGCCTGGGGCTGCAAAGCCAGGGCCTCAAACTCCAGACTCACCAGCCAGGCGTCTGGCTTCAACTCGGCCAAAGCCTTGGTCACCGCACGCGGCATGCTCTCGGGCCGCTGGAACAGGTACACCAGGTCATAAGCTGACCAATCGGCCTGCCAGATGTCGCCCTGGCGCACACGGGCCCACGGACAGCGTAGCGCACACAGACCCCGTAGCGGCCAACTCCATTCAATGCCATGAAGCTGCGCCTGTGGGTAGGCCACACGCAGCGCCTTGAGGCCATCACCCAAACCACAACCCGCATCCAGAACCATAGCACCCTGCCCAAGAGGTGCATGGGCTGCAAGGTCTTTTAAGGCAAAAATCGGGGTTGGAAACAGCGGCGCGTCCCGCCAGGCGTTAAGGGGGTAAATCAACAACAGCAGCAGCAGCGGCAGCAACCAGGCCCAGGCTGGCAGGCTCACCGAGCCGGACACCAGCAGCAGCAGCGGGAAACCCAGGCCAATCATCAGGCGCCGCCACCAGCTGCTGCCCAGCAGGCTGGCGACCACGCCCAGACCACAGGCGCTGCCCAGGGCCAGCAAGGGGCTCAGGCCGCTGCGTAAAAGGCTTGTGAACAGCCCCCAGGCGGCCAGCCAGGTCAGGACCGCAGGCAGGGGCCAGAGGCGGGACAGGCGGCTCATGGCAACAGGGCTCCCGAATCACACATCGGCGTGGTCAAGCAAGCCAGCTGGTGCTCACATCACAGCTTCTGCAGTTTCTCGATCAGCCCATTGAGCTCGTCAAGCGAGCCAAAAGAGATGCTGAGTTCACCCATCTCTTCCATCCGCCCTGCCCGTTTGACACGTTTTTTCACACGCACTTCAACCTCGGCCATCAGCAGGTCGGACAGTTCTTCTTCCACGCGTTTTAAATCGCGTGACTTTTCTTTTTTGGGCTTGCTGGCCACCAGCGAGAACTCGGCGCCGAGTTTTTTGACCAGGCTTTCGGCCTCACGCACCGACATTTTTTTGGTGGCGATCTGGCTGGCAGCGGTGATCTGCATGGCCTTGTCCAGGCTCAACAAGGCGCGGGCGTGGCCCATCTCGACGTCACCGGCCATCAGCATGGTCTGCACCGGCTCGGCCAGGTTCAGCAGGCGCAGCAGGTTGCTGGCGGCGCTGCGTGAGCGGCCCACCGCCTGTGCCGCAGTTTCGTGCGTCAGGCCAAATTCCTTGATCAGGCGCTGCAACCCTTGCGCTTCTTCGAGCGGGTTGAGGTCTTCACGCTGCATGTTCTCGATCAGCGCCATGGCGGCGGCGGCTTCGTTCGGCACGTCGCGCACCAGCACCGGCACACTCTCCAGCCCAGCCAGTTTGGCGGCGCGGAACCGCCGCTCACCGGCAATGATCTCGTACACCGGGCGCCCGGCGCCGCCTTGCATGTCGGGCGCAATCTGGCTGCGTTTGAGCTGCGCATCGGCATCACTGAGGCGGCGCACCAGGATCGGCTGCATGATGCCTTGCGCCTTGATCGACTCGGCCAGCTCATACAACGCGCCTTCGTCCATGCGGGTGCGTGGCTGGTATTGGCCGGGCACCATGTCGCTGAGCAAGAGGGTGGACGGCTGACCACTGTTGGCAGCCGCCGAAGATACGCCGTCCGTGCCGAGCAGTTCGTCGACCGTTGGACCGAGCAAGGCTTCCAGCCCGCGTCCCAGGCCTTTGGGTTTTTTGGTGACCATGTGTGTCCCTTTTTAAATGTTTGTCAATTCTTGCAACAGGGCCTGCCCGGCCGACCAGGCACCCAGGCCGGATTCGGCATTGATGTGACCGCGTGCGCCAATGTTGACCAGGCGGGAACCCCAGGCCTTGGCAAACTGGGTGGACCGCTCTGGGCTGCAATACGGGTCGTCGCTGCTGGCCACCAGGGTGCTGGCAAATGGCAAGGTTTTCAGCACCAGCGGCGACCAGCTGCTCAGCACCGGGCGCAATTCTTCACACTCGGCATCACCAGGCGCCACCAGCAGCGCGGCCTTCACCAGCCGGGTGTGGCTGGAGTGCGCCGCCCACGCTGCCACCAACTGGCAGCCCAGGCTGTGCGCCACCAGCACGGCCGGGCCGTCGAGCGACAACAACACCTCTTCCAGGCGGCCCATCCAGTCACCCCGCAGCGGGCGCATCCAGTCGTGCTGCTCCACCCGGGTGTAGCCAAACTGGGCCTGCCACAGGCTTTGCCAGTGCGCTGGGCCAGAGTTCTGCCAACCTGGCAGGATGAGGATGTTCTCAGGTTTCATCATGTCTGTTTTGATAGCTGTTAGCCCAGGTTCTGATTGGGCTAACAGCCCATTTGCCTACATTTTTTTGATGCGTTGCACCATCTCGGTGGCGAAGCTCACAAAGGCCAAAGCACCCTTGCTCGACGGGTCGAACACCACACCGGGCACACCGTAGCTGGGTGCCTCGGCCAGACGCACATTGCGGGGAATCACGGTGTCAAACACCTTGTCTCCAAAACGCGCCTTGAGCTGGTCGCTCACCTGCTGCTGCAAGGTGATGCGCGGGTCAAACATCACACGCAACAGGCCGATGATGGCCAGGTCTTTGTTCAGGTTGGCATGCACCTGCTTGATGGTGTTGACCAGGTCGGCCAGGCCTTCGAGTGCAAAATATTCACACTGCATCGGCACAATCACCCCGTTGGCACAACACAGGCCGTTGAGGGTGAGCATCGACAGGCTCGGCGGACAGTCGATCAGCACAAAATCGTAATCGCCGTCAACCTCGGCCAGCGCGGTCTTCAGGCGTTTCTCGCGCCGCTCCAGGCTGACCATCTCGACCTCGGCCCCGGCCAGCTCCCGGTTGGCCGCCAGGATGTCATAACCACAACCCGCCTCGGCCAACTTGTCGCTTTGCACTCGCGCCTCACGCACCGAGGCGGACTCCAGCAGCACATCGTAGACACTGAGCGCGAGCTTGCGTTTGTCCACACCCGAGCCCATGGTGGCATTGCCCTGTGGGTCCAGGTCCACCATCAACACACGCTGGCCGACCTTGGCCAGACCTGCGGCCAGATTGACGGTGGTGGTGGTCTTGCCAACGCCACCCTTTTGGTTGGCAATGCAGAAGATTTTGGCCATAGAAACAAACTCAGGGTAAAAAGGAATCCAACAAGATCATGGTTTCACGTGAAACAGCGACGACCCAAACTAGCGCGACACCGCCAGCTTGATACCAAAACCAACAAGAAACAGCCCAGCCACCTTTTCAAGCACACGCGAGATCATCGGGTTGGCACGAACCTTCTCAGCCAGGAAATGGGTCAACAAGGTCGAAGTCAAACCGTAACCCAAGGTGAGCGCCGCGATGGTGGCAGCCATAACAGCGTAGGTTAGCAGCCCCTGCTGGTGTACCGGGTCGACAAACAGCGGGAAAAACGCCATGTAAAACAAAATGGCTTTGGGGTTGAGCAAGGTGATCATCAACGCCTGCTGCAGGAAATGGTGTGGTTTGATGCTCAGCACCGGCGCCGCACCCGGCTTGGCCAGCAGCATCTTGAACCCCAGCCAGGCCAGGTAGGCGGCACCCAGCCACTGCACCGCGTGGAAGGCGTCCGGGTAGGCCGCCAGCAAGGCAGCGACACCAGCCACTGCCGACCACATCAAGACCTGATCACCCAGGATGACCCCCAACGTGGCCGCCAGACCACCCCGAATGCCACCCTTGCTGGTGGAGGTGATCAGCGCCAAATTGCCCGGCCCTGGCACCAGCAGGAAGACCAGAACGGTGACAACAAAGGTGGTGTAGTCGGTGATGCCGAGCATGGGAGTATGTGAACAGGGGGAGGCTGAGAGTTTACGTTGGAATGATTGCGGTCAGAAAGCCCCGCCCTCATCTGTTGTTGGCTTACCCGCAGCGGATTCGGGGTGGATACCGCCGTTCGTGTCCCCCGGCCTGCGGCCTCCTCCTTAACCTCACTTTGGTACCCACCCCAACTCCACCGCTAGCGCTGAATTTATCCCCTGACAGGAATGCCACGATCATCCCGAATCAGTTGAGTGATGCGTTTTGCGTAGGTTAAGGAGGAGGCCGAAGGCCGGGGGACACGAAGCAAAGCGCGTCGCCCGGCTGATTCCTTCGAGGCATAAAAGGACTCAAGCGATCAACGCAGGCCGCATCCAGACAATACACCGCTCCGCGCCCAGCCCCGGCACCTCCAATTGTTCCACGTGAAACACAGACACAGCGGAAGGCAAGGCCGCCATCTCCTCTGCCGGGTGTTTGCCCTTCATCGCCATCCAGATACCCTGCTCTGCCAAGGCCTGGGTCGACCAGTTGGTGAAGTCCAGCAGCGAAGCAAACGCGCGTGAACTGACTACCTGGTATTTGTCGGTCAAACTCTCAACACGTGCATGCACACCACGCAAATTGGACAACTTCAGGGTGACCGCCACCTGCTGGATAAATGCGGCTTTTTTGGCCACCGTATCAACGCAGTGCACCGTGATATCGGGGCAGCAGATGGCAATCACCACACCAGGCAAACCGGCGCCTGAACCCACATCCAGCAATTTGAACGAGGACGTTGCATCAGTGAGCTGATGCTGCAAAGGCTTGATCACCGCCAAGCTGTCCAGCAGATGATGCGTCAACATCTCCGCCGGGTCGCGCACCGCAGTCAGGTTGTAGACCTTGGTCCATTTCTGGATCAGACCCAGGTAGTCCAGCAAGCGCCCCACTTGTTCGTCGGTGAGTACCAAGCCCAGTTCAGCCAGACCCTGGCGCAGCGGTATCTCCAGCGTGTTCATTGAGCCACCTCGCTGTTGACCTCCGGCGCCGACACAACGGGCGTCCCTGCACGCCGGTCGTCGGGTGTCACAAAACCCTTGAACTTGGTTTTCTTCAAATGGATGGTCAGCAAGGAAATGGTGGCCGGCGTGATGCCCGACAGGCGCGAGGCCTGGCCCAGTGTTTCCGGCTTGTGGCGGTTGAGCTTTTGGCGCGCCTCAATGCTCAGTGCAGACACCTGCATGTAGTCCAAATCCTGTGGCAGCTTGAGATTTTCGTAGTGGGTGGCGCGTTGTACATCGTCCTTCTGGCGGTCAATGTAGCCGGAGTATTTGCTGGCAATTTCCACCTGCTCGATCACCGTGGCGGCCAATATGGAAGCTTCATCCTGCTGGTCTGTTTCACGTGAAACATCGGAAGCCAGCTCGGTCGAAGCGTATTTGCCACCATCCAGAGACATCAGTGACGCGTAGCTCACACCCGGGCGGCGCAGCAACTCAGCCAAGTTGTACTCGTGCTCCAGTGCCTTACCCAACACACGCTCGGCTTCGGCCGCCTCCAGGTTTTTGGGACTGACCCAGATCGAACGCAGACGCTCTGTTTCACGTGAAACAGCATCACGTTTGCGGCTGAATGCATCCCAGCGCACATCATCGACCAGACCGAGTTGGCGGCCCACTTCGGTCAGCCGTGCATCGGCATTGTCTTCACGCAACTGCAGCCGGAACTCGGCCCGACTGGTGAACATGCGATATGGCTCGGTCACACCCTTGGTGATCAGATCGTCCACCATCACACCCAGGTAGGCTTCATCACGTGCAGGCACCCAAATGTCTGCCTGGTACTCGATGCGGCCTGCGGCGCTGCTTAAACCGTCACCACCACCGAGGGCACGCGCCTGCAGTGCAGCATTGATGCCCGCAAACAGACCTTGTGCCGCAGCCTCTTCATAACCGGTGGTGCCGTTGATCTGGCCGGCAAAAAACAGCCCGTTGATGACCCGTGTCTCGAAACTGCTTTTGAGCTGTTGCGGGTCAAAGTAGTCATATTCAATCGCGTAGCCGGGACGCAAGATGTGGGCGTTCTCCAGGCCCACCATGCTGCGCACCAAGTCGTACTGAATGTCAAACGGCAGGCTGGTGCTGATGCCGTTGGGGTAGTACTCGTGGGTGGTCAGGCCCTCGGGCTCCAGAAAAATCTGGTGGCTGTCCTTGTCGGCAAAACGGTTGATCTTGTCTTCGACACTCGGGCAATAACGCGGGCCCACCCCTTCAATCTTGCCGGTGAACATCGGGCTGCGATCAAACCCGCTGCGGATGATCTCGTGGGTGCGTTCGTTGGTGTGGGTGATCCAGCACGGCATCTGCTGCGGGTGTTGTTCTGCCCGGCCCAGGAAACTGAAGACCGGCATCACCGGGCTCATGCCGCCTGGCATGCCGTCGCCAGGCTGTTCGGTACAGCGGCTGAAGTCGATGGAGCGGCCATCAATGCGTGGTGGCGTGCCGGTTTTCAGGCGGCCTTGCGGCAGCTTGAGTTCTTTGAGCCGTGCGCTCAAACTCACCGCCGGTGGGTCACCGGCACGCCCGGCGGCATAGTTGTTCAGCCCGACATGGATCTTGCCATCGAGAAAAGTGCCCGCCGTCAGAACCACCGTGCTGGCACGAAAACGGATGCCAACCTGGGTCACCGCACCCAACACCCGGTCACCCTCCACCATCAGGTCATCCACCGCCTGCTGGAACAGCCACAGATTGGGCTGGTTCTCCAGGCGCTTGCGGATGGCTGCTTTGTACAAAATACGGTCGGCCTGGGCACGGGTGGCACGCACTGCCGGGCCTTTGCTGGAGTTCAGAATCCGGAACTGCACCCCACTCTCGTCGGTGGCTGCGGCCATGGCGCCACCGAGGGCGTCCACCTCTTTGACCAGATGGCCTTTGCCGATGCCACCAATCGAAGGGTTGCAGCTCATCTGGCCCAGCGTCTCGATGTTGTGGGTCAGCAGCAGCGTCTTGCAGCCCATGCGGGCGGCTGCCAACGCGGCCTCGGTGCCGGCATGGCCGCCACCGACGACGATCACGTCAAAGTGTTGGGGATAAAGCATGGTGTTTCCATCGAATGGGCGGGAAAAAAAACGGCGCTCGCCCGGCGCCTGTGTACAACTGCGGCAATTTTACCGAAGCCCCCTAAAACCACGTCTCTCGGGCTGTTTCGTCAGCAAAGTCAAACATGTTCAGGCGCACAATAGGTCTTGGCAGTTTCAGCAACATTCTTTTGAAACAGGACAATCCATGGCATCCGGAAAAATTCTCGTCGCCCAAGGTGGCGGCCCCACAGCAGTCATCAACCAATCCCTGGTCGGCGTTGCGCTTGAAGCACGACGTTTTGGCCAGATCGAACACATCTACGGCGCGCGCCACGGCGTGCGCGGCATCGTCGACGAAAACTTTGTCGACCTGACCCAAGAGACCAGCCACAACCTGGAACTGGTGGCCAACACCCCGTCGAGCGCCCTGGGCTCCACCCGTGACAAACCCGACGCCGCCTACTGCCACGAGATCTTCAAGGTATTGCAGGCGCACCAGATCGAGCATTTTTTCTACATTGGTGGCAACGACTCGAGTGACACGGTGCGCATCGTCAGCGAAGAGGCACAAGCCGCCAACTACCCGCTGCGCACCATCCACATCCCCAAAACCATTGACAACGACCTGGTCGGCAGCGACCACACGCCCGGTTTCCCGTCTGCCGCACGTTTTGTGGCGCAGGCTTTTGCCGGTGCCAATCTGGACAACGCCGCCTTGCCCGGCGTCTATGTGGGTGTGGTCATGGGACGCCACGCCGGTTTCCTGACCGCAGCCTCGGCTCTGGGTAAAAAATTCCCGGACGATGGCCCGCACTTAATCTACCTGCCCGAGCGCACCTTTGCTTTGGAGAAATTCCTCGCCGATGTGAAAGTGGCCTACGAGCGTTTTGGCCGTTGTGTGATTGCGGTCTCAGAGGGCATCCACGACGCCTCCGGCACACCCATCGTCACCTTGCTGGCCAAAAAAATCGAGCACGATGCCCACGGCAATGTGCAGCTCTCAGGCAATGGCGCGCTGGCCGATCTGTTGTGTGAAGAGATCAAGTCCAAGCTCAACATCACACGGGTGCGTGGTGACACCTTTGGCTACATGCAGCGCTCGTTCATCGGTTGTGTCTCGGACGTGGACCAGCGCGAGGCGCGCGAGGTCGGCGAAAAGGCGGTGCAATTTGCCATGTGGGGCGACCGTGATGGCTCGGTGGCCATCAAACGCACCGGCTTTTATTCGGTCGACTACGAACTGCTGCCACTGGCCAGCGTGGCTGGCAAAACACGCACCATGGAAGACGAGTTCATCACCGCCAGCGGCACCGATGTGACCGACGCCTTCCGTATGTACCTGCGCCCGCTGCTGGGCTCCAAAATGCCCGACGCCTTCCGGCTGCGGCACAACCCGATCGCCAAGGTCTTACATCGTTAAATCGTGCTCTAGCCCTTATGAAATAAGGGCTAGTAGCTACTGTTTTTACGATCACGTGCAGTGAATGAACCCAGACGCCCCGGCGTCTGGCCAGGCCCGCCACCCCACCCCCTGGCTGTTCCAGTGCACGATATCAGGGCTTCCCTGGCGCTTGCTGCGTTCGGGACAGGCGGGCGGGTTAGCATCGCTGCACCGCTGTTGTTGCCATGGTGTGGCGTTGGCAACCTCCTTTTTTTTGGAACACCGCATGAAACTCTATTACTCGGCCGGCGCATGTTCGTTGGCAACCCATATTGCGATGAAGGAAACCGGGCTGGCTTTTGAAGCCGTGTCCGCACCCACCAAAACCCACCGTCTGGAAGACGGAACCGACTACTACAGCATCAACCCGCTGGGTTATGTGCCGCTGCTGGTGCTCGACGATGGCAAGCAGTTACACGAGGTCGCCGTGATCCTGCAATACCTGGCCGATCTGGTGCCAGAACGGCAGCTGGCACCTGCCAACGGCACGTTTGAGCGCTACAAGCTGCAGGAATGGCTCAACTTCATTGCCACCGAGTTGCACAAAGGCTTCTCCCCGCTGTTCACACCCCATATGCCAGACGAGGCCAAAGAGCTGGCCAAAACCCGCTTGAACGCCCGCCTACAATGGGTTGACGGTGAACTGAATGGCAAAAACTACCTGATGGGAGAGGTGTTCACCGTCGCTGATGCCTATCTTTTTGTGGTGCAAAGTTGGGGCAAGTACGTGGGCGTTGATGTGTCAGCCCTGGTCAACTTGAGTGCTTTTGCGACCCGGGTAGCGGCTCGTCCGGCTGTGCAAGCGGCTATGCGGGCCGAAGCTTTGTTGAAGTAGGCCGCAGCGCCATCACGCACTCTCTGATTCAAGGTCTGTTCATGATTTTCGATAAAACCAGCACACGCCCACTTAACACATCCTTGACTTCAGCTGCCACCGTTCCCCAAGTCCCTGTTGTGGTACCCGACTATCTCGAAAAAACCTACTGGTGGGCCTACACCCATCCCAACGCGGTGCGGGTGTTTGAGCGCCAGTGGCTGGTGAACCTGATTCTGTGGGGCAACTTTTCGCGCCTGCGTGATCTGGCGCTGCAGGACATGGGCCAGGTCATCACCGGCCAGGTGTTGCAGGTGGCCTGCGTGTATGGCAACCTGACCGAACACATCGTGCGCCGACTCGACCCGCAGGCCCACCTGAGTGTGATCGATGTGGCGCCGGTTCAGATCAAGAACCTGCACCAGAAACTGCGTGACAAACGCCAGGTCAGCATCCTGCAACAGGACGCCTCGAACATGGGGTTTGTGGATGCCAGCCAGGACACCACGCTGGTGTTTTTCCTCCTGCATGAAATGCCGGTGGAGGTGCGCCGCCAGACCATCAGCGAGGCGCTGCGTGTGACCAAACCGGGCGGCAAGATCATCTTTGTGGATTACCACAAGCCGGTGGCCAGCAGCCCGTTTCGTTACATCATGGTGCCGATCCTGACCACACTGGAGCCATTTGCCATGGACTTGTGGCAGCACGAGATCACCGAATGGCTGCCCCCTGCAGACTGCTACAGCCACATCGACAAACACACTTACTTCGGTGGCCTGTACCAAAAGGTGGTCATCACCCGCTGAAGCCGTCTGCGGTCCCGAGCACAGGGCGGGCCATAAGATAATTCGAGCCATTTGTTGCTGGCACGCTCTTGAATACCTCACCTACCCTGACATTTTCCAAACTTGGCTGTACCAAGGGTGGGCGTCAGCTTTTCAGGGATGTGGATCACACCCTGCAAGCGGGCCACTGGCTGTATGTCACCGGCGCCAACGGTGTGGGCAAAACCAGTTTGTTGCGCATGGTCTGTGGTCTGGCACCGGTGGAATCCGGTCAGATCCTCTGGAACAACACCTTAATCAGCGCGCAGCGTGACAGTTACCGGCAAGACCTGTGTTACCTGGGCCACCTCAACGCGCTGCAGGAATCGATGTCGGTCCAGGAAAACCTGGTGTTCACCTCGGCGTTGGCTGGGGTGGCCCTGGACGCGCAACAGGCCAAGTCGGTCCTGGCACGGTTTGGCCTGCACGGGCGTGCACAACAACTGGTGCGACACCTCTCCCAGGGACAAAAGCGCCGTGTGGCCTTGTCGCGGCTGGCACTCAGCTCGGCCAAGCTGTGGGTGCTGGACGAGCCCTATGTGGCGATGGACGAAGCCGGCATCCAGATGTTGTCAGACCTGATTGCTTGTCATCTGGACCAGGGTGGTCTGGCGGTGTTGACCAGCCACCAACGGGTGCCAGTTGGCACACACAGCCCGCAGATTTTGGAATTGACCGCGTCATGACCCACACCCCCTCCCCACTGGGCGCTGCCTCGGTCATGCTGGCCCTGATCCGGCGCGAAATCGCCTTGGGCCTGCGGCAAAAGGGCGAGGTGTTGACACCCCTGGTGTTTTTCATGGTGATTGCCAGCCTGTTCCCGCTGGGGGTGGGTGCCGAGTCGAGTTTGCTGCTGCGCATGGCCCCCGGTGTGTTGTGGGTCAGTGCACTGCTGGCGGCGATGCTGTCGTTACAACGTATGTTCGCCACCGACTACGCCGACGGTTCACTCGAGCAAATGGTGTTGTCCCCCACTCCGCTGGGCTTGCTGGTGCTGGCCAAGGCGCTCGCACATTTTCTGCTGTCGGGTGTGCCGCTGGTGCTGATGGCGCCGGTGCTGGGCCTGCAGTTTGGACTGGACGGCCGGGCGCTGGGCATTTTGATGCTGAGCCTGCTGCTGGGCACACCCACCTTGAGCCTGATTGGCAGCATTGGTGCTGCGCTGACCTTGGGCGTACGCGGTGCAGGGGTTTTGTTGTCCCTGCTGATTCTGCCGCTTTATATTCCCGTGCTGATCTTTGGTGCCGGAGCGGTCGAAGCGGATGCTGCCGGCCTGGGATTTGGCGGGCACCTGTCGCTGCTGTCCGCCTTGCTGGTGCTGTCTCTCTTTTTTTCACCCATGGCCACTGCCGCTGCCCTGAGGATTTCTCTGGAATGAAAACACGCGTTGTTCACTGGTTCAAGTTTGCCTCGCCACAAAGTTTTTATGTGCTGGCGGGCAAGATGTGGCCCTGGTTTGCCGGCCTGGCGACGGTGCTGGCCGTGGTCGGTTTGTGGATCTCTTTTTTTGTGGCCCCCGTGGATGCCCAACAGGGCCAAGGTTACCGCATCATCTTTGTCCATGTGCCAGCCTCACAGCTGTCGATGCTGATCTACCTGGTGATGGCCGCCTGGGCTGGCTTGGGGCTGGCTTTCAACACCCGCCTGTCAGGCATGATGGCCTGTGCACTGGCTCCCACGGGCGCACTGTTTGCCTTTTTGTCACTCATCACCGGGGCCTTGTGGGGCAAACCGATGTGGGGCACCTGGTGGGTCTGGGACGCACGCCTGACCTCCGAGCTGATCCTGCTGTTTCTCTACCTCGGTTTCATGGCCTTACACGCCAGCATTGACGACCCACGCCGGGCCGACAAGGCCAGTGCGGTGCTGGCTCTGGTGGGTGCGGTCAATGTGCCCATCATTTATTTTTCGGTCAAATGGTGGAACACCCTGCACCAAGGTGCTTCGGTGTCGCTCAAAGGCAGTTCCATGGCCAGCACCATGCTGAGCGGCATGTTGATCATGGTGCTGGCGTTCTGGATGTACGCCATCGCCATCGCCCTGCTTCGGGTGCGCAACATCATTTTGGATCGTGAACGTCATACGGAATGGGTGAAACATGCAGTGGCATAGCTGGGCAGAATTCTGGGAGATGGGTGGTTACGGTCTCTACGTCTGGGGCAGTTTTGGCATCACCGCGCTGGTGGTCCTTGGGGAGATCTGGCAACTGCGTGCACAACGCCGGGCCTTGTTACGAAACCTTTTGAACGAAACCAGCTCTCACGACGACCACCATTCGTCCGCACCCTCATGAAACCACGTCATAAACGCGCCGCCCTCATTGCCGGTGGCCTCGCCGCCATTGGGCTGGCCGCCTACTTTGTGCTCAATGCCTTTGAGAGCAACCTGGTGTTTTTCTTCACCCCGAGCCAGATCGCCTCTGGCGAGGCACCCAAAGAACGCACCTTCCGCGTCGGTGGCATGGTCAAGGAAGGTTCCCTCAAGCGCGACAACCTGACCGTGAGTTTTGTGGTGACCGACACCGCCAAAGAGGTGAGCGTATCCTACACCGGCATCCTGCCCGACCTGTTCAAGGAAGGCAAAGGCGTTGTGGCCCAGGGCAAACTCGACGGCAGCGGGCACTTCACCGCCTCTGAGGTGTTGGCCAAACACGATGAAAACTACATGCCCCCCGAAGCTCAGCATGCCATGGACCAGGCACAACTGAACAAGGCCGCCAGCTCCCTCAAGTAGGTCTGGCCCACCGCCACTTAACAAAAAACACGCCATGATTCCAGAAATTGGACATTTTTCGCTGATCCTGGCCATGCTGGTCGCTTGTTTCCTGGGGGTGTTGAGCATCGCCGGTGGGCAGCAAGGCCGCGCCGACTGGATGGCTATGGCGCGCCCGGGTGCCCAGGTTTTGTGCCTGCTGGCAGCGTTTTCTTTTGGCTGTCTGACCTACGCGTTCTACACCAACGATTTTTCGGTGATGTATGTCGCGCAGCACTCCAACTCTAAACTACCAGACATGTACCGGATTGCCGCCGTCTGGGGTGGCCATGAGGGCTCACTGCTGCTGTGGCTGCTGATGTTGTGCGGCTGGATGATGGCGATATCGCTGTTTTCACGCCAGCTGCCCGATGTGATGGTGTCGCGTGTGCTGGGGGTGATGGCCCTGATTGCGGCTGGCTTTTTGATGTTCATGCTGTTCACCTCCAACCCGTTTTTGCGGCTGGTGGACATCCCGGCCGACGGTCGTGACCTCAATCCCTTGCTGCAAGACCCGGGTCTGGTGTTTCACCCACCCATGCTCTACATGGGATATGTCGGTATGTCGGTGCCCTTTGCCTTCTCGATTGCCGCCTTGCTCAATGGTCGCCTGGATGCCGCCTGGGCGCGCTGGACCCGGCCCTGGGCCACCGCCGCCTGGATCTGTCTGACCATTGGCATTGCCTTGGGTTCATGGTGGGCCTATTACGAACTGGGTTGGGGTGGCTGGTGGTTCTGGGACCCGGTGGAAAACGCATCGTTTTTGCCCTGGCTGATCGGCACCGCACTGATCCACTCACTGGCAGTTACCGAAAAGCGTGGTCTGTTCAGAAGCTGGACCATCATGCTGTCACTGATTGCTTTCTCCCTGAGCCTGCTCGGTACCTTCCTGGTGCGCTCGGGTGTACTGACCTCGGTGCATGCCTTTGCGTCCGATCCCAAACGCGGGGTGTTCATCTTGTTGTTCCTAGCATTGGTGGTGGGCAGTTCACTGGTTCTGTTTGCCACGCGTTCCGGCAAAGTGCGCTCGGGTGGTTCCTTTGCCCTGTTGTCACGCGAAACCCTTCTGCTGCTCAACAATGTGTTGCTGAGCACCGCAGCAGCCGCAGTCTTGCTGGGTACGGTCTACCCCTTGATCATTGATGCGCTCAACCTGGGCAAACTCTCTGTGGGACCACCCTATTTCAACAGCGTGTTTGCGCCCATCATGCTGCCGGTGCTGTTCTTGATGGTGATTGGCTCCTTTGCCCGTTGGAAGACTGACACAGTCAGCAACCTGCTCAAAAAACTCAGCCCGGTGGCGCTGGTGTCGATGTTGCTGGGTTGCAGCGCGCCGTTTTTGGCGGGGTCCTGGTCAGCACTGGTGGCGCTGGCACTGTCGCTGGCCTTCTGGATTGTTCTGGGGTCCTGTGTGCAAATCTACCGTCAACTCAAAGACACACTGCACTGGAGGTCGACACCCATGTCTTTCTGGGGCATGCATGTAGCGCACATGGGTATCGCGGTATGTGTGGTTGGCATCACCATGGTCAAGGGTTATGAAACCGAAAAAGACGTGCGCATGGCCGTCGGTGACACGGTCGAAGTGGGTGGCTACACCTTCCGCCTGACGGGCATCAGCCAAAAAGCAGGCCCCAACTACAACGCCGATGTCGGCACGGTGGAGCTGATCAAGAACAGCCGAGTGCTCAAGACCCTTCACCCTGAAAAACGCAGCTATTTTTCATCCACCATGCCAATGACCGAAGCCGCCATCGACAGCGGTCTCACACGCGATGTGTATGTGTCCCTGGGTGAAAAACTCGACAGCAGCGGCCCACCCGCCTGGGCAGTACGTGTGTATCACAAGCCTTTTGTGCCCTGGATCTGGGTCGGCTGCCTCTTGATGGCGCTCGGTGGTGCCATCGCGGTGATGGACAAACGCTACCGCCGCAAGCTCGTGAGCACATGGACAGGGACTGAGGTGAAAGGTGCCACGGCATGAAAAAGGCCTATATCCCATTGGGTATTTTTGTTGTTTTGCTGGTGTTCCTCGGTATTGGCCTCACGCTTGACCCGCGTGAAATTCCCTCCCCCTTGATTGGCAAACCCGCACCCGAGTTCTCTGCCCCGGTGCTGGACAACCCGGCTTTGCAGATCACCAAACAAGACATGTTGGGCAAGGTCTGGTTGCTCAACACCTGGGCCTCCTGGTGTGTGGCCTGTCGCGAGGAACATCCGCTGCTGCTGGAGTTTTCCAAGACCAAGACCATTCCCATCGTTGGGCTGGACTACAAAGACAAGGACCAGGATGGCCAGAAGTGGCTGGCCCGTTTTGGCAACCCGTATGACGTGGTGATAGCAGACCGGGATGGCCGCATCGGCATCAACTTTGGTGTGTATGGTGTGCCTGAGAGCTTTTTGATCGACAAAGCCGGTGTCATTCGTTACAAGCAAATCGGCCCATTCACACCGGATGCCTTGCAAAACAAACTGCTGCCTTTGATCAGGGAACTACAACAATGAAAGTCTGGTTTGCTTTGATTCTTTGCTGGCAACTGCTGGCACCAGCCTATGCCAACGAAGCCGTCCCCTTGGCAGACGACCCGGTGGTGGAGCAACGCCTGATCACCATTGCAGAAGAACTGCGTTGCCTGGTGTGCCAGAACGAGTCCCTGGCGGGCTCCCGCGCCGAGCTGGCCAATGATTTACGTCGCGAGGTCCGTAGCCTGATCACTGCCGGCAAATCGGACGCTGAAATCAAGGAGTTCCTGGTCAGCCGTTATGGTGACTTTGTGCTTTACAAACCCCCTGTCAAACCCAGTACCTGGCTGTTGTGGTTTGGCCCTTTGTTGTTGTTGCTGGGCGCGGTCTGGCTGCTGATCCGCACCATCCGCCAAACCCAGAACAATGCCAACACCGAGGTGCTTGACGATACCAAGCGTGCCAGGGCACAAGCCCTCTTACAAGAGACTGAAACTTCAAAATGAGCGTTTTTATTGGTATCGCAGCGCTCATGACGCTGCTGGTGGTGGCTTGGCTGATTTATCCCTTGCTGCGTCCATCACAACACCGTGGTGTTTCTGCCGAGCGCTTGAACATTGACATCCACCGCGACCAGCTCAAGGCACTAGAGGCTGACCTGGAACGTGGTGTCATCAGCCAACAAGACTTTGAAGCAAGCCGCGACGAGTTGCAACTGCGTTTGCTCGACGACACGGAAAGCCACGAATCTCGCCAGCCCAATCACAGCAACAGCTTCTGGAGTGCCAAACGCATCGCCTGGCTCATGGGTTTGGCCACACCGGCGCTGGCCATCGGCATCTACATAGAACTGGGCGCACCCACCGCCATCGACAGGGTGGCGCCCACCGCAGTGGATGACAAGCAAGTCAAACAAATGGTCGACACCCTGGCCGCCAAACTGCAGGCTAACCCGGACAACCCTAAAGGCTGGGCCATGCTGGCGCGCTCCTACAAAGTGCTGGGCCGGCTAGAAGAGGCCAAAGCGGCTTTTGAGAAGGCGGGCGACTATGTGCACACAGATCCAGATGTGTTGCTGGACTACGCAGCCTTGCTTGGCATCCTCAACGGCAGCAAGCTGGAGGGCCAAGCCGCACAGATGATCAACGAGGTGCTCACACTCAGCCCGAACCATCCCAACGGCCTGATGTTGTCGGGCATCAGCGCCTACCAACGGGCAGACTACGCAACGGCCGTCAAACAATGGGAGAAATTGCTCGGTCTGCTGGACCCCAACTCAGCTGACGCACAACAGATCCAGGCCAATATCGACGACGCACGAGCCCAGGGCAAGTTGCCATCTGCAGACAGCAGCAAACTGCCACCTGTACCCGCCGGCGCAGCCAATGGCAGCACCACACCCGAGATGATCAATCAGATGGTGGAGCGGCTCGCCAGTCGCCTCAAAGACAATCCCAATGACTACCCTGGCTGGGCCCGGCTGGCCAACGCCTACAAGGTCCAGGGCAGGCTCGATGAGGCAGTCCAGGCCTTTGGCAAGACCGGCCCGCTGCTGGAAACCGATGCCAACCTGATCACCCAGTATGCCGACCTGTTGGCCACACGCGCTAAAGGTGATTTCAAGGGTCAACCACTGGCACTGGTCAACAAAGCCCTGCGTATCGATCCAAAGCAGCCCAATGCCCTCATGATGGCAGCACAAGCCGCTTACCAGGCGGCTGACTACGGCACTGCCATCC
Organism: Rhodoferax sp. U11-2br; assembly: GCF_018619435.1. GTDB lineage: Bacteria > Pseudomonadota > Gammaproteobacteria > Burkholderiales > Burkholderiaceae_C > Rhodoferax. The sequence continues at coordinate 95,614 of NZ_JAHFZF010000002.1, read as the reverse complement.
GCCACTGGGAAACCGTGCTGACGGTGCTGCCTGGCGGCTCACAAGAGAGCCAACTCGTGCGCAGCGAGATCACCGATGCCAAAACCAAGCTGGCAGCACGCAGCAAACCCTGACGCTTTTTTCAACCAACTGCCACCAACCAGATCCGGGCGATGCCCGCATCTGGTTTTTTTTCGTCCAAAAACGCTCAACAGCCCTATGCCAAGGTGTCAAACGCGACTTGGATAAAGCTGTGAATAGTTTGTCTTGAAAAAATGACTTATCCACACAAAAATTTTTGAACTGGAGTTGTCCAGTTTCCGGGCGCAGTTGCAAGGCATGCACATGCACAGGAATTGGAATGCTGTAAGTCTATGTTTTGTATGAATTAAATGATCTTATCCACGGAAGGAGGCAAAGCTTATCTACTAATACTATTTTGTATTTCAATATTTATATAAAGACAAGGCTGAAGTTTTGCCCCCCGTTTTTGACATCGGAAAAAGATGGAGGGTCGGCTCATGAAACGCCTCAAAGCCAATGCCAGTGACGCCCCTCGCTGGGCGCGCTTGGCCGACAACTACAAGGTTCTGGACAAGCTGGCTGAGGCTGTAAAAGCTATTTCGTTGCCGGAATCAGACGCCAATGTGATCCCCCAGTTTGTCGACCTGTTGGTCACACCCACCCATGGTGATATGAAGGTCCATGTCGTGCACAACGAGATCACCGACGCCAGAACCAAGCTGGCGGCACACAGCTAATCCTGACTGTTTTTTTCACCAAACGGCCACAAACAGATCGCCGCTATGCCCGAATCTGGTTTTTCATTCCAAACGGCTCAACAGCTCTGAGACAAAGCTGTAACAGGTGACTTGGATAAGTCTGTGAATAATGTGTCTTGAAAAAAATACTTATCCACAAAAAAATTGAAAAAGTGAAGTTGTTCAGTTTTCGGTAGCAGATGCAAGACAGGTACGTGCACAGGAATTGTTGTTCATTAAGTCTTTGTTTTATATAAGTAAATAGGACTTATCCACGGAGAAGAGCAAAGCTTATCTTCTACTACTATTTGATATTCCAAGATTTGGATAAAGACAAGGCCAAAGTTTTGACAACGTTTACTGCATTCAGAGAAATTTCAAAGAAGCTTGTGCATAAAGTGAAATATCCTTGGTCTGCCCGCCTTTTTTTGGGGTGCAATCAAGTAACATTTGGGCCTGGCTTGATGACGCCGTCCCCGACAAGGTATTTGTCTTACTCCAATCTCTGCGCTTTACCCGTTTCGCCCCAACACCTGTGACTGACTCCTTCGAAATCAAAAGCGCCCAGCTCCCGCTGATGTCGCTGGTCACCAAAACGCCCGATTTGCAAACCGTGGCGGCTGAATTGCTCAAGCGTTATGGGCCTGCCAGCGACAACGCCGATTTTTTTGACCAGGACGCGGTGGTCATTGACTGCGCCAAACACCAGGTGGAAGTGGACAAGCAGGGTCTGTCGGCTCTGATCACATCCCTGCAGAGTTGTCGCCTGAAGCCTGTGGCATTTTGTGGTCATCCGAGCAACAACAACGAAGCGGCAATGGCCTTGGGCCTGGTGATCGCGGCGCCGGAAGTGGCCCGCAGCAAACCCGCAGCTGATGCCAAAAAAGTGGTTGCAGCACCGAACGAGGTGGTCAGGGAAGTGGTGACCGAAGTCATCCGTGAAGTGGTGCGTGAGGTGCCTGTGGCCGGACCTGGCACCCTGGTGATTGACAAACCGGTGCGCTCAGGGCAAAAAGTGTACGCCCGTGGTGCGGATCTGGTGGTGCTGGCCATGGTCAACCAGGGTGGTGAAATTGTGGCGGACGGCCACATCCATGTGTATGCCCCCCTGCGTGGCAAAGCCATGGCCGGTGCCAGTGGCAACGTCAACGCCCGTATTTTCTCGACCTGCCTGGAGCCAGAACTCATTTCGATTGCCGGGGTTTACCGCACCAGCGAAAATCCGCTGGCGCCAGATATCCAGGGCAAGGCAGCGCAAGTGCGGCTGAGTGATGATGGCCAGGAAAAACTGCTGTTTGAATCCCTGAAATCCTGACGACGTCGCCAATAAGCGACCTCCGAATTCCTGTTTGAAAGATTGTGTAGTTATGACAAAAATCATTGTGGTGACCTCTGGCAAAGGTGGCGTTGGTAAAACCACGACCAGCGCCAGTTTTGCAACCGGCCTGGCACTGCGTGGTCACAAAACAGCGGTGATCGACTTTGACGTGGGCCTGCGTAATCTGGACCTGATCATGGGTTGTGAACGCCGTGTGGTGTATGACCTGATCAACGTCATCCATGGTGAAGCCAACCTGAACCAGGCGCTGATCAAGGACAAACAGTGTGACAACCTCTACGTGCTGGCCGCCTCACAAACCCGAGACAAAGATGCGTTGACACAAGAGGGTGTTGGCAAGGTGCTGGCCGACCTGACCGCCATGGACTTTGATTTCATCGTCTGTGATTCACCTGCCGGCATTGAAACCGGGGCGTTGATGGCCATGCATTTCGCCGACGAAGCGCTGGTGGTGACCAACCCCGAAGTGTCTTCGGTGCGCGACTCGGACCGCATCCTGGGCATGTTGTCCAGCAAAACCAAACGTGGCATGGCGGGTGAAGAACCTATCAAGGAACACCTGCTGATCACCCGCTACAACCCGGCGCGGGTTAACCAGGGTCAGATGCTGTCTTTGCAAGACATCCAGGACATTTTGCGCATCAAACTCATTGGGGTGATTCCCGAGAGTGAAAGTGTGTTGCAGGCATCCAATCAAGGTGTGCCAGCGGTGCACCTGAACGGCAGCGATGTCTCGGAAGCCTACAAGGACGTGGTGTCGCGTTTCCTGGGTGAAGACAAACCCATGCGTTTCACCGACGCACCCAAGCAAGGCCTGTTGCAACGCCTGTTCGGGAGCAAATAAAGCATGTCTTTTTTCTCATTTTTTCTCGGTGAAAAAACAAAGACAGCCAGTGTGGCCAAGGAGCGCCTGCAGATCATCCTGGCCCACGAGCGCAGCGGCCGCAGCCCGGCCACGCCCGACTATCTGCCTGACTTGCAGCGTGAACTGATTGCGGTGATCAGCAAATACGTCAGGATCAATCAGGATGACATCAAGGTCAACCTGGAGCGCCAGGACAATCTGGAAGTGCTCGAAGTCAAGATCGAGCTGCCAGACAAACGCTGACAGGAAGTTTGCTGCTCAAGCCTGCTGGTTGAGCAGTGAACCTTTTTGAAACCGGTCCATCTCTTTTGAAATACGCAAGGCCACCTCAGAGGGCACTTGCCACAGTACCTCTTTGGTGACGTTGTTGGTCAGCGTCAGCAGCTGTTTGCCACTCTCCTGGTCAACAGAAAACTGCAGTTCTTTGGCCGCTACCGGCACCTTGCTTTGCATGTCACTCACCAATTGATTCAACTCAGCGGGGCTGGGCGTGGTGTTGCTGGCCCCAATGTTCTGGTTGTTTTTGATTGGCTGCTTGGCTGGTGCTGAGGTGTTCACAGTGCCTGCAGCAGGTACAACTGTGTTGTTCACTGGCGTTTTGATCGCCGTTGGGCTTGGACCTGAGGGCGTCAGGCCCGCTGCAGTTCCTGTCACGGCGAAAGTACCCATGGCTGAAATCCTTGTCAGTCGCTCTGGAGTGTGATTGCCCGATCAGGCCTTCACACTCAGGTTGATGCCTGTGAGTTGCCCCAGGGCATTGGTGAATGCCTGTGATGTGCTGGCCGGTTTGGACGTGCTGTCCTCAGCCGGTGGCGGTGTTGCCTTGTCAACCCGTTTGGCGTCTGTCGCCTCCAACGGGTTGGTTTTTTGCGGAGCTTGAACAGGGGTACTTGAGGAGATAGAGATGGACATGGAAAGTGGCCTTTCTACAAAAAGACGCTGAAATGACTCGCACCTGCGACACAAGAAACTAGGCAACTCTGTGAAAAGAGTTCTACCTGATCACCTTATCGGCGCGGTTTTTGAGAACTTAAATGTAAAAGCCCACTTTTTTTCAAGATTTTTGATGTTGGCCGCCAGCCGCCAAGACCAGCCCTCAAGCAAATGGTCGACCCACGTCGTTGAATGTTACAAAAAGACGAGCTACCAGCCCTTTATCAATAAGGGCTGGAGGCCAGTTTTCTTTATAAACCCGGGCGCCAGCGTTTGAGCAGCAAGGCGTTGCCCATGACACTGACCGAGCTCAGCGCCATGGCGGCACCGGCCATCACTGGGTTCAACACACCAAACGCCGCCAGCGGAATGCCCACCACGTTGTAGACAAAGGCCCAGAACAGGTTCTGCCGGATTTTGGCCACGGTGCGTCGGGAAATGTCCAGCGCGCCAGCCACCAGCGCCAGATCACCGCGCATCAGGGTGATGCCGGCCGCATGCATGGCCACATCGGTGCCACCGCCCGCATTGGCCATGGCCATGCCGACATCGGCAGCGGCCAGCGCCGGGGCGTCGTTGATGCCGTCACCCACCATCACCACGGTCTGGCCACCTTTCTTCAAGGCGCTGACGTGGGCTGCCTTGTCACCCGGCAACACATCGCTAATGACTTCGTCTGGCGTCAAACCCACGCGCCTCGCCATGGCCTGCGCCGCCACCTGCTGGTCACCTGAGAGCATCAGTACCCGGATGCCACGCGCACGCAGACTTGAGATGGCCGGGGCGGCACTGGGCTTGGGCTCGTCACCAAACGCCATCAAGGCCAACACCTGCACACCATCTGGGCCGCGAAGGGCCAGGGCGGCGAGCGTGGCGCCCGCGCCTTGCAGGCGGGCTACGGCCTCGTCCAGCGCGGCCAACTGGCCGCCCAGCGAACCGATCCACGCCAGGTTGCCAATCACAAAATCCTGGCCGTCCACCGTGCCTTGCAGCCCTTTGCCGGGGGTGGAGACCACCTGGGTGACCTCGGGCAAGCTGATGTGTTTGTCTGCCGCTGCGGCCACCACCGCACGCGCCAGTGGGTGGCTGCTGCCGTTCTGAATGCCAGCGGCCACGGCCAGCCAGCGCGCTTCATCCTGCCCAGGCAACACCACAAAGTCGGTCAGACGCGCCTGGCCCACGGTCAGGGTACCGGTTTTGTCAAACACCACCACCTGCGCTTTGTGCGCCAGTTCCAGCGCCTGGGCGTCTTTGATCAAAATGCCGTGCTGCGCCGCGACACCGGTGCCCGCCATGATCGCCACCGGTGTGGCCAGGCCCAGCGCGCAGGGGCAGGCAATCACCAACACCGTCACCGCGTTGATCAAGGCCACATCAAAAGTGTGACCGGTGAACCACCAGCCCAGCAGCGTGGCCAGCGCCAATACCAGCACCACCGGCACAAACACCGCGCTGACCTGGTCCACCAGCCGCTGGATCGGCGCTTTGCCAGCCTGAGCGTCTTCCACCAGCCGGATGATGTTGGCCAGCACCGTGTCCACGCCCACCGCCTTGACCGTGATCACCAGCCGCCCATCGCCATTGAGCGTGCCGCCGGTGATCGGATCGCTCTCCTTCTTAGCCACCGGTAACGGTTCACCGGTGAGCATCGATTCATCGACCTGGCTCTGCCCTTCCAACACCAGGCCATCCACGGCAAAACGTTCACCGGGGCGCACCACCAGCCGGTCACCGGCCAGCACCTCGTCCACCGGCACATCCACCTCACCGTCCAGCCCCAGCAGGTGGGCCACGTCGGGGCGCAGCGCGTGCAAGGCGCGGATGGCCGAGGTGGTTTGCCGCTTGGCGCGTGCCTCCAGCCATTTGCCCAGCAGCACCAGCGTGATCACCACCGCCGACGCTTCGAAATACAGGTGCGGCATCTCATCCGCAGGTGACTGCAGCCACAACCACACCGACAGCGCCCAACCCGCCGTGGTGCCCAGCGACACCAGCAAATCCATGTTGCCGCTGCGCGCCAGCAGCGCATGCCAACCCGCCTTGTAAAAACGTGCACCCAGCACAAATTGCACCGGTGTGGCCAGCACAAACTGCAGCCAGGCGGGCAGCATCCAGTGCTGGCCGAGCAGGTCACCGAGCATCGGCAACATCAGCGGCACAGACAAGGCCAGGCCCAGCGCCACCGGGCCAAAACCGGCCCAAGCCGAGGCAGACGGTGCGTCAATCGCCGCGTTAGCCGCCACCGGCTCATACCCAGCATCACGGATGGCGCGTTTGAGCCGCGCCTCAATCTGCTCAGACGGTGCCACCATCACCCGCGCCGACTCGGTGGCCAGGTTCACCGCCACTTCGGTCACACCGGGCACTTTTTTCAGGGCACGTTCGGCCCGGGCCACACACGAGGCACAAGTCATGCCGTGGATGCCAAGGTCAATACGCAGGGGGGGAAGGCCAGAAGTCGGGGTGGTCATGGGGGTGCGAGGCTCGAAACAGAGGGAACAGGGTCCACAATAAGTCTTTTGTGATCACCCTATTTTCAGAGGTTTCAAATGAAGTACAGCTTTCACGTCGAAGGAATGACCTGCGAACACTGCGAAAAAGCCGTGGTACGTGCGGTGCGCCAACTGGACCACAACGCCCAGGTGGTGGCCGACCGTCTGCAGAAAAAGGTAGAGGTCGAGTCCACCGCCAGCGCACAAGACATCAGCCAGGCCATTGTCGAAGAAGGTTACCAGGTGGTGGCATAAGCCATGAACACGGTGTGTGACTGGCCAATGGCGCAGGTCATCAGCCTGTACCCCTCACTCAAGGACGTCCAGCCCGGTCTGGCCGAACTGCAAAGCAGCCTGCCACCGATGGTGGTACCCGCCCACACCGAGTTGTTCAGTGAAAACGCCGCCTGCCAGGGTTTTCCGCTGGTGATTGAGGGCGAGATCAAGGTCTCACGCCACTCGGACGATGGCCGCTCGCTGGAGTTATACCGGGTGGTGCCGGGCGAGTTGTGCCTGGTGTCCAGCGCCAGTTTGTTTCGCAGCCAACCCCTGGCCGCCTGTGGCATCACCACCCGGCCCAGTACGTTTTTACTGATCCGCCCGGAGCTGTTCAAACGCTGGATCGAGACACCGGCTTTTCGCAACGATGTGCTTGGCTTGTTTGCCGAACGCATGGCCGACCTGACCGCGCTGGTGGACGCGGTGGCTTTTCACCGGCTGGACCGGCGCCTGGCCGCAGCGTTACTCGGGCGCGGCCAGCACCTGAGCCTCACGCACCAGGCCCTGGCCGATGAACTGGGCACGGTGCGCGAGATGGTGACCCGCCTGCTGCGCCGTTTTGAGCGTGACGGCTGGGTGGTGCTGGGTCGCGAGCAGATCAGCATCCTCAACAGCGCGGCCTTGCGGGCACTGGCCAGCTAAATAGGACGGACCGATTCAGCCGCAGTGCCGGTATCCAATGACGCATGGTTTGAACTGGCCGCAGCTGCTGCATTGGCTCGTGCCGTATGCAGTTTTTTGTAGCTGTCGATCAAGCGGTGGTGCCGCTCAAGACCCTCTAGCTTGATGCTGGTGGGCGTCAGGCCGAAGAAGCGTACGCTGCCGTCTACGGACCCCAACACCGCGTCCATCCGCTGCTTGCCAAACATGCGGCGGAAATTGACGATGTAATCGTCCAGCTCCAGGTCGTCGTCAAGTTGCACTTCCAGCACCACGTTCAAGGCTTGGTAGAACAGACCTCGCTCGCGCGAGTTGTCGTTGTACTGCAGGAAGGCGCCCACCAAATCATGTGCCTCCTCCAGCTGCTGCAAGGCGAGATGAATCAGCAGCTTGAGCTCCAGAACGGTTAGCTGGCCCCAGGTCGTGTTCTCGTCAAACTCGATGCCAATCAGCGTGGCGATGTCGGAATAGTCGTCCAGCTCGCTGTTGTCCAGCCGCTCCAGCAGCGCTTCTAGGCTGGCGTCATCCAGGTCGTGCAGGTTCAGGATGTCTTCGCGGAACAAGAGCGCTTTGTTGGTGTTGTCCCAGATCAGATCTTCGACCGGGTACACCTCCGAATAACCGGGCACCAGAATTCGGCAGGCGGTGGCGCCCAGCTGGTCATACACCGCGGTGTAGACCTCTTTACCCATGGCTTCCAGAATGCCGAACAAGGTCGCGGCTTCCTCGGCATTGGCGTTCTCGCCCTGGCCGGAGAAATCCCATTCAACAAAATCGAAGTCCGGTTTGGCGCTGAAAAAGCGCCACGACACCACACCGCTCGAGTCGATGAAATGCTCCACAAAGTTGTTGGGCTCGGTCACCGCGTTGCTGGTGAAGGTGGGCTGGGGCAAATCGTTCAGGCCTTCAAAACTGCGCCCCTGCAACAACTCCGTCAGGCTGCGCTCCAGCGCCACCTCCAGGCTGGGGTGTGCGCCAAACGAGGCAAACACACCGCTTGTGCGCGGGTTCATCAACGTAACGCACATCACCGGGTACACCCCACCCAGCGACGCGTCTTTGACCAGCACCGGAAAGCCCTGCTCTTCCAACGCTTGGATGCCTGCCAGAATGCCGGGGTATTTGGCCAACACCTCGGGCGGCACATCCGGCAAGGTCATTTCACCTTCCAGAATTTCGCGTTTAACCGCCCGCTCAAAAATTTCGGACAGGCATTGCACCTGGGCCTCGGCCAGGGTGTTGCCAGCACTCATGCCGTTGCTGACGAACAGATTTTCGATCAGGTTGGACGGGAAATACACCACCGCACCGTCGGACTGCCGCACAAAGGGCAGTGAACAGATGCCGCGCTGCACATTGCCTGAGTTGGTGTCGATCAGGTGTGAGCCACGCAATTCACCATCGGGGTTGTAAATCTGCAGACAGTGGTCGTCCAGAATGCCGACGGGCAACGCATCTTTGCGGCCAGGCTTGAACCAGCGCTCGTTAGGGTAGTGCACAAACGCGGCGTTGGCGATGTCTTCGCCCCAGAACGACCCTGCGTAGAAGTGGTTGTTGTTCAGGCGCTCGATGTATTCGCCCAAGGCTGACGCCAACGCACTTTCCTTGCTTGCCCCCTTGCCATTGGTAAAACACATCGGCGAGTGCGCATCGCGGATATGCAGCGACCACACATTGGGAACCAGGTTGCGCCAGGAAGCGATTTCAATCTTGATGCCCAGGTTGGCCAGCACCCCCGACATGTTGGCGATGGTTTGCTCCAAGGGCAGGTCCTTGCCCGCAATAAAGGTCTGGGTGTCAGAGCCCGGCTTCAAGGTCAGCAAGGACTGCGCATCGGCGTCCAGGTTGTCGACCTCTTCAATCACAAATTCGGGCCCGGTTTGCACCACTTTTTTGACCGTGCAACGTTCGATGGAACGCAAAATGCCCAGCCGGTCCTTGTCGGAAATATCCGCTGGCAACTCAACCTGAATCTTGAACGTCTGCTGGTAGCGGTTTTCCGGATCCACGATGTTGTTCTGCGACAGGCGGATGTTCTCGGTGGGGATGTTGCGCGTGTCGCAGTACAACTTCACGAAGTAAGCCGCACACAGGGCCGATGAGGCCAGAAAATAATCGAACGGCCCCGGCGCCGAGCCATCACCTTTGTAACGAATCGGCTGATCGGCGATGACCGTGAAGTCATCGAACTTGGCCTCAAGACGAAGCTTGTCGAGAAAGTTGACCTTAATTTCCATGGAGGAATTCCAAAAATAGTGCTCAGGATGATGATGGATCCGGCCTTGTGAAGGGTGAAGCCCTCGTGGCGAGGGCCGCTCGGACCACGGGCGAAACGGACTGCGCGGAAATCTGCCGGTCTCTGCAATAACGCGACATCAACCACTGTTCCAAGGTTTTTGCGCCCTTGCTTGCGTTGCAGCCAATGCAGCAAAGTGCGATATTGTCGCGCGTGACAATTTTCGCATCGTTGACGATATGTTCCCACGAGCGCTGTTCGCGTCGCACCTTCGACACCTGCGCGAATGAAACACCGCAATAAACGCAGCACCGGTCGCGTTCAAGCACTTCGTTTTCAAGCCAGGCGGGAATGTTCCACTTGTTCATGGTCTGAAGGTAGCAGATACCGGTATCACCCCATGCTCCAGCAGAGGGGATCGGACATCTGCCGCTCACTGCAATAGCGCGCCGCTTACCAAAGCGCCAAGGTCCACGCTGCCTTGTGTTGAATTGACCATCGCAGCCAATCCCTTGGGTGACCTGAGTCACAGACCTTAGGTAGGGCGCACGCGTGTAATTGACACATCGTCCCTCCCCTGGGCTGTGTTTTTTTACCAAGGAGTTGTCATGAAAACCAATGTTGGCGGTATCGACCGCATTCTGCGTATTGTTTTGGGTCTGGTGTTGATTGGCCTGACGCTGACCGGCACCATTGGTGTCTGGGGCTGGATTGGTGTGGTGCCGCTGGCCACCGGCTTCATGAGTTTTTGCCCGCTGTACACGATGATCGGCATGAATACCTGCCCGAAGAAGTGATACTTTGAACCCGTCTGCAGCGGGTTTCATCTCATAAGACAAGCCTGCCGAGGTCAGCATCCGGCAGGCTTTTTATATACTTTTAATAGCTATATGCCCTTATTGGATAAGGGACAGAGTCTGATTATTCATATAAATCCTGGGTACTTCCTCATTGGTCAGCGGGATCGCCCACACCCTCTGGACGCCGCCGAGCCGCACCCAAGTGCCGCCGCTCAATCCATAACAAGTTGGTGGATGTGTATGTGGGCATGTCAGTCGTCATCTTGGTGGCCCTTGCGCCCGCTGCCACCTTCTCGGCCACCTTTGATGTCGTGTTTGTTGCCGCTGCGGTGGCATTCGACGCAGTTCTCATACTTGCTGATGCCCTCCTTGATGTGCTCGCGGCGGATGTTGTCGGGCGTGTGTTCGTGGCAGCCGTAACAGGTGGAGCGGCTGTAGTCGTTGCGCACATGGCAGGTGGCACATGGGGCGTTGTGGTCGCGGTCCAGCACAAAAAACTTGTTGTGGTCAAAGGTGGCCGGTGTCCATTGGGTCTGGCTGTGGCATTGCAGGCAGTTGCCGGAGACCTGTTTGTGCAGCATATCGGTTGGCGCCTTGTGGCAGCTCTGGCATTGTTCCAGCGTGACCTTTTTGAGCAGGCTGTGGTCAAACTGGCGCTGGCGGGCAAAACGTTTCACCCCGGCGTGGTCGCTGTGGCAGGCCACACAGTCCTGGCTTTGGAGTTCCTGGTGGAACGCTGTGCTGGTGCTGGGCTTAACCAAGGCCACACCCAGGGTGCTGAGCCGGCCAATGTCGGCCGGTTTGTGGCAGGTGGCGCACTTCTCTGAATTGGCGCCGGTGAAGCTGGTGTGGCAGGCAAAACAATCTCCCTCCAACGCTTTGTGGCCGGGAATGAGTTTGCCGGGGCCCACCATCAGGTTGGGGTAAATGAAAGTCAACGCGGCCAATATGACCAAGTTGACGGCCAGGATGATCTTCACCAGCTTGCTCATACCCAGCCCCAGAACATAAACACGCTGAGGATGTGGCCTAGCGCAATCACAGTGAACACGATGTAGATGGGGATGTGCACCTTGCGCCACTGGTTCATGATGTAGAGCGTCACTGCGTCCCAAAACACCGCTTGTTCCACCTCGGGTTTGGACAAACCACGCAGCTGGAACTGCTCACGCTGGTTCTGCACATGGGCCCGCGCCCGTTTGAGCAGCATCTTGCCGACCAGCCCACTGACCACATTGATGCTCATCGCCACCGTGGCCAGCCAGGGCAGGATGGCGTTGAAATGCACCCCGGCGTGGATCAGGATCATCAGCGAGCCTAGCCAGGCGCTGAACTCGTGCATCTTGAGCAGGATGCTCGGGTCACCTGATGTCACATATTTGCGTTTGCGCAGCGAGTAATACAGCGAAAAAATGATCAGCAAGGTGCCCAGAATGCCCAGGTACCGCCCGACCCAGACCAGGTTGAGCCAGTGCAACACATAGTCGCCCGAGAGAGTGGCCGCCGCCAGCAATCCCAGCAGCACAAAAAAAGGCAACACATGGTCGCGCCACAGGGATGGGTTCATTTACAGCTCCAGCACAACGTCGGTTTTGGGGGTGCAGACACACAGCAGGCAGGTACCCGGCTCAGGGTCATAGTCGGGGGCCTGTTGGTAACCCACCTCACCCGAGCGGATGGTGGTCTGGCAGCTGCCACAGCTGCCAGCGCGGCAGCCAGAGTTCACCGCAATGCCCTGGCTTTCGGCCAGGTCCAGCAAGCTGGTGCCACCCGCAGGCCAGGTCAGTTGTTGGCTTGACTTGGCAAAGTTGACTGTCACCGCCGTTTCAGCGCTTTGTGCGGGCGTGGCTAAGCTGGCTTGTTGCGCCGCACTTTTGCGTTTGACAGAGGCCGGGCCAAAGGCCTCGAAGTGGATGCGCGAATCGGGCACGCCCCAGTCCTCCAACGCTGGCACCATGCTCTCCAGCATCGGTGTCGGGCCACACAGGTAGTAGTGGTAGGGCTTGAGTGGCAACAACTGGCGCAGCAGGTCAATGGTGATGCGGCCATGGCGCTGGTAGGGGCTGCCCAAGTCCGTCTTTTTGTCGGTGTCACTGAAGCAGATAAACAGGTGAAAGTTGGGGTGCATGTCTGCCAGCGCTTCCAAGTGCGCCTGTGCCATCAGCTCCTGGGCGTGCCGTGCGCCGTAAAACAGCCAGACTTCGCGCCCCGGTTGTTCAGAGAAACACCAGTTCACCATGCTCAGCATCGGCGTGATGCCAATGCCGCCTGCGAGCAGCACCACCGGCGCATCGCTGCGGTCCATATAAAAGTGACCGGCAGGTGCGCGTACCTGCAGCACACTGCCCAGCTGCACCTGGTCATGGAAGTAGTTCGATGAACGCCCGGGTGGATGGGTGCTGTTCAAGGACGCCGGTGCGCGTTTGATCGACACGCGGTAGCCGTTGGCCCGGGGCCCGTCCGACAGTGAATAACAGCGCGTGATGGATTCGGTGCCGCCCGCTGGTGAGTCCATCTCGAGTCGGAAGGTCAGGTATTGGCCTGGCAAAAACGGTGGTACAGCCTGCCCGTCTTGGGGTTCCAGATGAAACGAGCAGATGTCGCCCACGGCGTTTTCAATGACTTTGTGGGTGACCTTGAAAGCGCGCCAGCCAGACCAGGCAGGCGCAGGCGTGTTGACCGGCGCCAACGCAGGGCTGGGCTCGGCAGGTAGCCCGCCTTGGGCCACCGAGATGCGCAGCGCGTCATAGGTCTGCCAATGGCGCCAGAAGCCGATGGACAGGTAGATGGAGAGTTGCAACAGGATGGCGCCGACGATCCACAACAGCAAATAGAGCGAGGTCATGTGATGGCACCTCGGGCCCAGCGGGCGCTTAGCTCAGATTTCAGAATCACTTGGGTCACCTTCTTCTTGTCGAAGTGACCACAGCGTAGGTTCACCACCTTAAATAACTCTTAACGTGTCCACATACCGGGGATCACCACCAGGTGCGACGTTAAGAGGACCTTAAGCTGTGCCTGCGACCATCAGGCCGACCCAAGAAAAATCACACCATGATGTCTTACCTACCCACCCGTTTATTGACCCCGACACGCCTGTTGTGGGCATCCATCACCGTGGCTGTGACCACCATCCTCTTGAAAACCGGGGCTTGGTATGTCACAGACTCCGTGGGCTTGCTGTCCGACGCGATGGAGTCGTTTGTCAATCTGGCCAGTGCCATTTTTGCGCTGATGATGGTCACCATTGCGCAGCGCCCGGCTGACGAGGAACACCCCTATGGCCACCACAAGGCAGAGTACTTTTCGTCCGGCTTCGAGGGTGTTTTGATTGTGGGAGTGGCCTTTGGCATCATCTCGGCGGCAGCGTCCAGGCTGTTCACACCACAACCACTGCAAGATTTGGGTTGGGGTCTGGCTTTGTCGGTGCTCAGCTCGGCGCTGAACGGTTTGCTGGCCTGGGTGATGTTCAGCGCCGCCAAAGCACACCGATCGATTGCACTGGAGGCCGATGCCAGACACCTGGTTACCGATGTCTGGACTTCGGCAGGTGTGGTGCTGGGCCTGGCGGGTGTGGCCCTGACCGGCTGGCTCTGGCTGGACGCGTTGGCGGCCATCGGGGTGGCGTTGAACATTCTGTGGGAAGGTGGCCACCTGGTGTGGCGTTCAGCCCAAGGTTTGATGGATGAGGCGGTTGAGTCCGAGGTGTTGCAGAACATTCAGGCCACGATGACGTCGTTTGACCAGCAAACCATCCGTTTTGACCATGTCATCACGCGCCGCTCGGGTCAACGTCGTTTTGTGGATTTGCACATGCACATGCCATCGCACTGGACACTGGGGCGTGCCGCTGCTGTCAGGAACGAGCTGGAGCAGGCGCTGATGTGCGCCGTGCCCGGCTTACGCGCCACCATCCAACTGTTGCCCACCGATGTGGAGGCGCATGTTGATGACGTCAAAGAGCTGCCCGCTGCCCGTTTGCTCGGGGAACCCACATGACACATTCGCCAACATTGAATGGTCGATGCGCAGTCAGAAATTACGATTTTGATAGCTGTATGCCCTTTTTGGATAAGGGCTAGAGGTCAATTTTCCATATATGGCGTGAACGGACCAGCGCTTCGGACTGGGGGCACTGACCCCCTCAAAGCACGGGCTAAGCCTCTTTATTGCGGGGCGGGTCGCATCACCCACACCACCACAAACGCCCCACCCAAGGCCGCCGTCACTATCCCGATGGGCAGCTCCTGGGGTGCCAGCAGGGTGCGGCAGAGCAAATCGCTGGCCAGCAGCAACACCGCCCCACCCAGTGCCGAGACGGCCAGCAGGCGCCCGTGCAGCGCTCCACACAGGGCGCGCGCCAGATGCGGCACCATCAGCCCGACAAAACCAATCACCCCGCTCAGCGCCACAAAACAGGCGGTGGCGACGGCGGCCACCGCAAACACCTGCATGCGCAGCCGCCTGGGTGCCAGGCCCAGGCTGTGGGCGGTGTCGTCCCCGGCCAGCAGGGCGTCCAGGGCATGGCGTTGTGTGGTGGCAAACACCAGCAGCAGTACCAGGCCCAACACGGCCAGCGCCAGGTTGTCCCAGCGTGCCAGGCCCAGGCCGCCCAGTGTCCAGAACAGGACCGAGTGGGCGGCGCGCTGGTCACCGGCAAACACCAGGTAGTGGGTGATGGCGCCAAACACAAAAGACGTGGCCAGCCCGCCCAGGATCAGCTTTTCCGGGCCACTGGCGACACTTCGGTTGACCATGGCCAGCACTGTCACAGCCGACACCAGGCCACCCGCCAGCGCGGCCAGCGGCAGGGTCCAGATGCCCAGCAGCTCACCCGTGGTGGTGATGACCGCCACCGCACCGGCGCTGGCGCCGGAGGACAGGCCAAATAAAAACGGGTCGGCCAGGTCGTTGCGGCTCACGGTTTGCAGCAGCACACCTACCACCGCCAGCCCGGCACCGACCAGCATGGCCAGCAGCACCCGGGGCACACGCAGGTCCCACACAATGCGCTGCAGCGTGAGCCCAACCTCAGGCAGCTGCAGGTCGGGCGCCCAGCGTCCGGCCAAGGCGCTCAGGATCTGTGGCAGGGGCAACGGGGTGCTGCCTTTGGCCACGCTGGTCAGGGCCAGCACCAACAGCAGGGCCAGACCGGCGGCGAGTAGGCCCAGAAAGGCGCGCTGTGACATCACTGGCCTGGGGCCGCCATGGCTTTGGCGATTTTCTCGATCGCCTCAATATTGGCCGGGCCAGGGGTCAGCTCGGCATAACGCAGCGCCACATAGCGTTTGTTCTTGACCGCGTCGGTCTCTTTCATGGCCGGGTGTGACTGCAGGAACTGCAGCAGTTTGGTCACGCCGTTGCCGTCCTGGTAGTCCAGCAGCACCAGAAACTGCGGGTTGCGCGCCGCCACGGTTTCCCACGAGGTGGTGCCCCAGCTGGTGTCCAGGTCGGCCATGATGTTGCGCCCGCCTGCGGCATCAATCATTGCGGTGGGGATGGCGTATTTGCCCGCGGTGAAAGGTTTGTCCTCCCCCGAGTCATAGAGGAAAACGCGGGTGTTCTTGCTGGCGCTGGCCGGGGTCAGCTTGGCCAGGCGGGTTTTCCACTGGGCCACGGTGGTTTTGGCCTGGGCCTCTTTGCCGAAAATGGTGCCAAGTTTGATGAAGTCGGTGTAGAGCAGATCCATGCTGGCGGCCGGGCGTTGTTTGTTGACATGGATACAACTCTCGCTGAGCACCAGGGTTTTGATGTTGTATTTGGCCAGGGTGGTAGGGGTGACCTCACCACCGACTTTCATGCCGTAGTTCCAGCCGGCAAAAAAGAAGTCGGGGTTGACCGACAGCACGTTCTCCAGCGTGGGGTACTTGGGCGCGATTTCGGGGATGTTGCCCAGCGCAGCCTTGAACTCCGGGCCGGTTTTGTACCAGCCGGTGATGCCGCTGACACCGACCATCTGCGGGTTCAGGTGCAGGGCCAGCGCCATCTCGGTCATGTTCAGGTCATGGATCAGCGCCCGTTTGGGCGGTGCGGCAAAGGTCAGCGGCTCGCCGCAGCTGTCCACCGTGACAGGAAAGGTCTGGGCCGCACACAGCGTGCTGCTGAGCGCCAAGGCCAAGGTGCAAAGAAGGTGTTTCATCGGAACGTCTTTCTAGTGGTTAAAAAAAGGTTGGGCTGAGGTGTCAGACGAGCCACCAACGGGCGCCTGGCTGTCCATCACCAGGATCGGCTCGCGGGTGACCGGGTGCGGCAGGTAAAACGCGTTCACACCAAACACCTGTTGCAGGCGCTGTGGGCTCAGGGCCTGGCTGGGCACGTCACAGACCACCAGCTCAGCCTGCTGCAACACGATCACCCGATGCGCCCACTGGGGCACCAGGGCCAGGTCGTGCAACACCGCCACCACGCTGATGCCCAGTGAGGCCACACCCTGCAACAGGTCCAAGGTGGCGCGCGGGTCGAGGTGGTTGGTGGGTTCGTCAAGCAGCAGCAGCCGTGGCGCTTGCGCCAGGGCGCGTGCCAGGTGGGCCCGCTGGCGCTCGCCGCCGGAGAGCTGTGACAGAGGCCGTTGGCGCAATGTTTGCAGACGGCAGCGGCTGAGCACGGTTTCGACCGTTTGCTGAACTTGTGCCTGCGTCCAATGGGTGCGGTGTGGCAGACAGCCCAGCGTCACATAGTCTTGCACCCGCAATCGGCCATCGGTCTGGTCGCTCTGGCCAAGCATGGCAATCTGGCGCGCCCGCTGCGGCAGGCTGAGCTGCGCGAGGTTCTGACCGTCGAGCCAGACGCTGCCGCTGCTGGCGGTCAAGGTGCCAGCCAGCAGTTTGAGCAAGGTGGATTTGCCCGCACCGTTGGGCCCCACAATGGCCACATGCTCCCCCGCTGCCAGCTGCAGTGACAGGGGTTTGACCAGCCACTTGCCTGAACCGGTGTGGTAGCCCAGGGACTGAAGTACCACCGACACGCCGGGCACGGGGGGGCTGTTTGCCCGCTCGGCCATCGTCTGCTGCCTATCCATGTGTTTGTGTCACAACAAGAAAGTGGCGCCAGGACACAAGTCGTGACGCACACCTGAAAAAGGGAAAACCGCGTTGACAGGGGTGCAGGGTAGGTCCAGACCCCCAATTAACGCAATTAAGTTGCGTTAATGTAGCAGCATCCAACCCCAACCTGCCCTGACCGGGTCAGCACAAGGCTCATTCCCAGGCCAGCGCCCCTCCGGTCTGGTACTCGGTGACCCGGGTCTCGAAGAAGTTTTTCTCCTTGCGCAGATTGGCCTGCTCGTCGAGCCAGGGCAACACGTTCGCGGCACCGGGGAACGGTTCGGTCACACCGAGTTGACGTGCGCGTCTGTTGGCGATGAAGCGGAACTGCTGCACATGCAGCTCGGCGTTGTAGCCCAGGATTGGGTCACGCAGGATGTAGCTGGCGTAGGCCTGCTCTGTGGCCTCAGCCTCGTCCCACAGCTCACGCAGCGCCGCCGGGTCGAGCGTGAGCTCTTCCTCCTTGAGCAGCTCACGGATCACGCGGATGCCAAAGGCGCAGTGCATCACCTCGTCACGCATGATGTACTGCAGCTGCTCGGCTGTGCCCTTCATCAGGCCACGCCGCTGCAGAGCAAAGATCGGGCTGAAGCCGTTGTAGAACCAGCAGCCCTCAAAAATCACCGCAAAGAAGAAGTAGGACAGCGCAAACTCGTGCAGGTTGGCGCGGTCGCTGAGGTCAAAGTCCGAACGCATCACGCGCTCGAGCCGCCGGTTGGCCAGCGCGATCTTGCCGTGGATCTCGGGCACCACGCGGTAGCGGTTGTAGATCTCCTGCTGGTCCAGGCCGATGCTTTCGATGCAATGCTGGTAGGTCCAGGTGTGCAGGGCTTCCTCGTAAACCTGGCGCGCCTGGTAGATCTGTAATTCGGGTGCGCTCATCTTCTCCATCACGGCCAGGCCGATGTTGCGCATGGCCAGGATGTCCGAGGTGGTCAGATAAGCCAACACGTTCTCGAACACATGGCGCTCAGGCTGGCTGAGTTTGTGGTGGTAGTCGTGCACGTCCTGCGACATGCTGATTTCCAGCGGGGTCCAGTGGTTGCGGTTGGCCTTGAGGAAATACTCCCAAGCCCAGTTGTATTTGAAGGGCGCCAGCTGGTTGATGTCGGCCTTGCCGTTGACGATGCGTTTGTCGGCGGCGTTGATCGGGGCCAGGGTGGCAGACAGGGGGTGCGTGCCACGACTCGGTGCTGGTTGGCCGGAGTCGGCCATCACAGTTGACGACGCGGTTGGGGCGGGCTGATCCCAGTCGTTGAAATGTTGGGTGCTCATTGGCAGGCCTCACAGTCGGGGTTGTCGATGCTGCAGAACTTGGCTTCGCTTTCGGGCGCAGCCTCGTCGCGGCCACCGGCTTTTTCGGCCTGGCTGGCGCCCAGGGTGCGCAGGTAATAGGTGGTTTTGAGGCCACGCTTCCAGGCCAGCTTGTAGATGTCGTCAAGCTTTTTGCCCGAGGGTGTGGCCAGATACAGGTTGAGTGACTGTGCCTGGTCGATCCACTTCTGGCGCCGGGCAGCGGCCTCGATCAGCCACACCGGGTCGATCTCGAAGGCGGTGGCATAACGCGCCTTGAGTTCGTCCGGCACACGTTCAATCGGCCCGAGTGAACCATCAAAGTACTTGAGGTCAGCCACCATCACCTCGTCCCACAGGCCGATATCTTTGAGGTCGCGCACCAGCGCCTCGTTGACCACGGTGAATTCACCCGACAGGTTGGACTTGACGTACAGGTTCTGATAGGTCGGCTCGATGCTGGCCGAGACACCCACAATGTTGGAGATGGTGGCCGTCGGTGCAATGGCCACGCAGTTGGAGTTGCGCATGCCGTGGCGGGCAATCTGATCCCTGAGTGCGGCCCAGTCCAGGCGGGCGTTGCGGTCCACCTCCAGATGCCCGCCCCGCCCTTCTTCCAGCAAACGGATCGAGTCCAGCGGCAAGATGCCCTGGTCCCACAGGCTGCCGGTGAAGCTCGAATAACGGCCTCGTTCACGCGCCAGTTCACTCGACGCCCAATAGGCCTGGTAACAGACGGCTTCCATCGTCCGGTCGGCAAACTCGACCGCTTCGGCTGAGGCATAGGGCAGGCCCAGCACATACAGGCAATCGGCAAAACCCATGATGCCCAGGCCCACCGGGCGGTGCCGCAGGTTGGCGTTGCGTGCTTTGGGTGTGGCGTAGAAGTTGATATCCACCACGTTGTCGAGCATGCGCAAGGCGGTGTTCACGGTGCGGGCCAGTTTGTCCTGGTCCAGCTGACCGTCTTTCAAGTGCGCCAGCAGATTGACCGAACCGAGGTTGCACACCGCAGTTTCCGAGTCCGAGGTGTTCAAGGTGATTTCGGTGCACAGGTTGCTCGAATGCACCACACCCACGTGCTGTTGTGGTGAGCGCAGGTTGCAGGCGTCCTTGAAGGTGATCCAGGGGTGGCCTGTTTCGAACAACATCGTCAACATCTTGCGCCACAGCTGCACCGCCGGGACTTGTTTGTGCAGCTTGATCTGTCCGGCGGCAGCCTGCGCCTCGTAGGCCAGATACGCGGTCTCGAAAGCCGTCCCAAACTTTTCATGCAAATCGGGCACGTCGACTGGTGAGAACAGTGTCCAGTTGCCGTTGTTGATGACGCGTTTCATGAACAGGTCGGGAATCCAGTTGGCGGTGTTCATGTCGTGTGTGCGGCGGCGCTCGTCGCCGGTGTTTTTGCGCAGGTCCAGGAACTCCTCGATGTCCAGATGCCAGGTCTCCAGATAGGCACATACCGCGCCCTTGCGTTTGCCGCCCTGGTTCACGGCCACCGCCGTATCGTTGACCACTTTCAGGAACGGAATGACGCCCTGGCTCTGGCCGTTGGTGCCCTTGATGCGGCTACCCAACGCACGCACTGGGGTCCAGTCGTTGCCCAGGCCGCCTGCGTATTTCTGCAGCAGGGCGTTTTCCTTGATGCTCTGGTAGATGCCTTCGAGATCGTCGGCCACCGTGGTCAGGTAACAGGACGACAGTTGTGAATGCAGCGTGCCGCTGTTGAACAGGGTCGGTGTGGAACACATGAAGTCGAAGCTGGAGATCAGGTCGTAGAACGCGATGGCACGTGCTTCGCGGTCGATCTCGTTCAGGGCCAGGCCCATCGCCACCCGCATGAAGAAGATCTGCGGCAACTCAATGCGCCGCCCCTCGATGTGCAGGAAATAACGGTCGTACAAGGTCTGCAGGCCGAGGTAGCCAAACAACAGGTCGCGCTCGGGTTTCAAGGCGGCTGCCAGGCGTGGCAGGTCAAAGGTGGCCAGACGCGGGTCGAGCAAATCGGCAGCGATGCCTTGTTGGATGAAATCTCCGAGATAGTCTGCCTGCACATTGGCCAGTTCATCGAGTGTCACCGGGCGGCCCAGCACCTCGCGGCCCAGGCTAGCCAGCAGCAGCCGGGCGGTGACCTGGTTGTAGGCGGGTTCGCGTTCGATCAGCATCCGCGCTGCCAGGATCAGCGCCTGGTAGACGTCGGCCAAGGGCACACCGTCGTAGAGGTTCTTCAGGGCGTGTTCGTAGATGGCTTGAGCCGACACCAGTTCACCCAATCCGGCGCAGGCGGCTTCGCAGTTTTTCAGCAGCAGCGTCTGGTCCAGCGGCTTGCGCACCCCACCGTCCAGCACATGCAATGCCAGCTGTTGACTGATCTGGGTTCGGCTGGCCGCCCGTTCGGCGGTGCGGCGTTCGCGGTACAACACATAGGCCCGCGCCACGTCATGTTCACCTGAACGCATCAGCGCCAGTTCGACCTGGTCCTGGATGTCTTCGATGTGCAAGGTGCCGCCATCGGGCGAGCGCCGGGTCAGGGCTTGGACCACGGTCTGGGTCAGGCGGGCCACCACTTCGCGCACCCGCGAGGACACCGCGCTGTGGCTGCCTTCAACGGCGAGAAACGCCTTGGTCAGTGCCAGGGCGATCTTGTCGGCATCAAAAGCGACCACGGTGCCGTTGCGCCGGATGACCTGAAAGGACGCAGCTGCAGCGAAGTGTGTGGCCGCCGAGACGGGGTGAGGACTGGACGGGACAGGGGATAACACGGTAACTCTCCACATGGGGGGGCGAAGAGTCACGAAGGTGGCGTTTGAACGGACCGCATCCGCCGCGCCGGAAAGCCAGCCAGCAACAGCTGGACAACATGCCGCAACGGGGAACAAACACGCAACAACCTCTCGTCAGGGACACCCCGCCCCAGAAACATCAAAAAGGACATATTGAGGCAGGTCTCCTGGCTCTCGGTTCATCGCGTTTCACCCGCCTTCCCGGACGCATCCAGTGGCATGGTGTGGCGAAACGCTCGCCGATCACAGTTGCGGGGGCAGCTCCGGCATTCAGGTCAACAACCTGGCACCGGATTCCCTTTTGATCCCCTCTCGGGGAACCTTCAATAGTGTGGAGTCTAGCGTATAAATGTCACCAAACTGATCAAGAAACGCTAAATGTAGTGGTTGGAAACGCCAACAGGCGCTCTGTCGGCATCACCAAGTCTCAGGCCACCGGCATCTCGCCGCCCAGTGCCTCCAGCACATCGGGCAGCATTTTTTGCAGCTCACCGGTCGAGATGGCAACGTCGCCGTCAAAGTCATCGTCTTTTTTGTGGTTGGCGCTGCTCGACTCAAACACACCGTCCAGGAACGCGATCTTCTTCAGTTGCAAACCTTCGGTCAGCATGAAGGAGACACGTTCGTTCCAGGTCATGGCCAGGCGCGTGGGCATTTTGCCTTCGCGGATGTGTTGTTGAACCTCTTCGGTATCGAGCCGGTGGCGGGCGTAACGCACCACTGCTTTGGACTCGTCGGCGGCCTTGAGCTCACATTCGCGGTCGACGCTGAAACCTGCCGGGGCGTCCAGGCTCAGCAGCCACTCGGACATCGCCGCCACGGGCGAGACCTGGGTGGTGATCATCGTCACCGCAAAACCGGGCAGTGCCTGCACCAGCAGGGTCACCACCTCGTCGGCGCGGGCCTGGCTGGCAGCGTCGATCACCAGCAGGTGGTTGTCGCGGTCGATCCAGACCAGCACACTGGACTGCTTGGTGAACGCCATCGGCATCAGCTCCAGGCGGATGTCGTCCTTGAGGTCGCGGATTTCTTTCTTGCCGGGTTTACGCCCCGTACTGGCCTCGATCTGTGCCACCCGCTCCTGCGCCTTGCGGTTGATCACCGAGGCGGGCAGGGCACGGGTCTCGACCATCAGCTTGACGATCCATTGGCCAGCCACGGCTTCCAGCAAGGGGCCGTTGGCCTGGCCGCGCGGCTCAATCCAGCCGATGGACTTCTCCTGGCTGGCGCCGCACTCGACATAACGCCCGGCCTGCAGGCTGGCTTCGACCTGCTCGGCGCTGCTGCTCCAGGTGGCGTCAAGGCGGTACATGATGATATTTTTGAACACTGAAAATCCCTTTGTTCTGGAAAACTGAATTGGCTAACCCGCAATCATCCCATCAAATCCGGGGCCCAAGGTTCATGCAACTTTACATAGCTTGTTGCAGGTGATATCGCTGGCTTACATGCGACGCAGATACTTCTTTTCACGCCGATGCCGCTTTCAGGTCAGAGGCTTAACCCAAAGGAAGTCATCATGAAAACGAATCTCAAACTCTCCCTGATTGCCGGTTTGCTGGCAGTGACCGGTGCGGTTTACGCCCAAGGCCCGATGGGTGGCCAGTGTGACCCGGCCATGGGTCCTGGTATAGGCATGCGGCATGACCGCATGGGCAAGATGGACCCGGCCCGTATGCAGGCCATGATGGAAAAACGCGACGCCGTGCTCAAGGCTCAACTCAAACTCACCCCGGCCCAGGAAGGCGCCTGGAAGACTTTTGTGGATGCCAGAAAGCCCGCCGCCTCTGCTGCCAACCTGCAACGCCCTGACCCGGTCGAGATGGCCAAGCTGACCACGCCTGAGCGCCTGGACAAGATGAAAACCCTGCGTGAGGAACATCAGAAGGCCATGACCGCCGCCATGACCAAACACGACGAAGCCACCCGGGCGTTTTATACCGCGCTGACACCGGAGCAGCAAAAGGTGTTTGACGCGGTGGCCCTGCCAGGCCATGGACACGGTGACCGCAAGGGCTTCCGCCCGGCACCCGCTGCCAAACCCTGAGCTTGGTGACCGACGGGTTTGCAGCCCGGTCTGAGAGACCACCGCGAGCGGCATGTGTCATGAGCACGTGCCGCTCGCGGTCTTTCTGGGTGGGCAAGGGCTTGCGGGCAGGCTTATGGCAACATGCTGCATTGGCCAGACAGCGCCGGACTTCAGTGACCCATACCATGCCCCATCACCCTTTCCCCAGCCAAACCACAGCGCCCCAGGCGGGTGTGATGTGCCAACCCGGCAACATGATCGCCACTGACCACCGGGAGACACGCTGATGTGGGGCTTCACCGAAGAACAGATCAGCAACTTTGGCATGACCTTTGGCATCGGTGCCTTCATCCTCTACATGCTGTTCATCATTGGCCAGCTGGCCTGGGAGTCCAAGGCCGGCAAGTTTGGCACCTTTGTGATGTTTCTCGGGCTGGCCTTTGGTTTTGTGGGGTTTGCCGCGAAGTACCTGATCCAGTACTTCATGGACATCAAATAAGGGCTTAACCGAAGGGCTTGATGCCAATCAGCAGGCCGTGTAGCCAGAACGCAAACACCAGCCAGGCGACCACACCCACCACCACGGTGATCAGGGTCGCGCTCAGCTTGGTGACTGGGGCCGAGGTTGGCGGGTTGCGCCGGTCACGTTGGCGTGCGGAGATGAAGTCCGCCACCGCCCAGGCCAGAAAACTGCCAAACAACACCAGGTGCCCGAGGTTGCCATTGGCCATCAGATGCGCCACGGCCCACAGTTTCACACCGGCCACCATCGGGTGGTAAACCCGCGCCTTGATGGCGTTGCCCGGCACATAGGCTGCGGCCAGCAAAATGAAGCCAAACAGGTTCAATAGCGAGGCCGCGTGGCGCATGCCCATGGGCGGAATCCAGATCCACACGGGCTCGTTGCGCACCAGGCCGAAGCCATAAATCACCAACAGCAGGCCAGCCAGGGACAACACGGCATAGACCCCACGCCAGGCATCCGCTCCCCATTTTTGTTGCTGGCGTGTGCGCCAGTCGTCGGCATAGATGCGCACCGAGTGCACACCCAAAAACAAAATCAAACCCGCGATCAGGATCAACATGGCCATGGTTCAGTCCTTAAAAAAATGGGGGTCAGGCGCCAAGCACCCGGTTTTTGCCGGCACGTTTGGCCAAGTACATGGCTTGGTCGGCGCGTTTGATAGCCTGTGGTCCGGTTTCTCCGTGCGCCAGTTGCGCCACACCGGCGCTGAAGGTGATCAGCACCTTCTCGGTACCGGCCAGGAAAAAACGTTTGGTGAGTTCGCGCTGTAGCCGTGTCATGGCCTCAATGCCTTTGTCCAGCGGCGTGTCGGGCAGCAGGATGACAAATTCTTCACCACCGTAACGGGCCAGGGTGTCTTGTGGGCGCATCACCTCACGTGTCACGCTGGCCAGGTGGGTCAGTGCGGCATCACCCGCGCCATGACCCAGGGTGTCGTTGAGTTTTTTGAAATTGTCGATGTCGAGCAGTGCCATGCACAAAGGGGTGTCCTGCCGCTTGACCTTGGCCACTTCACGTGTCACCGCTTCTTCGAGGCCCTGGCGGTTGAGTGCGCCGGTGAGGGGGTCGTGGCGCGCCTGCGCGCTGACACGGTCAAGCTCCTGGTGCAATTTGCTGATTTCGGCCTCGGTGGCTTCGGCACGCTGCTTCATGGTCTGTAGCTCGTCGCGCGCGGCCTGGCTGTCCTTGGCCATGGTGCGGGTGGCGGCCACCATTTCCTTGAGCACGGGCGCAATGTCGGTGATGCTGCGGGCCTGCTCAATGAGCTTGGCGCTCTCCTCCAGCTGGCTGTGAAAACCGGTGGTGGACTGTGACATGGCGGCCAGCCGTTCGATGAAGGTGGCCAGCATCTGGCGCATCTCTTCCTGCGCCTGGACCGCCAGGCTTTTGGCTTCGGTTTGTTTGAAGATCACGTCTTTGAGGCGGGCCTCCACATCGTCCAGGCGGCGCAGCGTCAGCGGTGGCACACAGGCGGCTTTCACCGCGTCCACCTGACCCTTGAGCCAGCTGTCGTCCAGGCTCAGATGGCTGATGTTGTCGATGACCAGGTGCAGCAGCTTGAGCAGCACCGTCTTGATCTCGGCCTGGTCTTCGGCGGCAAAGGACAGGCGGTGGCTGTATTGCCCAATCGCCTGTTTGACCGCCACCACATCAGCTCCGGGGTCACGCAAGGACTTGAGCAGTGTCTGGGTCTGCTCCGCAAAACGGTCATCGTCTTGACCCAGTGCGGGCAACGCGAACTCGATCAAACGCGCGATCTGGCCCAGAAAATCGGCCGTCAGTGCTGGGGCGCTGACACTGGCGGGGGCTGGGGTGACTTCAATGCCCATGGGCACAGGCAGCGTGGACGCGCCTGTCGACACACCACCCGGCGCCTTGGCTGGCTCAGGTGCCGGGGGGCTGAAACCGCCATAGGCCATCAGCGCATTTTTGACCCCGTCCCAGTTGAGCTGGTTGATGGCCGATTCGAGCAAGCCCCGCTGTTTTTGCTGGCCTGGCGTCTTGGTGGGCAAGGCCAGCGCAATGTCGCGCAGGCGGTCAGCCGGAAACGGCGGCTCCAGCGGCAGCTGCGCGATTTCGCTGTAGATCTTCTGGTAGTTCAGGGGGGTGGGCGCCAGCTTGCGCAAGCTCAGCTGCTTGAGCGTTTCCCGTGCAACCTCGAACGGTGTTTTCTCAGCCATGGCATCCTAACTATAAATTCAGTAGCTATTAGCCCTTATTTAATAAGGGCTAGAAGCATAAAATACTTTGAACGGCACAACAAGATGCCGCATGGCGATCTTAGGTAGCAAAGACCGGGATGTCTTTGTGGGACATCAACACAGCGCATGGCCGCCCATCTTCTGTCAATTTTAGTTGTCATGCTGTTTACCAGAACGGGGTGTTTGGCACACCCTAAACTAGAACCCACGCCCGCTTTGATGAAATGGCCATCCGCTCATGACACGACAGATCAACAAGGACACCATCGTTTGTATGTCTCTGGCCGCACGCCCGAGCAACTTTGGCACCCGCTTCCACAATTTTCTCTACGAGGCGCTGGACCTGGACTACCTCTACAAGGCCTTCACCACCACCGATCTGGCCGCCGCCATCGGTGGGGTGCGTGCGCTCGGTATTCGCGGCTGCGCGGTCTCGATGCCCTTCAAAGAGGCTTGCATTCCGATGGTGGATGAGCTCGACGCCTCGGCCAAAGCCATCGACTCCGTCAACACCCTTGTCAACACAGCGGGCCACCTCAAGGCCTACAACACCGATTACATCGCCATCACCAAACTGCTGGCTCAGCACCAGGTGCCCACGGATCTGGTGTTTGCGCTGCGCGGTAGCGGTGGCATGGCCAAGGCCGTGGCCTGCGCCCTGAAAGACGCGGGTTTTAAGAACGGCTTCATTGTGGCCAGAAACGAGGTGGCCGGGCGGCAGTTGGCCGATTTGTATGGGTTTGCTTGGCGGCCCGACATGGCGCAGGTGCAGGCCCAGTTGCTGATCAATGTCACACCCATTGGCATGACCGGTGGTGCGGAGGTGTCCTCCCTGGCCTTTGCCGAGGCGGCGATTGAAAGCGCCCACATGGTGTTTGATGTGGTGGCCCTGCCCGCAGACACGCCTCTGATCCGTTACGCCCAGGCCCAAGGCAAACCCGTCATCACCGGTGCCGAGGTGTTCGCCATTCAGGCGGTGGAGCAGTTTGTGCTGTACACCGGGATACGGCCGAGTGAGGCCCTGTTCCAGCAAGCGGCCGCCTTCGCCCGTGGCTGAGTGGCTGGGCCGGCCCAGCGGGCGCAGGCCATAACCCCGCAGCCCCACAAAAGCTAAGCGGCACGTAAACTCGCCCGCCTGTTCGCGCAGGGAACGCAGGGTGGCCAAGCAGTGATTGCGCCAACTTGAACCTGCCTCCGGTGACCGTTGTCAGTGGGTACGCTTGGCACAACACATCCGAGGCGTCCTCCTTTGGCCCCATCACTTTCGACCTGACAAGCATGACACCTCTACGCGGCACCGACCGCAGCAAACTGATGGCACTGGTCTGCCTGCTTCTGTGCTGTGGCTTCCTGGCCACCACGCTGATCAGCTACTTTTCCTCGCGTGGCGCCATTCGTTCCGCGATCATTGATACCGAACTGCCGCTGACCTCGGACAACGTCTATTCTGAAATCCAGCGCGATCTGGTGCGCCCGGTACTGATCTCCTCCATGATGTCGCGTGACACCTTTTTGCGCGACTGGATCATTGACGGTGAGGGCGACGTCCGGCAGATGACGCGTTACCTCAAGGAGGTGATGTCGCACTACGGCGCTTTCACCGCTTTTTTTGTCTCCGACGCCAGCAAAACCTACTACCACGCCGACGGTGTCCTGAAACACGTGGCACCCGAGGAGCCGCGCGACGCCTGGTATTTCCGGCTGCGCCAGATGAAAGAGCCCTACGAGATCAATGTCGACCCCGACCTGGCCAACCGTGACAAGCTCACCATCTTCATCAACTACCGGGTGCTGGACTACCAGGGCCAGTACATCGGTGCCACCGGTGTGGGGCTGACGGTGGACGCGGTGGTTGCCATCATTCAGGACTACCAACGGCGTTTTGGCCGCACCATCTACTTTGCCAACAGCGACGGCGACATTGTGCTGGCCGGGCGCAGCAAGGAAGGTGGCGAGCAAAGGCGCAACATCCGCGACATCCCGGGCGTGCGGGATCTGGCCGACACCATCCTGGCCAGCAAGGGCGGCAGCTTCGAGTACGAGAGTGCTGACATTCACCACTTTGTCAATGTGCGCTACATCCCCGAGCTCAAATGGCGGCTGTTTGTGGTGAAAGACGACAAACTGGCGGCCTCCAATGTGCAACGTGCGCTCTACTTCAACCTGCTGGTCTGTGCCTGCGTCACGCTGTTGGTGCTGACGCTGCTCTACATCAGCTTCAACCGCTACAACAAGGCGCTCGAACAGATGGCCGCCACCGACAGCCTGACAGGGCTGGCCAACCGGCATGCCCTCGAACTGCTGCTGGAGCAGGCGATGCGCGAGGCCACACGGCAAAACTCCCCGCTGACCGCCATCCTGTTTGACATCGACCATTTCAAGGCGCTCAACGACAGCCTGGGCCACCTGGCCGGTGACCGCGTGTTGCGACATCTGGGTCAGCTGTTACAAGCCAACCTGCGCACCTCCGACATCGCCTGCCGTTGGGGGGGAGAAGAGTTTTTGATTGTGCTCAAGGACACCCCCATGGCGGTGGCGCTGCGGATTGCCGAGACCCTGCGCCTGCGTATTACAGAGATGCCAGCTGCCCCCAAAGAAGCCATCAGCATCAGTGCCGGGGTGGTGGTGTGGCAGCTTGGTGAGTCGATCACCGCCTTGTTGGAGCGTGCCGACGTGCAGCTCTACCGCGCCAAAGCGGCGGGTCGCAACACCGTCTGCAGCGACACCACGGTCACCGCCAGTTGAGCGCTGGGCTGGCGCATTACCGCTGAGACGCCCGGCGGCAAGCGCGGGCCCAAACCACGGACGGCCTGCACAGGTGGCTGAATCGGCCATTTTTGGTGATAATTCGCGTATGTTCGAATTTGTGAGACTTTTCTGCAACACGAACATCTTCAAACTTATTAAGCAGCCACCAAACTGCAGGAAGAGACACCATGGCTGAGCATCTGGCCGACCATCGCCAAGAATTGATCATGTCGGTAATTTCGGCCCGAGGTGAGTGCCGAACCAAACAGCTGGCAGCGCAGTTCCAGTCGTCCGAAATGACCCTGCGCCGTGACCTGGCCGAGCTGGAGAAGCGTGGCCTGCTGCGCCGGGTCCACGGCGGCGCGGTACTGCTCAACCGGGATGTGGACTTTGTCCAGCGCCGGGACCTTGGCCAGGCGCAAAAGCAGTGGGTCGGGCGAGCGGCCACACGTTTGCTCAAAAGTGGCCAGACGGTGTATCTGGATGCGGGCACCACCGCCTGCGAAATGGCCCGCGCCATTGCCCAGGGCCTGCCCGAGGTCAGTGATCTGTCGATCGTGACCCACGGCATCAGCATCGCCGGTGAGCTGGCGGGCCGCACGCCGTATCAGCTTCAGCTCATTGGCGGCGACATCTACCAGAACGCATTGAGTACGGTGGGCCCCGTGGCCCTGGCACAAATTGCCAAGCTCAACATCGACGTGTTTTTCCTGGCGCCGGGCGCGGTCGACAGCCATGCTGGCTGGACCAACTCCAACCTGATCGAGGCCACGGTCAAGCGCGCGGTGGTGGCGCGCAGCAAGACGGTGGTGTCCATCTGTGACAGCGCCAAATGGGGGCAAGAGTCTTTTGCCACCATCGTGCCTCTCGAAGGCGTCAGCCGCTGGGTGGTGGACCGCGGCCTGCCGCCTGACGGCGTGGCAGCAGCCAAGGCCGCCGGCATCACCCTCTGTTACGCCGAAGGTTTGTGACACGGAGCCCTTGGCCCAAAGCACCTCAAAAACTATTTTCAAATGTTCGTATGTGTTCGTTAATGTGTGTAAAATGACCACACTCAAACTAATAACACAGACCAAACAAACAGAGTGAGGTAGGTGTTGTTGGCTCATGCAAGGCCTTGTTCATCCATCGGTATGCCAAGATTACTTGCGCGTTTTTGAGAAAACCCTCGCGCTGTCCGACGTGTTTTGGGGGTGGCAGCGAGTGACTAACTTCAGTTTTGGAGAATCAAGATGGCTGTGACGAACAAGGAAGAACTCTACGCACTGGTGGCGCGGGTCAAGAAGGCGCAAGCACTGTTTGCGACTTTCACGCAGGAAAAAGTGGATGCCATTTTCCGCAACGCAGCGCTGGCTGCCACCGACGCGCGGATCCCGCTGGCCAAGCTCGCTGTGCAGGAAACCGGCATGGGTGTGCTCGAAGACAAGGTGATCAAAAACCACTTCTCGTCAGAGTACATCTACAACAAGTACAAGGATGAGAAGACCTGCGGCATCCTGTCTGAAGACGACAACTTCGGCACCATCACCATCGCCGAGCCCATCGGCATCCTGTGCGGCATCGTCCCCACCACTAACCCCACCTCCACCGCTATCTTCAAGGCGCTGATCGCGCTCAAGACCCGCAACGGCATCATCTTCTCGCCCCACCCACGTGCACGCAGGTCCACCTGTGAAGCCGCTCGTCTGGTGTTGGAGGCTGCTGTGGCGGCTGGTGCACCGGCCGACATCATTGGCTGGATCGACGAACCCACCGTGGACTTGTCCAACGAGCTGATGCGCCACCCAGACATCAACCTGATCCTGGCCACCGGCGGCCCGGCCATGGTTCGTGCTGCTTATTCCTCCGGCAAACCCGCCATTGGTGTGGGTGCGGGCAACACCCCGGCCGTGATTGATGAGACCGCTGACATCAAACGTGCTGTGGCCTCCATCCTGATGTCCAAGACCTTCGACAACGGCGTGGTCTGTGCGTCTGAGCAGTCGGTCATCATTGTGGAACAGGCCTACCAGGCGGTGCGTGAACGTTTTGCCAAACATGGCGGCTACATCCTGAACGCTGAAGAAGCCGAAGCTGTGCGCAAGGTCATCCTCAAAAATGGCTCACTCAACAGCGCGATCGTGGGCCAATCGGCCATCGTGATTGCAACCATGGCCGGGATTTCTGTGCCGGGTTTCACCAAGGTGTTGATCGGTGAAGTGACCGATGTGTCAACCAATGAAGCCTTTGCCCACGAAAAACTGTCGCCCATGCTGGCCATGTATAAGGCCACAGATTTTGTTGATGCTTGCAGCAAAGCAGCAGCCTTGGTGGCCATGGGTGGCATTGGCCACACCTCCTCGCTCTACACCGATCAAGACTTGCAGGGTGACCGCATCGCCTACTTTGGCGACAAGATGAAGACCGCCCGTATCCTCATCAACACACCGTCCTCACACGGTGGTATTGGTGACCTCTACAACTTCAACCTCGCACCGTCCTTGACCCTGGGCTGTGGCTCTTGGGGTGGCAACTCGATTTCCGAGAACGTCGGACCCAAGCACCTGATCAACAAGAAAACCGTCGCCAAGAGGGCCGAGAACATGTTGTGGCACAAACTCCCCAAATCCATTTACTTCCGCCGCGGCTGCCTGCCGATTGCCCTGGAAGACCTGTCAGACCGCAAGCGTTGCCTGATCGTGACCGACCGCTATCTTTTTGAGAACGGTTATGTGGATGACACCGTGCGCATCCTCAAGAAACAAGGCCTGGAAGTGGAAGTTTTCCACGAAGTAGCAGCTGACCCGACCCTGGCGGTGGTGCGCAAGTGCCTGTCAATGGCCAACGCCTTCCAGCCTGACGTGATCCTGGCGCTGGGTGGTGGCTCACCTATGGACGCGGCCAAGATCATGTGGGTGATGTACGAACATCCGGAAGTCCAGTTTGAAGACCTGGCGCTGCGTTTCATGGACATCCGCAAACGCATCTACAAGTTCCCCAAGATGGGCCTCAAGGCCATGATGGTCGCGGTGCCAACCACCTCCGGCACCGGCTCCGAAGTGACCCCGTTTGCCGTGGTGACCGACGAAGTGACCGGTGTGAAGTACCCGATTGCCGACTACGAACTCACACCCAACATCGCCATCGTGGACGCCAACCTGGTCATGAACATGCCCAAGTCACTCACCGCTGTGGGTGGTATCGACGCGGTGACCCATGCGCTGGAAGCCTATGTCTCGGTGATGGCCAACGAGTACTCTGATGCGCAAGCCTTGCAGGCCCTCAAGCTGCTCAAGGACTACCTGCCAGCCTCGTTCATCAACGGTGCCAACGATCCGAAAGCGCGTGAACAGGTCCACAACGCGTCGTGTATCGCTGGTATTGCGTTTGCCAATGCCTTCCTGGGTGTGTGCCACTCGATGGCGCACAAGCTGGGTGCCGAGTTCCATCTTGCCCACGGCCTGGCCAACGCGCTGCTGATCTCGAACGTCATCCGTTACAACGCCGCTGACATCCCGACCAAACAAACCGCCTTCAGCCAGTACGACCGGCCCAAGGGTGTGGAGCGTTATGCCCAGATTGCCAAACACCTTGGCTTGGAAGCCACCAGTGACCACGACCACGTTGAGAAACTGGTGGAGTGGGTCGATGGCCTGAAGAAGGTGCTGGGCATTCCTGCATCCATCCAGGCCGCCGGTGTCAACGAAGCCGAATTCCTGGCCAAGGTGGACAGCCTGGCAGAAGCCGCGTTTGACGACCAGTGCACCGGCGCCAACCCGCGCTTCCCGCTGATCAGCGAACTCAAGGAACTGCTGATCCACAGCTACTATGGCAACGCTTATCACGAGGTGTATGAGTCTGAGGCGGAATAAGCAAGACTTCAGCGCAAGCGAAGCGCCCTGACCGAGAACTCCCCTCGCCTGCCAAGGCGCGGGGAGTCTTGCGTTGTGTACCCCGCTTGTTTTTTTAACCCGATGGCCAGCGATAAACTGGCCTGGCCCGGGATGCGTCGCAAAATCGAGGCATCCACCGAACTTTTACTTCAGA
Organism: Rhodoferax sp. U11-2br; assembly: GCF_018619435.1. Lineage (GTDB taxonomy): Bacteria > Pseudomonadota > Gammaproteobacteria > Burkholderiales > Burkholderiaceae_C > Rhodoferax. The sequence goes on along the minus strand of NZ_JAHFZF010000002.1, from coordinate 62,621 downwards.
ATCCACCATGCTTCAAAAATTTTCTGCCTTCCCCGGCGTGCCCGGCCCCGTTGTTGTCATCGTCATGGACGGTTACGGCATCCCCAAACTCGAAGTGGGCAGCGCCATCGCCGCTGCCAACAAGCCCACCCTGGACCGCCTGTTCGCTGAATGCTCCCACATCAGCCTGCGCGCCCACGGCACCGCTGTGGGCATGCCGTCCGATGACGACATGGGCAACTCCGAAGTTGGCCACAACGCCATCGGCGCCGGACAGGTCTACAGCCAGGGCGCTGCGTTGGTGGCCAACGCCATTGCCGACGGCTCGATCTGGCAAGGTGAAGCCTGGCAGCAGATCGTGGCTGGCGCCAAGGCGGGCCGGGGTGTGGTGCACTTCATTGGTTTGTTCTCGGATGGCAATGTGCATAGCCACATCGACCATCTGAAGGCCATGGTGGCCCAGGCCAAGCTGGAGGGTGTCAAGACCGTGCGTGTTCACGCCTTGATCGACGGACGCGACGTGCCCGAAACCAGCGCGCTCGACTATGTGGTGCCGTTTGAAGCCTTTCTGGCCGAACTCAGCACCGATGGTTTTGACGCCCGCATTGCCTCTGGTGGTGGCCGCCAGAACATCACCATGGACCGCTACGACGCCAACTGGCCGATGGTCGAAAAGGGCTGGAAAACCCATGTGTTGGGCCAGGGCCCGCAGTTTGCCAACGCCACCGCCGCCGTGAATGGCCTGCGCGCCAGCTACCCCGGCACCATCGACCAGGATTTGCCGGAGTTTGTCATTGCCGAGAACGGCCAGCCCATTGGCACCATCGAAGACGGTGACTCGGTGGTGTTTTACAACTTCCGTGGCGACCGCGCCATTGAAATCACCCGTGCTTTTGTTGAGCAAGAGTTCAGCCGCTTTGACCGCGTGCGCACACCCAAGGTGACCTATGCCGGCATGCTGCAGTACGACGGCGACCTGAAACTGCCCGAGCGTTTTCTGGTGACCCCGCCCGCCATCCGCGACACCTCGGGCGAATGGTTCAGCCAGGCTGGCCTAGCCCAGTTTGCCTGTTCCGAAACCCAGAAGTTTGGCCACGTCACCTACTTCTGGAACGGCAACCGCTCCAACAAGTTTGAGGGCGAAACCTGGCAAGAAGTGCCCAGCGACGTGGTGCCGTTTGAGCAGCGTCCGTGGATGAAGTCGGCCGAAATCGCCGACGCCATGATTGCCGCCATCCAAAGCGGCCAGTACAAGCTGCTGCGCTGCAACTTTGCCAACGGCGACATGGTCGGCCACACCGGCAACTTCCGCGCCGCCACCATGGCTGTCGAAGCCGTTGACCTGGCCCTGGCGCGCCTGCTGCCGGTCATTGAAGCCGCTGGCGGCGTGGCGCTGATCACCGCCGACCACGGCAACGCCGACGAGATGTACGAGCTGGACAAAAAGACCAAGCAGCCATCCTTGAACAAGGACGGCTCTTACAAGGCCAAAACCGCCCACACCTTGAACCCGGTGCCGCTGATCCTGTTTGACAAGGTCACCGGCGGCAAACTGGCGCTGAACCAAACCCCGACGGCCGGTCTGTCCAACATTGCCGCCACCGTCGCCAACCTGGCGGGTCTGGAAAAACACGCCAAGTGGGACGAGAGCCTGCTGCAGGTGAAGTGATCCAACAGCCCGCCCAAGCGGCAGGCTGTTGAGCAGGCCGTCCGGTCGGACGGCTGCTCGGGCCAAGAAAGAAGCGCCAGGCCCAGCCAGGCCGGGCTGCCTGAGTGGCAAAATCGTCCACTGAACCACCGCTGAGAATCCCCAGTGGGTGACCGCAACCAATCAGGGACGATTCGGCGGCATGGACAAAAAATCACTCTCCGAGAGCGACATTTGCGACAAGTTCGTGCGTCCGGCTTTGGTCGCTGCTGGCTGGCACACGCTGGACCAGATCTACGCGCAATACCCCTTGCGCGACGGCCGCGTGGTGGTGCGTGGCAAAACCGCCCGTCGCGACCAAAACACCGTGCTGCGCGCCGACTACGCGCTGTTTTTCAAAGCCAATATCCCGCTGGCTGTGGTTGAGGTCAAACAAGCCCGGCTATCCGTCAATGCGGGCATGCAGCAGGCCATCCAGTACGCCCAGTTGCTCGACGTGCCATTCAGTTTTGCCAGCAATGGCGAGGGTTTTGTCTTTCGTGACGCCACCTGTGCCACCGGCGTGCCGGAGCAAACCATTGGCCTGGACGAATTTCCCAGCCCGCAAGAACTGTGGCGCCGCTACTGCGCCTGGAAAGGCTGGGCACCTGCGGTACAGCGTGTGGCCGAAACCCCGTACGCCCCTGCCAAGGTACCGCGTTATTACCAGCTGACGGCCATCAACCGCACGGTCGAAGCCATTGCCGCCGGGCAGCACCGGGTGCTGCTGGTCATGGCCACCGGCACCGGCAAAACCTACACCGCGTTCCAGATCATCCACCGGCTCTGGAAGTCCGATTGGCGTGCCGACAAGGCCAAGGGCCAAAAGCGCATCCTGTTCCTGGCCGACCGCAACATCCTGGTTGACCAGACCATGGTCAACGACTTCCGGCCCTTCAAGGGCGCCATGGCCAAACTCAGCCCCAATGCCAAGGGCATCGAGCGGGTCGATGCGCAAGGTCAGGTCTCCATCGAAGACCTGGAGTTGGCAGTCAACAAGAGCACCAAAGAAGTCAACAAGTCATACGAGATTTACCTCTCGCTGTACCAAGCCGTCAGCGGCACGGATGAAGACAGCAACATCTACAAACAGTTCTCGCCAGACTTTTTCGATCTGATCGTGGTGGACGAATGCCACCGCGGTAGCGCCGCCGAAGACTCGGCCTGGCGCGAAATCCTCTCCTATTTCAGCAGCGCCACGCAGATTGGCCTGACCGCCACACCCAAGGAAACCAAAGACATCTCCAACAGCGACTACTTTGGTGAGCCGATCTACACCTACAGCCTCAAACAAGGCATTGAGGACGGGTACCTGGCGCCCTACAAGGTCATCCGTGTGGACCTGGACAAAGACACCTTTGGCTGGCGCCCCACGGATGGCATGACAGACAAACTCGGCCACCTGATCGAAGACCGCATCTACACCGGCCCCGACATGAACCGCAAGCTGGTGCTCGAAAAACGCGACGAAGTGGTGGCGACCAAGATCACCGAATACCTCCGCGCCACCGACCGTTACGCCAAAACCATCGTCTTTTGTGAAGACATCGACCACGCCGCGCGCATGCGCCAGGCGCTGAGCAATGCCAATGCCGACCTTTGCGCTACACAGCCCAACTACGTGGTGCAGATCACCGGCGACAACCCGCAGGGCAAAGCCCAGCTCGACAACTTCATCGACCCCGAGAAGCTTTACCCAGTGATCGCCACCACCTCGCGCCTGATGAGCACTGGTGTCGATGCCCAAACCTGCAAACTCATTGTGCTGGACCAGAACATCCAGTCCATGACCCTGTTCAAGCAGATCATTGGCCGGGGCACCCGCCTGCGTGAGGATTTGGGCAAAACCTGGTTCACCATCCTCGACTTCAAACGCGCTACCGACAACTTTGCCGACCCCGCCTTTGACGGTGAGCCGGTGCAGATTTACGAGCCTCAGGCCGGTGACCCCATCAACCCGCCCGAGCCTGCTGCCCCCGCGCTGCCCGCAGAAGGTGTTGACCCGGCTGGGGCGCCTGCGCCCAACGACCCGCTGGGTCCCTTTGCCCCCGGCGGCACGGACGAACCCAAAAAATACATCGTGGGCGGTATGGTCACGGTGGCCGTGGCGCGTGAGCGGGTGCAATACCTCAACGCCCAGGGCAAACTCATCACCGAGAGCCTGCGCGACTACACCCGCATCAACCTGGCCAAGCGGTTTGACTCACTCGACCAGTTCCTGCAAGCCTGGACTGACGCCGAACGCAAAGCCGCCCTGATCTCCGAGCTGGAAAACCAAGGTGTGCTGATCGACGCGCTGGCCGAAGAACTGGCCAGCAGCGGCTTGACCAACCTCGACCCGTTTGACCTGTTACTCCACGTGGCCTACAACCAGCCGCCGATCACCCGGCGCGAGCGGGCCAGCCGCGTCAAAAAGCGCAACCTGTTCACCCAATACGGCCCGGTGGCGCGCAAGGTGCTGGACGCCCTGCTCGACAAATACGCCGACGAAGGCATCACCACCATCGAGAGCAACGACGTGTTCAAGGTCCAACCCTTCACCCAGATGGGCAGCGCCAGCGAACTCATCCGCAGCTTTGGTGGGCGCGCCCAATACCTGGGCGCCCTGGCGACGCTGGAGCAGGCGCTGTACACCACCGGTCAGCCACCGGCATGAGCGCCCAGAGACCTGTCAAAATACTATTGCTTTGGTAGCTATCAACCCTTGTGATAAAAGGGCTGGAGCCCGATTTTCCATATAAAACCACAACAACCCATGTCCAACCTCTCCAGCGTCATCAAATCCATCCAGGACGTGATGCGCCAAGACAGCGGCGTCGACGGCGACGCGCAACGTATCTCGCAACTCACCTGGCTCTTGTTCCTCAAAGTGTTTGACGCGCTCGAAGAAGAGCTTGAACTCACCCGCGACCACTACCAAAGCCCCATCCCCGAATCCATGCGCTGGCGCAACTGGGCGCAGGACGCCGAGGGCATGACCGGCGACGTGCTGCTGAGCTTTGTCAACAACGAACTCTTTGGCACCCTGAAAAGCCTGAGTGGTGACGCCCGGCGCAACCCGCGTGGTTACGTGGTGCGCGGTGTGTTTGAAGACGCCTACAACTACATGAAAAGCGGCCACCTGCTGCGCCAGGTTATCAACAAGCTCAACGCCATCAACTTCAACCGCCAGGCCGAGCGCCACCAGTTCAACGACCTGTACGAAAAAATCCTCAAAGACCTGCAAAGCGCCGGTAACGCGGGCGAGTTCTACACCCCGCGCGCCGTCACCCAGTTCATGGTCGACATGGTCAACCCGCGCCTGGGTGAGAAGGTGCTTGACCCCGCCACCGGCACCGGCGGCTTTCTGGTCTGCGCCATTGAACACCTGCGCCAGCAAGTTCACAACACCGAGCAAGAAGCCACGCTGCAGATAAGCATCACCGGTGTCGAGAAAAAGCAGCTGCCCCACATGCTGTGTGTTACCAACCTGATGCTGCACGGCATCGAGGTGCCCAGCCTCATCCAGCACGGCAACACCCTGGCGCGCCCGCTGCGTGAAGTCACCCAGGCCGACCGCGTGGACGTGGTGCTGACCAACCCGCCCTTTGGCGGTGTCGAAGAGCCGGGCATCGAGCAAGGCTTTCCGGCCGATGTGCGCACCAAAGAAACCGCGGATTTGTTCCTGGTGCTGATCAAACACATCCTCAAAACCCATGGCCGCGCCGCGCTGGTGCTGCCCGACGGCACCCTGTTTGGTGAAGGTGTCAAAACCCGCATCAAGGAGCAGCTTCTCCAAGAATGCAACTTGCACACCATCGTGCGCCTGCCCAACGGCGTGTTTGCGCCCTACACCGGCATCAAGACCAATCTGCTGTTTTTCACCAAAGGCACTCCCACCAAAGAAGTCTGGTACTACGAGCACCCGTACCCGGCGGGGGTCAAGACCTACAACAAGACCAAACCCATCCGTATCGAAGAGTTTGATGCCGAGAAAGCCTGGTGGGGCACAGAGGCAGACGGTTTTGCCGCCAGGCAAGAAAACGAACGCGCCTGGAAGGTCAGCATCGACCAGATCAAAGCGACCAACTACAACCTGGACCAGAAAAACCCGCACGCGGTGGACGTGGTCAGCCACGACCCGGCGCAGCTGCTGGCCGACTACAGCCGCCTGCAAGCCGAGGCCCAGGCCCTGCGCGACGAGTTGCGCAATATTTTAGCAAAATCACTCTCTAGCCCTTATTGAATATGGGCATGTTGCTATCAAATCTGGATTTTCTGGCCACCGCCCCGGGCGGTGTGTCGCGGCTGCGTGAGCTGATCCTGACGCTGGCGGTGCAGGGCAAACTGGTGCCGCAAGACCTGAATGACGAGCCCGCGAGTGAACTGCTGAAGAGGATGGGAGCGGAAAAAGACGGGCTGATCGTTGCCAAGAAAATCCGACGCTCAAAACCGCTTGACCCAATTGACGACAACGAATGCGGGTTCGTCTTGCCGAGTAACTGGGAATGGGCACGTCTAGGCAATCTTGGTGATTGGGGCGCGGGTGCCACGCCATCCAGAACCAACAGCAATTACTACGGCGGAAAAATTCCGTGGTTCAAGTCTGGTGAATTAACTGCCGACTTCATTTCAGACTCAGAAGAGACAGTCACCGACGCAGCATTGCGTGACTGCTCGCTCCGATTAAATCAAGTTGGTGATGTACTGATCGCCATGTACGGGGCGACCATTGGTAAAACCTCAATCCTTTCCGTAGTCGCTACGACTAACCAAGCTGTCTGTGCTTGCACGCCTTTCGCGGGCTTATCCAGCGCGTATTTGCTTTTGCTCATGAAGGCGTTGAAGCCATATTTCATCAGCATCGGTGCAGGAGGAGCACAACCCAATATTTCGCGCGAAAAAGTCATTGCAACGGTTATCGGCCTCCCACCCCTCGTCGAACAATCCCGCATCGTCACCCGCGTCGAAGAACTCATGCGGCTGTGCGACGCGCTGGAGGCCAAAGGCCAGCTCGAAGCCGCACAGCACGCCCAACTGGTTGCCACCCTGCTCGGCGCGTTGACCGACAGCGACACCCCCGCCCAACTGGCCGAGAACTGGCAACGTGTGGCCAGTCACTTCGACCTGCTGCTCGACCGACCCCAAGCCGTCGACGCGCTGGAGCAGACCATCCTGCAACTCGCCGTGCGCGGCCTGATCGTCCCCCAAGACCCGCAAGACGAACCCGCCAGCGCCCTGCTGCAAAAAATCCGCGCCGAAAAAGACAAACTCATCGCCGAAGGCAAGATCAAACGCGACAAACCCCTGCCGCCGATTGCCGAGGACGACCAGCCGTTTGCCTTGCCGCCGGGGTGGTGTTGGGCGCGGTTTCCGGAACTTGGAGAGTTTGGTCGAGGCAAGTCCAAGCACCGACCACGCAACGACCCCGCCTTATTCAATCCACCGAAGTACCCACTCATCCAAACCGGAGAGGTTTCGCGCGCCAAGGGCGTTGTTCAGGAAGTCCACTCTTACTACAGCGACCTTGGGCTTGAACAAAGTCGAATGTGGCCGAAGGGAACGCTGTGCATCACGATCGCTGCCAATATTGCGGAGTCGGCCACCCTCGGTTTCGACAGTTGCTTCCCTGACAGCGTCGTAGGCTTTGTGCCTGCGCGCGCAATGGGCAATGTCGAGTACTTCTTGTTGTTTGTGGAAACGGCAAAAGCTGACTTGCTGGCATTTGCCCCTGCTACTGCTCAGAAGAACATCAACCTCGAAATTCTTAGTTCGTTACTCATTCCGCTCCCGCCACTGAACGAATTGGCCCGTATCGTCACCCGAGTCACCCAACTGCGCCAGCTGTGCGCCGAGTTACGCGCCCGCCTGTCGGCCAGCCAATCCACCCAGGCCCAGCTGGCCGAGGCACTGGTGGACAGTGTGGGTGCTGGCGAACCCGTCGTCACCTAGCCGACGCCTACTTTTGCCCAAGCATCCGAGACCACACTTCTGAACCCCGCAACTGTGGAGGAACACCATGCAAAACATCCTCATCATCGTCCACGCAGCGCCTTATGGCAGCGAGCGCTGTCTTTCGGCCCTGCGGCTGGCTACCGCGCTGGTCGGGCGGGAGGGTGACCGGCCGGAGCTTCGTCTGTTTTTGATGTCCGACGCCGTTGTGGCCGGTTTGCCCCATCAGGTGGACGGCAGTGGCAATGGCCTGCAGGGCCTGATGGAACTGCTGGTGAGTGAGGGTGTGCCCATCAAGCTGTGCCGCACCTGCGCCCTGGCGCGTGGCCTAGCAGAGCTGCCGCTGATTCCCGGCGTCTGCATTGGCACGCTGCCAGAGCTGGCCGACTGGACGCTGCAAGCGGACAAGGTGATCACGTTCTGAGCGCGGCCCGCATGTGCGGCTGCAGGATGTGGCATAGAGCATGAAAGCCCCTGGCATTAGCTTGATTAAACTTGATTTACGGCGTTTTGCACCGATAATCTGCTGCTTATGCACAAAGTTATCCACAGTGACAACGTTAAATCTGCCATCCAGAAGCTTGGCTGGACCCAGAAGGAACTGGCCGCGCAGCTTGGTGTTACCGGTCAGGCGGTGACCAACTGGATGAAGGGCACGGATTTCCCGCGCCCTGACAAGCTGCTCAAGCTGGCAACCACCCTGAAGCTGGGGTTTGCCGACCTGGTGCAGTTGCCCCAAGCCGAACAGCCGGTGGTGGCGTTCCGCAAAAAGGCGGGGGCCAAAACAACCGATGCGCATGTTTCCAATGCCATGGCAATGGGCGCCTTGCTCAAGGGGTTGGTTCCATTTTTGCCAACTCTGCCGCAGTTACGCCGACAGTTGATCAGTCCCCCCAATCTTGATTACGCCGCTTTGCAGTCAGTTGCTGCGCAGGTGCGAGCGACTCTGGGTTTGACGCAGGGTGCTGTGTTGCATTACGAGCATCTGTTGGGTGAGTTTGTGGAAAACGGCGCTGTGGTTGTGCCTGTGATGTGGGGCAGCCAGCAAAACCATAAAAATGCGCTGCATATCCTGCTGCCAAAAGAGCGCGTGACTTTTGTTTTGCTGAACTTGGACACGTATCTGGAGGATTTCAAGTTCTGGATGGCGCATGAACTGGCGCATGTGTTCACCCCTGATTTGGCTGGCAAAGAAGAGGGTGAGGACTTTGCCGATGCGTTTGCAGGCGCGTTGTTGTTTCCTGTGGAGTTGGCGCGCACCGTGTATGAAAAGGTGTCCGGCGGCAGCAAGGCCAATGAATCGAAGGTATTGCAAACCTTTGCAGCCGAGCATGGCATCTCGCTGTTCAGCGTGTTCAGTGAAACCAACCGTTTTGCCACAGCCAACGGTCTGCTGCCCTTAAAGCACCAAGCCATCGAGGTGCATGCCATTCGCAACGCGCAGCGCGGAAAGCTGATCAGTGAGCTGCTGTTCGCTCCGTTGCCGCCTGAGCCGTCGGTTTACGTGGCGGCGGCAGAAAAGCAGTTCAAGAGTCCGTTCTTTCAGGCCTTGCGGCGCATGGTGAGTGAACGGCAAACGGGTCCTGGCTATATTCAACAGGTGATGGATATTCCGATGCAGGATGCAGTCGCACTGCATAAGGAATTGATTCGGTGACAACCCAGGTCCTGCTCGACACCAATACCTACCTGCGTCTGGCAAAGCGCATACGCCCGGCGGTAGGGCGAGAGTTCGGGCAGGTACCTTATGTGTTGGTGATTCTGAAAGCGGTAGAGGACGAGGTGTATCGCAATGCACGGTTGCGGTTTCTGAACCCGTGGTTTGACGAACCTGAATTTGTGCAAGAGCGACTGGCCAAGCAAACCCGGCTCAACGCAGCAGAAAAGCAGGACTTGAAGCTGGTGCAGGAGGTGCTGCTGGGGACGGTTCAGCTGGACGTTGCCAAATACACAACGGGTCGTTCACCGCCGGGAGCCACGGATTGCTGGTTGCTGGCTTATGGTCAGGTTAAGGGAGCCATTGTTGTGACCGATGACCTGGGCATGCACACCCTGGCCGCAGATGCTGGGCTCAAGGTGTGGCATGGGTTCGAGTTGCTGGCCAAGCTTCGCACGGCAAAGATCGTCGACAACGATCTGGTTCGGCAGATTTATGACGCGCTGGAGCGCAACAACGACATGACAGACACTTGGCGCGAGGCTAAACACCGGGAGTTCTCAAGAATTTTTGGGAACAAGGATTAGCCCAGTCGGCCACAAGTCATTTCGGACCTGGGCCGACAACGCTGCCCCCTCAAACCCATGGCCCACAGCCTCCCCTCACCCATCAAGCGCGGGAAAATGTGGTGCTCAGTTTCCAGCTGCCATCTGCCGCTGCTTGCCCTGTGACGGTTAATTGCCTGACATTGGGGTTGGGCGCGTCATAGTCCCGCTGGGGGGCGGAGATGTCCGTCACCTCCAACTGCAGTCCGGTGCCTTCAAACTGTATGGCCAGGCGCTTACCTTTTTGTGAGAGAAACACCCGGTGGCCGTCGATGTGGACCTCGGCCTCGGTGTTGATGGCCCATCGGACCAGGGAGCCAGCCTGTGCGCCTTGAATCTCGTCACTCAAAAGCACCGCATCGTCCATGAAGCGGACGCGGCGCGTGGCCTGTTTGACTTGGCCGGGAAGCAGCGCGGGGGTGAGGTCGATCAGCGCTTCGCGCGCTTCAAGCATCCGCAAACTCGCCATGCCCGTGGCGTTGTGCGGCTGCCCCTGGAGTGTCAGCGTGTTGTGGGCTTGCGCTGACAGTCTGAACACTTGCCAGCGGCTGGCGTTTTGCTTCATGTTCCACAGGTCGATGCCTCGGGACTCCAAGCTGTTGTAGTCCTGCATGCCCAGGTCTTTGACCCATCTGACGCCGTCCAGATCCAGCACAAAGCTACCGGCATCCATGTGCGCATGGTTGTGCGCGGCACCCCCCGCCTTGATCGCCAGCCACAAGGCGTTGGGGTCTGTCCAGGACGAGCGCCAGATCGCCACGGGCTGGTCGCCTTGACCGGAAAAGTCCGTTGGAGAGACCTTTCCGGCTGTTTCCATGGGCCACCAGAGTGCGGACAAGGGTGCAAAACGGTCAGACATACCCCGCTTGGCCCGGATCATCTGCCGCATCGCGGTCAGCAGGGCAGGTTGCGCCAGTTCGCGCGCCAGATACACCAAAGCACAGGGGAATCCCGGTCCTTCATTGCTGTCTGCAAAATCAAAGGTTTTGCCCGATGGGCCAATCGCGTGGGCATAAAACTCTGCACTGCGCTTGAAGCCTGGCGCACTCAGAATGTCCCAATCGGTGCCCTTGGCGGTGCGCAGGGCTGCGATGAGCAACACCGAATAGCAGGTTCCGTAGTCCCAATACCCCGGGCCTTCGGGGTAAACGCCGTCGGGACGGTAGGCATGCAGACCAATGGAGACATCTCGTTTGGCCGCAGCAAGAAGGTCTGTCGCCAGCGAAGCCTGGTCCTCTTCTACCGCGAGCGCGCCAAGCGCCATGCCGCCAATACAGACCTGATTCCAGTTGTTTTTGGCCTTGAAGGTTGAATGGCCATGCCGGGCTTGTGTGATGCCTTTGTCGATGATGGCGCCGCGTAGGGTGGCGCGGTCTGCAGTCGTCAAGTCATCCCAAAGCCAGTCATAGGCCAAGGCCATGCCGGCCGTCATTTCAGCAACATCGAGGTAATGCGCTGGGTGCCAGTCGCTGAAGCTGGCCACGTTGAGCATTTCCTGCCGTGCGCGGTCAAAGAACACTGGTTCACCAGTCACCCGGTAGGCAAAGGCCCACTGCAGGCTGCGGCGGATGAATTCCCGGGAGACACCCAGAAGCCGACGGCCCTCCAGCTGACGCGCCAACGGCGCAAGACCGATGTCCTTGCGCGCCCGATCCAGCAAGGTCGTTGCCAAGCGATCCAGATCAGGATCTGCCCGGCGACGTGTGTCCAGAGAAGACCAGTCGTCCCGTGTTGTGAGCAGCTTAGGGTGAGGCGCAGACGCCGCCAAACTGGCAGCCATCACGCCCCTGGGCCTCGTCAGCAACAGGAGTAATGGGCCTGCCGTTGCCAGTAATTGCCGACGACAGAGCGCCACAATACTTGCCCAACAACGACATTAAATATCGATGTTGCCCGCCCGCAGCGCGTTGGTTTCGATAAATTCTCGCCTTGGCTCTACTTCATCACCCATCAGCATGGTGAACACCTTGTCGGCCTCGATCGCGTCGTCAATCTGCACCCGCAGCAAGGTGCGCACGGCCGGGTCCATGGTGGTTTCCCACAGCTGTTCGGGGTTCATTTCGCCCAGCCCTTTGTAGCGCTGGCGGCTGGTGGCGCCTTCGGCCTGGGTGATGAGCCAGTCCATGGCTTCGCGGAAATCCGCCACTTTTTGCTCTTTTTGGCGCTCGCCTTCGCCACGTGTGACCTTGGCGCCTACGCCCAGCAAGCCCTTGAAGGTTTTGGCGGCTTCGGCCAGCGCACCGTAGTCCGCGCCGTGGACAAAGTCTTGTGTGAGCACGCTGCTCTTGATGTTGCCATGTAAGCGGCGGCTGATGCGCAGAATCGGTTTGTCGGTGCGCGCGTCAAACTCCCCGGCCACCTCGGCATCGGGCAAGAAGGCCTGCATCGCGGCGGCAGAGACTTCGGCATCGGCCACGGTGTCGAGGTTGAGCGCCACGCCGTCGGCAATGGCGCGCAGGGCCGACACATCCATGAAGTTACCCAGGCGGGCAATCACGGTCTGCGCCACCTGGTGTTTGCGTGCCAGCTCGGTCAGGGTGTCACCCGTGAGCGATGTGTTGGCCTCACCACCGGTGTGGACGGTGGCGTTCACCAGGGCCACACGCAGCAGGAAGTTGTCCAGGTCGGTCGGGCCTTGCAGGTACAGCTCTTCGCGCCCGGCCTTGACCTTGTACAGCGGCGGCTGGGCGATGTAGATGTGGCCACGCTCCACCAGCTCGGGCATCTGGCGGTAGAAGAAGGTCAGCAGCAGGGTGCGGATGTGGGCGCCGTCCACGTCGGCATCGGTCATGATGATGATGCGGTGGTAACGCAGCTTGGCCACGTCAAAGTCGTCGTTGCCAGTGCTGCCCCCTGCTTTGCCAATGCCGGTGCCTAGAGCGGTGATCAGGGTCAGGATTTCGTTGCTGGTCAGCAGTTTTTCGTAGCGCGCTTTTTCCACATTCAGGATCTTGCCGCGCAGCGGCAGGATCGCCTGGAACTTGCGGTCACGCCCCTGCTTAGCGGAGCCACCGGCGGAGTCCCCTTCGACGATGTAGATCTCGCACATGGCTGGGTCTTTTTCCTGGCAGTCAGCCAGTTTGCCGGGCAGGCCCATGCCGTCAAGCACACCTTTGCGGCGTGTCATGTCGCGTGCTTTGCGGGCGGCTTCGCGGGCGCGCGCGGCTTCGATGATCTTGCCAACGATGATCTTGGCGTCGGCCGGGCGCTCTTGCAGGTAGTCGTACAGCAGCTTGGAGACGATGTCTTCCACCGGGCCGCGCACCTCCGATGACACCAGCTTGTCCTTGGTCTGGCTGCTGAACTTGGGCTCGGGCACCTTGACTGAGAGCACGCAGGTCAGGCCTTCGCGCATGTCGTCGCCGGTGACTTCGACCTTGGCTTTTTTGGCGATTTCGGTGTCGTCGATGTATTTGTTGATGACCCGGGTCATGGCGGCACGCAGGCCGGTCAGGTGGGTGCCACCATCACGCTGGGGGATGTTGTTGGTGAAACACAGCACTTGTTCGTTGTAGCCGCTGTTCCACTGCATCGCCACTTCCACACCGATGTTGGTGTTCTGGTCACTCTGGCGGTCACCCAGGGCGTGGAAGATGTTGGGGTTGAGGATGGTTTTGCCCTTGTTGATGAAGTTGACAAAACCACGCACGCCGTCCGCGCCGGAAAAGTCGTCTTCTTTGCCGGTGCGCTCGTCTTTCAGGCGGATGCGCACACCGTGGTTCAAAAAGCTCAGTTCGCGCAGGCGCTTGGCCAGCACGTCGTAGTGGAAGTCGTTGTTTTGCTGGAAGATGTCGGTGTCGGGCAAGAAGTGCACCTCGGTACCGCGGCGTTCTGTGTCACCAATGACCTTCATCGGCGAGACCTCGATGCCGTCTTGCACATCGGTGATGCGGTTTTGCACAAAACCCTTGCTGAATTCGAGCACATGCACTTTGCCATCGCGGCGCACCGTGAGGCGCAGCATTTTGGAGAGGGCATTGACACAACTCACACCCACACCGTGCAAGCCGCCAGACACCTTGTAGCTGTTCTGGTTGAACTTGCCACCGGCGTGTAACTCGGTCAGCGCGATTTCGGCCGCCGATCGCTTGGGCTCGTGTTTGTCGTCCATCTTGACGCCGGTGGGGATACCGCGCCCGTTGTCCACCACCGACACCGAGTTGTCGGCGTGGATGGTGACCAGAATGTCGTCGCAATGGCCTGCCAGCGACTCGTCAATCGAGTTGTCCACCACCTCAAACACCAGGTGGTGCAGGCCGGTGCCGTCGGATGTGTCGCCGATGTACATGCCCGGGCGTTTGCGCACCGCTTCCAGGCCTTCGAGGATCTGGATCGAGCCTTCGCCGTAGGCCTCGGAGGCGCCGGCCTGGTGCGCGTCGATGGTGGGCTGATAGTTGGAGCTGTCAGCGCTGCCTTCACCCGTGTGAACCCCGCTGTCGGTGGCTTCAGGGGCAGGGATGGGCTTGTTTTCTTCGGTCATGACACACTCTTGATCAGGTTAGACAGGCTTTTGGCGGTCAGCGCTGTCGCAAAACATCGTAAATTTGGGGGAGTCTGGAAACATCAAACCCGCAAGGAACAAGCTGCTCATCGCGGGTTTGGTGGGGTGCACGGGTGCAGCCTGTGCGTCTAGATTCGCATGGGCATCACCACGTACTTGAACGTGTCGTTGTCGGGAATGGTCAGCAAGGCCGAACTGTTGCCGTCGGAGAGTTCAATCTTGACCATCTCCTGGCTCATGTTGGACAGCGCATCAATCAGGTAGGTCACGTTGAAACCAATTTCGATGCTGTCACCGCTGTAGTCGATGTCCAGCTCGTCCACGGCTTCTTCCTGCTCGGCGTTGTTGGCGGCCACACGCAGGGTGCCGGGGTCGATGTTCAGGCGCACACCCTTGAACTTGTCGCTGGTCAGGATGGCGGTGCGCTGCAGGGTGGACAGCAACGCCGCACGGCCCAGGGTGATGCCGTTTTGGTGGTTGCGCGGGATGACGCGGTTGTAGTCCGGGAACTTGCCCTCCACCAGCTTGGTGACAAACTCCATGCCGTCAAAGCTGAATTTGGCCTGGTTGTTGGCAAACTGCATCTCGATGGCGCCTTCGGCATCACTGAGCAGGCGCTGCAATTCCAGCACCGTCTTGCGCGGCAGGATCACCTCTTGTTTGGGCACTTCCACATCCAGCGTGGCGCTGGCAAACGCCAGGCGGTGACCGTCGGTGGAGACCAGGCTCAGCTGCTGGCCTTCGGCCACAAACAGGATGCCGTTGAGGTAATAACGGATGTCGTGCACGGCCATGGCAAAAGACACCTGGCTGAGCAGGTTCTTGAGAGTCTTTTGCGGCACGCTGAACACCGGGCCAAAGTTGGCCGACTCCTGCACCAGCGGGAAGTCTTCGGCGGGCATGGTCTGCAGTGTGAACTTGCTCTTGCCACCTTTGAGGATCAGCTTGGCCGCGCTGGATTCAAGGGACACCACCTGGTCGCTGGGCATGCTGCGCAGGATGTCGATGAGTTTGCGCGCACCCACGGTGGTGGTGAAGTCGCCGGTATCACCGCCCAGATCGGCAGTGGTGCGGATCTGGATCTCGAGGTCGCTGGTGGTGAGCTGCACGCTGGCGCCGGTTTTGCGCAGCATGATGTTGGCCAGAATCGGCAGGGTATGACGCCGCTCCACAATGCCGGAGACTGCCTGCAGCACGGAGAGCACTTTACTTTGGGTGTCTTTGATCACAATCATGTTGTCTTCTTCCGGTCTGTTTCTAATGGATTGGTCGATGTGTTGCGGCTATTTTCCCACTCATTTGTTTCAACCTTTGAGGGTCTGCTCCAGCACGTGCAACTGCTGGTTGAGCTCCGTCAATTGTTGGCGTTCCCCCCCTATTTTTCGCACCGCATGCAACACCGTGGTGTGGTCGCGCCCGCCAAACAACTCGCCGATTTCCGGCAGGCTCTTTTGTGTCAACTCCTTGGCCAGGTACATGGCAATCTGGCGCGGCCGGGCGATGCTGGCCGGGCGCTTTTTGGAGTACATGTCGGCGATCTTGATTTTGTAGTAGTCGGCCACCGTTTTCTGGATGTTTTCCACAGAAATCTGCCTGTTCTGGATCGACAGAAGGTCGCGTAGCGCCTCGCGTGCCAGCGCAATCGAGATCTCTTTCTGGTTGAAGCGTGAATAGGCCAGAATTTTGCGCAGGGCGCCTTCAAGCTCGCGCACGTTCGAGCGCACATTCTTGGCGACAAAAAACGCCACCTCTTCCGGCATCACGATGCCTTCGGCATGTGCCTTGTTGATCAGAATCGCCACCCGCATTTCCAGCTCGGGCGGCTCGATGGCCACCGTCAAACCCGAATCAAAGCGCGAGACGAGTCGCTCGTGGATGTCGGCCAGGCCTTTGGGGTAGGTGTCGCTGGTCATCACGATGTGTGATTTGCGGGCCAGCAAGGCCTCAAAGGCGTTGAAAAACTCTTCCTGGGTGCGTTCCTTGTTTGCAAAAAACTGCACGTCATCGATCAGCAGCAGGTCCAGCGAGTGGTAACGCTCTTTGAACTCGTCGAACGCTTTGCGCTGGTAGGCTTTCACCACATCGGTCACAAATTGTTCGGCATGGATGTAGAGCACCTTGGCGTTGGGTCGCTCACTGATCAGCTGGTTACCCACAGCGTGCATCAAATGGGTTTTGCCCAAGCCGACACCGCCGTAAATGAACAGTGGGTTGTACAGATGGCCGGGCATACCAGCCACATGCATGGCTGCAGCGCGCGCCATGCGGTTGGCACTACCCTCGACCAGGGCGTCAAAGGTCAACGCGGCATTGAGCCGGCTTTTGAGGGGCTCGTTGCTGTTGCTGTTGTCCGGTCTGGGGGCGGCCGCCTGGCCCGGCGCATTGGCGGGTTTACCGAGCAGGGGTGCCCTGGGGGTCGGCTCACGTGCGGCCAAAGCCAGTTCAATGCTGACGGGTTGCCCGGTGAGGCGCTCCATCAGGGCGGCCAGGCGGGCGCTGTATTGCGCCCGGATCCAGTCCATCTTGAAACGGTTGGCGACAAAAATCGTGACTTTAGACAGGTCGTCAGAGACCTGTGCTGTCAGTGGTTTGATCCAGGTCTGGAACTGTTGGTCAGGCAACTCCTGCGCCAGTTGTTCGATGCAGGTCTGCCAAAAATCGGGGCTGGCCAGGACCTCGTGGGTGTCTGGCTGCGGTGGGGATCCCTGCGTCATGTGGTGTCAGCTTGGTGTGGATAGTTTTAAATTGTTGTGCCCTGTATTCTAATTTATCAAAGCCTTATCCACACCCCGTGGCAACCCGCAAATCTTGCTGCTGGCAGGCAGTTGCGAGCATCGATGAAAGTAGTAGTGAACCGCTGGTCACAAAAATTTGCGATAATCTGCGGTTCCCTGAACATTTCAGGAGAAAACCGAACGTCGGTTGATTTGGCACGGGCACTTGTTCCGTGGAGCAATCAGCTGCTTTAGCCTCTTAGGATTTCCAAAATGAAACGCACATACCAACCCTCCAAAATTCGTCGCGCTCGCACCCACGGCTTTTTGGTCCGCATGAAAACCCGTGGCGGCCGCGCTGTGATCAATGCGCGCCGCGCCAAGGGTCGCAAGCGTCTGGCTGTCTAAATCCCGTCGCGAGATGGGTCAGCGGCTGTCCAGCCTTCTCCACGCGGCCTGACCTTGCAGCGTCTTGCAAACCGCCCACAGTTCCAGGCGGTATTGGCTGGCTCCACTTTGGCGCGAACCCCTCACTTTGCCTTGCATTGCGTGGCCCTGCATGCCAACCAAACCGATGAAGCCCGTCAGCCACTGTTCGCGGTGGACGATGTCTGGCTGGGCGCCATGGTGCCCAAACGCTGGGCCAAACGTGCGGTCACCCGCAATACCATCAAGCGCCAGGTGTACGCCGTGAGTCAGGACTTTGCCTCTTCCCTGACGCGGTCTGCCCATGTGGTGCGACTGCGCAGCGGTTTTGATCGCCAGCACTTTGTCAGTGCCACATCTGAGGTGCTGAAAGCGGCGGTGCGCAGTGAGTTGCAGCAGTTGTTTGCTCGGGCCGTGGCAGCACGCCCGCAACAGCCATGATGGCGCGTCTGTTGATCGGCCTGGTCAAAGGCTACCGGCTGTTTTTGAGCCCGTCGCTGGGGTCGGCTTGTCGTTTTGAGCCGACCTGTTCTGCGTATGCCCTGCAAGCTTTGCAAACCCATGGTGCGGCCCAAGGCAGCTACCTCACGCTCAGGCGTCTGGGGCGTTGCCATCCTTGGTGTGAGGGGGGGCTCGACCCCGTCCCGCCGCCCAACACTGTTTCTCCGCGTCGCCTGTTGACCCGGTTGATCTCAACTTCCCCTGAAAAGAAGTCTTCATGAACGATATTCGGCGCACTATGTTGTGGGTGGTCTTTGGCATGTCTCTGGTCATGCTATGGGACCAATGGCAGGTCTACAACGGGCGAAAAACGACCTTTTTCCCGAGCCCGACCCCGGTGGTGGCCCAAGGTGCCAGCGCAACTCCGGCCAGTGGCGTGCCAAGCGCGGTACCCACTGCTGCAAATACTGCAGCTAATAGCTCAGATATAGCCAAGGCTACGAGCGGTTTGCCTGCACAAGATGTGGCGAAAGTCGCGCATGAGCAAGTGGTTGTCCAGAACGATGTGCTGAAGGTCACCTTTGACACCGAAGGTGGTTCGGTGGTGCGTACCGAGTTCCTCAAACACATCGACATGGCGGACAAGTCCCGCAACTTTGTGTTGCTCGATGACAGCCCATCGCGGGTTTACCTGGCCCAGTCGGGTCTGATTGCGGCCAACGGCGGCCCGGCTTTGCCCACCCACAAGGCCGTGATGACCCTGGCACCCGGTGAGCGCAGCCTCAAAGACGGCAGCCAGTCGCTCGAAGTGCGGTTTGAATCACCTGAGGTTGGTGGTGTCAAGCTGGTCAAGACCTACACCTTCCAACGCGGCAGTTATGCCCTGGCGGTGAAACACGAGATTGTGAATGTGGGTAACTCGCCCGTGGTGCCTCAGCTGTACCTGCAATTGGTGCGTGACGGTAACAAGCCGCCGGGTGAGTCAAGCTTCTACTCCACCTTCACCGGCCCGGCGATTTACACCGATGCCAAGAAGTACCAAAAAGTGACCTTTGAAGACATCGAGAAGAACAAGGTCGATGTCGAAAAAACCGCTACCAACGGTTATGTGGCCATGGTGCAGCATTACTTTGCCAGCGCTTGGCTGCTCGGTGATGGCATCCACCGTGACCTGTTCCTGCGCAAGGTTGACACCAATTTGTACTCGGTGGGCATGATTGCACCGCTGGCCGAGCTGGCACCGGGTGAACGCAAGACACTCGACACCACCTTGTTTGCCGGCCCGCAAGAAGAAGGTGTGCTGAGCTCCCTGACCCCGGGTCTGGAGTTGGTCAAGGACTACGGCTGGCTGACCATGCTGGCCAAGCCGCTGTACTGGTTGCTGGTCCAGCTGCACAGCGTGATTGCCAACTGGGGTTGGTCGATCATGGCGCTGGTGCTGCTGCTCAAGATCGCGTTTTACTGGCTCAATGCCAAGGCCTATGCCAGCATGGCCAAGATGAAGGCGGTCAATCCTAAGGTGACCGAGATGCGCGAGCGCCTCAAGGACAACCCGCAAAAGATGCAGCAGGAGATGATGCGCATCTACCGCGAGGAGAAAGTCAACCCCTTGGGCGGCTGCTTCCCGATCATGATCCAGATTCCGGTGTTCATTGCGCTGTACTGGGTGTTGTTGTCGAGTGTGGAAATGCGCAACACACCGTGGCTGGGCTGGATCCATGACTTGTCCTCACCCGATCCGTTCTACATCCTGCCGATCATCATGACGCTGACCACGGTGTTGCAGACCTCGCTGAACCCGGCACCGCCAGACCCCTTGCAAGCCAAGATGATGTGGTTCATGCCGCTGGCCTTCAGCGTGATGTTCTTCTTCTTCCCCTCGGGCCTGGTGTTGTACTGGATCACCAACAACATCTTGTCGATTGCCCAGCAGTGGGTCATCAACACCCGCATGGGTGTGCCACCGAAGTTCCATTTCCCGAAGTTCTAAACCCCTAAGCGCCAGCGCAACACACCTGTTGAGCTGGCGCAGCACCATCCGGGGGCCGGTTACACCGGCAAGTGGGTGGTGTTCTTGACCTCTTCCATCACCGCATACGTGCGTGTCTCGCGCACACCCGGCAGCTGCCACAACACGGTGCCAGCAAACTCGCGGTAGGCATTCATATCGGCCATGCGGGTTTTAAGCAGGTAGTCAAAGCCACCGGCCACCATGTGGCACTCCAAAATCTCGGCGCGCACCTGCACCGCTGCCTTGAAGGCCTCAAACACGTTGGGTGTGGTTTTGTCCAGCAGCACCTCCACAAACACCATCAGCCCGGCACCCAGTTTGACCGGGTCCAGCCGCGCCTCGTAGCCTTGAATCACGCCGTCTTTGGTCAGCCGCTGCACCCGCGCCAGCACGGCGGTGGGTGACAGGGTGACCAGTTCGGCCAGTTTGAGGTTGCTGATGCGGCCATCCTCTTGCAAGGCGTGCAGGATTTTGCGGTCAATGCGGTCGAGTTCCATGGTGTTCGGGGATTTGTCTTGTCTCAGTGGCGGTCAGAGCGTCTCAACATGCCCGGTAACGCCGGATAGATGAATTAATCACTATATCAAATCAAAAATAAGGTGAAAAATTCACCATATAAACCGACAACATAGCGCTTTTATTTGTTGCCGGAGTTTTCCCCATGTTGCTGACCCAACGCTTGCCTGAACCGTATCGTCCCGAAGCCGCCATCGTTGCCCAGCGGCTGACTTCCCTGGGCCAAGCGCTGGACTGGGTGGCCGTGGCCCGCGTGGCCGCACCCTGGGTGCAGGCGGTGCGCGACAACCCACCGCCGTTCTGGGCGATGGAAAGCCTGCTCAAGGAGTACCCGATCAGCAGTGCCGAGGGTCTGGCCCTGATGCGTCTGGCCGAAGCCCTGCTGCGTGTGCCCGATGCTGAAACCGCCATCGCGCTGACCGCCGACCAGCTGGGCCGCGCGGACTTTGAGGGCAGCAGCGACAAGGTGATCTCGCGCCTGTCGAGCACTGCCATCGCGCTGAGCAAACACTTCCTGCCCACGATGGGTGGCAAGGCTGGTGAACCCGGTCTGCTGGCCAAGCTGGGCGCGCGCACCGTGGTGGCTGCGACTTTGCGTGCGGTGCAGTTGCTGGGCCGCCAGTTTGTGCTGGGCCAGACCATGGCTGAGGGCATGGCTGAAGCGGTATCGGCCAAAAAGAAGACACCCAATTTGCGCTACAGCTACGACATGCTGGGTGAAGGCTCTCGCACCGATGCCGATGCGCTGACCCATTTGAAGAGTTACCAAAATGCTATTGCCGCGATAGCTACCACCTCAAGCACGACAGGGGCTTGTGAGGATAATGATGGTATATCCATCAAACTCAGCGCCTTGCACCCGCGTTATGAATACGCCCAGGTGGACCGGGTTTTGGCCGAGCTGGTGCCACGCGTCTGGGGCCTGTGCGAGCAAGCGGCGCGCGCCAACATCAACCTGACCATCGACGCCGAAGAGGTGGAGCGCCTGGAACTCTCGCTGGCCGTGTTCGAGGCGCTGCTGGCCAAGGTGGCCGAGCACTGCCCGCAGTGGCGCGGTTTTGGCCTGGCAATGCAGTCCTACCAAACCAATGCGCTGGAGTTGGTCCAGCATGTGATCGCCCTGGCGCGCCAGTACAAGCTGCGCTTGATGTGCCGCCTGGTCAAAGGTGCGTATTGGGACGCCGAAATCAAACGCGCCCAGGAGCTGGGCCTGCCCCACTACCCTGTGTTCACCCACAAACACCACACCGATGTGTCCTACCTGGCCTGTGCCAAGGCGCTGCTGGAGGCGCCCGACGCGCTCTACCCGCAATTTGCCAGCCACAACGCCGCCACCATCGCCGCCATTTTGCAGATGGCAGACAAGACAGGTGCCCCGTTTGAATTGCAGCGCCTGCACGGCATGGGTGAAGGCGTCCACGACGAGGTGCTCAAAAATCCGCAGATCGCCTGCCGCGTCTACGCCCCGGTTGGCGCCCACAAGGACCTGCTGGCCTACCTGGTGCGCCGCCTGCTGGAAAACGGCGCCAACTCCTCGTTTGTGCACCAGCTTGCTGATGAAACCCTGCCGGTTGCTGACCTGCTGGTCTCACCGCTGCGCCAGGAACCCCATCCGTCGCTGCCTCTGCCATTGGCCTTGTTTGGCACACAGCGTCCCAACAGCGGCGGCCTGGACCTGACCGTGCCCGCGATGCGCGACAGCCTGTTGGCCGCCTACGCCAGAACGCAGGTGCCCAGTGTGTCGGTGTTTGATGCCAAATTGGTCTCTGGCCCTCTAGCAATAAGCACTACCAGCTACAAAACGTGGAGCAAGATGGCGGTGGCTGAGCGCGCCGCCACGCTGCGAAAGTCTGCCGATGCGCTGCAGTCCCAGCTGCCGCAGTTCTGTGCCTTGTTGGTCAAAGAAGCTTTCAAGACCTGGAACGACGCCATCAGCGAGGTGCGCGAAGCCATCGACTTCCTGCGTTATTACGCGACCCAGGCCGAGGCCATCATGCAGCCGCGAACCCTGCCGGGCAAAGAGGGCAACACGGTGCTGGGCATCACCGGTGAAAGCAACGAGCTGTTTTTGACGGGCCGTGGCGCCTGGGTTTGTATCAGTCCCTGGAACTTCCCGCTGGCCATCTTCACCGGCCAGATCGCCGCCGCCCTGGTCACCGGCAACACCGTGCTGGCCAAACCGGCCGAACAAACCCCTGGTGTGGCGCTGGCGATGGTCAAACTGATGCACGCCGCTGGCGTGCCCGAAGGTGCGTTGCAGCTCTTGCACGGCCCGGGTGAAACCGTCGGTGCCGTCCTGGTGGCCGCGCCGGGTGTGGCCGGTGTGGTGTTCACCGGCAGCACCCAGGTTGCCAAAACCATCAACCGGGCGCTGGCCGCCAAAGATGGCCCCATCGTGCCGCTGATCGCCGAAACCGGTGGCATCAATGCCATGCTGGTCGACAGCACCGCGCTGCCCGAGCAGGTGTGCGACGCGGTGATGCAGTCGGCCTTCCGTAGCGCGGGCCAACGCTGCTCAGCCTTGCGCCTGCTGTGCCTGCACGAAGAAATTGCCGACCATGTGATCGAGATGATCTGCGGCGCCGCACGCGAATTGGTCACGGGTGACCCGTCCGACTTGGCCACCGATCTGGGTCCGGTGATCGACGCCGAGGCCTTTGCTGGTATCCAGCAACAGCTGAAGCGTTTGGACTCAGAGGCAAAACGCCTTCCAGCCCAATCAGAAAAAACGCAAGCAGCTACAAATAAAGTTGCAAACCTGATTGCGCCGCAAGCCTATGAGGTGGCGAACATCAGCGACCTGAAGCAGGAAATTTTTGGCCCGGTGTTGCACATCGTGCGCTGGACCGGTGACCCGCTCAAAGTTATCGAGCAGATCAACGGACTCGGTTACGGCCTGACGATTGGCATCCAGACCCGCATCGACAGCCGCGCTCAAGCCCTGGCGCACGCCGCCCACATTGGCAACGTCTACATCAACCGCAACCAGATCGGCGCGGTGGTGGGGGTGCAGCCGTTTGGCGGCGAAGGCCTGTCAGGCACCGGCCCCAAAGCCGGTGGCCCGCACTACCTGTACCGATTCTGCGCCGAGCAGACCATCACCATCAACACCACGGCGGCGGGGGGGAATGCGGCTTTGCTGGCGGGGTGAGCCACAAGGAACGCAGCGATTGGGTTGAGGTGGCTGCGGTGCCCAAGAGGGGGTAGTCGTTGTGGCATAGTCCGGGCCAACCGGCTCGTGGCACCTGACCACCCACCGGCATACCCAGGAGACAGACATGACCCACAACGTGGCAGACACAACACCGGTAGACACGTTTGGTGACCGGATCATTTTGCTGGCCATTGGGCTCAGCGCGGTAGCGGCGCTGATTCTGGGCGCCCAGTTTGTGGACACCGCGCTCGCGGTGGGTGCAACAGTGGCTTTTGTGTTGCTGGCGGGTGTGGTGTATGCCAGCGCCAAAGGCACGACGCTGAGCCGCTTTGTGCTGACCTTTGTGCTGGTGGGCCTGGTGGTGTTGCATATCCAGCTGGCGCAAGGCATGTTGGAGTTCCACTTTGGGGTGTTCGTCACCTTGGCACTGTTGCTGGTGTACCGGGACTGGCGCATCATCATTTTTGGTGCCGCCATGTACGCGGTGCACCATGTGTTGTTTGACCGCCTGCAAGCAGCAGGTTATGGCCTGTACTGCCTGACAGAGCCCAACTTCAAAGTCATTGTCCTGCACGCGGTGTATGTGGTGGTGCAGTCGGGCGTCGAAATTGTGCTGGTGACCGGCATGGCGCGTGCGGCGCAGGCCGGGGAAGAGTTGGCGGTGCTGGTATCGCGCATCAACCAGACCGATGGCATCTCGCTCAATGTGTCCGGGGTTGCCACAGGCACCCCCTCCAGTCAGGCCCTCAAGACCACTTTGGAGCGCATGGACGTTGCGGTGTCGGCGGTACGTACCGGCTCCCACAGCATTGAGCTGGCCGCCGCAGAAATAGCCAGTGGTAACCAGGACCTGAGTGACCGCACCGAGCAGACCGCCAGCAACCTGCAGCGCACCGCCAGCAGCATGGCCAGCCTGACCCAGATCGTCACCCAGTCGGCCGACAACGCCCGCCAGGCCAACCAGCTGGCCATGAACGCCAGCAGTGTGGCGGCTCAGGGCGGACAAGTGGTTGGACAGGTGGTGGAAACCATGCGCGGCATCAACGAAGCCTCGCGCAAGATTGGTGACATCATCAGTGTGATCGACGGCATTGCCTTCCAGACCAACATCCTGGCCTTGAACGCGGCAGTGGAAGCGGCCCGCGCCGGGGAACAGGGCCGGGGGTTTGCGGTGGTGGCGTCTGAGGTGCGCTCCCTGGCCGGACGTAGTGCCGAGGCCGCCAAAGAGATCAAAACCCTGATCAACACCAGCGTTGAGCGGGTGGAGCTGGGCAGCACGCTGGTGGACCAGGCTGGCACCACCATGACCGAGGTGGTTGACGCCATCCGCCGCGTGACCGACATCATGGGCGAAATCAGCGCTGCCAGCAGTGAACAGGCCTCCGGTGTGGCCAGTGTCAGCGAAGCAGTGACACAAATGGACCAGGCCACGCAGCAAAACGCCGCGCTGGTAGAACAGATGGCCGCCGCTGCCGGTGGTTTGCGTACACAAGCCCAGGAGCTGGTGCAAACCGTGGCTGTTTTCAAGGGCAGCAGCACCGCTGGGGCGCGGCCGTCGGTGCCGACCAAACAGGCGCCGCCGCGTCGCCCGGTACCTCAGCCCATTGGCACAGCCCGGCCCAAGTTACTGTCAGCAGCCAAACCCGGGCGGTCAGAAGCTGCCAGTCCGACCGCCAAGGCCTTGCCCAAACCGACGCCTCAGGCGCCCGCAGCACAAGCCAGTACCGAAGGTGAATGGGAAAGCTTCTGACCCAGTGAATGCGCTCAGGCCGCCGCTTTGCGCATCAGGGTGCTTTTGCCAAACAGCGACTCGATCAGGTCCACCGCGACCTCGGCGGTTTTGTTACGCACATCAAAGGCCGGGTTGAGCTCCATCACATCGAGGGAGGCCAGTCGCCCGGTGTCGGCGATCATCTCCATACACAGCTGGGCCTCACGGTAGGTCGGGCCACCACGCACCGTGGTGCCGACACCTGGCGCGATGTCGGGGTCGAGAAAATCGACGTCGAAACTCACATGCAGGTGGGTGTTGGCGTCCACCAGCGCCAGTGCCAGCTCCATCGCGGCACGCATGCCCATCTCGTCGATGAAACGCATGTCAAACACATCCAGACCGGCTTCGTGCACCAGGCGTTTTTCACCGGCGTCGACGCTGCGGATGCCAATCTGGCGCACCCATTTGGGGTTGATCGCAGGCACCTGGCCACCGATGCTGGTCAGCACGTCCGGCCCGTAGCCGCAGAGGCAAGCCACCGGCATGCCGTGGATGTTGCCGCTGGGGGTCAAGGCGTTGGTGTTGAAGTCGGCATGTGCGTCCAGCCACAACACGCGCAGCTTCTTGCCCACCTGACGGCAATGCCGGGCCACCGCGCTGATGGAGCCCAGGCCCAGGCAGTGGTCACCGCCAAGCAGGATCGGCAGGCGCTCATTCTGCAACTCGGCATACACCGCGTTGTGCACCGCCTGGTTCCAGGCCACCACCTGGTCCAGGTGACGGTAACCATCCACCGGTGGTAACCAGGGGTTGCTGGGGCCGCTCAGATTGCCCCGGTCGATCACATCCAGACCGTGGCTTTGTAACACCGGGATGAGGTTGGCCACACGCAGGGCTTCGGGGCCCATGCTGGCACCGCGGCTGCCCGCGCCAATGTCGGTGGGTGCACCGATGAGAGAGATTTGGGTTGTCATGGGCCGCACTGTACCGTGCTATGACGAGAACACCTTGACCGCACCCACCAGACGCTGGGCCTGTTCACCCAGGCTGGCCGCAGCCGCACTGCTTTCCTCCACCATGGCGGCGTTTTGTTGTGTCATGTCGTCGAGCTGGGCCACCGCTTGCCCGACTTGAGCAATGCCTTGTGATTGCTCTTTGGATGCCAGTGTGATCTCGCGCATGAGGTCGTTGACATGGTTGACCTGACTCACCAGGTCGGCCATGGTCTGGCCGGCCTGGGCCACCAGTTTCGAGCCACTCTCGACCTGTCGGACCGAGTCGTCGATCAGGGCTTTGATCTCCTTGGCCGCTGCGGCTGAGCGGCCAGCCAGGCTACGCACTTCGGAGGCCACCACGGCAAACCCCCGGCCCTGCTCTCCGGCCCGGGCCGCCTCGACCGCGGCGTTCAAAGCGAGGATGTTGGTCTGGAAGGCAATGCCGTCAATCACGCTGATGATGTCGGCTATTTTGCGGCTGGCGCTGGTGATTTGTGTCATGGTGGCGTCCACCAGATCCATGTTGTTGCCACCTTGGGCCACCACCTCGGTGGCGTTCTGCACCAGGGAACTGGCATGCAGGGCGGTGTCTGCGTTTTGCTTGACCGAGGCGGTTTGCTGTTCCATGGCCGCCGCGGTTTCTTCGAGGTTGGAGGCAGCTTGCTCCGTCCGGGCGGAGAGGTCGCTGGCCGCCGCCGCAATTTCCTGGCTGGCTACCTGCACGCCCGAGGCCTGCTCAAACACATCGGCCACCAGAGACTGCAGATTCAGACCGGACTGGTTGACGGAGCGGGCGATTTGCCCAATGTCGTCCACCCGGTTGAGGTTGAGGTCGGGCGCCGATTCACCGGTCGCCACCTGTTGTGCAGCCGCCCTGATGTGCCGCAGGGGGGTGGTGATTTGCTGTTCCATGAAGACGTCGGCCAGCAACAGGCTCAGAGCCAGCGCAGCACCGCTGACCAGCAGCACCGCCGGACCCGAACCTGAGCTGGCCAGCACCGAACCGGTGACCAGACCCACACCGAGCAGCGGCAGGCGCACACGCCAGGCGGTGGGAAGCAGCTGCAAGCTGCTGGTCCAGCGCATCAACCCGGTGCGCACCACCAAGCCCCTGTGGAACGCCAGCCCGGTCGCCTTGCCCGCCTTGAAACGGGCATAGAGCTGCGCAGCGGCATCAATCTCCTGGCGCGGGGGATGGGTGCGCACCGACAGATACCCGGTGAGCTGGCCTTTGCGCCGCATTGGTGCAGCGTTGGCGCAAACCCAGTAGTGGTCCCCATTCTGGCGCCGGTTTTTCACCACCGCGCGCCATGATTGACCCTCTTTGAGGGTGCGCCACATGTCTTCAAAGGCCTCCACCGGCATGTCCGGGTGGCGCACCAAATTGTGCGGCTGGCCTATCAGCTCATGCATTGCATAACCGCTGGTGCGCACAAACGCCGCATTGGCGTAGGTGATGGTGCCCTTCTGGTTGGTGGTCGACAGCAGGGTTTCGGCAGCTGGAAACTGGAATTCCTGCTGGCTCACGGGGAGGTTGGTACGCATGGCGGGAAGACTCTCGGTTATGGCAGGCAGAGGCCTGTTCCAACGATTTACAAAAAACGAAACAGTATTTTACTTTTTCTGCAAGGACCGTGCCAGAGATTGGGTGAAAGGCCAGAACGTGCACAGATGCCGATCTGCGCTGGCGCGGGGCCGCCGTTCTTTTTCTTTAGGTGCGCTCGATCTTCCAGGCCAGTGCCACCGAGGTGGTGGTTTTCACCACACCTTCGAGGTTGCGGATGTCATCGAGCAGGGTGTTGAGCCGCACTGCCGATTCGGCGCGCAGCAGCAGCACATAGTCAAACTCGCCACTCACAGCGCACAGCTGGCGCACCTCGGGCATGCGCTGCAGCTGCTCCTCGATGCCACGCCCGGCCTTAGGCTGAACCGTCAGGCCAACAAAAGCCTGCAGGCCCTGGTTAAGCATGTCTTGCGCCAGGCGCACGGTGTAGCCGGCAATGACGCCTTCGCGCTCCAGGCGGTTCAGGCGCGACAACACCGTGGTGCGTGCGGTTCCGAGCTGGCGCGCCAGGTTGGCGGCCGATTCACGCGCGTTGAGCTGCAACAGCGCCAGCAGTTGGCGATCCAGGGCGTCGCGCAGAACAGGTGGAGTGGGCAAGCTGCTTGGGTTCATGGCTTTTAAAAATTGACGTTATGACAATATGGTCATCATAGTGTCTGTTTTAAAAGCAATTATGTCCAATAAACTACCACTTTCGACACACAGGAGACCTAAACTGGGTCCATCTCGTCCATGTTCAAGGAGCAAGTCATGCGTGTTGTTTTAATGGGTGCCGGTCACATCGGTCAAACCATTGCGGCCTGGTTGTCACACAGTGGTGACTACACCGTCAAGGTGGTGGATTGCAGTGTGGTGGCGCTCAAGGCACTGGCCCACCTGCCGGTGGAAACGGCGCTGATCGACACCTCGGACGTGGCTGAATTGCGTGACAGCATGACGGGGTATGACGCCGTCATCAACGCCTTGCCCTACCACCTGGCGCTGACTGTCGCCACCCAGGCCAAGGCCGCTGGATGTCACTATTTTGATTTGACCGAAGACGTGGCCGCCACACGCGGCATCATGGCCCTGGCCGAGGGCGCTAAAACCGCCTTCATGCCGCAGTGTGGGCTGGCGCCGGGTTTCATTGGCATCGTGGCCCACCACCTGAGCCAGAAGTTCACCGAGTTGCACGAGGTCAAGATGCGTGTCGGTGCGCTGCCGGCCTTCCCCACCAACTCGCTCAAGTACAACCTGACCTGGAGCGTGGACGGCCTGATCAACGAGTACTGCCACCCCTGCGAAGCCATCCGGGACGGCAACGTGATCGAGGTGCTGCCGCTCGAAGGCATGGAACATTTCAGCCTGGACGGCACCGAGTACGAGGCCTTCAACACCTCCGGCGGCCTGGGCACCCTGTGCGACACGCTCAAGGGCAAGGTCCAGACGCTGGACTACAAGACCGTGCGTTACCCCGGCCACGGCGCCATCATGAAGATGCTGCTGCAGGAGCTGGGCATGCAGCACGACCAGGAAACCCTCAAGGCGATCCTGCGCAAATCCGTGCCGCTCACGATGCAGGACGTGGTACTGGTGTTTGTGACCGTCAGTGGTGAATGTGACGGCAAGTTCATGCAAGAGGTGTTTGCCCGCAAGATTTTTGCTGACCGCAGTGAGACCAACCCGATGAGTGCGATCCAGATCACCACGGCGGCCGGCATCTGCGGCGCCATCGATCTGTTCCGTGAGAAAAAGCTGCCTCAGTCGGGCTTCATCAAACAGGAGCAGGTGGCCCTGCCCGACCTGCTGGCTAACCGCTTTGGTTGCGCTTACCAGCAGTCGCGCCAGGTCGAGTCGATTGGTTGAGTTGGCCTCTGGGCGCAGCGGCGCTGGCTGACCCAGTCAGCCGAAGTATTGTGGATAAAACGGCCTCTAGACCTTATAAAATCAGGGCTAATAGCACCTTTTTCAGGAGCAATCATGCCAACCTTTGTCACCGAACTGATGGCCTCTCTGGGCGTGGACCCCCACGTGTTGCAAGGCGGTGACCTGGCCACGGTGTCGCCGATCGACGGCCAGCTGCTGGCCCAGGTCCACAGCACACCCCTGAACCAGGTGGCCCATGCCGCCGTGCGTGCCCATGGTGCTTTTTTGCGTTGGCGTGTGGTGCCCGCACCGCAGCGTGGTGAACTGGTGCGCCTGTTGGGTGAGGAGTTGCGTGCCCACAAGCAGGCCCTGGGTCAGCTTGTGACGCTGGAAGTGGGCAAAGTCTCTTCCGAAGGCCTGGGTGAGGTGCAGGAGATGATCGACATCTGCGACTTCGCCGTGGGCCTGTCGCGCCAGCTCTGCGGTTCAACCATGGCCAGCGAGCGCCCCGGCCACCGCATGATGGAAACCTGGCACCCGCTGGGTGCGGTGGGTGTCATCACCGCCTTCAACTTCCCGGTGGCGGTCTGGGCCTGGAACGCGGCCTTGGCGCTGGTCTGTGGCAATGCGGTGGTCTGGAAACCGTCCGAGAAAGCGCCTCTGTGTGCACTGGCGGTGCAGGCCCTGTTTGAGCGCGCCTGTGTGCGTTTTGGCCAACCGGAGCTCAGCCGCGACCTGAGCCAGCTGCTGCTGGGTCACGCTGATGTTGGCCAGGCGCTGGTGGACCACCCCAAAGTGGCGCTGGTGTCGGCCACCGGCAGCACCCGCATGGGCCGGGCCGTGGGCCAGGCAGTTGCAGCACGGTTTGGCCGCAGCCTGCTGGAGCTGGGTGGCAACAACGCCATCGTTGTGGCGCCCAGTGCCGACCTGGACATGGCGGTGCGTGCGGTGGCTTTTGCCGCAGCGGGTACGGCGGGCCAGCGCTGCACCACCGCACGGCGCCTGATCGTGCATGCGGATGTTTATGGTGATCTGGTCGCGCGGCTCAAGAAGGCGTACGCCAGTTTCAGGATCGGTGCACCCACCGAGCCTGGCACCCTGCTGGGCCCGCTGATCGACCAGGCCGCGTTTGAGGCCATGCAGCAGGCGTTGGTCCTGGCGCGCCAGCAAGGGGGGGTGGTCACCGGGGGTGAACGGGTGTTGCAAGCGCAGTACCCGCAGGCGTTTTACGTCAGCGCCGCCTTGGTTGAGATGCCCGTGCAGACCGAGGTGGTGCGCCACGAGACCTTTGCGCCCATCCTCTACATCCTGAGCTACCAGACGCTGGCCCAGGCCATCGCGCTCAACAATGACGTGCCGCAAGGCCTGTCGTCGAGCATTTTCACCAACGACCTGCGTGAGGCGGAAAGTTTCCTGTCGGCGGCCGGGTCGGACTGTGGCATCAGCAATGTGAACATCGGCACCTCGGGTGCTGAAATTGGGGGTGCTTTTGGTGGAGAGAAAGAAACCGGCGGTGGCCGCGAAAGTGGCTCGGACGCCTGGCGCGCCTACATGCGCCGAGCCACCAACACCATCAACTACTCCAGCGCGCTGCCGCTGGCGCAGGGCGTCAGATTTGACCTGTGAGTGTTGGACCCATTTTCCAAACAAGGTGAACCGCATGACTTGCACAAAGTGGCTTCAGTCCGCATGGGTGGGTGTTGTGCTGACCGTTTCGGTTGGCACCTGGGCCGGTGTGGCCAGCGTCGATGTCAAGCAGGTCGCCGCCCTGCAAAGCCAGGGTGCGCTGGTGATTGATGTGCGGGAGCCCCATGAATACGCCCAGAGCCATGCGCCCGGCACCATGCTGATTCCGTTGGGCCAGCTGGAGAGCCGCCTGTCCGAGATCCGTGCCCACCAGAACCAGCCGGTGGTGCTGTTCTGCCGCAGCGGTCAACGCTCGGCCCGTGCCCAGGAGATCCTGACCAGGGCCGGTTTCACCAAGGCGGTGAACATGGAGGGTGGTCTGATCGCCTGGAGCAGGGCGGGCTTGCCAGTGGTGACGGGCGAGGCCAAGTAGTCTTGCGGCTGCGGGCCACATAAGCCCACAAGGCACCCGATTCCTAGACACAGATCAAGGGTAAACCTGAAAAGGGTATGTCCCGATGGCCGCAGACCGCTGTGGCGCGTACAGTTGAACCATCACCCGGGCGCTACGCCCAGGCATGGTGAGAGGCCCCAGGAGACAGACCCGACGAGGTCACACAAAAAAACAGAGACAAGGCACCGGCAAACCCGGTGCCTTTTTTAATGGCTGCGCCGCCCATCGAGGGGTGACCGGGTTATATGAAAAATAGGCTTTCATCCCTTATCTAACAAGGGTCAATAGCTATACAAAAAGAAGCTGGCCGAGGCGTGGCCAATGCGACAATGGCCACCATGGAATTACTCATTGTGTCGTTGGCCAGTCTGTTTGCCGGTTTTGTCGATGCCATCGTTGGTGGCGGTGGCCTGATCCTGGTGCCTGCCCTGTTTGCCGCTTTTCCCACCGCCCACCCGGCCACCCTGTTTGGCACCAACAAAGGGGCATCGCTGTGGGGTACGGCCTTTGCCACCTGGCAATACAGCCGCCGGGTGCAGATACGGTGGGTCGCCCTGTGGCCAGCCGCCGTGGCGGGCCTGGTGGCCTCGTTTGCCGGGGCCTGGCTGGTGACGGTGGTTTCACCAGATTTTTTGCGCAAGGTATTACCGCTGGTGTTGCTGGCGGTGCTGCTCTACACGCTGGCCAAAAAGGAACTGGGCCGCACCCATGTACCGCGTTTTGCGGGTGGACAGGAGCAGCTGGCGGCGGCCGCGATTGGTCTGGTCATTGGGTTTTATGACGGCTTTTTTGGCCCGGGCACAGGCAGTTTTCTGGTGTTTTTGTTTGTGCGGGTGCTGGGTTACGACTTTCTGAGCGCCTCGGCGGCGGCCAAACTGGTGAACTGCGCCACCAATGTCGCGGCGCTGGTGCTGTTCATCAGCAAAGGGCACATCTGGTGGCACTTTGTGCTGGTGATGGCCTTGGCCAATGTGCTGGGCAGCCTGCTGGGCACCCGGCTGGCGCTCAAACATGGCACCGGCTTTGTGCGAGGGGTGTTCCTGGTGGTGGTCAGTGCGCTCATCTTGAAGACCAGTTATGACGCCTTTTTGCGCTGAGTGGCTATCATGGTGGCTTTGACAGTCGACTCTTCCTTCGAAAGTTGATCTTGCGCTACTCACAGTCGAAAGAACAAAGCGCCGAGCTGCTGCGCATCGTGCTGGCGCGCATGGGCCAGCACGATGCGGCCTTCAATCCACTCACCTACACCGTCTGGTTCGAGTACGCCGCTGGAACCAACACCCGCTTGAACCATGCGATGGACCTGCTGATGCGCGGTGGTCGCCGGCTCACCGATGATGACCTGTTGATGTTGTACCAGGCCCATGTGGCGGATCTGGATCCCCAGGCGATGCAGCGCATTGGCAACGAGTTGCAGAAGGTCATGGTCACCCTGGCCGATGCCGCAGGCAGTACCGGTAACAGCGCTGACCAATTCAGCGCGCAGCTCGACACCCTGGCCGCCAATTTGCAAACCCTCAACAACACACTGACGGCACCGATGGTGCTTCAGGTGATGGAGAGCACGGCACGTATGCGCAGCTCAGCCCATGCGCTGGAGTCGGATGTCAAGGGCAGTCAGAGCGAAATCCAGCGCCTGCAGAACGAACTCAACCGGGTGCGCGACGAGTCGCTGATCGACACGCTGACCCAGGTGCTCAACCGCAAAGGGTTTGATCAGAGGCTGGCTGCGATGCTGGCGCGGCCAGCCACCGAGGCGCGTCAACACGGCCTGATCATGTTTGACATTGACCATTTCAAGGTCGTCAATGACACCCATGGCCACATCAAGGGTGACCGTGTGCTGCAAGCCGTGGGTGAGGTGTTCAAAACCTGTCTCCCCACGGATGGAACGCTGAGTGTGGCGCGTTACGGGGGTGAGGAATTTGCCGTGCTGGTGCCCGACACCACTTTGGAGGAGTGTCTCAAGGTGGCTGAGCAGGTACGTGCCCGCACCAAGGCGCTCAAGATCCGTGACCGGCGTACCCAGGCGCTGGTGCTGACGGTCACGATGTCCGGAGGGATGGCGCTGGCCCAGCCCGAGGATGACACCCACAGCCTGACAGCTCGCGCTGATGCTGCGCTGTACCGGTCCAAGCAGGACGGGCGCGACCGAATCACCTGCGCGTGAGCGGGCTGGTTGCGCTGGCGGCTGGCGCGGCGGACGCAGCCACGGCGCCCGATGTGGCTGCACTGACCGCCCCCGCAGCCTGAGAGGCTGCCGCACTGGCGGCCAAGGCGGCTGCATTGGGCAGGCCTGAAACGCTGGCCAGAGTCACCTCGCTTGCCAATCGTGGTTTGCCAATCGGCGCTGTGGCCTGACCGCGGCTGACGGCCGCCAGGTCTTCCTCGCTGGGGTATTGTCCAAGCAGCCAGTAGTCAAATACACGTCTGGCAATGGGGGCCGCCGCCGTGGAACCAAACCCCGCGTTTTCAACAATCAAGGCCAGCGCAATCTTGGGGTCTTCCGCTGGCGCAAAGGCGATGTAGAGCGAGTGGTCACGTTTACGCTCTTCCGTGCGGATGGCACTGTATTTTTCGTTTTTGCCCAGCGACACAGCTTGTGCGGTGCCGGTCTTGCCACCACTGAGGTAGCTGGCACCGGCAAAAACGCGCGAGGAGGTGCCCTCTTGCGCCACACCCATCATGGCACGCCGGATGGTGTCCACATGTTCCGGTTTGAATCCCAGATTCACCGCCGGATCGGCCGCCAGAGGTGACTCGACCCGGGTTTGGGCATCTTGTGTGGCAATCACCAGCCTGGGTTTGTGTTTGAAGCCGCCGTTGGCCAGCGTGGCGATGGCCTGCGCCAGCTGCAGCATGGTGAAACTGTTGTAACCCTGCCCGATACCGAGCGAGATGGTTTCACCCGCATACCATTTTTGTTGTTCCGGGCGTTTGAAATAGCTGCGTTTCCAGGCCTGGTTGGGTAACACCCCCCGCACTTCGCCGTGGATGTCGATGCCCGTGATCTGTCCAAAACCCAGCGGGGCCATGAAGTCGTGCATCGTCTCCACACCGAGTTCGTTGGCCAGCGAGTAGAAATAGGCGTTGCTGGAGTAGAGGATCGCGGCGCGCATGTCCATGATGCCGGTGCGATCGGTCTCGGGGCTGCCAAAACGGTGGCCGCCAAACATGTAGAAGCCTGGGTCATTGACCAATGTGCTGGCGTTGCGTTTGCCGGTGGTCAGGGCGGCCAAGGCCATGAAGGGTTTGTAAGTGGAGCCTGGTGGGTAGGTGCCACGCAATGCCCGGTTGAGCAGAGGTTTGTCGATGGACTCGTTGAGCAAAGCCCAGTTGTCCTGGTCGATGCCTTCCACAAACAGGTTGGGGTCGAAGGTGGGCTTGCTGACGAAGGCCAGCACTTCACCGGTCTTGGGATCGATGGCCACCAGCGCACCGCGGCGCTCGCCATAGAGGTCCTCGATGAGTTTTTGCAGCTTGATGTCGATCGACAACTTGATGGTGTTGCCAGGTGTCGACGGCAGGCTGGTCAGGCGCCGGGTGGCGCGCCCACCGGCTGAGGTTTCCATCGAGTCCACACCGGTGATGCCGTGCAACTGGGGCTCGAAACTCTGCTCCACACCGAGTTTGCCGATGTAGTCGGTGCCACGGTAATTGGCCGGGTCTTCGGAGTTTTCCAGCTCTTCTTTTTCAGCCGCGTTGATGCGTCCGATGTAACCGATCACATGGCTGGCCAGCGCACCATACGGGTAGTTGCGAAACAGGCGGGCTTTGATGTCCACACCCGGGAAGCGGTAGCGTTGTGCACCAAAGCGGGCGACCTCTTCGTCGGTGAGTCGGCTGCGCAGTGGCAAGGACTCAAAACTGCGGGCCTCTTCACGCAATTTTTTGAAACGTTTGCGATCCCGCGGTGTGATGTCAATCACCTTGGCCAGATCATCGATCGTCTGCTCCAGGTTGGCCACCTTGGATGGCGTGACCTCCAGCGTGTAGGCAGAATAGTTGGTGGCCAGCACCACCCCGTTGCGATCCAGAATCAGGCCCCGGTTGGGCACGATCGGCACGATGGCGGTGCGGTTGTTTTCAGCCTGCGCCTGCAGGTCTTCGTGGCGTGTGACCTGCAGGTACACCAACCGTGCCGCTACCAGGCCAAAACACCCCACCACCACGATACTGGCCACCAACACCCGCAGGCGAAAACGCGACAGCTCGGCCTGAACGTTGCGGATCACCGTCATGGTTTAGAGCGGACGGTTGTCATCACGGTCTGGCGCCTGGCGCTGCGGCAGCAACAACAGCACACTCACCACCGGCCACAGTATGGTCTCAATCAGCGGGGACAACACCACCGACCACCCGGGGAAATACTCCCCGGTCAGCAGCCGGATGATCAAGGTCAGTGCGTGTGCGGCGGCAAACAGCGGCAGCAATTGCAGCGCCTGACTTGGCACCGAGAACCACAAAATCCGCCGGTGAATACCGATGGCCAGAAAACTCAAGGCACTGTAGGCCAGAGCATGCTGACCCAGCAACGCGCTCTGGTGGACATCCATCGCCAGTCCCAACAAAAAGGCCGCCCCCACCCCAATCCGCTGAGGCTGGTGAATGGCCCAGAACACCAGGATCAACGCCACCAGATCCGGCAGCCAGGCGGCACGCCCCCACAGCCCCATGTTTTGCAGCATGTTCAGCGCCACCGCCGTGATCAGGCTGCCCCATATGAACCAGGGATTGGCTGGCAACAGCAACTGCTGGCCACGCGGCATCATCATGGTTTACCCCCTTTGGCTTTGGCAATTGGGACGCTGGGGGTGGGCTCAGGCCGCGCCAGGATGTGCCCGGTCAGCGGCTGCAGCACCAGCACATGCAGGCTGCCAGCGGTAGCGGCCACCGGGATGCAGCGCACCCGTGCGAAGGCAGAATCTGCGCCACGTTCG
This sequence comes from Rhodoferax sp. U11-2br, assembly GCF_018619435.1. Classification (GTDB taxonomy): domain Bacteria; phylum Pseudomonadota; class Gammaproteobacteria; order Burkholderiales; family Burkholderiaceae_C; genus Rhodoferax. The sequence continues at coordinate 25,861 of NZ_JAHFZF010000002.1, read as the reverse complement.
ATTTTGTCCACCCGTGCCACCTGCAGCCCCGGGGGGTAGACACCGTCCACACCGCTGGTGGTCAACAGGTCTCCGGCTTGCAGGTCCACGTTGGCGTCCAGAAAACGCAGTTCCAGTGAACCCTTGCCCGGGGTGTCATCCCCAAAAGCCAGGGCGCGCAGACCGGTGCGGGCGTTAAGCACCGGAATGGCCTGGTTGCGGTCGGTGATCAGCGTGACTTCACTGACCAGTGGGTAAACACGTGTGACCTGGCCCAGCACACCGAGTTCGTCCAGCACTGGCGAGCCAGCCTGCACCGCTGCCAGCGCGCCTTTGTCGATGATGACCTTGCGGGTAAAAGGATCGGCCGCGTCATACAGGACCTGCGCCGCCAGGGCGGGTGTGTTGGCCCGTTCACGCAGGCCCAGCAAGGCGCGCAATCGGGCATTTTCCTGGCCGAGCTGCTCCACCTGTTGGGCGCGTTGGGATTGCAGGCCCAATTGGTATTGCGCCGCCGCTTCGTTGGCCTGGGATGTGCTCAGCGCATCAAAGTATTTGCCACCGTCACGCGCCCAGATCACTGGCTGCAGCATGGTCCATTGCAAGGGGTAAATCACCGTGGCAATGGCAGCACGAACCGGCTTGATGAGGCTGAAACGGTTGTCTGCAACCATCAGCAGCACCGCCAGCACACCAAAAAAAACCAATTTGGACAGGGCAGACGGCCCCTGCCGGAAGAATGGCGGCGGTGATCTGTCCAGCGTACCCAGTGGCATCGCTGACTCCCGGTGATTATTCGCTGGTGAAGATGGAGCCCAGACGTTCCATCTGGTCCAGCGCGATACCGCAGCCACGCACCACACAGGTCAGCGGGTCTTCAGCCACTAGCACCGGCAGGCCGGTTTCTTCGGCCAGCAGGCGGTCCAGGTCACGCAGCAGGGCGCCGCCACCGGTGAGCATCATGCCGCGGTCGGCAATGTCGGCACCGAGTTCGGGCGGGGTTTGTTCCAGCGCGTTCTTGACGGCCGAAACGATGTTGTTGATCGGGTCGGTCAGGGCTTCGAGGATTTCGTTGCTGGAAATCGTGAAGCTGCGTGGCACACCTTCAGACAGGTTGCGCCCGCGCACTTCCATCTCGCGCACCTCGCTGCCCGGAAAAGCCGAGCCGATGTTCTTCTTGATCATCTCGGCGGTGGGTTCACCAATGAGCATGCCGTAATTGCGGCGGATGTAGTTGATGATGGCCTCGTCAAACTTGTCGCCACCGACCCGCACACTGCCCTTGTAGACCATGCCGCCCAGCGAGATCACGCCCACTTCGGTGGTACCACCACCAATGTCGACCACCATCGAGCCGCTGGCTTCAGACACCGGCAAGCCGGCGCCAATGGCTGCCGCCATGGGTTCTTCAATCAGGTACACATCGCTGGCACCGGCGCCCAGCGCACTTTCACGGATGGCGCGGCGCTCGACCTGGGTCGAGCCGCAGGGCACACAAATGATGATGCGCGGGCTGGGCCGAAACACCGAACGCGGGTGCACCATCTTGATAAATTGTTTGAGCATCTGCTCAGTGACGGTGAAGTCGGCGATAACTCCGTCTTTCATCGGGCGGATCGCCTCGATGTTGCCAGGCACCTTGCCCAGCATGGCTTTGGCTTCCTTGCCAACCGCCTGGATGGTCTTTTTGCCTTGGGGGCCACCTTCGTGGCGGATCGCCACCACTGAGGGTTCGTCCAGCACAATACCCTTGTCACGTACGTAAATCAGGGTGTTGGCGGTGCCCAGGTCAATGGCGAGGTCAGTGGAGAAATACTGACGGAATGCTCCAAACATGAATCGGTCCTCTCGGGTACAAACGGCGCTTCGGCTCGATTGTCACCCTGTAATGTGTTCAAAATGGTGGGATTTCGGCAATAAACCATGCCGTTTTGGACTGCTGTCCAAAGGCGGGATAATACCCTATCACCCCCGCACAAGCCGTGCCCAGGGGTTGCTGACACCCTGATTTACACCCTGTTGCAACCAAAATAAAGCCATGTCTCTGACCCTTGCTGATATCGACCGTCTGGCGCATCTGGCGCGGCTTGGTCTCCAACCCGATGAGCGCACACGCCTGTGCTCCCAACTCAATGATTTTTTCGGCGTGGTTGAAAAAATGCGTCTGGTGGACACCACGGGCCTGGTGCCCTTGGCGCATCCGGTCGATGTGGCAGGCAACATGGCGCTGCGCCTGCGTGATGACGTGGTGAGTGAACCCAACCAGCGCGACGCCAACCAGCAGAGTGCACCAGCGGTCGAGTCCGGCCTGTTCCTGGTGCCCAAGGTCATCGAATAAGCCAACCCCATTTTTATCATGACGCAATCTACCGATCTTCACGATCTGACCGTGGCCGAACTGGCCAGCGCGCTGCGTGACCGCAAGGTCTCTGCGGTTGAAACCGCGCAGCATTTCCTGGCGCGTGCCCAGTCACACACCGATTTGGGTGCTTTTCTGGAAACCAATACAGATGCCACGCTGGCCCAGGCTCGTGCCGCTGACGCACGTTTGGCCGCTGGCAGCGCTGGTGTCCTCGAAGGTGTGCCGATGGCGCACAAGGACATTTTTGTCACCCGCGATTTCGCCACCACAGCGGGCTCGCGCATGCTGGACGGTTACCACTCACCGTTTGACGCCACGGTGGTGTCACGGCTGGCCGATGCCGGTGTTGTCACCCTGGGCAAGCTCAACTGTGACGAATTTGCCATGGGCTCGGCCAACGAAAACTCGGCGTTTGGCCCGGTGAAAAACCCCTGGGACATCACCCGCACACCGGGTGGGTCCTCCGGCGGCAGCGCCGCCGCGGTCGCTGCCCGATTGACGCCAGTCGCCACGGGTACCGACACCGGTGGCTCGATCCGTCAACCCGCCTCGTTTTGCGGCATCACCGGCATCAAGCCGACTTATGGGCGGGCCTCAAGATACGGCATGGTGGCTTTTGCCTCCAGCCTCGACCAGGCCGGCGTGCTGGCGCGCAGCGCGCAGGACTGCGCCCTGGTGCTTTCCAGCATGTGTGGTCCAGACCCGGAGCGGGATTCGACCTCGCTCGATGTGCCTGCCGAGGATTTCACACGCACGCTGGCGGAGCCGATCAAGGGCCTGCGTATTGGTGTACCCGCCGAGTTTTTTGGTGAAGGCCTGGCACCGGATGTGCGTGCTGCAGTGGACGCCGCGCTGAAAGAATACGAGGCGCTGGGCGCCCGGCTGGTGCCGATCTCGCTGCCGCGCACCGAGCTGTCGATTCCGGTCTACTACATCATTGCGCCTGCCGAGGCGTCAAGCAACCTGAGTCGTTTTGACGGGGTGAAGTTTGGCCACCGCGCCAAAGAGTTCAAGGACCTCAACGACATGTACGAACAGACCCGCGCCGAAGGGTTTGGCGACGAGGTCAAGCGCCGCATCATGATCGGCACCTATGTGCTGTCGCACGGCTATTACGACGCCTATTACCTGCAGGCGCAGAAGATTCGCCGCATGATTGCCGACGACTTCCAGCAAGCCTTCCAGCAATGTGATGTGATCGCCGGGCCGGTGGCACCCACGGTGGCCTGGGCGCTGGGCGGCCATGGCAATGACCCGCTGGCTGATTACCTGGCTGACATCTTCACCTTGCCAGCCTCGCTGGCGGGGCTGCCCGGCATGAGCCTGCCGGTGGGTTTTGGCGCTGGCAACCTGCCGGTGGGTTTGCAGCTGATTGGCAACCACCTGAGCGAATCACGCCTGCTCAATGTGGCACACCGCTTCCAGCAGGCCACCGACTGGCATACCCGTCGCCCGCAAGGTATCTGAGAAAATACACCATGACTGATACAAAATATGTAGCACAAAAGCCCCTGCTGGTAAGGGGTTATGAGGTCGTGATTGGTTTCGAGACCCACGCCCAGCTGTCCACCCGGTCCAAGATCTTCAGCCGGGCGGCTACCGCCTTTGGTGCCGAGCCCAACACCCAGGCCTGCGCAGTGGATCTGGCCTTGCCTGGCACGCTGCCGGTGATGAACAAGGGCGCGGTGGAGCGGGCCATTGAGCTTGGCCTGGCCCTGGGCTCGCACATTGCACCACGCAGCATTTTTGCCCGCAAGAACTACTTCTACCCCGATCTGCCCAAGGGTTACCAGATCAGCCAGTTCGAGATCCCGGTGGTTCAGGGCGGCTCGGTTGAGTTTTATTTGGCTGACGAGAAAAAATCGGTGCGCTTGGTGCGCGCCCATCTCGAAGAAGACGCGGGCAAGTCCTTGCACGAAGACTTCATCGGTCAGACCGGCATCGACCTGAACCGCGCCGGCACACCGCTGCTGGAGATCGTCACCGAGCCCGACATGCGCTCCACCGCTGAGGCGGTCGCCTACGCCAAAGAGCTGCACAAGATCGTCACCTGGATCGGCATCTGCGACGGCAACATGCAAGAAGGCAGCTTCCGCTGTGACGCCAATGTGTCGGTGCGCAAACCCGGTGAACCGCTGGGCACCCGGCGCGAGATCAAGAACCTCAACAGCTTCAAGTTCATGCAGCAGGCGATCGACTACGAGATCCGCTGGCAGATCGACGAAATTGAGGATGGCCGCGCCATCCAGCAGGCCACCGTGTTGTTCAACCCCGACACCGGTGAAACCCGCGCAATGCGCAGCAAGGAAGACGCTGCCGACTACCGCTATTTCCCTGACCCGGATCTGCCACCGCTGGTGATTGCGCCCGAGTGGGTGGAGCGCGTGCGTGCTGGCATGACCGAGCTGCCGCGTGTCATGGCGGCGCGTTTTGTCAAAGACCACGGTTTATCGGATTACGATGCCACAGCCCTGACCCAGAGCCGGGATATTGCTAGCTATTTTGAAGCGGCTACTACCGCTTGCGGCCAGCCCAAATTGGTCGGCAACTGGATCATGGGTGAGATCTCGCGGCGTCTGAATGCCGCTGAATCTGACATCAGCGCCTGCCCGGTCACACCCGCACAGCTGGGGCAACTCGTGACTCGGATTCAGGACGGCACCATCTCCAACAATGCGGCCAAACAGGTGATGGATGTGCTGTGGGTCGACCCACAAACCGAGGTGGATGCTGTGATTGAGGCCAAAGGCCTCAAACAAAGCAACGACACCGGCGCGCTGGAGAAGATTGTGGACACCGTGCTCGCCGCCAACCCGAAAAACGTGGACGAGTTCCGTGCGGGCAATGCCAAGGCGCTCAACGCGCTGGTGGGCCAGATCATGAAAGCCAGCCAAGGCAAGGCCAACCCGCAGCTGGTCAACGAGCTGCTGAAGAAAAAACTCGCTGCTTAGTCGGGTTTGGGCGCGGTGGCCTGCTGCCACAGCGGCATCAGGCGCTGCTGCTCGACTTCAAAGCGGGCGTTGACCCGCGTGATCTCGGCATCTTTGTCGGCCAGAAACCGGCCCTGCGCGGCCAGGGTCTGGTTGACCTCATCGATCTGACGCTTGAGCCGCAGCGGCGCGCGGCTGGGGTCTTTGGCATAAAAGGCCATCTCATCCAACAGCTTGGTCTTTTGGGCTTGCAGGTCGGTGACCTGGACCTGTGCCGTTTGTTTGACGCGGTTGATGTGGTCCAGCGCGTTGGCCCGCTCCAGCTGGTGGGCGCTTTGCGTTGGGTAACGGATCAGCAGGGCGCGGTCACGGCGTTTTTCTTCTTCCAGCAAAGCGCGTTGCGCCTGTTCGGCCTTCTCTTTGGCTTCCTGTTCGGCGCGCTCCTTGGCGGTCAAGGTCGGGCCAATCCGGGTTTTCACGGTGCCGCTGGGGTTGAGGATTTTTTGTTCACGGTCACGGCACTCGGCAATCGGGCGGTCCGAGGTCAGCTTGCGCCCCCGGGCATCCAGGCAGGTATAGATCTCAGGCGTAGGTAGCTGCGCCTGCACCGCCCCGTGGCCCAGCGCCGCCAGCCAGCCCAGCACCAGCCCACCAGCCAAACCGCCACCGCGTTGCCACAACCCGGGAGCGTGGGCCTGGGTCATGCGCCATCTGCCCCGTAGCGTGCGCGGTAGGCAGCGACCCGTTCGTGGGCATCGGCCAGCCCGGGCACACGGTGGTGTTGCAGGTACTGCAGCAAATCGTTGAGTTTTGCCACTGAGCAGACTTGCAGACCGAGCTGGTTCTGCACATATTGCACCGCGCTGTGTTCGACGTCCTGGCCGTTTTCCGTGGCTTTTTCCTGGCGGTCCAGCGCGATCACCACCGCATGCGCGGTGGCACCCGCCTGCTGGATCAACGCAATGGACTCGCGCACGGCCGTGCCTGCAGACATGACGTCGTCGACGATCAGCACCCGGCCCTGCAGTGGCGCACCCACCAGCGAGCCACCTTCGCCATGGTCCTTGGCTTCCTTGCGGTTGTAGGCAAAAGGCACGTTGCGGCCCAAGCGCGCCAGCTCCACGGCCAGTACGGCGCCCAGCGGAATGCCCTTGTAGGCAGGGCCAAAAATCATGTCGAATTCGATGCCGCTGCCTAGCAGACGCTGCGCATAGAATTGCGCCAATTTGCCCAGCTTGGCACCGTCGTCGAACAGGCCGGCATTGAAAAAGTAGGGGCTCAAGCGGCCGGCTTTGGTTTTGAATTCACCAAAGCGCAGCACACCGCTGGCCACCGCAAACTGCACAAAGTCTTGCGCCAGACTGTCCTGGCCCGGGCTGGAACAGGTTTCGATTTCGACACACTCTGACATGGGGAATTCCTTGTTCAAATTGACCAGCCTGAACCTCAATGGTATTCGCTCCGCCACCAGCAAGGGCTTGGAGGCATGGATCGACAAAACCGCGCCTGATTGTATTTGTGTACAAGAGGTCAAGGCGCAGGCCCCCGACCTGGCTGACCGCTTTGAGCAGCTGGCGGGTTTGACGGGTTACTTCCATCTGGCCGACAAAAAAGGTTACTCCGGCGTGGGCATCTACAGCCGCCAGGAACCCAGCGAGGTCATCGCCGGGTTTGACGGCGCCGAGTTTGATACCGAGGGCCGCTACCTGGAGCTCCGTTTTGACACCCCTACGGTCCGGCGCTCCATCATCAGCTGTTACTTTCCCAGTGGTTCGTCGGGTGAAGAGCGCCAGCAGGCCAAGTTCCGGTTTCTGGACCTGATCTACCCGCATCTGCAACAGCTCAAGGCGCAACGCGAGTTCATCGTGTGCAGCGACGTCAACATCGCCCACAAAGAGATTGACCTCAAGAACTGGAAAAGCAACCAGAAGAACTCAGGCTTTTTGCCCGAAGAGCGGGCCTGGATGACCAAGCTGCTGGGCGAAGGCGGCCTGGTGGACGTCTACCGCCAACTGCACCCCACGGCCACCGACGAGGCCTATACCTGGTGGAGCAACCGCGGCCAGGCTTATGCCAAGAATGTGGGGTGGCGGCTGGACTACCACCTGGCGACACCGCAACTGGCTGCCTGTGCCCACGCGGTGGCGATCTACAAGGCTGAGAAATTCTCGGATCACGCGCCAATTACCGTGGATTACGACTTTTAAAGCTTGTTATCGCTGTCAACTTGGTGCAATCTCCGGGTTCTAGAATCTTTGGGGCTTTTACTCACCAACCACCGGGGATCATCATGACAGCACGTCTCAGCAACAAGGTTTCCATCATCACCGGCGCGGCGCAGGGCATTGGCCTGGCCACCGCCATCAAGTTCGCCCAGGAAGGCGCCATCGTGATTGTTTGTGACGTCAAACAAGAGGCGGTGGACGAGGCAGTCGCCCAATGCCGCGCCTTGGGCGCCACCGTCGAAGGGTTTGTCATGGATGTCACCCAGCGCCCTGTGGTGGATGAGGTGGTGGCTCAGGTCAAGGCCAAGTTTGGCCGCATCGACGTGTTGGTCAACAATGCTGGCATCACGCAAGACGCCCGCTTGCAAAAAATGACCGAAGCGCAGTTCGACAAGGTGATTGATGTGAACCTGAAGGGTGTGTTCCATTGCACCCAAGCGGTCGCGGATGGCATGGTGGCCCAGGGCAGCGGCGTGATTCTGAACGCCAGCTCGGTGGTGGGCCTGTATGGCAACTTTGGCCAGACCAACTACGCCGCGACCAAATTTGGTGTGATCGGTTTCACCAAGACCTGGAGCCGCGAGCTCGGCCCCAAGGGTGTGCGCACCAATGCTGTGGCGCCTGGCTTCATCACCACGCCGATGGTGGCCGCCATGCCCGCTGAAGTGCTGGCCAAGATGGCTGAGAAGGTGGCCTCGCGCCGCCTGGGCAAACCCGAAGAAATCGCCAATGTCTACGCTTTCCTGGCCAGTGACGAAGCCAGCTACATCAATGGTGAAGTCATCGAAGTCTCGGGCGGCATCTCGCTGTAACAGACCTCGGCTGTGCCACAGCCCGCGTCAGTGTTGTGTGTACACCCCCGTCAGCCCTGGCCAAATACCACCTGGCCCAGGGCTGTGTGTTTTCTGGATGCCATTTTGCGCAAGTGTTGACGTGGTGCAAGGTGTTTCACGTGGCAAGGTGCAAGATGGCGGTTTTGAACTGACCTAACACCTATGGAACTGTTTTCTGCCACCTGGTGGTGGGCCCTGCTGGCCATTGTGCTGATTGATCTGGTGCTGGCCGGAGACAACGCGATCGTGATTGCGCTGGCAGCGCGCAATTTGCCCCCCCATCTGCAAAACCTGGCGGTGGTCTCGGGCACCGTTGGTGCGATTGCGGTGCGCGCCATGTTGGCGTTTGGCACGGTCTGGCTGCTGCATATCCCGGGGCTGCTGTTGCTGGGCGGGCTCGGTCTGATCTGGGTGGCCTACCAGCTGCTGGCCGACGATACCGACGAAACCCCGGCCGACCCGGTGGCCAACACCTTTTGGGCCGCCATGAAAACCATCATCGTGGCCGACGCGCTGATGGGTGTTGACAACGTGCTCGGCGTGGTGGGTGCGGCGCACGGTGCGCTGGAGCTGGTGGTCATTGGTTTGCTCATCAGTCTGCCGATTGTGCTGTTTGGCAGCGCCTTGGTACTCAGGCTGGTGCAGCGGTTTCCGCTCATTGTCCAGCTGGGTGGTGCGGTGCTGGCCTTGACCGCCGCCAAGATGATTGTGAGTGAACCGGTGCTCAACGGCGTGTTTGGTCCATTTCACGGCGATGTCCTGGCCTCCCCCTGGCAAACAACGGCGCGCTGGGTGGTGTATGTGCTGGTGGTGGGCGGGGTGATGATGGCTGGCTGGTGGAAAAAACGCGGCGCCCAGGTCAGCCAACAACTGGTGGGTTAAACCCCTTGCAGCCTGGGCAGATCAGGTTTTGGGGTTAAGCTGCCCCCATGAAACTTATCCTCAAATGGTTGCTCAGCGCCGCCGCCCTGCTGTGTGTGGCCTATCTCTATCCCGGCGTGGTGGTTGGCAGCTTTGGTGCGGCCATGAAAGCTGCGCTGGTGATCGGGCTGTTCAACATGGTGTTGCGTCCGGTGCTGGTGCTGCTCACCTTGCCCGTGACCTTGGTCACGCTGGGGCTGTTCCTGTTTGTCATCAATGCCCTGATGTTCTGGGCCGCCTCAGGGGTGTTGGAGGGCTTTCACGTGCAAGGCTTTGGTGCGGCGCTGCTGGGCTCGCTGATTTACTCCGTGCTGGGCATTGTGATTGACTCAGTGTTTGAGCGCCTGCTGTTTAAGTAAGTCCGCGATCTGGCGCTGGCGTGTGTCGATGATGGACGCGTCGATGTGGTCGGCCGCCCGACCCAGTGCCTCGTTGCTGCGCATCAGGTCTTGTGCGGCGCGCAGCCGGTCCATCGCGCCGTTGTAGTCCAGCCGCGCAGCTTGCGCCTCGGCCTCGGCGCGCAGGGCACGCAGGCCCTGTTGCTGGGCCCCATACAAACCTGCCAGCGTCTGCCAGACCAGGGCGTCCTGCGGCTGGCTGCTGAGCCAGGTTTGCAGGTTCTGGATACTTTGACCCAAGATGTCAGCCTGTTTGAGCTGCAAGGCCAATTGGGCCTGCAAGATCAGCAGCGGGCGGCGCATCTGGGCCAGCGGCAAGCTGGCGCCCTGGGTCAAGCCCAGGCTGGTCGCCAGACTCGTCAGTTGTGCTGGTGTCAGGTCACGTGCGTTCAGGTCAATCTCTGCACCCAGCCAGCGTACCGTCGCCGTCGCCTGCTTATCCACCGCCGTCAGGGCTTGCAGCCGGGCCAGATAACGCCGCGCTTGCACCGGTTCGCGCAGCAGGCTGGCGGCCAGCGCGGCGCCATAGAGCGTGCCCGCCTGTTGTGCTACAGGCAGCACGCGTGAGCCAGCATCATCGGCTTGTGCCAGCCAGCTGCGCAAGGCATCCACACCGGGGTTGGACAAGACCTTGGCGCGGGTGCTCATCATGGCGTGCAGCAGGGTGGGTGCGATAGCCACCGCATGCGGCGCACCCAGGGGCAGGCGCGACTGCATGTCGGCGATGCGCTCGGTGGTCAGCGGGTGGCTGCGCAGGTAGGGGTAGTTGCCGCTGTCGTTGAGCCGTGCGGCCTGCTGCAGCTTGTCAAACATGGTGACAAAACCCAGCGGGTCAAAACCGGCCTGGGTCATCACACCAAAACCGACACGGTCGGCCTCGCGTTCCATGTCGCGTGAAAAATTGAGCTGGTTTTGCGCCGCCACGGCCTGCCCGCCTACCATCAGCGCACTGCCCGCGTCGGCGCTTTTGCTGGCGGCCAGTGCGCCCAGGATCATGGCGCCGATCAGCCAGGGTGTTTGTGCGCTGTCTTTGGCAATCAGGCGCGAGATATGCCGCTGTGTCACGTGGCTGAGCTCGTGCCCCAGCACCGAGGCCAGCTCGTCGCGGCTGCTCACCACCGCCAGCAGCCCCAGATTCACCCCCAGGTAACCACCGGGCAGGGCAAAGGCGTTGACCGTGCGGTCGCGCCCCAGCATGATGTGCCAGGCAAAACGTTCGTCCAGCTCGGGTGTCAGTTCGCCACGCAGGCGGGCAGCGGCCAGCAGCGGCTGCCAGACCCCTTGCACATAGTCGGCCAACACCGGGTCATCCAGGTAATCGGGGTCACGAAACAGCTCGGCCGCAATGCGGTCACCCAGGCGGCGCTCTTCGGCGCTGGCCAGGGCGCTGCCGTCACCGAGCTGCGGCAAGCTTGACGAGGCACTGTCGGTGCTGCCGGGCACGGGTGTCTGGGCTGTCAGGCTGGCGGGCAGCCAGGCACAAGTTAATGCAAAAAAAATAGCTATACGCCCTTTATTGATAAGGGCTAGAGGCCGATTTTTCATAAATAGTTTGCGAGGCATACAGTCCCCAGAAGGTCCATAGTTAGCGCCTGTGGTGCGCGTCAGCCCGTATGATGCCAGCCGCGTGTAAAGGTTCGGTCCTACCGGCCTGCCCAGCCACCCATCTTGAAACGGTATGTCATGAGCACCCTCACCCATTTTGACGCACAAGGTCAGGCCCACATGGTCGATGTGGCCAGCAAGGCCGCCACCCACCGTGTGGCAGTGGCCGCAGGCCGCATCGAGATGCGGCCCGACACCTTGGCGCTGATCACCGGCGGCAGTGCCAAAAAAGGCGATGTCCTGGGCATCGCCCGCGTGGCCGGTATCATGGCGGCCAAAAAAACCAGCGAACTCATCCCGCTGTGCCACCCGCTGGCGCTGACCCGGGTAGCTATCGAGTTTGAAGTGATTCAGGCTGATTCAACAAGGGCTAGCGCCGTTTTCTGCGCCGTGACCGCAGAAACCGTGGGCCCCACCGGCGTTGAGATGGAAGCCCTGACCGCACTGCAGGTGGTGCTGCTGACCATTTACGACATGTGCAAGGCGGTAGACCGTGGCATGGTCATCACCGGCTGCCAGCTGCTGGAAAAACATGGCGGCAAGTCGGGGCATTTTGTGGCGGGTGGGTAGGCACCGGTTTGTTCACAGTGCGGGCGCTGCCGCGCCATGTTTGGCAGCCCAGACCGCATAGTCCTTGGGAAACGCCGCCCGGTACCGCGCAGCGTAAAAAGCCAGCTCATCGTGACGACCCAGCAGCAAGGCGCTGTTGAGCAGCAGCTCCACCACGCGGGACTCGGGTGAAAAGTGCAGCATGTTTTTGGCCAGGGTGTTGATGGCAGGCGCATTGGCGGGGGTCAGCGTGGTGATGGTCAGCTCGGCAAAACCCACCGGATCCTGGTACAGCCAGACACCGCGAATTTTGTCCAGCGTGCGCTCGCGGTAGGCGCTGGCGCGTTGGTCCGGGTCCAGATAGATCTGGCTGGCCAAGTAATAGTTCCAATAGGCAAAACTGCAATAAGCTAACAAAAAAATAGCAGATAAACCATATAAATAAAGGGCTGTGGCACAATAACGTTTGTAAGCGCATGCCAAGCCGCCATGGGGCGGTACCCACCACAGCAGCCACAGACTCAAGGCCGCAGCGATCTGGAACGGCCCGTACCACAGCGGGTACTCCAGCAGGCTGTGTAACGTAATCACCGCCAGCACACCCCAGGCCAATTGGCGAGTCGGGTGGCGCTCGCGCCAGGGCTGGCCACGCCACAGCAGCCACAGGGCCAGGCCACACAGCGCCAGCGCCATGGGCAGACCCAGCTCCACCGCCAGATGCAGCGGCAGGTTGTGGGCGTTGTCCAGGATGTCACAAAACCGGGTGCCCGGGTACAGGGTGATGAAGTGGGCGTAGTCCAGTTCACCCCAGCCCCAACCCGTCCACGGCTTGAGAGTGATCAGATGCAGCACATTGCCCCACAGCGTGAGTCGGCTGGCGCAGGTGGCATCACCCGCCCGCAGACGTGCCCAGGCGCCGCTGCTGAGAGGGTCCAGCCCGGCCAACCACGGCAGGGCAACACTTGCCACCGCGTAGGCACTCAGCGCCGCCAGCAGCACCTTGAACACGCGGCGCGCCTGGGGTCTGGGCACCTTGCGCTGCCACCACAGGCTCAGCAGCAGAATCAGCACCAGCTGCAACAGCCCGGTGCGTGACGCCGAGGCGGCATTGCCCGCACCCAACAAGACCCCAGCGACCAGCACCAGCGTCAGCCGTGCCGACGGCCACGCCGAGCGCGGCTGGCTCGGCCGCAGCCGCAGCATCCCCACCGGCGCCGCAGTCGTGGTGTAAGACGCCGAGCGGGCCACCAGCCACAACAGCGCCACCAGCCCGATGCTCAGCAGCGTGGCAAACTGGTTGCGCTGGCGCAGGTTGCCAAACGCCTGGCCCAGCTCGGTGTGGTTGACCCAGATGCCAAACACAGCCGTCTTGCCAAAGTACTGCAACAGACCCAGCACCGCGCTCAACACCGCCGCCAGCGCCCAGGCCAACACCACGGCTTTCACCATCTGCTGGTTTTCACCGCGCTGCCGATCAAAGACCAGCGTCAGCAGCACCCCGGCCGCACAGGCCCAGGCAAACAACAACGGCCCCACCTGCGCCGTGGGGCCGGGTGAAAAAGGGTTCAGCCAGGGGAGTAGGATGAAGAGGAAGGCGGCTGCGGTGGGCATTGATGACAGTGGAACAGCTTCTGACAGTGCATCAGCCTCAGAGGCTGTTGATCCAACTTGCAACCGTTAGTCTAGAGCAAGTCGCGTCGGATCGGCTATTTCGAGGCATAGGAACACACTTGATCACAAAAACGTTTGGCCGATGCCAGAAGTAATGGTCTGTTCCATCAAAACGAATCCACCGGAACAAAGGCGATGATCCCGGCAGTATTGATATCAATCAGCACGGTCCAGAACGTGTTGCGACCAACCATGGGGACATACCCTACATCCGTCACTGCTGTAACTGTAGACGGTGTAAGTGACGCTTGGATGGCCCGATCTATCTCGGCAGAGCGCGCGGGGAAACGAGTTTTTAGTTCTGCCAGCGATCTTGCACTTTTCAATATTTCCGATTTTGCATCTTCGTACCTTTGCCACAAATCTGGTCGGGCGCTAAGAGGTAAGCCTTGAACTGCAGCCATAGTCGCGTCAAAGCTCTCTTTTGAATCCTTGAACGCACGCACCGATAAAAGTGTGGGGCCCATGAGCGGTAGCTGTCTCAATTCTGCTGGTGCCTTGCCTAACAACTCAGCGGGTATATCAACCGCATGCACGACACGAAAACGGTCGATCTCAAAAACCAGGTGCACTGGCCGAGCAACAGCTACTGTCCACAATCCATACGCCAGGGCTACCAATTGCAAAAGCCCAATGACAGATAGATCACGATACAACTCCCGGTTGGGCTTGTTTCGGTTGAAGACCACCAGTGTCATCAGTGGACCCATGATTACGTCCACTGAAACCACCAGCAAAAACAGATTGCGTCCGCCGGAAATCTCCCAGTATGGGGCGGGATACCAAACAAAAAAAACCAGCAACGCGGCTAGTCCAGCGAGGGTCAAGCTGATGCCCAAATGAATGGCAGTAGCTTTCAAGCGATCTTTCCAAAAACTGGACTCCATCTGCATGCTCTTGGTGTTAAGTTGAATAAGGTTTCGTGACAAAAATATGCGCTCAGCTCGCTCACGGTGTCACGACGAGAGAAAGCTCCGGATATTTTTCGCTTTGTAATCCCCTTAATACGCTGACAGCCGCTTGATAGTAATGCTCTCCGTACATGCCGCGAATCACAGCCATCTGTTTTGTTGCTGCTACGGGTTTGCCGTTCAAACCCAATGCCAAGGCATAACGCAAAGCCAGACTTCCGTAAGGAAAGCGCGACGAAGTCTTACGAAGGTTCTCCAGTTCCTTTTCTCCCATACCTGGTGAAGCTTGTTGCCGAGCCGCAGTCAACATGGCCCCCAGATGCGACAGCATCCAGATATTTGGCGCTTTGTACTCAGTTGGGGTTTGACCGATGTGCAAGTTCTCAAAACGGACAATACGAAAGTCCTCCTCAACCTGGAGGTATTCATAGACGATGTACCCGCCAAGCGCGAACCATACCGCCAGTGCACTACCAACCCAACGGACATTGAGTTTGACGGTTTTGGTCCGCTGATGAGATGCCTCCACGATTCCAACCATCAACCCAGCTGTGAGCAAAAAGTACGAGTAGGCAAACGGATACTCCACCATACTGTGCACAGCAATAGGCAACAAGCACGCCATGGCATAAACAGAGCTGAGGTGGGTTGCACCCCGCATACGCGAGACAAACCAGTAGGCACACACCAAGGTCAGCAACAACCCCAGCGGGATACCATTCCAGGCAAGGATATCCAGCACAATATTGTGTGCATTGGTGTAAGTCATGTTGCCAGGCACAACCAAGCCTCCGGCGGCATGCGCTGTTGGTGTCTGGTTCCATCCATAACCGAACCATGGCGCCTGGCTGATGCCACTGAGCACCTGCTTCCATATGGTAAGGCGAGCACTGTCAACGCCCACATTCATGCTGCGGGCATCGGTCATCAGCAATATTTCTTGGACACGGGGCAGTCGCTGAACCATCACCCCGTAGGCCAGCAGCCAGACCACCACATACCTCGGCGCCAGCCGCGATGGTGTGACGCTGCTTTTCCAGACCAGTAAAACTGCCACCACCACCGCACTCAACAGGCCTGCGCGAGACTGTGCAAGAACCAAGGCAATGGTCATGAACGCAATACCAAGAATCAAGCCCAACCGACCAATACGTTTGCGCTCAAACGTCCAGGCCAGGCTGATCATGCCCATCAGTAACAAGCTTGCCAATTGATTGGGTTGACCCAAGTTGCCCATGGCACGGTCACCCAAATCGGTTTGCACCGCGTACATCGCCAGAATCTCTTGTAGATTTAGCCACTGCAGCAGACCAATCGCTGCAGACACCAGGGCAACAAACCAGAGCACATAAAACACGGACGCTAACGCCCCATGACCCTTAGTAGTATCCAAGGCGTACCCATACCCAATCCAAATCGCAGCCGCCAGTCCGCAAAGGTACAGCGATGTAATCAACGCATCGCCCGCAAACAGGCTGATGCCCAGCAAGTATTGAAACCACGGTAACAGCGCCGTAGCTGCCACCCAAAAAACAATGCGAGGAGCTAGGACATTTGCGGTCGTCCTTCGGTTAAGACATTGGCTGGCATGCAGCAAACCAATGCCGACTAAGGCCAAGGCCTCGGAATGGAAATTTGCCCAAGGCCGGTAGTGGTCATAAGCAAGCCACGCCAGCGCGAAACAAATGACACCAAAGACGCGAGAAAGTGAAGCTGGCATAAAAAAAGCGGCCGAAGCCGCTTTTGAAAACATTAAAACTTACGATGAACGGCAAGAACCGGGCAAGAATTTAGCCAAAACGGTGCCGGGACCGCACTGCCATCCGCTAATTGTTCCGCCCAAAACAGGAGCCGTGCAAGTTGCGAAAGTTGTTGCGTTGCCGTTTGAGCAAGGCTGCATGAAAATAGTCCCATTTGCGCCCGTAGCGATGCCTTGGGACGTAATTGTCACTCGACCTGGATTTGTTGCGGCGGTGCCTGACGTCGCTACAGATGCAACGTATTTTGTGCCAGACCCGACGCTAACTTCGCATCCCCAACCGTTGTCAGCAATGGTAGAACCTGACGATGCAGATTGATAAGTTTCCGTGATGCTGGTACGGCAAGCAGAACCGGCAAGGATGACCTCAGAAATCTTGGCACGTGCCGTGTAATCCTGATAAGCTGGCAACGCCACGGCCGCCAAAATCCCGATGATTGCAACCACAATCATCAATTCGATCAGGGTAAAACCCTGTTGCATAGAACGCTTCATGACTAGCTCCTTGAGGTGAAGAATAAAAAACGGTAACCCTGCCCAGTCAGCAGCTTCCGTGCCAGGGATGTTAGCGGGCTTGGGGTGGCTTTCCAAGTGACTTTTTAGCCAAATGCGCGTAAAAAGTCCTGTAAATGCCAAGCCATTTTTGTCACTCTGTGCACTTTATCTGACAATTTTCGTCACTTCATTGAGGTGTGAACCATGTTTGTGGAGGTGCATAGGTTTGCCAGGCTTTGTGTGAACCCATCATCTGGCAAGTGGGTGCAAAGACCTGGGTCGACGGAGGGCGTACAACCCATTGGCATGGCATGACAATCTGCGAATCCCTATCCAAGGACTCTCCATGAACGAACAAAACGGTTATGACATTGAAGACCTGCATGTGGGCAAAAGCGCCAGCTTTGCCAAAACCATCACCGAGGCCGACATCCTGCTGTTCAGCGCGGTGTCGGGGGATGTCAATGCGCTGCATGTGAATGAGGAGTACGCTGCCAGCACACCGTTCAAGGGGCGTATTGCCCATGGCATGTTGTCGGCCAGCTTGATCTCAGCCGTGCTGGCCAACCGTCTGCCCGGCCCTGGCACGATTTATCTGGAGCAGAACCTGAAGTTTCTGGCTCCAGTGCGCCCGGGTGACACCGTGCATGCCACCGTGACCGTGCTGGAGATTGGTGACAAGGGCCGGGTCACGCTGCAAACCACCTGCCGCGTTAAAGATGTGGTGGTGATCGACGGCCAGGCCCAGGTCAAGATTGGCTCATCGGTGCGCCGCGCTGCCAGTTTGGCGGTCGCTTCTCAATAAAGGCCTGCACGCCCTCCACGGCGCTGTCATCCATCATATTGCAGGCCATGGTCTGCGCGGCGTCCAGGTAGGCGGCTTCGATGCCGTTTTCCAACTGGCGGTAAAACAAGCTTTTGCCGAGTGTGATCGCAGCGCGGGGTTTGGCCAGGATGTTATCGACCAGGCGGGCCAACTCGGCGTCTAGCTGGTCGGGCTCGGCCACCCGGTTGACTAAGCCTTCTGCCAGGGCTTTCTGGGCGCTGATGAATTCGCCAGTGACCAGCATCTCGAACGCGGCCTTGCGCCCCAGGTTGCGTGACAAGGCCACACCGGGTGTGCTGCAGAACAGGCCCAGATTGACACCACTGACAGCAAAGCGTGCATTGCTGGCCGCTACCGCCAGGTCACACATCGCCACCAGCTGGCAACCCGCCGCTGTGGCAATGCCCTGTACGCGGGCGATCACCGGCACCGGGAACTTCTGAATGCGCATCATCAGCCTGGCGCATTGTTTGAACAGTGCCTGGTAGTAACTGTGTGAAGGTTGGGCGCGCATTTCGCGCAGGTCGTGCCCGGCGCAAAAGGCTTTGCCAGCGGCGGCAATCACCACCACAGACACGCTGTCATCCGTAGCGAGGTTGTCGAGCTCCTGCTGCAGGGCGGACATCAGCGCCTCGGACAAGGCGTTGAAAGCGTCCGGGCGGTTCAGTGTCAGGGTGACCAGGCCACGGGCATCGCGGCTGGTGAGGACAAGCTGTAAATCAGAAGTGGTCATGGCAGGGGCAGCAGTGGGAGGTGCCCCTTTGTATCAAGAACCTGGTCTTGACGCCACTATTTCCAGCGCAGCGGCTCGATGTCGACGTTGTGCTTGCCGTCGCCCAGCATCAATACACCCTCCTGGATCGTGGCTTGCAGCGCCATGCTGCGCTGTGCCAGCGGCACCAAAGCCTGGGCGGTGCTGCTGGGGATACGCCAGACCTGCAGCTTGTCAAGCCGGGTGAGTTTGCTCTCAATCCCTTTCCACCAGATGTCGGCGGCCTGGCCAAAGGCGTACAGCACGACCGCGTCGGCTTTGTTGCAGGCTTTGGACAGCGGTTTGTCTTCGGGCTGGCCAACTTCGATCCACAGGCGCGTCAGCCCTGTGAAGTCGCGCAGCCAGACATCAGGCTCGTCCGGGTCACTCAGACCAGCGCCAAAAGCCAGTATGCCGTCGCCCCCACACACACTTTGCAGCTGGTGCGCCTGCAGTGCCAGCGCACACAGGCGCACCATCATGCGTTCATCGGTTTCGCTGGGGTGACGCGCCAGCGTCAGGGTCTGGTCGGCGTAATAACTGTGGTCAATGTCAGCAATCTGCAGGCTGGCTTTGAAAATGGTGGATTTGGTGGCCATCAGGGGCTGCTTACACGCGTCGGGCCAGGTCGGTCGCCTTGCCGGTGTAGCTGCCGGGCGTCATGGCCAGAAGACGGGTTTTCTCAGACTCGGGAATGCTCAGCTTGCTGATGAAACCCTGCATGAGTTCGCGTGTCATCGGGGCGCCACGGGTGAATTCCTTGAGCTGTTCATACGGCTCGGGCAGGCCAAAACGGCGCATCACGGTCTGGATGGGTTCGGCCAGCACTTCCCAGGAGGCATCCAGATCCGCAGCGATGGCCGCCTCGTTGAGTTCCAGCTTGCCCAGGCCAGTGGCCAGCGACTGGTAGGCCAGCACGGTGTAACCGAGTGCCACACCCATGTTGCGCAGCACGGTGCTGTCGGTCAGGTCGCGCTGAAAGCGGCTGATCGGCAGTTTTTCTGACAGATGGCGCAGCACTGCGTTGGCCAGGCCCAGGTTGCCCTCGGCGTTCTCGAAGTCAATCGGGTTGACCTTGTGCGGCATGGTGGACGAACCCACTTCGCCCTTCTTGAGCTTTTGCTTGAAGTAGCCATGCGAGACATAACCCCAGACGTCGCGCGCCCAGTCGATCAGGATGGTGTTGGTGCGTGCCACCGCGTCAAACAACTCGGCCATGTAGTCGTGTGGTTCGATCTGGATGCTGTAGGGCTGGAACGTGAGGCCCAGGCCAAGCGGCTCGGGGCTCTCGATGACCTTGCGGCTGAAGGCCTCCCAGTCAAACTCGGGCCAGGCCGACAGGTGGGCGTTGTAGTTGCCCACCGCGCCGTTCATCTTGGCCAGCAGCTGTACCCGGGCAATTCTGTCGCGTGCCGCCACCAGGCGCACCACCACGTTGGCGATTTCCTTGCCGACGGTGGTCGGGCTGGCGGTCTGGCCGTGCGTGCGGCTGAGCATCGGCACGGCGGCAAACTCGTGTGCCATCTCGCGCAGTTTGTTGATGATGCCGTCCAGCGCGGGCAGCAAGACCTGGTCACGGCCGTTTTTGAGCTGCAAGGCGTGGCTGGTGTTGTTGATGTCTTCGCTGGTGCAGCCAAAGTGCACAAACTCCTGTGCAGCTAAAAGTTCGGGGCGGGCCTCGAACTTGGCCTTGAGCCAGTATTCGACCGCCTTCACGTCGTGGTTGGTGGTTTTTTCGATGTCTTTGATGGCCAGGCCGTCGGTGGCCGAGAAGTTCTTGACCAGACTGAGCAAATAGGTGCGTGCACCTGGTGACAAAGGCTTGAACTCGGCAAAGCCGCAGTCGCTCAGGGCGATGAACCAGGCGACTTCAACCTGCACCCGGCGGTGCATGTAGCCCAACTCGCTCATGGCGGGGCGCAGTTTGGCAAGTTTGGCGGCGTAGCGGCCGTCCAGAGGTGAGAGGGCGGAGATGGCGTGGGTACTCATGGGCAAGATTGTAGGGGCGCACTGTGTGTTCAGTCTTGGCTGCACATGCGGATGGGGCATTGCCCAGACCTGTCAGCTCAGATTCATCTCGACGGATAAAATTCGGCCAAACAACCACGATCACTGATCACCTACCACATGCCCATGAAACTCATTGGATCCAATACCAGCCCCTACGTTCGTAAGGTGCGCATCGTCATGGCCGAGAAAAAACTCGACTATGACTACGTGTTGGAGGACGTGTGGAGCGCTGGTACCGAGATTGCTCAGTCCAACCCGCTGGGCAAGGTGCCTTGCCTGGTGCTGGAGAACGGTGATGTCATTTTTGACTCGCGTGTGATCGTCGAGTACTTTGACACCCTGTCCCCGGTGGGCAAGCTGATCCCGCCGGTGGGGCGTGAACGTGCCGAGGTCAAAACCTGGGAGGCTCTGGCCGACGGTCTGCTGGACGCTGCCATTCTTGCGCGGTTGGAAGCCGCCTGGGGCGGGCGCACCAAGGCGCAGCGCAGCCAGGCCTGGATAGACCGGCAGCTCGACAAAGTCAATGCCGCGCTGCAAGCCATGAGCAAGGGCCTGGGCGACAAGGCCTACTACACCGGCACCCACCCGGGCCTGGCCGACATCGCGGTCGGAGTGGCGTTGGGTTACCTGGACTTCCGTTTTGCCCAGATCAACTGGCGCGAGGCGCATCCCAACCTGCACAAGCTCTACGACAAGCTGGCGCAACGCCCCAGCTTTATCGACACCCAACCGGTTTGATGATCGGCTAAGAACCGCCCCAGCGTCGTTGCGTGGTATTGCCGTACTGAGCTGCGTCGACGCGCCTAGTCGGAGCCGGCTTTGAGCCAGCCCGCTACTCAGCAGGCACTCGCTGTTTACGAACTGGCGCGGCGCTTGAGCCAGCGCATCAGGCCACCCAGCACGGGCAATTTCTCGTACAACTCCTCAGCAGCATCCCAGTAGTCGCGGTGTAGGGTGATGAACCCAGCCTCGTTGAGCACCAGATGGGTTGCACCCAAGATGGTCTGGGTCTGGCCGGTTTTGAAACCTTTGAAGCAAAACCTGAACTCCCAGGTCAGAAAACACTGCTGGCCCTGCAGCACTTGAGTGGTTACCACAAAACGCGGCTGCTCCAGCTGCACAAACATGTGGGCAAAGATGTGCTGGATGGCTGGGATGCCCACCACCTCATTGAACGGGTCCTTAAAACGGGCCTGCGGCTCGTAAAACTCACCCAGGTGGTCGAGGTTGTGTGGCGACACGGCTTCAAAAAACTGCACCATGCGTTCGATGGCCGCAGTGTAGTCGGCGGTTGGCAGGGTAGTGGTGCTCATTGCGTGACTTTCTGAACCAGTTGGAAATAGACGCGGTAGGGCAGCACGCGCAGCAGCTTGAGCCACAGCGTGAACCGTTTTGGAAAGTGGATCTCGAACCGCCCCTTGGCCCAGCCCGACAAAATCGCCTGTGCGGCCTGGTCCGGGCTCAAGAGCGCGGGCATCTTGAAGTCGTTCTGCGCGGTCAGTGGTGTCTCGACAAACCCTGGATTGATGATCGACACCCCAAGACCCAATGGATGCAGGTCCAGGTACAGCGCTTCGGCCAGGTTGATCAGCGCCGCTTTGGTCGGGCCATAGGCCAGGCTGTTGGGCAAGCCACCGTAACCCGCCACACTGCCCACCAGGCTGATGTGGCCCTGGCCACGCGCACGCAGGGCGGGCAAGACAGCGTCGAGCATGTACAAAGCGCCCAGGTAATTGACCTCCACATGGCGCTGCATGTTGGCCGCGTCCAGCGTGTCGGCGCGCATCGGCTCGTAATGGCCGGCGCAGTACAGCACGCAGTCAAGCGGGCCTTGGGCCAGCAGGCTGGTTGCGGCCTGTTGCAGTGCGGCCTGATCGGTGGCGTCCAGCGGCAAGGCCTGGCACAGCGGGTGGGCTTGCGCCAGCGCCTGCAAGGCGGACGCTTTGCGCGCCGACACCACCACCCGCGCACCCTGGGCCAACAAGGCCCGCGCGGTGGCAGCACCAATGCCGCTGCTGGCGCCCACAATCCAGACGGTTTTGCCTCGCCAGTCGGTCAGAAGCGGGTTCAGGGGGCTGAGTAGGGACATGGCTTGCTTTATAAATAATAGCTACCTGCCCTTATCAATAAAGGGCTAGAGGCCAACTTGGTTTGTAAGGTGTTAAACCGAATGTTTGGTGAACGCCAGCGTGACCTCGCCCAGGCGAATCCCGAACTTGCGCATCGTGGCCTTGTTGAGCATCACGGTGTCGGTCATCAAGTACATCCAGTCGTCAAACTGCACCTCGTAGACCTTGCCGTCCACCGGCAGCGACAGCGTGTAGGTCCAGTGGAAGGCATTGCCACGCGTCTGGCCGCTGGCTTGGCCCACCACATCGTCGGCACGGCCGGTGTAGCGGCCATCGGGCAGCTGGGTCAGGCGCCAGATGCGTTTTTGTGTGGTGCCATCGGAGTAAGTGAAAGATTCATCTAGCACCCCCTCGTTGCCACTCCAGCTGCACAACATCAGCACGGTGAAGCGTTTCACCACCGCGCCCGAACGGTCGGTGAAGAGCCCGTAGGCCGTGAGCTGGCCGTTGAAGTAGCTGCGCAGATCCAACACCGGGGTCTGGCTGGCGTAACTCTCGATGTCTTGGGAGGCGCAGCCACTCAAGGCCAGGCCAGCGGCGGCGCTGGCTGATAGGAGCAATCGTCGTTTCATGGTCTCTTTCGGATGAGGAGGAGGTAGAGCAGGCCAGCGGCCAGCGTTTTGAGCAGGCAAGGCAACACGCAATAGGCCAGGGTCAGGGTGCGCAAGGCTTCGGGGTCGGTGGCGCCGGGTGTGTAGCCCAGCAGGCCCAGCGCAGGCAGCGCCAGCCCGGCGGCCAGGGCCAGGTTGAGCTTGCTGGCAAAGGCCCACCAGCCAAAGTAAGCCCCCTCCAGCTGCTGCTGATCACCGCTGCGCTGGATGACACCCGCGAGCAAAGCCGCAGGCAGGGCCAGGTCCGTGCCCAGCGCCACACCCGAGAGGGCACACACGGCAACAAATTCGGCCACGTCGCCCGCACCCAGACCTGCAGCAAAGGCAAACACGCCAATCGCCAGCAACATGCCCAGCCCCCAGGTGCGCACCAGACCCAGACGAGCCACCACTTTGAGCCACAACGGGATGCTCAGCGCGGCGGAGACAAAATAACTGCCTAAAAAGAGCGGCTCGGCACTGGCGGGCGCCTGCAACCTGTCCTGCACAAAAAACAGCAGCAGGGTGGCGGGAATCGCGCTGGCAATGCCATTGACCATGAACACGGCTAACAAGCGCCTGAACCGGGCACGCCGCCAGGGCAGCCACAAACGACCAGCGGCAGGCTGGTAGACCAGCACACCACTGGCCTGCGGCCTGGGCCCACTGTGCCAGGCCAGCCAACCGCCCACACTCACTACCAACAAGATAGCGGCTGTGGCAGGTAAACCGAGGGCGACAGGCGAAATCGATGCAATGACCACACCCAGCAACCCCAGCCCCTCGCGCCAAGCGACCACGCGGCTGCGGTAAAGCGCATCCCCACCCAGCCGTGCGCCCCATGCCTGGTGCAGGATGGTTAACGCGCTGAACGCGGTGGTGGTCAGCAGCAGCGTGGCACCGAGCCACAACAGCAGCTGGCTGGGGCTGTGGTGCAGCGCGGCGGGCGGGAAAAACAGCAAGGCAAACCCGCTGCACAGCAGCACGGCGGCCAGCGCAGCCCAGCGCAGCACCCGGGCTGGCGCACTTTGTGCCGCGTGATCGTGCTGGTGCAGGCCATCGGCCCAGCGCCCGAGCAGTGGGTCGATCAGGGTGTCAAACAGGCGCACGGCCACCAGCACCGCACCGAGCGTGGCCAGCGGCACACCAAAGCTGCGGGCGTAGTGGTTGGGCAGCAGCACATACAGCGGCAGTGCCACAAAGGCCAGCGGTAGCCCCATCAGGCCGTAGCGCCAGCCTTGTTGCCAGGTGAGTGGGGTGCTCATGGCGTGTGGCCCAGATAAGAGCCAAACAAAGCTTCAGCGTTGCTTGTGGTCGCGAGTGGCAGAGTTCCGGGATGTCTTGCGTCTCGAGTGGCAGTGGGCGGGGTAGAGCGGGCCACCTCAGACGCGCTGCGCTTTGCGACATCGGTGTCCCGCCATACCCCACCCACTGCTGTGAGCGTCTGGGGCCACAAGCGTTCAACAACCGGATTTCCGCAAGGCAGCGATACCAACCCCGTCTCAGGCGAGGCGGGGGCAGGCCGTAGGCCGATGTCGCAAAGCGCAGCGCGACTGAGGCCCGCGGCCTGCCCCTGCTTCGCCGACCACATCGGCAGGCACGTCATGGAATGGCTCCGGACTTCCATAGACCACGCGTTGTCACGGACGTCGTCCTGAATCAATCCGCACGTTTGCGCAACGTGTACTGCAGCACGTCAATGTTGTTTTCCAGAAACGCGGCCTCGCAGTAGGCTAGGTAAAACTCCCAGATGTGCATGAAGCGTTCGTCAAAGCCAGTGGCCAGCACCTCGACACGGCGGCTCAGGAAGGCGTCGCGCCAGCGTTTGAGGGTTTCGCCATAGTCGTGGCCAAAGGCGTATTCGTCCACCACCTCCAACCCTGCCGCTGCCGCTTGGGCGCGGAACTCACGTGGGCAAGGCAGGCAGCCGCCCGGAAAGATGTACTGCTGGATGAAGTCGGTGGAGTTGACATAGCGGTCAAACAAGGCGTCGTCGATCACGATGCTCTGCACACAGGCGCGCCCACCGGGTTTGAGCAACTTGGCCAGGGTTGCAAAGTAGGTTGGCCAGTACTCGCGCCCCACCGCTTCGATCATCTCGATCGAGCAGATCGCATCAAACGGTGCGTCGTTGATGTCGCGGTAATCCTGCAGCCGCAGATCGGCCTGCTGGCCCACACCCAAGCGCGCCATGCGGTTCTGGGCAAAGGCCAGTTGCTCGGTGCTGAGCGTCACGCCGGTGATGTGGGCGCCAAATTCGGTGGTGGCTTTTTCTGCCAGTGCGCCCCAGCCGCAGCCAATTTCCAGCACCCGGTCGCCAGCCTTCACCCCGGCCATGCTGAGCGCGCGGCGCACCTTGGTATGTTGGGCCTGGGCCATGGGCTGGGTGATGTCGCCGCCAAAAATAGCGGCTGAGTAGTTCATGGTGTCGTCCAGCCAGAGCTTGTAGAAGGCATTGCCCAGGTCGTAATGGGCGTGGATGTTTTTCTGGCTGTTCGCCTTGGTGTTGCGGTGCATCAGGTGTTTGATGCGGTACAGCAGCCGACCCAGCCAGGTGCCATAGATCACACCTTCGACCTCGGTGCGGTTTTTGATCAACACGCGCAGCAGCTCGGTCAGGTTCGGGGTGCTCCAGTCACCGGCGATGAAACTCTCGGCAAAACCGATGTCGCCTGACTTGAGCGCGGCGCTGAACGGCGTCCAGTTGTGCAACACCAGGGTGGCATGTGGCAGCGTCTGTTGGCCAAAACGCTGCATGCTGCCATCGGGCAACTGCACGGTGAGGCTGCCATGCTGCAGTTTTTGCAGCAGCTTGAAAACTGTGCGTGCGGGTCTGGGGCAGTTTTGGGGCAAAACAAAAACGCTCGCCCGACTGGTCGTGCTGCTGTGGGTGGGGGGCATGGCGGGTGACCTCAAC
>NZ_JAHFZF010000001.1 GCF_018619435.1 Rhodoferax sp. U11-2br | reverse complement strand
CCTATAGCCATGTCCCCACCGCGCGCTCCCAACCCCGATCAACCCGCCCAGGTGCGGCTTGGCCCGGCCGACCTGAGCCAGGCCGTGTTGGACGGGCTGATCACCCGCCAGCAGGCCGATGCCTTGTGGGCGCGCTGGTCGCGGCTGGCGCAGCCGGTGGCGGGGGCTGGCGGGCCATCACCGGCTGCGGCGCCTGCCGGGCCAGCTTTCAGCTTCACCAACACGCTGTATTACTTTGGCGGGATGGTGGCCATTGGCGCCATGACGCTGTTTTTGCGCCTGAGCTGGGACGCTTTTGGCCCCTGGGGCTTGATGCTGCTGAGTGCGGCCTATCTGCTGGCCTGCCTGAAGGTGGCCGACCACCTGGCAAGCCGCCAGCTGCGCGTGCCTGCGGGCATTTTGGCCACGCTGGCGGTGGTGCTGGTGCCGCTGGTGGTGTGGTGTGCCCAGCATGGCCTGGGCTGGTGGCCGCCGGGCGGGCCAGCCAGTTATTCGGCCTATCACACGCACATCAACTGGCGCTGGCTCACGCTCGAGTTTGTGACGCTGGCCGCCGGTGTGGTGATGTTGTGGCGCTACCGCCTGCCGTTCATGGTGATGCCGATTGCGGTGACGCTGTGGTACATGAGCATGGATGTGGCACAGGCCATATGGTCGGACGTGGGTTATTGGGACTGGGAGTTCACCCGCGATGTGTCGCTGGTGTTTGGCATTGCCACGGTGTTTATCGCGCTGTGGGTCGATGCCCGCAGCCGCCAGGCCTTAGAGGCCGAATGGCGGCAGGACTATGCGTTTTGGCTGTACCTGTTTGGCACGATCATGTTCTGGGGTGGCCTGAGCCTGCGCGACTCGGACTCTGAGTTGGGCAAGGCCTTGTATTGCCTGATCAACCTGCTGCTGGTGTTCGCCGGGGCGGTCATCGGGCGGCGGGTGTTCACTGTGTTTGGTGGGCTGGGCGTGGCGATTTACCTGGGCTATCTGTCACACCGGGTGTTTGGTGACAGCCTGGGTTTTGCCTTTGTGCTGAGCCTGCTGGGGCTGGGTGTGGTGGCCTTGGGCGTCTGGTGGCAGCGGCATGAGGCGCAGATCAACGCCTATTTTTCAGCCTGGCTGCCACCGGGGCTGAGGCCCCGGCCCACGGACTAAACCAGCAGCGTGTTGGCAAACGCGTGGATGGCTTTGAGGTCGGGCGCCAGCTCGGTGAAGGGCAGGCGTTCACGCACCAAAATCTCACGCAGGCCCTGGTCTACCTCACGCGCCTGTTCTTCGTCCTGAAAACGGCCTGAGCGCACGTATTTTTTGTCGCCACGTTTCACCAGCACGTTGACGTTGTCGTTTTGCCGGTACCACTGCAGGATCTGCTCGCGGGTTTTGGCAATGTCGCAGATGTTTTCCGAGTAGTTCTCGTTGTAGAACAGCACCTGGGGCAAAGAGCATTCGGTAATCAAAAAGTGCACCTGGCCGTCGATCAGGTTGAGCATCTCAAACTGTCGCTGGGCAATGAAGTACTGGTTTTTTAACACCTCAAAGTTTTGCTGCCAGACCAGCGACTTGGCAAAGTCGGGAATGGTTTCCACCGTTTTGCCCTGCAGGCTCAGGTGCAACACGATGGCCGCTGAAAACAGCGACTTGTCACTGCCCGGGCCACCAATGATGTTGATCACCTTGGTGGGGTACAGGCGCATCTTGGTTTCGGGCAGGTGGTTGAGGACGTTGGCGTAGCGGATGCTCATGGTGGGTGCTCGGTGGGTGCGGTTGTCGTGGGGGCTGAAAGCAGTGCGCTATCGT
This sequence comes from Rhodoferax sp. U11-2br, assembly GCF_018619435.1. Lineage (GTDB taxonomy): Bacteria > Pseudomonadota > Gammaproteobacteria > Burkholderiales > Burkholderiaceae_C > Rhodoferax. Next base: position 283,478 of record NZ_JAHFZF010000001.1, on the reverse strand, counting down.
GTGCCAAATGGGGCCACTTGGCAAGCCTTGCAAACGCTTTGTTTGATGTAACTTCAGGTGGCGATGCCGTTGCGCTCCAGCAGGTCGCTCACCAGCTCCAGGCGCACCAGCGGGTTGTCTAGCGCCATCAGCTGGTGTTTGAGTTCTAGCGGCATGGGCAGCAGCTCACACCAGCGGTTGGCTACCCAGGCGCAGTCGTCCAGGCGGTAGGGTTCATGGATTGGCATCTGGTCAGCGGGCAGCTCTTGCTCAAGCAGGGTGTTGATGACCCGCAGCAGGGTGCTGGCCACCGCCTGCAGATCGGGCGGGATGGGCACACTCTGGTCGGCGGGCAGCAGGTTCACATCGGCCACCCACAGGCCGTGTTTGAGGAGCTGGTGTGTTTTGACGGTAAAGCGCTGTGCGCCGGTGCACTGGATCAGCATCAGGCCGGGCTGCGGTCGGCTCAGCGCGGTAATACGCGCCAGGGTGCCAGTGGGATAAAAAATCTCGTCAGCCACCTGGGCGTTGTCTGGCAGGCTGCTGGGAGGCTGGCGCACCTCGCTGCCCTGGTTCAAGGTGACCACACCAAACGGTGCGCCGGTTTTGAAACATTTGCCTACCATGTCGAGGTAACGCACCTCAAAAATCTGCAGCGGCAAATAGCCGCCTGGAAACAGCACCGTACTCAGCGGAAACAGTGGAACGGATTGGAGCGCCAGCGTGTCAGTCATGTCGTGTGTTTGTCAGAAATGGCATGCATGATCCCACGAATGGGCCAGACATGCGCGCTGTGATAATGCCGCAACAAAAGAAGGAGTGCGCGTGGATATTGTGTTGCTGATCAAGGCCGCCATCATGGGGCTGGTAGAGGGTTTGACCGAGTTTTTGCCCATTTCATCCACCGGCCACCTGATTCTGGCAGGGGCGCTGTTGGGTTTTGATGACGACAAAGCCAAGGTGTTTGACATTGCCATCCAGACCGGTGCCATTTTTGCGGTGATTCTGGTTTATTGGCAAAAGATCCGCGACACCGTGGTGGCTTTGCCCACCGACAAACAGGCGCAGCGTTTTGCGCTGAATGTGGTGATTGCCTTTTTGCCTGCGGTGATTTTGGGGCTGCTGTTTGGCAAGGTCATCAAGGCCCATCTGTTCACCCCGGTGGTGGTGGCCAGCACCTTCATCATTGGTGGTTTCATCATTTTGTGGGCCGAGCGCCGCCAGGAGAAAAACCCGGCCGTGGCACGTATTCAGGACGTGGATGCCATGACACCGATGGACGCTTTGAAGGTTGGCCTGGTGCAGTGTTTTGCCATGATTCCGGGCACCAGCCGCAGTGGCGCCACCATCATTGGTGGCATGTTGATGGGCCTGTCGCGCAAGGCGGCTACCGATTTTTCGTTCTACCTCGCGATTCCTACGCTGATTGGGGCGGGAGCCTATAGCCTGTATAAGGAGCGCGCTCTGTTGTCTGTAGCAGACTTGCCATTGTTCGGGGTTGGGCTGGTGGTGTCGTTCCTGAGCGCCTGGCTGTGTATTCGCTGGCTGCTGCGTTTTATTTCAACCCACAGTTTTGTTGGTTTTGCCTACTACCGCATTGTTTTTGGCCTGGTGGTGCTGGCTACCGCCTGGAGCGGTCTGGTGACCTGGGCGGCCTAAGCCCCCTGATCAGAACTGCAGGGCAGACAGGTTCAACAGCGCGGCCTCGATGGCGGCGGCGGTCACCAGCGGCTGCTCCATCGGAAACAGGTGGCTGCCGTCAAGCATCATGGTGCGGCCGTGCGTCACGCGTTGTGTCAGGGCCATGCCCACCTGTTTCATCTCGGCCGAGCGGGTGCCACCAATAAAGGCCACTGGGCAGCGCACCGGGTGCTGGCGCAGCATGGCGTCCAGGTTGTCGGGCAGGGTGTTGTAGATGGCGGTTTCGACCTCACGCTCAAAACGCAGCACACGCCGGGGTTCACCATCCACCAACGCGTCGACCGTGCCATGGCTGATGTAGTCGGCCAGCACCTGCGGATGCCACTGGGCAAAAGCGTGTTTGCTCTGGAAGTGGGCCAGGGCTGCTGCGGCGTCGGGCCACTGGTTGCGCCGGTTGCGGCTGACCTTGCCGGGTGAGATGGCGCCCACCAACTGGGTGCGTTTGGCCACACCCACCAGGTTGGCTCGCCAGCCACCCAGAATGGGGGCGTCCAGCAGCAGCACACCGCGCGCCAGATCCGGCGCCCTGGCCGCGGCCATCAGGCTCAGAAAACCGCCCAAAGAGTGGCCGACAAAAAACAGGGGTTCACCCGCTTGCGCAACCACAGGCCGGGCAAAGTCCAGCAGTTGCCGCACCAGGTGCGGCCAGTTGCTGGTGACCGGGTAAAGCGGGTCGTGGCCAAACTGATCCACCGCATGCGTCACCACGCCACGCGCCTGCAGCGCCTGAAACATCAGGCGGTAGGTGCTGGCGCCAAAACTGTTGGCGTGTGAAAAAACGATCTTCAGATCAGTTTCTCTTGCGGGGTGGTGATTTTTTTCAGGGGCAGGCTGCGGCCGGCGTTCTGCATCAGCGGCACGTCGGTGGCTTCGCCGTTCCACATCGGGTCTTCGATGCTGTCAAACACCTCGCGCAGCTTGGCGCCCCAGCTGTTGTGCAGCATCTGGAAGTAGGGGTTGTTCTCGTCAATACACACCACCTTGTCGGTCTGGAAGCGGTCGGCCTCGTAGACCACCAGGTCCAGCGGCAGGCCCACCGACAGGTTGGACTTGAGGGTGGAGTCCATCGACACCAGGGCGCACTTGGCGGCCTCGTCGAGCGGGGTATGCGGGGTGATGACACGGTCAAGCACCGGTTTGCCGTATTTGGATTCACCGACCTGGAAGTAAGGTGTCTCTGGGGTGGCTTCGATGAAGTTGCCAGCCGAGTAGACCTGGAACAGGCGCATGCCTTCACCCTTGATCTGGCCGCCAAAAATCAGGCTGACGTTGAAGTCGACCCCGGCGAGCTTGAGTGACGCGGCGTCGCGCTCGTACACATGGCGGATGGCCGAGCCCAGCACGCGGGCGGCGTCAAACATGCTTTTGGCGTTCCAGATGGTCAGGCCGTCTTCGTCGTCGTTGTCCTTGAGTTTTTCGACCTGCAAGATTTCGCGCACCGACTGCGAAATGCTCAGGTTGCCCGCCGACAGCAGCACCATGAAGCGGTCGTCGGGCTTTTCGTAGACGATCATCTTGCGAAAGGTGCTGATCTGGTCCAGCCCGGCGTTGGTGCGTGAGTCGGACAGGAACACCAGTCCGGCATTGAGTTTGATGGCGACGCAGTAGGTCATAGAAGTGGGGGGCAGGGCGGTAAACAAGATCAGGCAAAGCCGCTATTGTCCCTCAGACGGCTGGTTCGCCGTGCTTGAGACGGGCGAAACCCCAAACTCGCAGCATCGGGCAGGGCGCTAGCGAGGTGGCTACAGGCCCTGTTCGCGTGATGGCTCGCCGGACTTGGCGGCTGCAGGGGGCGGGCCCTGTCTTTGTGACTGCGATTGGCTTTGGCTTTGGGATTGCGTTTGGCTTTGTTCCGAGCCAAAACTGATCGATGGCACCGGCTCCACCGTCACACCCACGGTGAGCACATGGCTGGCGCCGCCATGGATCACACCGCGCATCGGTGACACGTCAGAGAAATCGCGGCCAATGGCCAGGGTCACATAGTCCTCACCGGGAGAGGGCCAGCCCGCGCGGTCGTTGGTGGGGTCCAGGTCAACCCAGCAGGCGGGCAGTGCGGGCAAGTCGTTGCTGGCGCTTTGGGCCGGCAGGTAGACCGAGGCCCAGGCGTGGGAGGCATCGCTGCCGCGCAACTTGACCGTGCCCGGAGCCGGATTGGTCAGCAGGTAACCGCTGACGTACCTTGCGGCCAGGCCCATGGAGCGCAGGCAGGCGACAAAAATGTGGGCAAAGTCCTGGCACACCCCTTTGCGCTGCGCCAGGGCCTGAAGCGCCGGGGTGTTGACTTCGGTGCTCAGGCTCTCGTAGCTGAAGTCGTGGTAGATGCGGTGCATCAGGTCCAGCGCACACAGCAGCAGGCTCTGGCCGGGCGGGAAGCTGGGCCGCGCGTAGGCCGCAAAGTCGCTGTGGTGCGGCGCCATGCTGGAGGCAAAAACAAACTCGTTGGCGGCGTCAAACACCGCCGCCGCGTGGTAACGAAAGCGTTCGCGCACCACCTCCCAGCTGGTCAGGTGGCGGGGCAGGGTGCTGGTTTGGGTGGTGACCTCGCTGGTGGCCACCACCTGCAGCCGACGGTGTGGCACCTGCAAGGAGAAAAAATGCCGGGTGTTGCCAAACACGTCCTCGGTGCTGCTGATCTGGGCGGGCTGGGGTGTGATCTCCAGCAGGTGGTGCAGCAACTGCTGGCTGGGCAGGTCGCGCGGTGTCAGGTAGGCCATGTGTTGTGCCGTCTCTACCGCCGGGCGGTAGTCGTACATCGTTTCATGGGTGATGCTGAGCTTCATAAAAAGCCAACGCTGTGGTTACTCAGGCCTGCATGGGTGAAATAGGTGGCGCTGATGTCTTCCGAGACCTCGTAGGCGGCGTTGCCGCACTGCTGCAGCACCGATCTGAGCAGCTCGTACTGGGGCGTGGCGCCGCTTGTACCGGCCATGGCCGGTGTCACCAGGTCGGGGGCCACTTCACACAGTTGCGCCAGCCCCCAGGCATTGGGGTTGGGCACCTTGAGTGCCAAGGGCGAGAGCTGGTTGGCATCGCTGCCAGCCAGCTTGGCCAGGCGGCCGCGCAGGGTGTGGGCCACCCAGGACACCGAGCGCGGGTTGTCGCGGTCGATCACCAGCAGGTCAATCATCGCCGCCATGTCGCGGCTTTGCTGGAACTCGGCATGGAAGGTGATGGCGTTGTCAAACAGTTCCAGCATGGCGTCAAAGCCGCTGTCGGTCTCCAGGCTCTTGCAGGCCAGCGCTTGGTTCAGCGCGGTGGACAAAAAGCCCAGGCGCTCGATGTGGCGGCCAATGCTCAGCAGGCGCCAGCCGTCGTCGCGGGTCATGCGGTCGGTCTGGGCGCCGGTGATCGCGGCCATGTGGTCGCTGGTGTCCTTGAGGATCTGCAGCGCCTGCTGCACCGGAAAGTCACCGCGCTGGCGGTGTTCGGCAAAACGGGCAAACAGCACCTCTTCGGCACGGGTGATGATGCGCCAGTGTTCTTGCGACAGGCGTTCACGCACGCTCGACGCGGCCATTTTCAGGGCCCGCAGATAAAAGCCCACGCTGGTGGCGTTGCGGGTGCTGCCCAGGCTGTCGATCAGGGCGCGTTCAAACACCCGGGGCGCCTGCAAGGGAGTGGGTACACCGGGCAGTACCAGGGTGTTGGCCACCGCCATCTGGCCCAGCCAGGTCAGCAGCGGCACACCCGAGGGGTCTTCACCGTGCAGGCATTCCAGGGTCAGGCGCGCCAGGCGCAGCGCGTTTTCGGTGCGTTCGGTGTAACGGCCCAGCCAGAACAGGTTTTCAGCGGCGCGGCTGGTGACCAGGCGCTTGCGCTGCATCAGGCTCTCGGGTGTCAGGTGCGGGTGCAGCAGGGTGGCGTGGTCCACCTCGCCGGTGGTCAGCGCCCAGACGTCGGCACTGCTGCCGCCGTGCTGCATTGAGGTGATCTCTTGTGAACTGCTGGCCACGCGGGCCAAGCCGCCGGGTAACACGCGCCAGCCCTGTTCACCGTCAGACACCGCAAACACCCGCAGCATCACCGAGCGCGGCACCAGGCCGGGCTGTTTGTCTGGCTCGGCCTGCCAGGTGGGCATTTGCGACAGCGGGGTGTAGGCCTGCACCGTGTGTTCTTCGGGGTGGCGGGCAACACGGCCAGCCCACTCGTTGAGCAACTGGGGTGTCTGGCGGGCGCCCAGCACTGCGTCAAAACTGGCGTGGCTGCTGGAGCCCGGGTAGGTGGGTTTGATGGCGCATTCCTGCAACCGCACCATGGCGTCAAACATGGCGCTGCTCTCACCACACCACCAGGTGGGCAGGGCGGGCAGGCGCAGCTCTTCGTCAAAAAGGTGGCGCGACAGCGCGGGCAAAAAGCCCAGCAGCGCGGGCGACTCCAGAAACGCCGAACCGGGCGTGTTGGCCACCAGCACGTTGCCCGCACGGATTGCCTGCAGCAGGCCCGGCACACCCAGGGTGGAGTCGGCGCGCAACTCCAGCGGGTCCATGTACTGGTCGTCCACACGTTTGAGCAGGCCGTGCACCGGCACCAGGCCTTTGAGGGTCTTGAGGAACAGGCGCTCGTCACGCACCAGCAGGTCACTGCCTTCGACCAGGGTCAGGCCGAGGTAACGCGCCAGGTAGGCGTGTTCAAAATAGGTTTCGTTGTAGGGGCCGGGGGTCAGCAGGGCCAGGTGTGCATCCATCCCCATCGGGCTCAGGGTGCGCAGGCTGTCCATCAGCGCGCGGTAGGTGCTGGCCAGGCGCTGCACTCTGAGGCTGTCAAAAGCGGTGCCAAACTGGGCCGAGATCGCCAGGCGGTTTTCCAGCAGGTAACCCAGGCCCGAGGGCGCCTGGGTGCGTTGCCCCACCACCCACCAGTTGCCATCGGGGCCGTGCGCCATGTCAAACGCGGCAATGTGCAAATAACGCCCACCCACGGGCCGGATGCCGTGCATGGCGCGTAAATAACCGGGGTGGCCGTGTACCAGGGCCGGTGGCAAAAAGCCCGAGGCCAGCAGCTCTTGCGGGCCATAGACATCGGCCATGACCCGCTCCAGCAGGCGTACACGTTGCAGCACACCGGCCTCAATGTGTTGCCAGCTCGCTGCATCCACCAGCAGCGGGAACAGGTCCAGTGACCAGGGGCGCTGTGGACCGTTCTCGTCGGCATAGACGTTGTAGGTGATGCCGTTGTCACGGATCTGGCGCGCCAGCGCCATGCTGCGCTGGTTCATGTCGGCGGCGGTGTCGTCGCGCAATGTGGCGAAGAAATCGCCCCAATCCCTTGTGATAAAAGGGATGGCAGCTATGTTTTGTGTAGTGTCTTCGGGGCCGGGCAAAGCGCCGTTTGACACCACACCCGCGAGTTCGTCAAAGTGCCCTTTGGAACTTTTGTAAGCCGCCAGCAGCTCGCTCAAGCTGGGGTTTCCTGGACCAGCTTCTTGGGTGGGTGACGATTTGGCGGGCTTCATGGCGTTGAGTATGCCAGTGAAGTCTCGCTTTGAATGACAATCGCGGGTTAAACAAACTGATCGACCCGATCCACGCCATGACCGATATCCTGCCAGTTTCCGCTGAGACCATGACCGCTTCACCTTCGGAGAACCTTGCCCCGGCCACTGCGCCAGCAGCTGCCAGCACACCACCCGCCAAGGGCAAAAACCGCTTTGCCAGCGCCCAGCCGGTGCTGGAGAAGCTGTTTGAGCTGTACCCCCATCTGTTTGGCCAGCGTTTTGTGCCGCTCAAGCTGGGTGTGTTCCAGGACCTGCTGGCGGCCCACCCGGAAGTGTTTGCCAAGGACGAGCTCAAGCTGGCACTCGGTGTGCACACCCGTTCTACCCGTTATTTGCAAAGTGTGGCCCAAGGCCTGCCGCGCCATGACTTGTTAGGCCAGGTGGTGGAGCCGGTGGCGCCCGAGCATGTGCTGCTGTCGATCGTGGAAGTGTTCCAGCGCCGCCAGGCGCGCTCTGACGAAGACCTGTTGCCCAAACTGCGCAAGCAGATGCTGAGCGCCTACCAGGCCAGCGGCCTGACCCGCCAGGACTACCTGTCGCGCCTGACCACGCTGGATGAGAAAGTCGCCGCCTTACTCGACGAGGTGATTGACGAGGTGGAACAGCAACGTGCCCGCCAGGCCGCCCTGCTGCGGGCCTTTGATGCCAGCGGCAAGACCGTGGAAGACTTTGCCGCCGAACTCGGCATGGATGTGCGCCAGATCCAGACCGCACTCAAACAGCGCAAGGCCTGAGCTGGCGCTCGGGTCTGCTCGACCCGCCCAACAAAAAAACCGCCGGGGTTACCCAGGCGGTTTTTTTAATGACGGGACTGGCCGCGAAACGGATGCAAGCGGGCCGTATCCAGGACCTGGGCGTGTGTGTGCACCGGCTCAGCGTTCGTCACCCGCTTGTGGTGCAAGCCGCCGAACTTTGGCTAGGGCAGCCACCGCTTTGTCCTGGTCGCTGCGGCGGGCGCGCTCTTGGAAAAAGGCCTCGGTGTTGAGGGCCGAAATCTTCTCGGCAACAGCTGTCACGATGAATTGGTTGAGCGAGGCGTCATCTTGGGCCGCCAGTTGCTTGGCGTGTTGGTGCAGTGAGTCGGGCAAACGCAGGGCGACTTGGCTCATGATGTGTTCTCCAATAAACGTAAAAAGAGGCCAGGTGACAGCAGCTTGAACTGCCAGCGACTCGTTGCCAATGTGAAATCTCTCACATTCAGCGTCACCAGATAGTCGGCGTGGCCATTGACGGTAGCCTCCAGCACCATCTCATCGTTGGGGTCACGCAGCTGCGGCCGCCACAAATAATGCGATTGGACGGGTGTCACAACCGCTGCCAAGGCGTTCAGGATGTCATCCACATCGTTGGCCGCCAGGCCATGCAGGATCATGATCTCGCGGCGTTTGAGCACCGCCTCGTATTCGAGCCACAGCGCTGGCGAAGCGACCAGCTCAAAGCGCCGGTTCAAGGCATGTGTCAGCAGCACAAACGATGCACCGAGCTGGCTGGAAATACCAGCTACCAGGATGTTGGTGTCCAGCACAGCGCGGATTTTCATGATATTGCCGACAATATCACAAAGAGGCGTTGTGTGCCTTTGTTTTTGACGTCAGTCTGACCGCTCCAAAGCAAAGACCAGGGGCAAGTGGTCACTGTCTGCCAGCCAGTCTGCGTTGGTGCCAAGGGTCACGTTTTGCACGACCCATTGCGGTGCCGCGAAGCCATAGTCGATGTGGTAAGGCTTCTCAGCGTTTCGGTGCAGAAAGAACGTAGGCCGGGTTTCCTTGCCTTGCACCTCTGAGTAGTGCCGGTGATAACAACTCTCCAGGCCCAGTTCAGACAGCTCACGCACAACATCGGAGTGGTTCCACCAGCGGTCCCACTGATCCCACTGGGTATTGCTGTTGAGGTCGCCTATGAGCATGGCGCGCGGATGAATCAGAAAGGTTTGATGTATCTGCAGGAACTTCCACAACTGCCCGATGTAGCCAAAGGTGGAAGAGTTGGCCTTCTTGGTCCAAGTGGCCAGCAGCGGCCAGTCGCCGTTGACGATGCAGGGTAGAAACAGTTCCAAGCGGCCCACATCGAGGGGGACTGCCTGCAGGGTCAGATCGCCTGACGCGAAGACGCCGATGCCTTTGCTTCTGTGCGTGCCGACCCACAGGTGCTTGCCGCACCAGGCGGTGTACGCTGCGTCAGCGGTTTGGCTGGGGTCTTCACATTCCTGAATCACGTAGACATCCGCTTGGAGGTCAGAGAGTCGGTCACACTTTTTGCGCAGTGCCCCGTTGCAGTTCCAGGTCACGATGCGAAGCGATTCCTTGGTCAATCTGGCCTCCTGACTATGTTGTTCAGTGCAACGTGAGTCTAGCGGCGCCTCGCGCCCAAAGAAAAAGGTCGCCCCCATGACAGGTACGACCTTCCAACAAGCTTCACAGAGGGCCGAAACCCTCAGGGTCTATTCACCCACCGGCACACACGAGCAGAACAGGTTGCGGTCACCATAAACGTTGTCGATACGGCCGACCGGTGGCCAGTACTTGCTTTGTTTGAGGCTGGGCACCGGAAAGGCCGCCAGCCCTCGTTTATAGGGCTTGGTCCACTCTTCTTCCAATAGCGCAGCGGCGGTGTGTGGCGCGTTTTTGAGCGGGTTGTTGTCCTGCGGCCAGACACCTTGTTCGACCTGGGCGATCTCGGCACGGATGGCGATCATCGCGTCGATGAAACGGTCGAGTTCTTCGAGCGTTTCGCTCTCGGTGGGCTCCACCATCAGCGTGCCGGGCACCGGGAAACTCAGCGTGGGCGCGTGAAAGCCATAGTCCATCAGGCGTTTGGTCACGTCCTCGGCGCTGATGCCGTTGGCACCACCGGTGGCCTCTTTGAGTTGGCGCACGTCCAGAATACATTCGTGCGCCACACGACCCGGTTTGCCGTCCACCGGCACACTGGTGTAGAGCGTGGGGAAGTGGTCTTTGAGGCGTGCGCTGATGTAGTTGGCACTCAAGATGGCCACTTCGGTCGCGGCTTGCAGGCCCGCTGCACCCATCATGCGGCAGTACATCCAGCTGATCGGTAGCACGGCCGCATTGCCCAAAGGTGCAGCTGACACAGCCCCCACGCCAGAGCCAGCCAGACCACCGGCAGCATGGCCGGGCAGAAAGGGCACCAGATCAGCCACCACACACACCGGGCCGACACCGGGGCCGCCACCGCCGTGCGGGATGCAGAAGGTCTTGTGCAGGTTCAAATGGCTCACGTCACCACCAAACTCACCCGGTGCGGCCAGGCCAACCAGTGCGTTCATGTTGGCGCCATCCACATAAACGCGTCCGCCGTGGCTGTGCACCAGCGCGCAGAGTTCCTTGACATTGGTTTCGAACACACCGTGGGTGCTGGGGTAGGTGATCATCATCGCGGCCAGATTGGCGCTGTGCTGTTCACATTTGGCTTTCAAGTCGGCCATGTCGACATTGCCCAGGGCGTCACAGGCGGTCACGACCACCTTCATACCGACCATCGTGGCGCTGGCGGGGTTGGTACCGTGCGCGCTGCTTGGGATCAGGCAGATGTTGCGGTGCGCTTCACCACGTGAGGCGTGGTAACCGCGAATGGCCAGCATGCCGGCGTATTCACCCTGGCTGCCCGCGTTGGGCTGAAGGCTGATGCCTGCGTAGCCGGTGGCCTGGCACAACCAGGCGCGCAGCTGCGCGTCCAGCTCGGCATACCCTTGGCGCTGGTCGGCCGGGGCAAACGGGTGGATGCCTGCGAACTCGGGCCAGGTGATCGGGATCATCTCGGACGTGGCGTTGAGCTTCATGGTGCAGCTGCCCAGCGGGATCATCGTGCGGTCCAGCGCCAGGTCAAAGTCCGACAGGCGGCGGATGTAACGCAGCATGCCGGTCTCAGAGTGGTAGCTGTTGAACACCGGGTGGCTCAGGTAGGCGCTGGTGCGCAGCAACTTCGCGGGCAGCAAGGAGTCGGCCATCGGTTCCACCTGGGCAAAGGTCAAGGTGCGACCCCGGCCACCGGTTTCACCACGGCGGGCGGTGTTGGGCCAGCCACTCACCGCGTCGGCAAAGAAGGACCACAGGGCTTCCACGTCAGCGCGGGTGCTGGTCTCGTCGAGCGAGATGCCCAGGCTATCTTTGGAGACCAAACGCAGGTTAGCCCCCGCCTGCAGGGCATTGTTAGCTATCGAAGCGGTAGCGTCGCCGGTTTCCACGGTGAGGGTGTCAAACGCGGTGGCATTGGCCACGGTGTAGCCCAGCGACTCCAGGCCAGCGGCCAGCACAGCGGTCAGGCTGGCCACGCGTTGGGCGATGCGTTTCAAGCCCTGCGGGCCGTGGTAGACCGCGTACATGCTGGTGATGACGGCGGGCAGCACCTGCGCGGTGCAGATGTTTGAGGTGGCTTTTTCGCGGCGGATGTGTTGTTCACGCGTTTGTAACGCCAGCCGGTAGGCCGGGTTGCCGTGCACGTCGACACTGACACCCACCAGACGGCCGGGCATGCTGCGTTTGAACTCGTCGCGGCAGGCCATGTAGGCGGCGTGTGGGCCGCCGTTGCCCATGGGCATGCCAAAACGCTGGGTGGTGCCAATCGCGATGTCGGCGCCGAGTTCACCGGGTGGTGTCAAGAGGGTGAGCGCCAGCAGGTCGGCGGCCAGAATCACCACGCCACCTTTGTCCTTGTAGTTGGCGATCCATTCGCGGTCGTCACGCACCACACCGCTCACGCCGGGGTATTGCAGCAGCACCGCAAAACTCTCGTCGGCCAGGGCCTCGTCGCCGGTGCAGGTTTTGACGGTGATACCCAGCGGCTCGGCGCGGGTGCGGATCACTTCCAGGGTCTGCGGCAGCACCTCGTTGTCGACAAAAAAGGTGGTCGACTTGGACTTGCTCATGCGCAGCGCCAGCGTCATCGCCTCGGCAGCAGCGGTGGCCTCGTCGAGCATCGAGGCGTTGGCCATCGGCATGGCGGTCAGGTCGGTGATCATGGTCTGGAAGTTCACCAGCGCTTCCATGCGGCCCTGGCTGATTTCAGCCTGGTAGGGGGTGTAGGCCGTGTACCAGGCCGGGTTTTCAAGGATGTTGCGCAGGATCACACCCGGGGTCAGGGTGTCGTAATAACCCTGGCCGATGTAACTCTTGGCCACCTTGTTCTTGGCGGCAATGGTTTTGAGTTCGGCCAGTGCAGCGGCCTCGGTGATGGCGGGTGGGATCGCCATGGGCTGGCTGCGGCGGATGCTGCCAGGCACGATTTCGTTGATCAGTTCGGCGCGCGAGGCAGCGCCCACGGCTTGCAGCATGACGGCTTCATCGGCCGCGTCCACACCAATGTGGCGGGCGATGAATTCGCTGCTGTTTTCAAGTTCGGACAGGGGTGGGGTGTTGGGCATGGCGGTGACTCAGAGGTGACAAAACAACAGGCGGGAAACGCGGCCAGACAAGGCCATCACAGGATGCAGAGCAGGGCGGGCGCCGCCAGTCAGGTCACTGGCGGCGGCAGGCTGCAGTTTTAATGTGCGTCAGCGGCAAAGCTGGTGTAGCTGGTTTCGTCCATCAGGCCGTCGAGTTCGGCCGGGTTGCTCAGTGTCATCTTGAAGAACCAGCCTGCGCCCAGCGGGTCGGTATTGGCCAAAGCGGGATCGGCGCGCAGGGCTTCGTTGACTTCGGTGACGGTGCCGTTGGCGGGCATGTAGACGTCAGCGGCAGCTTTGACAGATTCGACCACCGCAGCGGCGTCTTTGGCAGCATAGGTTTTGCCAACTTCGGGCAGGTCAACAAAGACCACGTCGCCCAGCGCGTCCTGCGCATGGTGGGTGATGCCCACGGTGGCGTTGTTGCCGTCGATTTGGACCCATTCGTGGTCGGGGGTGAATTTGATGGTCATGTGGTGCTCCGTAAAGTGAATTGAAACGTAGAAAAATGTAACTTGAACTGTGTTTATTTACCCGCAACGCGCGCTGTGTGCGTAACTTCGCGAATGTCCCCCGGCTTGGGGCTACTGCCCCAAACCTCCTCCTTTATTTCGCTGCATTACGCACCCAACGCACGCTGCTAGCCGATGTTGGAGATTTCATTGTTGAGCATTCGCGCCGGGGCTACCCGCGGAAATAGTTGGTCGGCACAAAGGGCATGGCCACCACCTCCATGCGCACTGGCTTGCCACGTACGATGGCGTTGACCTGGGTGCCAATGCTTGCCAAGGCAGGCGGCAGGTAGCCCATGGCGATGGGTTTGTCGATGGTGGGGCCCAGCAGGCCGCTGGTGACTTCACCGACACGGGCGCCGCTCTGGTCTTGCAATTCGGTGTGTTCACGCACGGGAATACGCTCCAGCGCGATCAATCCAACACGTTTTCGGCTTGTAGCCCTTGCTGGATCTGCCAGTTGAGCTAGTATTTTGCTAGCGCCAGGGAAGCCGCCAGCACGGGCGCCGTCGGTACGACGTACCTTCTGCATGGCCCAGTTCAGGCTGGCTTCGACCGGTGTGGTGCTGGCGTCGATGTCGTTGCCATAGAGCGGCAGACCGGCTTCCAGGCGCAGCGAGTTGCGCGCGCCCAGGCCAATCGGTTTGACTTTGGGTTGGGCCAGCAGGGCGTTGGCCAGCGCCAGGGCTTCGGAAGCATGCACCGAGATCTCGAAACCGTCTTCACCGGTGTAGCCGCTGCGGGTCAGGAACACGTTGATGGTTTGGGTGCCGGTGTTGACCGTGAAGTTGCCGCCGGTCATGAACACCAGCTTCTCCACGCCCGGAGCCAAGCGGGACAGGGCGGTGACGGCTTGTGGGCCTTGTAATGCCAACAGGGCAAATTCGGACATCGGGATGACCTGGCAGCGGTTGCCGATCTTGGCCTGGATGTGGGCGATGTCACCCACCTTGCAGGCGCCGTTGACGATGACAAAAATCTCGTCAGCTGCTTTGCGGAAAAACATCAGGTCGTCGATGATGCCGCCGTCCTCGTTGAGCAGCAGGCCGTAGCGTTGTTTGCCGATGGGCAGGTCGATCACGTCGACCGGCAGCAGGCTTTCCAGCGCGGCGGCCGCATCGGGGCCGACCAGGCGCAACTGGCCCATGTGTGATACATCAAACAGGCCAGCGGCTGTGCGGGTGTGTTTGTGCTCGGCAATCAGGCCGGCCGGGTATTGCACCGGCATGCTGTAGCCGGCAAACGGCACCATGCGCGCACCCAAGGCGATGTGCAGGTCATTGAGGGGAACGTTCAAAAGCGATTCAGGTGATGCGGACATCAGGCACTCCAGGGGCAGACCAAAAAAACCATGACACAACGGCTGTTTTGTCACAGGCTGCCCCCGCTGTCCGCTTTACCTGAGAGATTCGCCGGGCCAAGACCCACCAGATGGCGGGTCGACTGCGGGTTGCTCCTTCGGTGGACACACAAACCACATCAGGTTGGGTGTGTCTCTCTCCAGTGGGGATGCGTCAACACCCGGTACCGGGTGTGACGTTTGTCAGTCCTTTTGCCTGAGCGTTCAAACGACTGCAATCAGCGGTTCTGCGCCTTCGGCGGCTGCCCGGACACCAAACGGTGGGGCGGCTCTCTCCTGACGCGCGGAATTCTAACTGCACCACCGATAATGCGGTTTTGTTCCAACGGGTTGACGCTTGCAGCATGAATGATTCGAACAAAACGCTCTTTCTGGGCCTGGTGTCCAACCAGACCGCATTCATCACCGGCATCGTGGTGTTTCTGCTGGTTGGTTTGCTGGCCTTTCGCCGTGGCAAACAAACCAAACGCGCCGAATTCACCGTGATTGGTTTTGCCTTGATGGTGTTTCCCTACGCGGTGTCGCAGGTCTGGTTGTTGTGGTCGATTGGTGTGGCGCTGATGGTGTTGTTGGCGGTGCGCTGGAAGTGACAAGAGCTTTGCGCCAAACACCCTCTCACCCAACGGTTGGCAGCTGGGACCACCCCAGGCGTCTTGTACTGTCAACGCTGATATTGGCGCTGTTGCTGGCGGGCTGCGCCAGCCCACCCCCGTCACAACGTGGCTGGCAAGCCTATCCGGCCTCGGTGGGCGAAGTCGCGCCGCCAAGCGCCGAGCTGCCATCGCGTTTAACGCCTGAGCTGGCCGGAGATGTCACCCTGTACGCCGTCGGGCTGGTGGGCACACCTTACCGTTATGGTGGCAACACCCCCGAGAGTGGTTTTGACTGCAGCGGGCTGATCAGCCATGTGTACCGGTCGCGCGCCGGTGTGGTGCCGCCGCGCACCGTGGCCAAACTCCAGTTCTGGGGGGCACCGGTGGCGGGTGAGGCGATCCGTTCCGGTGATGTGGTTTTGTTTGCCCAGCGCGACACCGTCACCCATGCGGGCATCTACGTGGGGGAGGGGCGCTTTGTGCATGCACCCTCGACCGGTGGAGAGGTCCGGCTGGAGTCACTCAACAACAAATATTGGGCTGCACAACGCGTGGCGTTCCGCCGCCCCTGAGCTGGTTGCCCCCAGTGTGACAGGGGCGCAGCCCCTTCAATCAGTCCACCACCGCGATCAGGCTGACAAAGGCCACTTTCACACCGAGCCAGGTGGCCAGCACAATCAGCCAGGATTTCCACTTGATACGCGGTGTATTGAAGCGGTTTTCGGCCAGCGTGAACACCACGGCACAGGCAGCGCCAAACACCAGGCCGATCCAGGCCTGGTAGAGCTTGTCCACCCAGACGGATTCCACATCCTCGGCCACCGGTTGGAACACATTGACCACCAGGCCAAACAGCAGCCAGCGCACGGTGTAGCCGCGCCAGCGGTACCAGCGCCCCTGCGGGTCGCTGGACCAATGGGGTTTGACAGGCACGGAAGGTGACATCACATCTCCGCGTAATTGGGGCCGCCACCGCCTTCTGGCGTGACCCAGACGATGTTTTGCGTCGGGTCCTTGATGTCGCAGGTTTTGCAGTGCACACAGTTTTGGGCACTGATCTGCAGCTGGTCGGCGCCGTTGGCATCTTTGACAAACTCGTACACACCGGCCGGGCAGTAACGCGCCTCGGGCCCGGCGTATTTGGCCAGGTTGATGGCAACCGGCACGCTGGCGTCTTTGAGCGTCAGGTGGGCGGGCTGGTTTTCCTCGTGGTTGGCGTTGCTGATGAAGACGCTGGAGAGGCGGTCAAAAGTCAGCTTGCCATCGGGTTTGGGGTAGTTAATCGGCTTGCATTCGGAGGCCGGCTTCAGGTAGGCGTGGTCGGGCTTGTCGCGGTGGATGGTCCAGGACATCTTGCCCTTGAGGCCAAACTGCTCCAGCCCGTTCATCAGGGTGCCTACGCCCAGGCCGTATTTGAACCAGGCCTTGAAGTTGCGTGCTTTGTTGAGCTCGGTGTAGAGCCAGCTGTTTTTGAACGCTTGCGGGTAGGCGCTGAGTTCGTCCTGATGGCGGCCGTTGGTGACGGCCTCGAACGCCGCCTCGGCGGCTTGCATGCCGGTCTTGATCGCGGCGTGGGTGCCCTTGATGCGGCTGACATTCAGGAAACCCGCGTCACAGCCCACCAGTGCACCGCCCGGGAACACTGTCTTTGGCAGGGCTAACAGGCCGCCAGCCGTGATAGCACGGGCGCCATACGCTATTCTTTTGGCAGTGACTTCGCCTGCTGAGTTTTCCAGGTACCAGCGGATGTTGGGATGGGTTTTCCAGCGCTGGAACTCCTCGAACGGGCTCAGGTAGGGGTTTTCGTAGTTCAGACCGGTCACGAACCCCAGGGCGATCTTGTTGTCAGCCATGTGGTACAGGAAGGAGCCGCCGTAGGTCTTGTTGTCCATCGGCCAGCCCGCGGTGTGCACCACCAAGCCGGGTTCGTGGCGTGCCGGGTCGACTTCCCAGAGTTCCTTGATGCCAATGCCGTAACTTTGCGGGTCACAACCGGCGTCGAGTTGGTATTTGGCAATCAGCTGTTTGCCCAGGTGGCCGCGCGCACCTTCGGCAAAGATGGTGTATTTGCCCAGCAGCTCCATGCCGATCTGGAAGTTGGGGCCGGGTTCACCGTTTTTCTCGATGCCCATGTTGCCGGTGGCCACACCACGCACGGCACCTTGTTCGTCATACAACACCTCGGCGGCGGCAAAGCCCGGGAAAATTTCCACACCGAGGTTTTCGGCCTGCTGGGCCAGCCAGCGGGTCAGCGCGCCCACACTGATGATGTAGTTGCCGTGGTTCTGGCTGCATTCAGGCAACAAAAAGTTGGGCGTGCGGTAGGCGCCACCTTCACTCAGGAACAGCATGGCCTCGTCGGTGACCGGCTGGTCCAGCGGCGCGCCCATGGCTTTCCAGTCGGGGAACAGCTCGGTGAGGGACTGCGGGTCGAGCACCGCGCCCGAGAGGATGTGGGCACCGGGCTCGGAGCCTTTTTCGAGCACCACCACCGAGACCTCTTTGCCTTGTTCGGTGGCAAGTTGTTTGAGGCGGATGGCGCTCGACAGGCCAGCGGGGCCGCCGCCGACGATGACGATGTCGTATTCCATCGATTCGCGTGGGCCGTACTGAGCTAGGATGTCCTGGGGGGTCATGGTGGTTCTCGCTGGATAATGGTCAGAGTGCAGCGCATCTGCTGCAGATGACGGATTGTCGAAGATAAAACGAATTCTAGAGGCTGGACCTGCACTAAATAGAACGGTCGTTCTATTTTTCTGGAAAGAAGAACATGACATACAACATTGATCTGTCGGGTCGTGTGGCCCTGGTGACAGGCGCCTCCAGTGGCCTGGGTGCCCAGTTCGCACGTACCCTGGCCAGCGCCGGTGCGGCGGTGGTTCTGGCAAGCCGCCGTATCGACAAGCTCAAAGAGCTGCGTGCCCAGATTGACGGTGAGGGTGGGGACGCCCATGTGCTGGAACTGGATGTGACCGACCACAACAGCATCAAATCCGCCGTGGCACACGCCGAGACCGAGGTCGGCTCGATCGACATCCTGGTCAACAACTCGGGTGTGAGCACCAGCCAGCGTCTGCAGGACGTGAGCGAGGCCGACTTTGACTTTGTCTTCAACACCAACACCAAGGGCGCGTTTTTCATGGCGCAGGAAGTGGCCAAACGCATGCTGGCGCGCGCCCAGGGGCAGGCTCCGGGCTCGTTCACCGGCGGGCGCATCATCAATGTCGCCTCGGTGGCTGGCTTGCGGGTGCTGCCCAAGATCGGGGTCTATGCGATGAGCAAGGCAGCGGTGATCCAGATGACCAAAGCCATGGCGCTGGAATGGGGCAAACACGGCATCAATGTCAATGCCATCTGCCCGGGCTACATCGACACCGAGATCAACCACCACCACTGGCAGACGGATGCTGGCCAGAAGCTGCTGCAGATGCTGCCGCGCAAACGCGTCGGTCAGCCGCAAGACCTGGACGCGCTGCTGGTGATGTTGTGTTCGGACCAAAGCCATTTCATCAACGGCGCTGTGATTTCTGCTGATGATGGTTTTGGGGTCTAGCGCCACCCACGCACCTTCCCGCGCCATCTGGATCGGTATCGCCGCCGGGGTCGGGGCGGGGGCCTTGTGGGGTTTGGTGTTTGTGGTGCCACAGTTGACGCCGGGCTTGTCCTCGGTGGACCTGACCGCCGGGCGGTTTGTCAGTTTCGGGCTGATGGCGACTCTGATGATGTTGCTGGGGCGGCGCAGCCACAGCCTGCCGACCTGGTCGCAGGCGGCCACCGCCCTGGGCATGAGCCTGCTGGGCGCCACCGGTTACTACCTGTTGCTGGCCGAGGCGATCAACGCGGCTGGCTCCGAAGTGCCGACACTGATTGTGGGCACGATTCCGATCTGGGTGATGTTGCTGGGCAAACCGCTCGGGCTCAAATGGTCGGCCCTGCTGCCCGGGCTGGTGCTGACCGCAGCGGGTTTGTTACTGATGATGCAGGCCAGCCTGGCCCATGCCCTGGTGTTGCCGCAGCATGGGGCTGATTTCTGGTGGGGTGTGTTGTTGGCGGTGGTGGCCATGGTCAGCTGGACCGTTTTTGCGCTGCTGAACGCACTTTGGCTCAAACGCCACCCGCAGGTGAGTGCGGCGCAGTGGACCAACTGGATGGGTATGGCCACCGGTGTAGGTGCCTTGGTCTTGTGGCTGATTGCCGGTTCAGATCCAAAAGAGCTTCTAGCCCAGGAAAATATTGGGCTGGCAGCTATGGCCTGTGTAGCAACCGGGGTGGGCTCGGGCTGGGCTGGCAGCATGTTGTGGAACCTGGCCAGCCGCCGTTTGAGTGTCAGTCTGGCCGGGCAGCTGATTGTGAGCGAAACCCTGTTTGGCCTGTTCTACGCGTTTGTCTGGCAGGGCGACTGGCCCACATTTGCGCAGTGGCTGGCCGTGCTGCTGTTCACCTTGGGCACCCTTGCCTCGATCAGGGCACACCGATGAGTGGCTGGACCCCGCACAACTTTGGCCACGGTGGCCTGGGGCGTTGGCTGGCGGCGACCGGCTCGCTGAGCGCACGTCTGGCTGCCAGTGGTGATGTTTTTTCGGTGCAGGTGCTGCGTCAGGGGCGTCTGCCCTTGACGGTGGATGAGGCGCAGGCACTGGGTGTGGCCGGTCGGCGCGACGGTTACGTGCGCGAGGTGCTGCTCAAGGTGGATGGGGTTCCTGTGGTGTTTGCCCGCAGTGTCACCGCCCATGCCCACTCGCTGGGGGCCTGGCGCTCGGTGCGTGGCCTGGGCACACGGCCGCTGGCCGATGTGTTGTTCAGGCGCTCGGGCATCACCCGCAAGCCGATGCAGTTCAAGCAGTTCAAACCCAACACGGCCTTGCCCAGGCAGATCCAGCGCGTGCGCCCCGGTGCACCACGCAGCCTGTCGGCGCGGCGTTCGGTGTTTTTGCGCCAACAGGCGCCGCTGCTGGTGATGGAGGTGTTTCTGGCGCCTCCGGCAGCCTGGACAGGGCCGGTGGCACGGTGGCAGTCAACAGATTGGAAGGGCAGACCATGAAGATCGAGATTCCGGAGCACAAGAAGCTGGTCTACGAGATGCTGATCCCGATCCGCTGGGGCGACATGGATGCGCTCAACCATGTCAACAACGCGACTTACTTCAGGTACCTGGAAATCGCGCGGGTGGACTGGATGCACAGCATTGCCGCCATGCCCACACCCACCGGGCAGGGGCCGGTGATCGTCAACGCGTTCTGCAATTTCTACAAACAGCTGGCCTACCCGGGGGAGGTGCTAACCAAGCTCTACACCAGTGATCCGGGGCGCACCACCTTCGAGACCTGGGTCACCATGGAACGTGCTGACCGCCCGGGGGTGATCTGTGCGGCGGGTGGTGCCACCACCATCTGGATTGATTTTCCCCAGCAAAAAGCCGTAGCACTGCCCGAGTGGTTGCGCGCTGTGGTCAGCTGAGGAAGCTGCCGTTGATCGATAAAAAAGGCGCTAGCCCTTTTGGATAAAGGGCTGGTAGCTATAAAAAAGAAGACTTGGCTCAGGCGCTGAAATGACCGCTGGCAATCAGACGATCCACTTCAGCTTCAGCGGCCAGCCAGTCGTCTGCCGGGTTGCCCAGGGTGAAGCCACGGCGCTCGGCGATGTAGAACGCCGCCACCGAGACGTAGTGGTTGCGCTGTTCGCTGGTGAGCACCGGTGCCGGGGCTGACGAGGGTTTGAGTTTTGTAGCACTGACTTTTTTGGCAGGCGCCTTGGCAGCCGGTTTGGCTGCAACAGCTGGGCTGGCCTCAGGCGCGGCCGTGGCTGCCACAGGCGCTGTGACCGCAGGTGCCAACGCAGCAGCGGCCACCTTTTTGGCTGCTGGTGCCTTGGTGGCGGCAGCTTTCTTGACCGCTGGTTTGGCTTCTGCTGCAGCGGCGGGCTTCTTGGTGGTTGTAGCCATGATTTCTCCTTTGGGTTGAACGCAATCAGAGTGTGTGGCGAACTTGTTGGGCATGCTTTGATACAAGTCACAGAAGTTTTTGCAATATCTGTACCACTCAGGACATTAGCCCGACATCAGCTTGTGCACGAGGTCACCCGTGTTGGAAGCTGCGTATTTTCGCATCAGCTTGGCCCGGTAAATTTCCACGGTGCGGTGGCTGATGCCCAGCGCGCGGCCAATTTCCTTGCTTGACAGACCCCCCATCAGCTGCGCTGCCACCTCGCGTTCGCGCGCTGTCAACTCGGCCTTCATCGGGCGTCTGGCACTGAGGTCTTCAAAGCTCCAAATGCCGGCCTCATGCGGGGCGGCCTGGTTCAAAGCACGGCCGGTCACATGGCACCAGAAGGGCTGGCTTTTGTGGGGGCCGTCGAGCCGCTTCATGATGCGGTCGTCCGCGTAGGTGCCGTGGCGGTTGAGCAGGGGTGCGATGCGCGCACCGGCGCGCTCGAACTCCTGCACTGTGGGGTAGAGCAGCTGAAACGACTGGCCCACCAGCTGTTCACGGTGTGCACCAAACATGTCACACAGGTGGCGGTTGCAGTCCACCATGGTGCGGTTGCGTGACAGCGCCAGGCCCACCGGGGCCATCTCAAACGCCAGGCGGTAGTCGAAGTCATTCATGGCCTAGGGTTGTCCTTTAGGAAAAACTACGTAGTGAACTAAGTAGTATGCTAGCGCCACAACCACCAACACCGGAGAACTTGGCGTGAACAAAATCTACCCGTCAGCAGCGGCCGCGCTGCGTGGCATCGTCCGGGACGCCCAGTTGCTGGCGGTCGGCGGTTTTGGCCTGTGCGGCATCCCCGAGGCGCTGATTGATGCCTTACGTGACAGTGGCAAAAAAGACCTGACCGTGATCTCCAACAACGCTGGTGTCGACGGTTTCGGTCTGGGCAAGCTGCTGGAAAGCCGTCAGATCAAAAAAATGATCTCCAGCTATGTGGGTGAAAACAAGGAGTTTGAGCGCCAGTTTCTGGCCGGTGAGCTGGAGCTGGAATTCACACCACAAGGCACCTTGGCCGAGAAGCTGCGTGCCGGTGGCGCTGGCATCCCGGCTTTTTATGTGCGCACCGGTGTGGGCACGCTGGTAGCCCAGGGCAAGGAGAGCCGGGTGTTTGACGGCCACGCCTACATCCTGGAACACGCGTTGGTGCCCGATGTGTCGCTGGTCAAGGCCTACAAAGCCGACAGAAGTGGCAACCTGATCTTTCGGCGCACTGCGCGCAACTTCAACCCGGCGGTGGCCATGGCCGGCAAGATCACCGTGGTGGAGGTCGAGGAGATTGTCGAAAACGGCACGTTTGACCCGGATGCGGTGCATCTGCCCGGTATCTACGTGAACCGCATCGTGCTCAATGCGACGCCTGAGAAACGCATTGAAAAACGCACCCTGTCTGAGAAAAAAGGAGCTTGACCATGGCCTGGACACACGAGGAAATGGCGGCCATCGCGGCCCAGGAGTTGCAGGACGGTTTTTATGTGAACCTGGGCATTGGGCTGCCCACCCTGGTGGCCAACTTTGTGCCCCAGGACATCGAGGTCTGGCTGCAGAGTGAAAACGGCATGCTCGGCATTGGCCCGTTTCCGACCGAGGACGAGGTGGATGCCGACCTGATCAACGCCGGCAAACAGACCGTGACCACGCTGCCGGGCTCCAGCATTTTTGGCAGCCACGACAGCTTTGCGATGATCCGGGGTGGCAAGATCAACCTGAGCATTCTGGGGGCCATGCAGGTCAGTGAGCGCGGTGACCTGGCCAACTGGATGATTCCGGGCAAGATGGTCAAGGGCATGGGCGGTGCCATGGACCTGGTCGGTGGTGTCAAAAGTGTGGTGGTGCTGATGGAACACGTGGCCAAGAAAAAGGACGGCAGTTTTGACCTGAAGATCCTGCCCGACTGCACCCTGCCGCTGACCGGTGTGGGTGTGGTGGACCGCATCATCACCGACCTGGCGGTGATGGACATCACCCCCCACGGCCTCAAGGTGGTGCAGCGCGCGCCAGGGGTTAGCATGGACGAATTGCAGGAAAAAACCGGCGTGCCGCTACACTGAAGCGCTGCCCAGCCGCAGCCAACGGCCTGACCTGCTGACGCAGGTGCAGGCCGTTGTGTTTGGTGCCGGGCGCTCTTTGAAAGGAACCCTTCGATGAAATTACGAACCCTCTCGGTGTTGCTGGCTTTGCTGGCGGTGGCGGCTTTTACCGTGTTGAACTGGTCGGTGATCCTCGCACCCACGCCGCTGTCGCTGGGTGTGATTGACATCCAGGCGCCCTTGGGCCTGATTTTTCTGGCGCTGATGGGGGTGGTGGTGGCGGTGTTCCTGGTTTATGTGTTGTACCTGCAGAGCACGGTGATGTTTGATGCGCGTGCCCATGCCAAGGAACTGCAGTCCAACCGCAAGCTGGCCGACCAAGCAGAGGCCTCGCGGTTTACCGAGCTGCGTGGGTTTCTGGACATCGAATTCAAACGTTTGGCGGTGACTGACCGTGAGACCAAGCTTGCGCTGGAGGCCCGCCTGGACCAACTTGAGCGTGCGCTGCGTCTGGCGGTGGAGCAGTCCGGCAACTCACTGGCCGCCCATCTGGGCGAGATGGATGAGCGCTCGCGTTCGACGGGGCTGACACCACGCTAAGGCAGTGAAGGGGGCCAGGTTCAGGCCCGCAGGTGGGCACGCGCCACCTGGCGCAGCAACACCACCAGCCCCAGCGCGGCAATCGTCAGGCCCAGGATCAGCGCGATCCAGAAACCCTGTGCCCCCATGGCTTCCGTCGGCCGCCAGGGAAACCAGCTGGGTGCCAGGCCCAGCACGTAGCCCAGTGGCAGGGCAAAACCCCAGAACGCGGTCAGGTGGATCACCATCGGTGAACGTGTCACCTTGTAACCACGGATCGCGCAGCTGGTGATGACCTGGGTCGCGTCCGAGAGCTGGAACACCGCGGCCAGCAACAACAACTGCGCCGACAGGCTGATCACCGCAGCATCACCGGTGTAGGCGCTGGCAATCGGTTTGGCCAGCAGCGCAATCAGCAGGGCCGAGAGTGTGGCAAACACCAGCCCCACCGCCACGCCGACCCAGGCTTGGTAACGCGCCAGCACCGCGTCGCCAGCGCCGAGTGATTGCCCGACCCGGGTCAGCAGCGCCAGCCCCACACTCAGTGGCACCATGAACACCAGCGAGGTGAAGTTCAGCGCAATCTGGTGTGCCGCCATCTGGGTGCTGCCAAATTCGGCAATCAGCAGCGCAATCAGGCTGAACGCGCTGCTCTCGGCAAAGTGGGTGACGCCAATCGGCAGGCCCAGCTTGAGCAGGCTTTTGATCTGCGCCCAGTGCGGCGGCTCAAACTGGCCCAGCGGCCAGGTGCTGCGGTAGGCTGGGGAGCGGTGCATCCACCACACCAGCGCCAGCAGGTTAAACGCTACCGTGGCCAGCGTGGCCCAGGCGCAACCCAGGCCACCCAGGCGCGGGAACCCCAGCGTGCCAAACACCAGCAGGCTGTTGACACCGATGTTGAGTAACAAGGACAGCAGCGCAATCACCATCAGCGGCTTGGTCTGGTTGAGGCTGGTGCTGTAACCGTACAACACGCGGTAACAGGCAAACAGCGGCAGGGCCGCGCTGGTGATCTGTACAAAAGCCTTGGCCAGGTCGCGCACATAAGGCTCCAGCAGCATGTGGTCAAACAACGCGGTAGTGACATGGGCCAGCAGCAGTGCGATCAGCCCCACGCCCAGCGCTTTCCAAAGCGCCTGGCGCACGATGTGTGGCACACCGGCCAGGTCACCCGCGCCCACCTGGTGCGCCACCATCGGGTTGACACTCATCACCAAGCCCATCAGGGTGATCATGAGCATGTTCCAGACTGACACACCCAGCGACACACCGGCCAGATCCTGCGCCGAGGCGTGGCCGGCCATGGCCACGTCGACCACGGCCATGCCGACGGTGGCCAGTTGACCGATCAGTATCGGCCAGGCCAGCTGCCACAGACCCCGCAGTTCGGTGGACAAACGGGTACGCGACGCCGGGTGGCGGAAAAGGTGTTGTAGTGGGGATATCAAAAGTGATAGCGCTTTGCGCTGATGGAGGCGGGAAGGGGACTGATTTTAAGATGAATGTGTGGGGAGTTTGCGGCCTGGGCTGCTGTGCTTAATGGCGCGTTGCATCAGAGCACTTTGCTCTGCTAGAGATAGCGATAAGCCCTTATGAAATAAGGGCTGGAGGCCAAAAAGACGCATCAATCCGGGCGGCGCCGCTGCCTGCGCTCCAGGCCCAGGACCACACCGCCCAGCAGCGCCATGCCAGCCGCCATGGCCCAGATCACACTTTGGGCATGGGACGGCCCGGCAAACAGGCCCACCACCAAACCCGCCACGGGTTGTGTCACATTGTTGAGCAGCACAATCAGCCCGGTGGTTTTGCCCAGGTCTGCTGCCGGAATGACCTGCAGGCGGCGGGTGCGGATGTAGACGCTGAACATCTTGTCGAACCCAATCACCATCAAAAACCCAAGCGCATACAGCCATGGCCCACCAGAGACGGCGGTGGCCACCGCGCCCAGTAGGATGGCCAGGTAGGCGCCCAGCCCCATGGCCCCCAGCGGCAAGGACACCCGCGCAATCACCAGAAGAATCAGCACGGTGACGATGGCGCCGCCGGTTTGAAGCAGGGCGTAGTCACTGCTGGACTGCTGCAGCGCCCCGGTCACCATCGCGGCCGAGGTTGCCAGCGTGACCCCCACCACCAAGTTGACCCCGGCCGCCAGCACGATCAGTTGTTTTAAACCGGGCAAACGCAGCACCTGGGTCAGCGCTGTCTGGTAGGGGCGCAACCAGTGCATGTCTTGTAGCGGGTGGGCCTGCTTCGGCTCGACCAGTTGCACCGGGCTGACCCGGCGCCAGACGGCCATCGCAGCGTCCGCCGCCACAAACAGCACCGCTGTGGCGCCCAGCACCACCACCCAGGACCACGAAGCCAGTGCCAGCGCCGCCAGCAGCGGCCCCAGCACCATGCCCAGCTGGTCGGCAATCTGGGCATGCGCCAGGACTTTCTCAGTGCGGGCACCGCGAAACACCTGGGGCAGCATCACCTCACGCGCCATCAAACCTTGGGTGGTCAAGACCCCACACACCGCCGACACCCCCACCAGCCAGGCGACCTGACCGGTCAGGCCTGATGCGATGCAACCCAGGACACAGGCCAGCGCGCGGGCCATCTGGCTGATGCGCAACAAACGCAAGGGCGAGATCCGGTCACACAGCGCGCCGCAGATCGGAAACGACAGGAAACGCGGCAAGGTCTCGACAAAAAAGGCCACACCCGACCAGGCGGTGCTTTGGGTAACCTGGAACACCACCAGCGGCACCAGAAACAGCAGAATCTGGTCGGCCAGGCGCGAGAGGAACAGGGAGGTGTAAAAAGCGGAGTGGTCAGTGCGCATGAAAGGCGCCCGGCCGAACAAGGCCTGGGCGCCCGGCCAGCATAGCCGCGTTTGGTGGCCGCAGAACCCTGCGCCGAGGTTCTTTTGGGTTACAGGGTGGTGTTGGCCACCCAGGCTTCAAAACGTCACGCCGGAGACCAGGATGATGTTGGCATACGGGGTGGACTCACCGGTGCGCACCATGGCGCGTGCGCTGCCGCACAACTTTTTGAAGGCCTCGTGGCTCATGGTCTGGGGCGCCAGGCTCAGTTGTTGGGTGTACCAGGCCGGTGGCTGGCCTGCGGTCAAGGCTTCGGTGGCAATCACCGTGCGCTCAACCTGCAGTTCGGACAACACCGCCTTGAGCACCTCTGCCAGCCCGGGTGTGCCCAGTGTCACGGCCAGGTCGATGCGTTGGGGTGCGTTGGGTCCGACCGGGATCGGCAGACCGGCATCCCCAATGACCAGCATGTCGCCGTGGCCCATGGTGGCGATCAGGTGGGAGAGTTCGGCGTGGAGCAGGGCAGAGCGTTTCATAAAGACATCCAGGGTGGAACGGACAAATTCTGTTGGGTTTGTGCCAGTGTCGGGATCGACGGCTGGGCACCCATGGTCTGGACACACAGTGTGGACGCCTTGATGCCCAGGTCCACGCTGGCGGCCAAACTGTGCTGCTTGGCCAAGGCCACCGTGACCGCGCCCAAAAAGGTGTCGCCCGCTGCGGTGGTGTCCACCACCTTGACTTTAGGTGCCGGGTGGTAGGTGCTGCCACCGGCATCGGTGGCCACAGCCCCCAAGGCACCCAGTGTCACAACCGCCTGGGAGACACCTTTGCTGCGCAACTGGCGGCCCACTTCTGCGGCCACTTTGGGGTCGGTGTCGGGTGACAGCCCGGTCAAGAAGTGGGCCTCGGTTTCGTTGACGATCATCACATCCACCAGCGGCCACAGCTCTTCTGGCAGGGTTTGGGCCGGTGAGGGGTTCAGCACCACTTGGCAACCCAGGCTGCGCGCCACCCGGGCCGCTTGTATCACCTGCGGCATCGGCACCTCAAACTGCATGATCAGGAATTGCGCATCCCGCAGCGCCTGGGCCAACTGGGTTTCGTCGAGGCAAACTTGGCCATTGGCGCCAGCAATCACCACAATGCGGTTGAGTCCGCTGGCTTCCACCATCACCATGGCCACACCGGTGGCGACCTCGGGGTCCACCAGCACCCCATGCACCGCAATGCCGTCCTGCTGGAGCGCTTCACAAAGGACCTGGCCATGGTGGTCTGGCCCGACGCGGCCCAGCATGCTGACGTTTGCCCCCTGGCGCGCACAACTCACGGCCTGGTTGGCGCCTTTGCCGCCGGGGACATAACGGATGGAATCGCCTTGAACCGTCTCGCCCTCGGCGGGTGCACGCGGCACCGCAATCACGAGGTCCATGTTCAAGCTGCCTAGGCAAACGACTTTGGGTGGTGTTTCTGTCATGGTGGAGAGGGGGGAGTCAGTGGTCTGGGCGGACCACGGTGGTGGAATTGCGCACAATGAGTTCGGGCAGCAGGATCAGCTGCCGGGCCTGGACCCGGCCGCCCTGGATGCGTTCAAGCACCATGTCCACCGCCGCAATGCCAATGCGTTGTTTGGGTTGGGCGATGGTGGTGAGAGCCGGGCTGGCAAATTGGGCCAACTCGATGTCGTCAAAACCGATCAGGGACATCTGCTGGGGAATCTGGATACCGGCTTGGTGGGCCGCACTGAGTGCACCGATGCTCATCAGGTCGTTACACACAAACACCGCTGTGGGGGCCAGTGGCGAGGCCAAAATGGCCTGCATGGTGTTGAAGCCGCCTTGGCTGGTGAAGTCGCTGTGCCACAGCAGCTCGGAGGACGCCGCCAGACCAGCTTTGGCCAAGGCGCTGCGCCAACCCTCAATGCGCTGGGCGCTGGAGTTCAGATTCGCCGGCCCCGCCAGGCAGGCGATGCGCCGGTGTCCCAGGCCAATCAGGTGTTCGGTGGCCATCAGACCACCTTGCAAGTGGGCGGTTTCCACCAGATCACAGTTGACCTCGTCAATTTCGCGGTCCAGCAGCACCATGGGGATGGGCAGGCCGTGCAGCATGCGCTGAAAGTCCTTGCCTTCCCCGGTGGAGATGATGATCATGCCGTCGATGCGTTTCTCGGTCAGGGCCTGCAGATAGGCACTCTGCCGGTGTGGCTCGTCATCGGTGTTGCACAAGATCAGGGTGTAACCCGCGCCAAAACAATGATCCTCCACACTGCGCACGATCTCGGCGAAGTACGGGTTGGAGCAGTTGGGAATCAACATGCCAATGGTTTTGGTGGAGTTGCTCTTGAGGCTGCGTGCCACCGCGCTGGGCACATAGTTCAGTTCGCGAATGGCGGCCTCCACCTCGTGGCGCACCGGGTCACTGACAAAGCGGGTGCGATTCACCACATGGGAGACCGTGGTGGTGGACACCCGGGCTCTCTGTGCAACGTCTTTGATGGAGGCCATCGGCGAAAAAAATAGGTTCTAGGCGGCAGCGCCGCGTTTCTGGCGCAAGGTGTCGATGATCACCGCGATCACAATCACACAACCAGTGATGATACGTTTGCTCGGGTCGCTCACACCGATCTGCGCCAGGCCAGCCTCCAGCACCGCAATGATCAGCACGCCAAAAAAGGTGTTGATCACCGAACCACGGCCACCCATCAGGCTGGTGCCGCCAATCACCACCGCCGCAATCACCTGCAGCTCAATGCCGGTGCCCGAATTCGGGTCGGCGGCTTCCAATCGGGCCGATTGCATCAAGCCAGCCAAGCCAGCCAGCAAACCGGTGGCCGCAAAGACCGCAATACGGATCGGGCTGGGATTGATACCGGCCAGACGCATGGCTTCTTCATTGGTGCCAATGCCCACCACATAACGGCCAAACACGGTTTTGGTGAGCACCACTTGGGCCACAAACACCAGCACCACCGCGATGAAAAACGCGCTGGAAATACCGGCCACCCAAGGCACGGCCAAGCCAGCCATGGCGTTGCCCACATACTGGGTGCGCGAGTCGGTCAACACATAGGCGCCACCCCGCACGGCCTCCAGCATGCCCAGAGAA
Source organism: Rhodoferax sp. U11-2br (assembly GCF_018619435.1). Classification (GTDB taxonomy): domain Bacteria; phylum Pseudomonadota; class Gammaproteobacteria; order Burkholderiales; family Burkholderiaceae_C; genus Rhodoferax. The sequence continues at coordinate 253,927 of NZ_JAHFZF010000001.1, read as the reverse complement.
ACGATGAAGGAGGGCAGTCGCCAGGCCACGGAGATCCAGCCGGTGAAGGCGCCACAGGCCAAACCAACCACCAGGCCCAGCAAGGCCGCCGACACACTGCCCCAATGCCACTGCAGGATGGCGTTGGCCGCTGCGGCGGCAGACAGCGCCAAGACCGAGCCGACCGACAGGTCAATGCCGGCGATGATCAGCACAAAGGTCATGCCCACCGACATCACCAGCAGGGCCGGGATTTCATTGGCAATGGCCAGGAAGGTGGCGGCGCTGAAAAAGTACTCGCTCAGGCTACCAAAAAAGATCACCATGCCCAGCAGGACCGCTGCGAGTCCCAGGTAGGTGCCCAGTTGGCTGCGCGCGGCGCCAGCGGTCTTGTGTTGGATGGATGTGGTCATAACAGAGGATCGTGAAAGTGGTGCACAGGGGCGTTGGGTTCAGGCCGCCATCGGCGCCACGGGTTGATGGGTATCGTTGAAAGCGGCGGCCAGCAGGGATTTCTCCGTCCACTGCCCCCGCTCAAAAATCTTGATCAGCTTGCCGTTGCTCATGACACCAATGCGGTCGGCCATCTGCATCAGTTCACGCAGATCACTCGAGACCATGAGCAAGGCCTTGCCGGACTGGGCCATCTGCTCCAACTCGGCATAAATGTCCGCCCGTGCGCCCACGTCCACCCCCCGTGTGGGTTCGTCGAGCAGCAGCACATCGCAGTTGCGGTGCAGCCAGCGCGACACAATCACCTTTTGCTGGTTGCCACCACTCAGGGTGCCCACAGCTTGCTCCATGGAGTTGCAGCGTACCGACAGCCGGTCAATCAAGGCTTTGACGATGTTGACTTCGCAGGTGCGTTGCAGCCAGCCCGCTTTGGACACCGACCCCACGTCACTCAAGGTGGTGTTGACCCGAATCGGCTGGCCCAGCAGCAAGCCCTGCGATTTGCGGTCCTCGGTGATCAGGCCAATACCAGCGGCAATCGCCGCCAGCGGGGCGGCCCACTGTTTGACCTTGGCCCGTACCGGTTGTCCGGGGGCGTTCTCATACACCGTGATGTCGCCATGTTCGTTCTGGTCGGCGCCGAACAACAGCCGCACAACTTCAGTGCGCCCGCTGCCCACCAGACCCGCCAGCCCCAAGACCTCGCCGGCATACAGATCGAGGCTGATGTCCTTCACCAAACGGCCCCGGCCGATGTGTTCGGCACGGAGCAGCAGATTGCCGCGTGGCCGACGTGGCCGGTCCAGATCCTGGGAAACGGCGTGTCCCACCATCAGCTGAACGATGTCGTCCTCGGTGACGCTGCTGATCGGGCAGACTTGGACGAGTTTGCCGTCGCGCAAGACCACCAGGGTATCGGCAATGGCTTTCAACTCTTCGAGCCGATGCGACACATAAATGATGGCCACACCCTGGGACTGGAGCCGCGCGATCTGTTTAAACAGGTGGTGGGTCTCACTCGGTGTGAGCATGGCCGTGGGTTCGTCCAGAATCAACACACGGGTGTCGTCCTGCAGGTTGCGGGCGATTTCCACCATCTGTTGTTGGCCAATGCCCAGTTCTGACACCAGGGTGTTGGGGTCAATCGCCTGCATGCCGACTTTGGCCAGTTGTTGTGTCGCCAGAGCATTGAGGCGATCGCGCTCAATCCAGTTGGCCTGCCACCGGCCCCGGTTAGGGATGTCCACCAGCAGCAGGTTTTCGGCCACCGTCAGGGTCGGGATCAGGCTGAGCTCCTGCATCACCATGCGCACACCCAGACTCTCGGCATGGCGCCGCGAGTTGGGTGCATACACCTGACCCGCCAATTGCATCGTGCCTTGGCTGGCCGGTTCGAGCCCACAAATGATCTTGGCCAGGGTGCTTTTGCCAGCACCGTTTTCCCCGGTCAGGGCCAACACCTCGCCAGGAAACAAATTCAGACTCACCCCCTGCAAGACCGGGGTGACGTAGGTTTTGCCCACGTCCTGGATCGTCAGGACGGGTTCTGGGGTGGCGTTGGAAGGCGGCATGGCTTGGCCTGTGTTGATGTCAAAGTTGCGAGAGGTTGTTGTGCAGCGTGGCGTTGGCTGTGGCACACCGTGGACAGGCCAGAGCGCTGCCCGTGGTCTTGCCCACGGGCGGCTTGGCTTGTGCCACGGTCACAGCTTGACCAGGATCACTTGCTGTCTTTGGTCACCAACACCACATCGGTCTGGATGGCGGCAGGCATTTCCGATTGCTTTTTCTTCTCGGCCAGCGCTTTCAAAGCGATTTCGATACCGAACACCGCCTGTTTGGCGCCGTACTGATCGGCAGTGGCCAGCATGCGGCCATCCTTGAGCATGGGTTTGACGGCATTGATATTGTCGTAACCCACCACCATCACCTGGCCGGTTTTGCCAGCGGCCTTGACGGCAGCCACCGCACCGAGAGCCATGTTGTCATTGCCAGCCAGCAGGGCCTTCAGATCAGGGTGTTCACGCAGCATGCCGGAGGCCACCACGTTGCCCTTGTCAATTTCCCAGTTGCCCGATTGCACCCCGACCACAGTTACACCGGCAGCCTTCATCGCGTCCTGAAAACCCAGGGTGCGCTGCTGGGCGTTGAAGGTGGTGGAGACACCTTCAATGATGCCGACCTTGTCACCTGACTTGAGGGTTTTGGCCAGGTAGTCGCCCACCAGCTTGGCGCCCGCGCGGTTGTCTGGGCCAGCAAACGGGATCTGGATGCCTTTTTCTTTTTGAGCGTCGGCATCGAGCTTGTTGTCAATGTTGACGACCAGAATGCCTTGGTCGATGGCTGTCTTGAGCACTGGCACCAGGGCTTTGGAGTCGGCCGGGGCAATCACAATGGCATTGGCCTTTTGGGCAACCATCTGCTCCACCATGCGAATCTGGGCGGCTGTGTCGGTCTCGTTCTTGATGCCGTTGGAGACCAGGGTGTACTTGCCCGCGTTGTCCTTGTTGTGGGCCTTGGCTCCGTCTTCCATGGTGCGGAAGAACTCGTTGGCCAATGACTTCATGACCAGCGCCACTTTGGGCTTGTCTTGTGCCAAGACGGGTGTGGCAAACAGTCCACCCAACAAACCAATAGCAATGCTTGTTTGTACTGCGCGACGGGTAAATTTCATGAGAGGTGCTCCTATAAGTTGTAACTGGCAATCGGTCACCGACCGGGTGAAGACGACACATGGAGAGATACATGCAGTTTTGACATCTTCGAAGCAAATTCTACGACCGCAAACGATTGCGCAATCGTTTGCTTATTAGGGGAAACCCTTGAATTCTGCGTGATCTAGGTGAAAACACCTAGCTTGGGGACGTGGTTGGCAACCCAATTTTGGAGGTCTTGAGGGCTGCCGCTCTTTGGGGTAGCACAGAGTGCGCACAACCCCGGCGTTTTCCCCAGCTTCAACCGCTTCTTCTGCCGCCCGGATTTCTGGGCGTGCCCGTCTTTGCTCGCCAAGCCATCTGCGGCTGGCTCAGCGTCCCCGCAAGAACAGCGCGTCGAGTTCGCGCATGCTGATCTGGCGCCAGGTGGGGCGGCCGTGGTTGCACTGGTCGCTGCGCTCGGTGGCTTCCATCTGGCGCAGCAGTCCGTTCATTTCTTCGAGGGTCAGACGCCGGTTGGCGCGCACCGCGCCGTGGCAGGCCATGGTGGCCAGCAGCTCGTTGTGGGCGCGTTGGATGACGCCGCTGGCGTCATGCTGGCTCAGTTCGGCCAACACACTGCGCGCCAGCTCCACCGCGTCCCCCTGCGCCAGCGTGGTCGGCACGGCGCGTACCGCCAGGGTTTTGGCAGAAAACGGCGTGATCTCCAGGCCCAGGGTGTCCAGCGTGCTGGCATGTAACTCGGCGGTGGCGACCTCGGTGGGGGTGGCGGCAAAGGTGGCGGGGATCAGCAGCGGCTGGCTGGCCAGTCGGGGTGTGCTGCCATCGGGGGTCTGACTGGCAAACTGGTTCTTGAGCCGTTCGTAGACGATGCGCTCGTGTGCAGCATGCATGTCCACCAGCACCAGGCCCTGGGTGTTTTCGGCCAGGATGTAGACACCTTGCAACTGTGCCAGCGCGCGGCCCAGCGGCCAGATCGGGGCTTCCGTGGCGCTGTGATCCGAGGTGGCGGGCGCAAGCGTTGCGGCGGGCTGCGTGGAGATGGGGGCAGAGCTGGCGGGTCTTGGCCATGTGCTGTCGGCCGGGGCGGCATTGCTGCTGAGCGGCGACGGGTCTGCCGGGCGGTCCCACAGTGCGCCCAGGTCGCTGACACGGTGACCCACGGGTGATTCGAAATACATAGCTCTCTGCCCTTGTGGCATAAGGGCTAGAGGCTGATTTGATATATAAGTACCAGGGGCAGGTGCCGAGTCGACGGGCGACTGAGCCGATGGCTGCAACCAAGCTGCTGGTGCAGCTTCACTGCCACCAGCCTGTCCGGCACGTGGTGCTGCCAACGCGCTGTCGACCGCGCGGCGCACCGCCTGGTGCACGTCGCGGCTGTCTCGGAAGCGCACCTCGATCTTGGTCGGGTGCACATTCACGTCGACGCGGGTCGGGTCCATGGTGATGTAGAGCGCGTAGACCGGCTGGCGGTGGCCGTGCAACACGTCTTCATAAGCGCTGCGGGCGGCGTGGGTCACCACCTTGTCGCGCACAAAACGGCCGTTGACGTAACAAAACTGCTGGTCGGCTCTGGAGCGCGCGGCATCGGGTACACCGGCGCGGCCCCAGACCTTGATGCGTGGCGCGTAGTCGGCTTGGGCGCTGCTGGCGTAGTCCACCCACACCGATTGCTTGACAAAATCGCTGCCCAGCACATCGGCCAGGCGCTGCTCCAGCGCGGGCAAGCTGTCGGGCGCACCACAGCGGCGCCATTGCTCCACCAGTTTGCCTTCGTGCCAGATGGCAAAACCGACATCGGGGCGGGCCAGTGCGTGGCGGCGCACCGCTTCCACACAGTGCGCCAGCTCGGTGGCATCGGTTTTGAGGAACTTGCGCCGTGCAGGCGTTGAAAAGAACAGCTCCTTGACCTCGACCGTGGTGCCGGTGGTGCGAGCCACCGGTTTGAGTTCACCAGTCTGGCCTTCCAGCAGGTAAGCGTGATTTTGGCCGCTAGCCCTTGATAATATTGCGCAATCCGCTATCGAATTAATGGCGGCCAGAGCTTCGCCGCGAAAGCCCATGGTGCCCACCGATTCCAGGTCGGCCAGGCTGCCGATCTTGCTGGTGGCGTGGCGTTTGAGCGCAATCGGCAACTCCTCGGGCAGGATGCCGCTGCCGTCGTCTTCCACACTGATCAGGCGCACGCCACCGGCCAGCAGCCGCACGGTGATCTGGCTGGCGCCAGCGTCCAGCGCGTTGTCGACCAGCTCACGTACCACCGAGGCGGGCCGCTCCACCACCTCGCCAGCGGCAATCTGGCTGATGAGTTCGTCGGGCAGTTCGCGGATCGGGCGGCGGGTGGCGGGCGCAGAGGTGTCGTTCACGGAGGGCTCAGGCAGAAAAAGCGAAGGGGATCAAGCAGTGGCACGACCAAGACGGCAAAGTGCCTGGTGGGGCCGAAGGGCCGCTCAGTCTAGCTGCTTTCTACCGCCCGCTCGGGCAGGTGTTTGTCACCCACCGGATGTGCCGGACTGCCAAGTCAGGCGCCGCGTGGTCACCAATGGGGCGACCCGCCATCACCCTGGCCGACTCAAATCAGCCCGGTCAGACTGGCCAGCAGGTAACCCACCAGGCAGGAGGTGCTCACACCAATCAGGCCCGGCAGGATGAAGCTGTGGTTGATCACATACTTGCCGATGTGGGTGGTGCCGGAGCGGTCAAACTGGATGGCAGCCAGGTCGCTCGGGTAGGTGGGCAGGATGTAATAGCCGTAAGACGCCGCCGCAAAGGCCACGATGTATCCCGGTGGCACACCAATGGCCAAACCCACCGGCACCATGGCGCTGATGGCCGCCGCCTGCGAATTGACCAGTTTGGAGACCAGCAACAGCGCCACGGCGTAGGTCCAGGGCTGGGTTCTGACCAGTTCGGTCAGCACCACCTTGAGCTCTTCCAGATGCGCGTCAAACACGGTGTCGGCCATCCAGGCGATGCCAAACACCGCCACCACAGCGATCATGCCAGCCCGAAACACCTCCGTCTTGCCAATGGTGGTTGGGTCGGTTTTTGTCAGCACAATGATCAGGGCACCGGCCAGCAGCATGAACATCTGGATGTTGAGCACCATCGACAGCGGTTTGCCGTTCACCAGCGGGCGCAGCACCGGAAACGCGCCCATGATCGCTACGACAGCAATCGAGCCGATGAAGATCCACATGGCGATCCACTGGTCACGCGACAGGATTTTTCCCATCAGTGTGGCGCTGTCACCGTAGACGATCTGGCGCTGCACCGGGTCGGCAATCCGTGCCTGGAACACCGGGTCGTCTTCAAGATCCTTGCCGCGGAACCAGCTGAAGATACCAATCATCAGCACCCCGCTCAAAGTCGACGGGATGGTGATCGACAGCACCTGGATGAAGTCGATGATGTGACCGTCAACCGGCACCTTGGCCAGAAACGCCACCAGCGACACGATGGCCACCGACACCGGGCTGGCCAGAATGCCCATCTGGCTGGCAATCGACGAGGCCGCCATGGGTCGCTCCGGGCGGATGCCGTTCTTGATCGCGATGTCGTAAATGATCGGCAGCATGGTGTAGACCACATGGCCGGTGCCGCACAGAATGGTCAATGTGGCGGTGGTGAAGGGCGCCAGGATCGACACGTATCTGGGGTTGCGCCGCAACAGCTTCTCAGCCCCCATCAGCATCACCTCCAGCCCGCCCGAGGCCTGCAGCGTGGCTGATGCCGCCACCACCGCGATGATGGTCAGCATCACGTCCACCGGTGGTTTGCCCGGGGTCAAGCCAAAGACAAAGGTCATGATGACGATGCCAATACCACCCAACAGCCCAAGCGCCACGCCGCCTTTGCGTGCGCCATAAAACAGGCAGATGAGGATGACGGCAAGTTGTAGCAGGATGTCCATGGGGTCCTTCAAGTGGTTGGCCTTGTGTTGTTCAACCCGTGCAGATCTGTCGCCGGAATAAGGCAAAAATTGATCTACATCATGTTGCTGCGCAGGGACTATAAAGTGATTCAAGCCCAGCCGGGTTAGCCAGAACCCCTAGATGCGCTGGCCCGTCATGGCAGGCAGGGATAATCCTGCCCATGGACATCCTCTTGACCCTGATTGATTTCATCCTGCATGTCGACAAACACCTGGAGGTGTTTGTGCAAACCTATGGCGCCTGGGTTTACGCGCTGCTGTTCCTGATCATTTTTGTCGAGACCGGCGTGGTGGTCATGCCGTTTTTGCCGGGTGACTCGCTGCTGTTTGTGGTGGGCGCCATGTGTGGTGTGGGGCTGATGAGTTACCCCCTGACAGTGGCCTTGCTGCTGGCGGCGGCGATTCTGGGCAACCAATCCAATTACACCATTGGCCGTTACTTCGGCCCCAAGGTGTTTGGCTGGGAAGACTCACGCTGGTTCAACAAACAGGCTTTCAACCAGGCCCACGCGTTCTACGAGAAGTACGGCGGCATCACCATTGTGGCGGCGCGTTTTATGCCGTTTCTGCGCACTTTTGCGCCCTTTGTCGCCGGTGTGGCGCAGATGAAACGCAGCCGCTTCACCTTGTTTGATGTGCTGGGTGGTACCTTGTGGGTCGGTGGCATCGTCACCGTGGGTTACTTCTTTGGCAACATCCCGTGGGTCAAGCTGCATCTGGACAAGATCATCTGGGCGATGATCCTGGTGCCGGGGCTGTTTGTGCTGGTGGGCGCCTGGCGCTCCCGCGCCAAGGCGGCCTGAGCTTTCGCTCTATACCGGGGCGCTGGGGCGTCAGCCACCGGCTCCCATCAGGGCCAGCAACACACCACCGGCCACCACGCTAGCGACCTGGCCAGCGGCGTTGGCACCCATGGCGTGCATCAACAGAAAATTCTCGAAGTCTTCATCTTGGGCCACCCGTTGCACCACCCGTGCCGCCATCGGGAAGGCGCTGATTCCAGCTGCACCAATCATCGGGTTGACCTTGCCACCACTGACCCAGTTGAGCAGCTTGGCGAACATCACCCCGGCGGCGGCATCCACCGCAAAGGCGATGATGCCGAGCACCAGAATGGCCAGTGTGCTGGCTTTCAGGAACTCGGAGCCCACCATGGTGGAGCCAATGGCCAAGCCCAGGAACAGGGTCACGGCGTTGGCAATTTCGCTGGCAGAAGCCTTGGTCAGCCGCTCGACGGCTCCCGACTCCTTCATCAGGTTGCCCAGCATCAGCATGCCGATCAGCGGCGTGGCAAACGGCACCAGGGTGCCCACCAGCACGGTGACCACCACCGGAAACAGGATGCGGGTGCGACGGCTGATCTTGCGTGAGCTGTAGGGCATGCGGATCAGGCGTTCCTTTTGCGAGGTCAGCAGCTTGATGATGGGCGGCAGGATGATCGGCACCAGTGACATGTAGCTGTAAGCGGCCACCGTGATCGGCCCGAGCATGTGCGGCGCCAGGATGCCGCTCACATAGATGGAGGTCGGGCCATCAATCGCGCCGATGATGCCGATGGAGGCGGCCTCCGGGGGCGTGAAACCCATCACCAGGGCCAGGATCAGGGTCAGGAAAATACCGAACTGGCCAGCCGCACCCAGCAGCACCAGACGCGGGTTCTCCAGCAGCGGACCAAAGTCGGTCAAGGCACCGATGCCGATGAAGATCAGCAGCGGAAACATTTCGTTGGTGATGCCCATGTTGTAGAGCACCTTGAGCATGCCATCCTCGGCGATCAGGGGAGATAGCGGCAGGTTGGCCAGCAGGCAGCCCGCAGCGATGGGCAGCAGCAGCAGGGGTTCGTAGTCCTTGACGATGGCCAGGTACATCAAGACGAACGACACGCAGATCATCACCGTGGACTGCCAGGTGACGTGCGTCACCCCCTTGAGCAGCAAGGTGATCGTTTCTTGGTCAATCATCACTCATTTCTCCTGGAGCCGGATGATGACGTCACCGTGGTTGACATTCTGCTGCGCAGCCACACAGACCTCGGCCACCACACCAGCACGTGGTGCACCGATCACGTTGTGCATTTTCATGGCATCCAGAATGGCCACTTGCTGGCCCCGTTCCAGCGTGTCACCCGCTTTGACGTTGACCTCCAGGATCGTGCCTGGCATAGGGGCTGAGACCGCGTTCTTGCCGCCACCACTGCTGGCCGCCGGGCGTGTGGCGGGTGATGCCGCAGGTGTGTCTGCCGGTGCCTTGCGCACCTTGGCCACACTGTTGGCGGCGCTACCAGTTGCCCCCTGGCCGGGATGTAATCCAGGTGTGATGACCGCACCGGACAGGTTCTCGTCACCCGACAGGGTGACTTCATAGGAGGCGTCCCCGACCACCACCTCGAAACGGTCCATGGCGACTTCTTGTACGTCGACCACAAAGTTTCGACCACTGATATCCAACGAATAGCGTCGCATTATTTTCCTCTCGGTTGCCAGGAATGGTTTTGCTGTGCCCGACCAGCGGTGACCCACCGGCTGGCGAACAGTTGACTGCCAGGCCAATTGCTGCGCATGACCGGTGCCGCCTGGCGCCGCAAGGTCAGTTTGTGCTTCATGGTGGCCACCAGGATCGCCGCGACCAGATCGGCTGGCAGGCCGTTGACGGAGGGACGTTCGGGCACCTGGGCACCCACCGCTTCTTCAGCCACGGCGGCGATACGCTCGGCCAAGGCGTTGGATGTTTCAGCGGACACCTTGGTCACCGGCTCTTTGTCGAGCACCAGCACCAGTGTCAAGAGGCCCCACAACAGCCCCAGCAAGGCAAACACCAGTCCCATGCCCAGGACGGTCATCTGCAGTCCCCATGCTAAATTTTCCATAGCAAGCTCCCCTTGATCAGACTGGGCAAAGACCGTGTTTCTTGGGTGGGTTCTGTTGCACCTTTGTGCGTAACACTTCCAGTGCCCGGATCAGCCGGGGACGTGTCTCGCGTGGCTCAATGACCTCATCAATCTGCCCCACATCGGCAGCACGGTAGGGGTTGAAGAACTTCTCGCGGTATTCCTCCAGCAATTCTTTCTCTCGTGCTGCGGGGTCGGCCGCCTTCTTGATCTCTTCGCGAAACAGCACGTTGACGGCGGCACCGGCTCCCATCACTGCAATCTGGGCGGACGGCCAGGCAAAAGTGATGTCATTGCGCATCTGCTTGGACCCCATGGCCACGTAGGCGCCCCCCATCGCCTTGCGGGTGACGATGGAGATTTTGGGCACGGTGGCCTCGCAGTAGGCGTAAATGATCTTGGCGCCGTGGCGGATGATGCCGTCGTATTCCTGGCCGGTTCCGGGCAGGAAACCGGGACAGTCGACAAAGGTCACTATCGGCACATTGAACGCGTCACAGACGCGGATGAAGCGCGCAATCTTGTCGCTGGCATCGATGTTCAATGCACCGGACATGAAGGCCGGCTGGTTGGCCACCACACCGATGGAGTAGCCATCGAGCCGGGCGAACCCGATCACCGCATTGGCGGCATACGCGGCCTGGATTTCAAAGAAGCTGTCCTGATCAAACACCGCCTCAATGGCGTCCCTGATGTCATAGGGGTTGTTCTCGCCATCCGGAATCAATGTGTTGAGCGCCTCGTCCATGCGGTTGACCGGATCTTCCGGTGTGACATGGGGTGGCTCCTCGTTGTTGTTCTGCGGCAGATAACTCAGCAGCAGCTTGGTCATCGCCAGGCCTTCAACCTCGGTGTCGGCGGCCAGATGAGCCACGCCGCTGCGCCCGATGTGCACCTCCGAGCCACCCAGATCCTGTGCCGTGACCTGTTCACCGGTGACCGCTTTGATCACTTCCGGCCCGGTCAGGAACATATAACTTTCACCTGCCATGATGACAAAGTCGGTCAAGGCCGGTGAATACACCGCACCACCGGCGCAGGGGCCCAGAATGACCGAGATCTGCGGGATCACCCCTGAGGCCATCACGTTGCGGACAAACACCTCGCCGTAGGCGGCCAGGCTGCGCACACCCTCCTGGATGCGGGCGCCGCCGGAGTCGTTGAGGCCGATCACCGGGATACCTGCCTGCAGCGCCAGGTCCTGGATGCGGCTGATTTTCTGGGACTGGACTTCGGAGAACGAGCCGCCCATCACGGTGAAGTCCTGGGCAAACACGGCGACCCGGCGACCGTTGACCTTACCAAACCCGGTGACGATACCGTCACCCGGAAAACGTTGCTGATCCAGGCCAAAGGCGCTGAAATCATGGGTGGAGAGTGCACCGAATTCCTGGAAGGAACCTTCGTCGAGCAACAGGCCCAGACGTTCGCGGGCGGTGAGTTTGCCGCGGGCGTGTTGTTGATCGATGCGTTTCTGACCACCACCGAGTACCGCACGGCTGCGCATTTCGCGCAAGACTTCCAGGTGCAGTTTGGTTTTTCCACCAGTCGTCATGTCTTTGTCCTCTTGTCGAACGGCTTGCCCAACGAATCGCCAAGCCTGCGTGGAGCGCTCTGAGCCTCCGGTTGAAAGTATCGCTCCGGCGGCTCACAAAAACAGCCAGAAACCGTGGAATGTGCGGGCGATTGCAACAGATGTTGAGGCAAGTCAAAAGATGGTGGCTGGGCCCGGGGGATGGTCGGACTGAGCTGTTGTCAGTGTGAGCAAGAGCCTGAATTGGCAGGCCTTTGGCGCGCAACTTCCAGCTTAGTCTGGTCGCGGTATGGGGACAATTTCTGCACGACATGAACGGCTCAGTCAGCCAGTTTGAGAAGCGGGAAGACATGAACATCAGTCAGACATTGAGTGCACGCAGCTCGAGTGCTACCACCATCAGCCAGACGACCACACAGGCTGCGGCCGCTGCCAACCCGATCAGCGCCAGCATCACCAAGTCCACGGCCAAGCTGAAGACGCAACTCGACACCGCCACCGCGAACCTCTCGACTCTGGGCAAGTTCAAGGCCTCGGTGTCTGTGGTGCAGACCTCGGCCAAAAGCTTGAGCAACTTGAAGGACAGCAGCACCAGCGATGAGGTGAAAAAAGCGCTGACAGCCTTTGTCAGCGACTTCAACAGCATGCTGAGCTCTACCCAGAAGGCCGCCGCCGACAGCAGCGGTGTGAGCACCATCAGCCGTGGCATGACACGTGCCATGACGGCCGACTTTTCCAGGGTCAGTGCCTTGCGGCAAATGGGTTTCACCAAAGCCAGTGATGGCAGCTTGAAGCTTGATACCGCCAAGTTTGAGGCGGCTTTCAAGGACTCTCCCGGCAGTGTCCAGGGCACACTGGCCAAGCTGGGGCAGCTGGTGGACAAAGCGGCTGGAAAAGAGCTGGCCAGTGATGGCCGCATCAGCAACTCGATGAGTGCGCTCAGCAGCAAATCATCGATCCTGCAGCTGCAGCAAAGTGCTTTGCTCAAAGCCGCGCAGCAGTACGCGAGTTTGTCATCCGCCTCGGTCAGCAGCGCCTTGAATTTCTACCAGTCAGGGGGTTAGTGGCGGCTTGCACCAGCAGGGGGCGGTCCACCTCAATGGGCGTGTCCCTCGGGTTCAATGATCACCAACGCAATGCCACACACCAGCAAACCTGCACCGAGCCAGAACGACATGTCTGGTTGCTCTGCAAACACCAGGTAGCCCAGCGCCGGGCTGAACAGCAACATCGAAAAACTGCCAGCCTCCACCGCTGAGGCGTCGCCTGCGCGGTAGGCAAAAAAGTAAGCCAGGTAAATGCCCGACGAGGTCAAGCCAATGACGGGTAACAAGACCCAGCTTGCCATGGGCAGATCAGGCAGGTTGAAGCCACTCATGACACCAAAACACAGCCAGCAGGCGGTCTGGCTCCAGACCAGGATCGCGATCGGATGCTCCTTGCCGGAGTATTTTTTGAGCACCACCCCAAGCATCGCCTCCATCAACGCACCAAACATGGCCACCAGCGCCGCCCACCGCAGCATGCCCGCACCCGGTTGCAGGATGGTTAACACCCCACCAAAACCGACTGCCACACCGAGCCAGCGCAGCCAGTGTGGCCGCTCGCCTAGCAGCCACACGCCCAGCGGCAGCATGAACAGGCTGCCGGTCATCAAATAAGCGCTGGCCTCGGCCAGCGGCAGGTGTGACACCGCCCAGGCCGCGCACCAGGCCGAGGTCACGATGAAGCCGGCGCGCAGCAGGTGCATTTGCGGATGGCGGGTGGCCACTACCTTGCCGCGTGTCCACAGCACCCAGGGCGACACCATCAGCAGCACCGTGGTCGCCTGTAGAAACAGCACCTCTTTAGGCGCCAAACCCTGGGCCATCAGGTGTTTGTTGCAGGCATCGAGCACCGACCAGCACAACATCGCCAGCATGACCAGCAGTACCCCGCGTGTGTTGCCCGCACGGGACAGCCAGAAGTGTTTGAGTCGAATCAGCATAAAAAGTCAGGAAAGAGCGGTGTGATGTCCGGCGCCAACGTGGTTTTGCAAACCCTGTAGCAGGGCGGCAAAGGTCAGCTTGTAACAAGGGGTGTGGCGCAAATGCGCATGCATGGTAAGTCAGGTCTACAGGTGTTGCGTCCGATGTCATGGTCAATTGTTGTGTGGCATTGCCCATTTCACATCTCACTCATGAGCAGCCCAATGCAGCTGTTGACTGAGCCGTCCAAGTCGGGGTGGGACGGTAGTTCGCAGCACCATCGGCTTGGTCAGTCCGCCTCATAGGCCCGGAGACATGAAGGCGCATTTTTACTTATTACAATTAATTCTTATTTGCAACGATTCCCTGTCCCGATGTACTTTTGCCGCCGCCGCATGGCTCTGGCCCTGCTTTTTACGGCGTTGGCCGACCGTGGTGCTTTCGCTGCTGACGCCTCCCTGGTTAAGCCCGCGTCGCCCGCGGCACCTCGCAAGCTGGCCGCTAGTTTGGGCAGTGGTCTGGCGAATGGTGTGTTTCCGCGCACGGTGGTGCATCACGTTGGCAAGACCACCCTATTGCAGCGCCCGTTGCGGGTGGCGGTGTTGTCTACAGGGCAAAACGACGGCTTGTTAACACTTGGCTTGGTGCCAGTGGGCACCACCCGCGACGACCAGGGCAGGCTGTATGCGCCTTACCTGGAAGCAGGTTTTGCGACCCAGCAGGCGGAGATGCGCCAGACCACGGACCTGGGTGTGCGTAGCGCGCCCGACCTGGAAGTACTGGCCGCCCTGCGCCCCGATCTCATCCTGGTCAACAAAGCCATGCTGACGCCGCAGATGCAAGCCCTCTACCAGCGCATCGCACCCACTGTTGTGACGCGCGGCAATGGTGTCAACTGGAAGATCGACTTCTTGCTGCTGGCCGACGCGCTGGGTCGTACCGATGCCGCCCGCGCCTGGTTGGCTCGCTACCATGCGGACACGGTTGCGCTGGCCCGGCAATGGCTGGCGGCAAGCGCCCCCAGCGTGTCATTTGTGCAGGCCAATGCGGTGCGCAACCGCATCATGGGTGTGCGCTCTTTTGCGGGCAGCATCGCCGAAGACGCGGGCCTGTTGCGCCCAGCCAGTCAGCGTTTTGCAGGCAATTCACAAGACATCAGCGCTGAACTGCTGGACCAAGCCGATGCCGACTGGATCTTCTACGCTGCCCGCGACAAATCGCTCTCCAGCCTGACCGGCTCACCGCTGTGGCCACGCCTGCGCGGTGCCGCGCAAGGCCATGCGGTGCGTGTGGCGCTGGACCCGTTCTACCTCAACGCCGGCCCGCTGGCAGCACGCACCGTGCTGGACACGTTGGCACGGATCACCCTCTCGGTCGTACCCCGCTCATGAGCACCTTTCCTGATGCCACCCCGGCCCGTCGCGCGGCGCGGGGATTGGGTTTGTTGTTGCTCTTGGCCGCATTGCTTGCTCTTGTCCTGGCCAGTGTGTCGCTGGGCTCGCGTCCTATTCCCGTCGGTCAACTGTGGCAACTACTGTGGCAGCCGGATGACAGTGTGGCGTCGGCCATCGTCTGGCACATGCGTCTGCCGCGCACCGCGCTGGGTGTGGTCGTGGGGGCGGCCCTGGGCGTCGCCGGAGGCCTGATGCAGGCGCTGACGCGCAACCCCTTGGCCGACCCGGGTCTGTTGGGCATCAACGCAGGTGCCGCGCTGGCGGTGGTGCTGGCCATGTCGGTGTTGGGTATCGGCAACTACCTGGGCTACGTTGGTTTTGCGATGTTGGGCGCGATGCTGGCGGCGGTGGGTGTTTATGTGCTCAGCAGTGGTGCGGCGCCAAGTGCGCAGCGGGTGCGGCTGTTGCTGGCTGGCATGGCCATCAGCGCGTGTTTGGCCTCGTGCACCGGCATCATCACCTTGTTCGACAGCAACACCTTTGACGCTTACCGTTTCTGGGTGGTCGGTGCGCTGGACGGGCGCAATGCCGATGTGTTGTGGCCGATGTTGCCTCTGGTGTTGGTTGGCATCGGCATCGCCCTGTGGCAGGCGCGTGCGCTGGATGCCATCGCGCTGGGTGACGAATTTGGTCAGGCCCTGGGGCTGCGGCTCAAACCGGTGCGCATCTGGAGTTTTGTGGCGATCGCTTTGTTGTGTGGCGCGGCCACGGCAGCGGCCGGGCCGATTGCGTTTGTGGGCCTGGTGATACCGCATGCGGTGCGATTGGTGGTTGGACCGCACTGGCGCTGGATCTTGCCCTATGGCCTGCTGGCTGGCCCCGTGCTGGTGTTGGGCAGCGACATTGTGGGTCGACTCATCGCCGTGCCCAGCGAGATCGAGGTTGGCATCGTCACCGCCTTCATCGGTGCCCCCGTGTTGCTGGCGCTGGTGCAGCGCAGCCGAGGGCGCTCGGTATGAACCTCAAACTCAGTGGTGGCATCTGGGCCGAACTGGCGCACCGGCGCACACGCCTTGTTCTTTGTTTGTTGTTGCTTGCCGGGATGGCTGTGAGCCTGTTGGGCCTGCGCTTGGGCAGCTTTGAGCTGTCTTGGGGCCGATTTTTCGCCACCTTGTGGGGCGGTGGCGACGACATGGGTCGTATGGTACTGCTGGACCTGCGCCTGCCGCGTGCTCTGGTTGCACTGGGTGCAGGCGCGGCGCTGGCCACCGCTGGCGCCATCTTCCAAAGCCTGTCGCGCAATCCGCTGGCCAGCCCCGACATCATCGGGCTGACCACTGGCTCGGCCACCGGCGCGTTGGTGACGATTTTGTGGCTGGGCGACCAGGCGCTGAACGTGCCACTCGGTGCGCTGGTGGGTGGTCTGGCCACGGTGATGCTGGTGTATCTGTTCAGCCTGCAGCAAGGTATACACGGGCAGCGGCTGGTGCTGATTGGCCTGGCCATCGCCGCCATGTTGGCTTCTGTGAATGATTTTCTGCTGACCCGCGCTGAGCTGGACCAGGCCTTGGCGGCCAAGATGTGGCTGCATGGCAGCTTGCAAGGCAGCGGTTGGCTGCAGGCGCAGCGCCTGGGTCTGGGCTGTGTCGTGTTGTTGCCCCTGGCCTGGTTGCTGAACCCGCGCCTGCGCCTTTTGGAAATGGGTGACGAACTGGCGACCAGTCTGGGCTTGAATGTTGTTCGCAGCCACACCTATCTGAGCTTGGTGGCGGTGGGCCTGACGGCATTGGCCATTGCCTGCGCTGGCCCGATTGGTTTTATTGCCCTGGCCGCGCCGCAACTTGCGCGCCGCCTGTGCCAGTCGCCAGGCATTGGCCTGTGGAGCGCTGCCCTGATGGGCGCCGTGTTGTGTGCCAGCGCAGATTTGCTGGCGCGGCTGATGCTGGCGCCGTTCCAAATCCCGGTCGGCCTCGTCACCAGCGCGCTGGGTGGTGCCTACCTGGTTTACCTGCTGGCCCGCGAATGGCGGCGAGAGCAATGACGCAACCCAAGCAACACGCCGCGTGTTTTCGCCACCCGGTTTGCAGGGCGCACAGCCGTTCCCACGGGGTGCAGGCCAAAGAGCCGCTTTGAACAGTTAAGAATCCTATGCACGCCTTACCCACCTCCCGCCTGCGGGCACACGACCTGACGCTGGCCTACGGCCCGACCCGCGTGGCCGAACACCTGAGCGTTGACATTCCCGACGGCAAGTTCACCGTCATCGTCGGCCCCAACGCCTGTGGCAAATCCACCTTGCTCAAAGCCTTGGCGCGGTTACGGACACCCCAGGCGGGTCAGGTTTTATTGGACGGCGCCTTGATCGGCAGCTACCCCACGCGTGAGGTGGCACGCCGGCTGGGCCTGCTGCCCCAAACAGCAACGGCACCCGAAGGGATCCGTGTGGCCGAACTGGTGGCACGCGGACGGCATCCGCACCAAAGCCTGTTTGGTGGCTGGACCGCGCAGGACGACCACATCGTCGCCCAGGCACTGTGCGCCACCGCCATCGAAGACTTGGCGGACCGTCTGGTCGATGAACTCTCAGGCGGTCAGCGCCAGCGTGTCTGGGTGGCGATGGTGCTGGCGCAGGACACACAGCTGCTGCTGCTTGACGAACCCACCACCTACCTGGATCTGTCGCACCAGATCGACCTGCTGGAGCTGTTTCGCGACCTGAACCGCCACCAGGGCCGCACCCTGGTGGCCGTGTTACATGACCTGAACCACGCCTGCCGGTACGCCGACCATCTGGTGGTGCTGCGCCAGGGCCAACTCATTGCCCAGGGTGTGCCGGGCGACATCATCACGGCAGAGTTGGTCGAGCAGGTGTTTGACCTGCCGTGTCGCATCATCGAAGACCCGGTGTCGGGGACACCGCTAGTGATACCGGAGGGGCGTGTGCGGGGGTGATGGCGGGTGGAAAAGCGGTGTGCAGCTTGATATCCAGTGGCTAGCGTCTTGTGCTGATTTCATCTGTTTGATGTGCGACAGGCGCGCGTTCGGCGGCTAAGATTGGTGTGCTCGCTCGGCGAGTTTGGCGGAATTTCTCTACCTGGATATTTGCCCGGTTACCGCAGTAGCTTTTTTAATTCGCAGATTTTTCTGCCTACTACATTGCTTCATGGCTCATGACCAACTCAGCCGAATCCTTCATTTGTTCTGTTTGCGGACAGTCGCACGGTGGCCTGTCTACTGACACAGCGTTCACGTTGCCGGACGTCGTCTGGGCAATTCCTGAGTCTGAGCGCGATCAGCGTGCCCAGTGGACTAGCGACCTGTGTCAAATGGAGGAGAGGTACTTCATTCGATGCGTGTTACCAATCGACTTCATCGACCAGTCGGGCTACTACGGCTGGGGTGTATGGGTAGAAGTTGATTGGCCCGTTTTCAATCGATACCTAGGAATCTACGAAGTAGACGGATCAGCAGAACCGCCAGCTTCGGGACTGCTTTCCAATGAAGTTGCAGCCTACGGAGAAACTGTCGGGCTACCGGTCAGCATTCAGTTTGGACCTAGTAGCCAGAGGCCGACTCTCTCCTTCCCAGAAGGCGAGGACCATCGCTTTGCACGCGAGGCTGTGAGCGGAATGTCAAACGCTCGATATCACGAAGTTCTTGCTGTTCGGGGACATAAATAAGCATACCCCTTCGCTCCGGCGGACGGCTATGCCGACCGTTGGGCTGGCACTTTGACGCTGTAAAAAAGCGGCACGCCGCCTGCCATCCATCAGGGCAGGATGATCGCAACCAGGGTCTGCGACAAACCCGAAGACCATAACAACTTGCTGCTGGCAGTAACCTCACCCCAAGGGCGCAGTCGCAAGCGATAACAAGTGACGAAATGTTGCCTCATTTGTTACACAAAAAATAGCTACCTGCGCATATTCCATAAGGGCTACAGGCATTTTTCGCATGTAAACACACTGGCGGCTGGCTACGCTTTGGTTACGCTGGCAAGCCCCCCGCGCATGGATAATTGCCGACCCTTATTGACGCCTCTCCCATGTCCAATCTCATCGTCCACGGCGGCACGCCTTTGCGCGGCCGCGTCACCCCTTCTGCCAACAAAAATGCTGTGCTGCCGGTGCTCTGCGCCACCCTGCTGAGTTATGAGCCGCTGCGTCTGCTGGGCGTGCCCGACATCACCGATGTGCGCAAGATTCTGGACATCTTCCGCCTGCTCGGCAGCGAGGTGCAGATGGACTTTGCGACAGGCACGCTGGCGCTGCACCACCGCGCCACCGTCTTCGACGCCGCCCAACACCGGCTGCCGGAAGAAATGCGCTCGTCCATCATGCTGGTGCCGCCGCTGCTGGCGCGCTTTGGTGTGGCCCGGCTGGAAGACAACGTCAAGGGCTGCACTCTGGGCGTGCGCGAGATCGATCCGCACATCGACGTGTTCCGCCAGTTTGGCGGCCAGGTGGAACGCAGCGCAGGCTCGCTGCTGGTGCGTTGCCACGGCCAGCTGACGCCCACCAACCACTGGCTGGACTACGCCTCCGTCACCACCACCGAGAACTTCGTGCTGTGCGCAGCCACCGCCAGCGGTGTCTCGACGTTGACGAATGCGGCCTCCGAGCCGCATGTGCAGGAGTTCTGCCGCTTCATGCAGATGATCGGCGTGCGCATCGACGGCGTGGGCACCTCGCGGGTCACGGTACACGGCAGCGCCAAGCTCGGTGGCGGCGAGTTCCGCTTCGACGAAGACTTCCACGAGATCACCACCTTTCTGGCGCTGGGTGCGATCACCGGTGGCGACGTGGTGGTGCGCAACAGCGCGCCCGAAAACTTTCCGCTAATCGACCGCACCTTTGCCAAGTTCGGCGTGGACATCACGCATGAAGACGGCTGGTCGCGCGCCGACTGCCCGGGTGCTTTGCGCGTGCAGACCCCCTTCACCAGCAATGTGTTGACCAAGGTCGAGGCCGCGCCCTGGCCGTACTTTCCAGTTGACCTGCTGCCGATCTTCATCGCTCTGGGCGTGAAGGCCCAGGGTAATGCGATGTTCTGGAACAAGGTCTACGACGGCGCCATGGGCTGGACCACCGAGCTCTCCAAATTTGGCGCCCATGTGTACCAGTCGGACCCGCACCGCATCGTCAGCTTTGGCGGCAGCCCACTGTCACCTGCGGTGGTCGAGAGCCCTTACATCATCCGGGTGGCGATTGCGCTGTTCATGGTGGCCGCCAGCGTCAACGGCCGCTCCGAGATTCGTAACGCCACGCCGATTCGTCGCGCGCACCCGGGTTTTGTGGAAAACCTGCGCAGCCTGGGCGCGCAGGTGGAGTGGACCAGCGAAGAGTGAGCCTCTTTGATGCTATTTAATAAATAGCTTCTGGTCTAGATCCTACATTGGCTAGATGCTTTTTTGCTTACCGTTCGGGCCATCAAAAAGCCTTACTCGCGACCAGCCAGGCACGCACCGACGACTGTTGACTCAACAATGAAGACACAGCCCCCAGACGCGTTGCCACAGAAGCACTCGCGCGCCACTGGTCGGGGCCGGTCCAGTTCAAGCCGACACCAGCACCGGACAAGGTTGCGCTGTTTTCGGCCGTGGTCCATGGACGGCGGTTGACTTTGACATAAGCGCTGTCAATAAAGGCCAGCACCTGCCATTTCCCGAACGGCAGCGGCCCAAGATCATGGCGCATTTCAACAGTGCTGACATAACCGGTGTCGCCTGAAATAGCGCCGATGTCATAAGCACGGACGGTATATGGACCGCCGGCAGTCATCTTTTCAGCAGAATCAAGATTGCCGTCCGCCCACTGTGCACTGACGTTGAAGTACAGCGAATCTCTCGGTGTCAGCCCCTGCAATCGGGCAATATTGGCATTCCATTTCGAGAATCCGCCACTGGTGCGCGCGGTAGTGGCATCAGATGCCGCTGCCGAGGCATCGTCAAAACTGCTGCGTCCGTTAGTCCAGCCAACGCTAGCCGTGCTTATCCCGCCAGCCAACAGGTTGTCGCGCAGATCACCGTTGACGCTCAATACCCAGTTATTCAGATGACGATCGGTGCGCAGGTTGCTGACATCGACATGATCGCGCAGATTTTTGGCATCGTATTGCAATTGCGCATAAAGGTTGTACTGCTTGGTGCGAATCCATGGATGTTTTGCCCACAGGCTGGCAACCGCTGCCGTGCCGTTGGCATCAAGCGCACTGACGGTGCTGCCTAGCTTGTAATGCAACGCCGAATAAGCGCCACCGACCCTGGTGCCCTGGCCGTTGAGCAAGGTGTCGTAACCCACCCGCGCATAGTTCATGCCCTCACCTGTGGTGATGATGTTGGCGCTCAGCGTATCGCCGTGATGAAAGGGATTGGCGATATTAAGGTTGCCGCTCAGGCGCGTGCGTCCGATATATCGGTTACCGTAATTGTCCAGAGAGATATTCGCCAGTGGCGCCTGGTTATAGCGTGTTTCGACATCCATGTCAGCCGTACCGACCGCCGCGCCCGGTTTAAGGACCGCATTCACGCCCACGCCCGGCACATCCGACAGCAGCAGCAAAGCACGATTGAGTTCGTCATCGGCAATCAATGCTCCGCCACTGAGCGGTGCCAGGCTGGCATTGAGCAAGGCGTCGCTGACTTCGCTGTGGTTGTTGAGCTGGACTTTGCCGTAGTGCGCCTCGACAACTTGAATGATGATGACGCCTTCGGTGATTGACTGCGCCGGAATGATGGCACGGGTCAGTGGAAAACCATGGCTCTGGTAGTACGCCGTGATGCGCCCGGCCAGCTCACCGAGTTGCGGCAGCGTCAGACTTTTGCCTTCCTGATCGGCAACCAGTGCATGCAGCGTTTCCGCGGTAAAGGCGGTATTGCCAGTGATACGCAGTGTGTTCACCTGAATCGGCTGCGATGGTGGCAAGTTGGCATCGCTTCTCGGTTTGACCTCAAGCGTTGGTACATCCGGCTGCACGATAGCGGGAACTGCCGGTTGCAATTGTTGCAGGATCGACCCGGCATTGGGTGTCACTTCAGGGCCAGCGGCATAGGCATCAAGGGATGCCAGCAACACGGCGGCGAACAAGGGTTTCATCAAAAAAGCTTGCTTAGATTGCTTAGATTGCTTGGATACGGTAACCATGTATTTCATTATTCTGTGATGCTGGCGAGGACGAGCGGCAATTGCAAACCACCATTTTGAATTTGCAGCATTGGTGCAGGCGTGCCAAATCCTGTGGTGGTATTGACGACGGTACCGGTCGCTTGCGCGTTACTGCTACTGCTTGAGGTACTGGTACTGCTGCTGCCAGAATCCGTCTGCTGCTGCACCACCAGTGTCGAAGACAGGTTCAATACTTGCGGCTGCGCCGAGGCCTGCGGCGGCAACACCGTCGACTGCACTTGCGTTACCGTGTTCTGAATCTGCTGCGTTGGCGTATTCTGCGCCGGCGTGCTAGGCACGACCACAGGCACGGCCGTGATGCTGGCGAAGGCGAGCGATTGCCCGGTAATGATGTAATTGCCAGCATCAGCGCCACCATAAGTGCTGCTCAGATTGACGGTCTTGCCGTCACCAACGGCAGCGTCAGAGAACAAGCCGGTCGATGCAATCGTAATCACATCCGAACCAAGCCTGCCCGCCAGCGTGGCATTGCTGGTACTGACCGTGGCGGACGTGGTGCCGTCATAAACCTTATCTGCTGCAGTGATGCCACTGACCGTCATTGATGCAGGCGTAATGTTCGCGGTCAGGGCGTTTTGATCAACAATGTTGTAGTTACCGGCATCGGTGCCGGTCAGCGTGTAGCCGCTGACTGTCACCGATTTATGGGTACCGACATTTTTGTCCGCGAAGTTACCTGTTCCCGTACCAGTCAGCGAGACGACGTCGCTACCAAAGGCCGCAGAAAGGCTGGCGGTGCCGCTCAGTGTGGCCGTGGTGGTCGTGTCGTAGACCTTATCGCTAGTGCTCAAGCCGGTCAGCGACAGATCAGCCTTGCTAATGGTTGCTGTCAATCCGGTCGGTTGCGCAACGACGTAGTTGCTGGCATCGGCGCCGCTCAAGGTGTAGCCCGATACCGTCACGACCTTATTCGTGTCTACGCCCTTGGTCGCAAAGCTGCCGGTACCGCTGCCACCCAGCGAAACATCATCACCATTGATCATGCCGGAGTAGGACACGTTGGTGGTATTGAGTGTGGCCGTGGTCGTTGCATCATAGACCTTGTCAGCGGCGGTAATACCTGTGAGTGTGATTCCTTTTGGTGTGACGGTGTAATTGCTGCCAGAGGTGCTCAGCACGTTGTAATTACTGGACAAGCCGCCATTGCCACTGGCACCCAGACTCAGGCCGGTGGTGCTGCCCAGTGCGCTGTTGTTTTGCACGTTCTTGCTGGCCAGATTGGAGGCATCACCTGCGCCGGAGACGGTAAAGGTCTGTCCGGCCACACCGGTGGCTGTCAGCGTGCTGCCCGCCACAGAGGTGGTGCCGTCATACACCTTGGTACCGCTCAGGGTCAGGTTGGCCTTATTGATGGAAGCAGTTACGCCGGTCGGCTGCACCACGTTGTAGTTGCCGGCATCGGAGCCGGTGAGCGTATAGCCGGTGACGGTAATGGCCTTACCCGTATCGGCATTGGCGTTGGCAAAGCTGCCCGTGCCAGTACCAGCGACTGAAACAACGTCGCTGAGCAAGGCGCTGACGCTGGCGCTGCCGCTCAGGGTCGCAGTAGTTGTTGCATCATAGGTTTTATTCACACCTGAAATGCCAGAGACCACCAGATCAGCCTTAGTAATGTTAGCGGTCAGGCCGGTCGGCTGCGCCACGACATAGTTGCTGGCGTCAGCGCCGCTCAAGGTGTAGCCCGATACCGTCACAACCTTATTCGTGTCTACGCCCTTGGTCGCAAAGCTGCCGGTACCGCTGCCACCCAGCGCAACAGTATCGCCGTTGATCATGCCGGAGTAGGACACGTTAGCGGTGTTAAGCGTCGCCGTGGTCGTTGCATCATAGACTTTATCGACGGCAGTAATACCTGTGAGCGTGATGCCTTTCGGCGTGACGCTGTAGCTGCTGCCAGCGGTGCTGAGCACGTTGTAGTTACTGGACAAGCCGCCATTGCTGCTGGTACCCAGACTCAGACCGGTGGTGCTGCCGAGTGTGCTGCTGTTTTGTACATTCTTGCTGGCCAGATTGGAGGCATCGCCTGAACCGGTGATGGTGAAGGTCTGTCCGGCCACACCGGTAGCCGTGAGCGTGTTGCCCGCCACAGAGGTGGTGCCGTCATAGACCTTGCTGCCACTCAAGCTCAGGTCGGCCTTGTTGATGGTGGCCGTCACGCTGGTCGGCTGCACCAAGTTGTAGTTGTTGGCATCGGCTCCACTCAGCGTGTAGCCGGTGACGGTGACAGTCTTGTTGGTTCCAGCATTGGCGTCGGCGAAGCTGCCGCTACCGGTGCCGGTGACCGACACCACGTCGCTCTGCAAAGCACTCACAGACGCACTACCAGTGAGTGTGGCGGTGGTCGTGGCATCGTAGGTTTTATTGACGCCGGAAACCCCGGACACCACCAGATTGGCCTTGGTGATCGAGGCAGTCAGGCCGGTCGGTTGCGCAACGACGTAGTTGCCCGCATCGGCACCGCTCAAGCTGTAGCCCGATACCGTCACCGTTTTATTGGTGCCGACATCCTTGGTCGCAAAGCTGCCGGACCCACTGCCACCCAGCGAAACATCATCGCCATTGACCATGCCGGAGTAAGCCACATTGGCGGTGTTGAGGGTGGCCGACGTGGTGGCGTCGTAGGTTTTGTCGGCGGCCGTGATGCCTGTCAGCGTGATGCCTTTGGCCGTCACGGTGTAGCTGCTGCCGCTGGTGCTCAGTACGTTGTAATTACTGCTCAGGCCACCGTTGTTGCTGCTACCCAAGCTGAGGCCGGTGATGCTGCCCAGCGTCGTACCGCTTTGCACGTTCTTGCTGGACAGATTGGATGCATCGCCTGAACCGCTGACCGTGAAGGTCTGTCCGGCCACGCCGGTGGCCGTCAGCGTGCTGCCTGCCACAGAGGTGGTGCCGTCATAGACCTTGGTACCGCTCAAGGTCAGGTCGGCCTTGTTGATGGTGGCCGTCAGGCCGGTCGGCTGGGTCAGGATGTAGTTACCGGCATCGGTGCCGCTGAGACTGAGGCCAGTAACGGTGACGACCTTGCTCACGCCGGCATTGGCATTGTCAAAGGTAGCCGTGCCGCTGCTAACTGAGACGCTGTCGCCGCCGATGATGCTGGCGGCGACACTACCGCTGTTGGAGAGCGTGGCCGTCGTAGTGCCGTCATAGGTTTTGTTGTTGGCCGTTACACCACTGGCGCTGATGGTTTTAGCAGTGATGGTGGCGGTCTTGCTGTCGAGACCGTTGATGTAGTAGTCGTTGTTGTTGTAGCTGACGACAGTGGCGCCGTCGCTGTTCGAGCCGGTGGCGGCACCGTTACCTGAGGCAGTAACGCCAGTGATGGTCACAACTTTGTTGGTGCCGACGTTCTTGTTGGCAAAAAAGCCCACCGCACTGCCGGTATCAAGCGTCAACCCGTTTGGCAAGGTCTGCGAGGAAGCCAGGCCAGATAAGGTCGCCGTCGTACTGCCATCGTAAATCTTTGAGGCAGCCGAGCCGGTCACATTGATGGCCATGTAGGCATTATATTGTTGAGCGAGTACGTAGTTGCTATAGTTCGTCGGCGTGAGATAGCTGGTTGGGTTGTAATAAATAGAAGCGGTGCTTGCACTCTCGGTAAGAATAACAAAATTGTAATTAGAATCATCAAAAATGACTGTGCCTGTGCCCGTGGCGCTGTTGTCTGCCCTCAGTACGACGTTCCCGGCCCCGCCGCTACTGGACACGATTGCCCCACCGGTATAGTTGCCGTTGATATATTTAAAATGAATATCGCGATAGGCACTCAGTGTGAGCGTAGAGCTGCTGTTCCAATTAGTGGTCGTGCTATTAATGGCGCCGATGCTATCAAGAACGATGATATCGCCATTGCCAGACGTTCCTGTACACGTCGTGCCCGTGCAACTGGCCGAAGACCCGGTGGTCTTGATGGTCACATTGCCGTTATTGAGCGCATTCGTCAGAACAGTCGTATCGACATTGATAGCGTAGGAATTGCCCCAGATATTGGTATCGCCGATCGTAATATCATCCGGGTCCAGCAGCCAGTTTCCGCGCTTGCCATGGGTTGCAGCCGTATTGACTGAAGCGCTGGCCTTGATATTCAAGAGCTTGCCTGAGGTCTCCACCTCGCCGCCGTTGCCAGAAGTGCTGCCGCCGCGTGCCGTGATGGTGCCGTTGAACTGCGTGGTGCCGTCCGACCAGACCGCGACATTGCCGCCATTGCCGGTGGTGATGGCATCAGCTTTGATCGAGGCGCCGGCTTCGACCGTGGTCTTTTTGGCATTTTGCTCGGTGCCGGTGCCGAGGAAATTCCCTCCGACCAGTGACGTGCCGCCGCCGCTATCGCCAGACACATCAATGACACTGCCTGCCGCCAGCTTGACCGTGCCGCCAAGCACCTTCACGGTGCCGCCGGTTTCGCCAGCATTGGCACCGGTGGCAGCAAGTGTGCCGCTATTGGTCGCGGAGCCAGCACTGCCCGCCTCCAGCACAATGGCGCCATTGACATTCTGGACGCTGCGCGCCTCGATAATGCCGGTGTTATTGACCACACTGGCCAGCACCGCATCCTTGGCACCGGCTGAGAGCCATACCGCGCCGCCGTCGGCCTTGATCAGGCCGCCATTTTCGGCCAGATTATTCAGCGTACTCTGGTTCACTTGCAACTTGACCAGGCTATCGCCCGAAAACGACAGCGTGACATCATTGCCCGCACCCAGCGCGACCGCACCCGCCGTCGCATTGATGGTGCCCGCGTTGCTGACTGTATTGCCGATCAAGGCAACATAACCGCCATTGGCAGCATTGATGGTGCCTTGATTGATGATGCTGCCACTACCGGTGCCGCTGAAATTGCGCGTTGCGCTGGTCAGGCTGGCATCGCTGATATTGAGCGTCGATGCCACCAGGCCACCGACGTTGATTTGCGATCCGGCACCAAACAGGATGCCGTTGGGATTGATCAGGTAGACCTGGCCGTTGGCATTGAGCTGGCCGTAGAACTGGGTGGCACTGGTGTCGCTGATGCGGTTGACTGCAATCGAGCTGGTGGATGGCTGGATGAAATTGACCGTTTCATTGCTGGTGGTGTTGAAGGAGCTCCAGCTCAGCGACAGGTTCTGGCTCGATTGCGTCACCGTGGTGGTGGTGCCGCTCTGGCTGACGCTGCCGCTGCCGGCCGTCACTTGGCCGCCGGTCGGTGCCGCCATGGCAATATGCGTGGCGGCCAGCAAGGCGCTGGCGATGAGCTTGCGACTGGTCGCCTTGCCCTTGCCCTTGGTACGTTCCGAGACGATTACCCAGGTCTGGTGCACATGGCTCCAGATGAGTCGATAGATTCTGTTCATGGATGCATGGTGCATGCTGGCTTTCCTTGGCTGACGGTTATTAACTTGAGGCATCAATGGCATGCCGCTTTACAAAAGTATATGAACTAATTGGCATGCCGTTTGGCTCAAGGACATCCGTCAATTGGCAGTAAATCTGCCCAGAAATCCAGAAATCCAGAAACCCTGCGATCAAGCTCCGGCTTTTAGTGGTGGCTTTGACAGCGCTCAGTGTCAACGGCCGCTCTAAGATTTGTAACGCCACGCCGATTCGCCGTGCACATTCGGGTTTTGTGGAAAACCTGCGCAGCTTGGGTGCGCAGGTTGAGTGGACCAGCGAAGAGTGAGCCACTCGTTCGCTATCCAATAAATAGCTACTAGCCCAGGTTATGAAAGGGCTAGAGGCATTTTTCTTATAAATCCATCTTGAACATCAGCTTGGCTGTGCGCGGTGCGCCCGCAGCCAGTCGGGTGCCCCCGGCGGCCCAGTATTCCTTGTCGGCCACGTTGTCCATGTTGAATTGCCAGGTGGTCTGATGGCCCCACAAACGGGTGGTGTAGCGCGAACCGATGCTGAAGGTGGTCACACCGCCCAAAAAGGCTTCATTCGCGTTGTTCACTGGTCGCGGACCGGTGTAATAAGCCCCCCCATTGATCGACAGCCCGGGCACACTGGTCAGCGCGTAAGACAGGAAGGCGCTGCCGGTTCGCTTGGCGGTGTTTTCCGGGCTTTTGCCGTTGAGGTTGGCGCTTGTGTCCTGGAATTCAGCATCCAGCCATTGGGTGGATGCCTGCCAGGCCAGCTGTTGGGTGAACTGCCCCTGAGCCGACAGCTCTAAGCCCGTATAGTTTTGCTTGCCATCGGCGGTGTGGATGTTGCTGGCGTTGGTGTAGTAACCTGGTTGTTGGATGTCAAACAGTGCGGCCGACACCAGCATGCCGCCACCTGAGCGCCAGCGCATGCCCACTTCTTTTTGACGGCTCATGCCCGGCGCCAGACGCTCGCCTTCGTTGGCAGTTTTCGCGGGTGCGGTGTCGCCTTGTTCGAGCCCATTGGCAAACGAGGTGTAGGCCGACAGCGACGGCGTGACCTTGTAGACCAGTGCCGCCATGGGGGTGGTTTTGCCATCGTCGTAATGGGTGCTGCCCTGGTCACTCTTGTAGTTGCTGTGGCGCAAGCCAAACATGGCCAGCCATTGTGAGGACAGTGTCACCTGGTCCAAGGCATACACGCCTGTGTCTTCGGTGGCGAGCCCCAGCGTGTTGGGGCTGGTCGGGACAGCACCCAAGGTCACCGTGGTGATCGGGATCGGGTTGTACAGGTTTTGCGAAGCGATGGTGTAGCTGCGCTGGTAAATTGGGTCCTGGTTGTAACGGGTACGCGTCGCCCCTAAAGTGAGGTTGTTCTGGAACCCGGCGGTGGTGAAGCTGCCAAACAGCTCAGCCCGCAGCAAATCGGTGGTGGCCTGAAGGGTCTGGATGTTGCCCCTGATGCTGCCGCTGCCCGTCGCCACATTGCTCAAGGTGAAGATCGGGAGCTGCCGGTCACGCTCAACCTGGGACTGGCCAGCTTCCAGCGTCAACACCCAGGTGTCGTCCAACACGTAATCGGCGCGCACCTGTACGTTGCGGGTGTCTGTTTCAAAACTAGACCAATCCGGGCCCACCAGCTGTTTCGCGTTCACCGCACGCGGCAAGGTGATGACACCGTTGACTGCGGTCGGCAGGTTCACACCCACTTGCTCGGTGGTTTGGCGGTGCTCGTAGTCCACGTCCATTTTCAGCGTCAGACGGCTGTTGACCCGCCAGTCAAACGCGGCGGAGACAAAGCTGCGTTCACCGTCGTCCACGCCATTCAGGTACGAGCCCAGTGCGCCACCCGCCGCGTTGACGCGCAGGCCGTATTGCTGCTCGTCGCCAAACCGGCGGCCCAGGTCCATCGTGGCCAGGGCGGTGCCGTATTGGTCGACCTCCATACCCACGGTCGTCACCGGTGTTGCACCGGCACGTTTGGTCACAAAGTTGACAACACCCGACGGTGTGGTGAAGCCGTAATACAAGGCCGAGGCACCCTTGAGCACCTCCACACGCTCTTTGTTCTCCATCGGGATTTGCGAAAAGTTCAGCACCGGCACGGAACCATTGATGCGGTAGTTGGTGCGGTTTTCAACGCCAACGCCGCGAATCACCAGCTGGTCCCAGGTTTCGCCGCCGTTTTGCTGGCGTGTCACGCCGGCGGTGTTGCGCAGTGCGTCGTACACACCATCGGCACCCTGCAGGTCCAGCACATCACGTGTCACCACATTCACGGTGGACGGCACCTCCATGATGTCTGAGCCACGGAAGCTTCCGGCTTCTACCGTCTCTGGCACAAAACCATCGGCGGTGATGGCGATCACGGACACGGTTGACAGGTTTGATTCAACGGCTTGCTGGGCGTGGACGGTGTGGGCGCCATACATCACAGACAAAAGCAGGGGGATTTGGCGGAGCCGGCAAGTGCAAAACATGGTTGAAAAGAGCGCGAAGATTAAAAAATTATGAACGGCGGATTCTATCCATGCAAATGACAATTGTTTGCATTTGACGCGAGATCACCCTTTGGCCGTATCCGAAGCGCTTGTTGATGGCCTCAGACGTGTGATGGCTCACAAGGCCGTGTCTGGGCCTGCGTTGGTCAAGTCTGAATGAGGATGGGGTTGGTGTGGGCGTCTGTGTTGACGCCGCCGTTCACAACAGATCGGCCAGGCCGATCACCTCGCGCCACACGGCCAGTTTGCGCTCAAACGACCAGCTGGCGTTGGCCGGGCTGGTGGAGGGCAGCCGGTAAACAGGCAAACCCAGGCTGCGGGTCAGCCGCGCATGTTTGAAACTTTCGCCGCCGTTGTGGGCGATCACCTGCAGCTGTGGGCAACGCTGCATCAGTCCGGCCAGGTCGTTGGCCTGGGGCTGCTGGATGGCACTGTCCAGGCTGCCCGAGCGTTCACAGGAGGCATACACGTCCCACAGCCCGATGCCTTTGTCGAGCATCCAGTCAATGCGATTTTGATAGCTGTCTGCCCTTATTTCATAAGGGCTAGATGGCCAAATCGCTTGAAGAATACGCCAGAAGGCATTTTGCGGGTGGGCGTAATACTGCTGGCGCGCCAGCGAGGTGGCACCCGGAAAACTGCCCAGCACCAGCAGCCGGGTGTGGGGCGCCACCAGGGGCGCCAGGCCCAGCAGCCGTGTGGGCTGTGCCAGGGGTTCGTCGCTGGTCAATTCCCCACCTTGAGGAACAGGTCGCGGTCCGGCGCGAAATTGGCATGCAAGGGCAGCAGGGCGCCACCGAGCGCGCGGGCGTCGGGGCCGACTTCACCGGCGATCACGTTGGCGCTCCACAAACCTTCCCAGTTGTAGTGGCGCAGCGCGTCCTGGGTGGCGGCGATCAGCTCAGAGAGCAGGGTGCGGCTGAACGAGCCGTCGATCACCACCGCGTCAATGTCCAGAAAGGCGGTGCCGCTGATCACCGTGTGGGCCAGGGCGTTGGCAGCGTGCTGGATCCAGCCGCGGGTCTCGGACTCGAACGGCGTGCTCAGCGCCCGCTCGTCGTAGGCCGCATGCGGGTCGAGCTGTTGGGCTGACAGGCGCTGTTCCAGCTCCCACAACGAGGCATGGCCGATCAACTGCTCGGGGGTTTTGGCCAGCCGCGCCAGCCCCATCGGCAGCGAGGCCACCGCACCCGCGTTGCCGTGCACACCCCCATGCAGGTGGGAGTTGATCACCAGCCCGCCACCCACAAAGGTGTCGACAAACAGGTACAAGAAATTCTTCAGATCGCGCCCGCGCCCGGCCACCAGTTCGGCCACACAGGCGGCTGAGGTGTCTTTGGTGAAACTCACCGGCACCTCGGTCATGGCCTGCACCTGGGTCTGCAGGTCGGTCTGGTTCCAGGCCTCGGCCTGCGCCTCGGACAAACCCAGCATGCGGTACCAGCCACCCATCTGAAATGGTGCTGCCAGGCCAATCCCCACCAGCCGGTGTTTGAACGGCCCGAGTGAGTTGTGCAAGGTGCGCATGTGCTTGGCTACGGTGGGCAGCAGGGTGCTGATGTCGGGAAAGGCATAGTCCAGCCGCCGCCGCTCACGCACCTGGCCGGTGAAGTCCACCAGCATCCATTCCGCGTTGCGACGGCCGATCTTGATGCCCATCGAAAACGCGCCGTCCGGGTTCAAGGCCAGCGGAATCGAGGGCTGGCCGATGCGCCCGCGCACCCGGCTTTGCTTGAGCACCAGACCATCGTCTTCGAGCCGGGTGGTGATCAGGCCAATGGTTTGTGCCGTCAGCCCGGTCAGACGGGCCAGGTCGGCCTTGGGCAGGCAACCGTTGAGCCGGATCGCCTGCAACACCACCCGTTCGTTGAACTGGCGCATGCCCACATGGTTGGAACCACGGGGGCGCAGCAGCGGCGGGGTGGCTGTGTCGGTCTTGTCGGGTGTCATGGCCTCAGGTCTTCGCCGAGCACCCCTTTGCGCAAAATGAAGTTGCCAAAAGGCTGCAGTTCACCGGTCAGCACCACCGCATGGGCCGTGCGGGTGCGCTCGTAAAAGGCGTAGCGCTCGATGTGTTCCACACTCTGGTGCGCCAGCAAGTCGGGGTTGATGACCTCGATCACCTCGCGCTGCAGCGCCGAGCGGTAATCTGCGGGCTGGTCACTGACCCCCATGAAACCCACAGGATGGTCCACGTCGGCCGCCAGCGGAAAGAGGGCTGTCACAGCGCGCACCACCTGCAGCATGGAGCTGCCCGGCAAGCGAATGACGGGTTTGCCGGCGGCAAAGCGGGTGGCGCTGAAGTTGGCGTCTGCCAACACCAGGGCCTCGTCGTGGCCCATTTCCATCAAGATTTTCAACAGCTCAGGGGTGAGCAGCGGGTCGATTCCTTTTAGCATGCAAGTCTTTCTGTGGGTGTGATCACGCAAGTGCTTCGGCGGGTAACTCGTCCACCGTTTTGGCACCGGTCATCACCGCCACCGTGTCACTCATGCTGATGGTTTTGGGGTTGACCACGGCGGCGCGTTTTCCCAGGCGCTGGATATGGATACGGTCCGCCACCTCAAACACATGGGGCATATTGTGGCTGATCAAAATCACCGGTAACCCCTTGTCACGCACCCGGCGGATCAGCTCCAGCACCATGTTGCCCTCCTTCACACCGAGAGCCGCAGTGGGTTCGTCCATGATCACCACATGCTGGGCAAACGCCGCCGCACGGGCCACGGCCACACACTGGCGCTGGCCGCCTGACAGCGTTTCCACCGCCTGCGTCATCGAGCGGATGCCGACCTTGAGGTCGTTCATGCGTGCAATCGCCTGATTCAGCATTTCTTTTTTATCGAGCAGGCGCAGCAACTGTCCGATGAAGCCGGGTTTGAGGATCTCGCGGCCCAGGAACAGGTTTTCGGCAATGCTCATGGCCGGGGCCACCGCCAGGTCCTGGTAAACGGTTTCAATCCCGGCCCGGCGTGCGTCGATGGGTGACCTGAAATGCACCTGCTTGCCGTCGAGCAGCACCTCACCCTCGTCGGGTGTGTTGGCGCCCGACAGCACTTTGATCAAGGATGACTTGCCAGCGCCGTTGTCCCCAATCACCGCCATGATTTCCCCGGCGCGCAACTCGAAGTCGACACCATCGAGCGCCACCACTTGACCAAAGCGTTTGACAACGCCCTTGGCCTGCATGACCAGGGGCTGTGATGTGTTGATGGTCATTACCGAGCTCCTTTGCGGGACATCTGGTCGGCGGCAACGGCGAGGATGACCAGCACGCCGGTGATTAAGGTCTGGTAGACCGAGGCCACACCCATCAGGGTCAGACCGTTGCGGAACACACCCACAATCACCGCACCCACCAGCGAGCCCAGAATGATGCCGCGCCCGCCAAACAGGCTGGTGCCGCCCAGCACCACGGCGGTGATCGCGTCCAGGTTTTCGGTGGTGCCCGCATTGGGGTCGCCCACACCGGTACGTGCCACCGAGAGCAGGGCGGCAATGCCGTAAAACGTGCCCGCCAGTGCATACACCACCACCAGCACCTTGTCCACGCTGATGCCGGTCAGGCGTGCCGCCTCCGGGTTGTTGCCCACCGCATACAGGTGGCGACCCGGCGCGGTTTCGCGCAACACAAACCAGGCCAGGCCGTACAGTACCAGCATGGTCACCGTGCCCAGGCTGACCTCGGTGCTGCCGATGTTGAAGGTGTTGCCCAGGAAGGTCATGGCCGGGGGCAGGTTGGTGATGGTCTGCGCCTCGGAATAAATCTGGGTGATGGCAAACGCGATGTTCAGGGTACCCAGCGTCACGATGAAAGGCGGGAGTTTCACACGTGTCACCAGCAGGCCATTGAGCAAGCCTGCGCAGGTGGTCACCAGCAGACCACAGACGATGGCCAAGTAGGGGTTCATGCCGTAGTCCACGGCAAATTTGGTCATGACCACGCCGCCCAGGGCCATCACCATGCCACAGGACAGGTCAATGCCCGCCGTCAGGATGATCAGCGATTGGCCAATCGCGATCACACCCACCACCATCACCTGCTGCAGCACCAGCGAGAGGTTCTCACCACTCAAAAAGCGGCTGGACTGGGTGGTGAAAAACAAACAGGTGACTGCCAGCGCGATCCAGGGCCCGAGGGCGCCCCAGGGAATGGTGGGCTTGGATGAATTCATGGGCAATGCCTCAGCGAATAAGGAAAGGGGTGAGATCGGTCACACACAACAAGGCATGTTCAGGACAGCAGCCGGAAACCGGGCCGGTTTGGCCCAGGCATCCAGACCGGCTGCATGGCGTCACGCGTCCGCCATGCTGCTGTCACAAGTGGCTTACTTGTTGCCCCAGCACAGGTCCAGGCCAACCTTGGTGTCCTTGCTGTCTACGCCTGCAATGGCGTTCTTGGCGATCAGGGTCACGCCGGTGTCCACATAACCCGTGGCCTTTTTGCCGGTCTTGGCGTATTCCACCCCGGCGGCCACACCCATCGAGGCCATCTTGAGCGGGTATTGCTGAGAGGTCGCGGTGATGATGCCCGCGTCAGTGTCCTTGATGCCTTGGCAGCCGCCGTCCACCGAGAGGATCAGCACACCTTTTTCCTTGCCAGCCTTTTTCAGCGCGTTGTAGGCGCCGGCCGCAGCAGGTTCATTGATGGTGTAGACGACATTGATGCCGGGGTCTTTTTGCAGGCAGTTTTCCATCGCGGTCTGGCCCTTGGCGCGGTCACCGTTGGTGTCGTTGGCGCAGACGATCTCGGGTGCGGTGGAGAGTTCATTGGACTTGGCGTCATTGGCTTTCAGACCAAAACCACTCATGAAACCGTTGTGGCGTTGCGCCCCCACCGGGTGGCCCGGGAACAGGTCGAGCATCGCGATCTTGACCGGTTTGCCCGCCATCGCGGCCTTGGCGTATTGGCCAATGAGCACCCCGGCTTTGTAGTTGTCGGTGGCAAATAACGCGTCAGCACCGTCAAACGGGCTGTCCAGTGCAATCACCTGCACGCCTTTGGCCTGGATTTTTTTAACGGTCGGGATGATCGCGTCACCGGCCGAGGTGATCATGATGGTCTTGGCTCCGGCCGAGGCCATGTTCTCCAGCGCGGTGATCTGGCCAGCTGTGTCACCGTCGATCTTGCCCGCCGCAGACATCAGCTTGGCGCCGGCTTTCTCAGCCTCGGCCTTGGCACCCTCTTTCATCTTGACGAAGAAGGGGTTAGTCTCGGTCTTGGTGATCAGGCCGATCACCGGGGCGTCGGCAGCAAAGGCGCTGCCCACGGCCAGGGTCAGGGCGCTCAGGATCAGGGGGGTGGAGAGTTTCATGGTCTTCCTTCAGAGAGTGACCATGCGGTCGGGTTGGGTTGTCTTCACTGTGTTGGCCCCGGATGTGTCCCCGGGTAAGCACGCTTGTTGAACCAGCGTGGCTGGAATATAGTCCTGTCAAAGTTATTAAATCAAGTTGTTTTAGTTATGGAAAACCCTAACATGCAGCAAATACATGCACAGATCCAGGTGGCCACCGCCGGGGAGGCGTTGATTGACCTGATTGCGGCGGACGATGGCCGTTTTGAGCCTTGTCTGGGGGGCGCGGTGTACAACCTGTCGCGGGCGTTGGCGCGCCAAGGCATTGCAACGATGTACCTCAACCCGCTCTCCAAAGACCGCTTGGGTCGCCAGCTGGCTGCCGCCCTGGTCCAGGACGGGGTGGTTCTGGCGCAGCCCAAACCGGTGCAGCAGGTCACCTCTTTGGCGGTGGTGAATCTCGATGCCAGCGGCCACCCCAACTACGCGTTTTACCGCGAAGGTGTGGCGGACCGCGCCACCAATGCCGTGACCCTGACCCAGGCCTGCAGCCAGGCCGAGAGCCTGGCGCTGGTGTGCACCGGTGCACTGGCGCTGTCACCGGACGATGCCGAGACTTACCTGCCCTGGCTGGCTGCCCAGCGCCAGGCTGGGCGCACCGTGGTGATTGACGCCAACCTGCGTCCCTCGGTCATGCCCAACCTGGAGCTGTACCGCCGCCATGTGCTGGCTGCCCTGCAGTTTGCCGATGTGATCAAGGCCAGCGACGAAGACCTGAACTGCCTGGCCCTGCCCGGCGACAGCCCCTTGGCACAGGCGCGCCACCTGCTGCAGGCGTGCCGTGCCAGTGTCATCGCCCTGACTCTGGGCAGCCAGGGCGCGGCCTTGTTGACCCGCCATGGCCAGCTGTTCACCGCCCGGGAGTCGGAGCCCATCAGCGTGGTCGATACCGTGGGGGCAGGGGACTGTTTTCTGGCGGGGTGGGTGGTGACCCTGTTGCAGCACCACCTGCCAACCGACTGGGGCTCTGGCGCCGTCTCGCCCGAGGTGGCTCGGGACCTGTTGTGCAGTGCCATCGCCAGCGCCAGCCTGTGTGTGATGCAGCGCGGCTGTGTGCCACCAACCCGCTCCGAGGTGCTGGACCGGCTGGAGACGGTGGCGCTGGATTTTGCTGGCTGATGTGTGTTTGGCTGAGCCCCCGCTCATGACCGGGCGGCCGGGCTCTCAACTTGCGCAGGAATCCTGGTAAAAACAGATAGGAAATAGGCCTCTAGCCCTTATGTAACAAGGGCATCCAGCTATTTTTTTTGAAAAGTGACCATGCTTGCCAATCCCCCCATGTTTTCCATTACCTTGCCCGACCTTGTCCAGCAACGCATCCGCCACTTGCTGGCCAGCGGCAGCCGCAAGATCCTGGGCATCGTCGCCGCCCCAGGTGCAGGCAAATCTACCCTGGCCCAGGCCATCCAGACCCAGTTTGGGGAGGCCGTGCAGGTGGTGCCGATGGACGGTTTTCATCTGGCCAATAGCGAGTTGCTTCGCCTGGGGCGCCGCAGCCGCAAAGGCGCGCCTGACACCTTTGACGCGGCGGGTTATGTCAACCTGATACGCCGCATCCACAGCCAGCGCCCGGACGAGCTGGTGTATGCCCCCGAGTACCGGCGCGAGGTTGAGGAGGCCATTGCTGGTGCCATTGCGGTGCTGCCACAGACCGAGCTGATCGTCACCGAAGGCAATTACCTGCTGCTCGACGATGACCCATGGTGCCAGCTCCCCGAGGTGCTGGACGAGACCTGGTATCTGGATGTGCCCGACGACCTGCGCGAAGGCCGCCTGCTGGCGCGCCACATGCGGTTTGGCCGCACCGAGCAGCAGGCGCGCGACTGGATCGCCAGCACCGACGCGCCCAATGCGCTGCGCATCGCCCAAGGCCGGGCGCGAGCGGATGTGTGTGTGCCCTGGTGGTGAGTCTTACAGCACCCGAAACAGCTTGTCCTTGAGGGTTGGCAGATCCTTGGCTGCGGCCATGGTGCTCAGCCACAGGGGGTAGACCTGGCGCAGCTCTGTCGCAGTGTTGCTCTCGCCGACCGCTTTGACGAGCGACATGCGCATGTGCTGGCCAAACTCCATGTTGACGGTGTTGATCATGAAGTTGCGTGCCATCACCAGCTCCAGGGCGCTGCGCTTCTCTGGTGGTGGCAAGGTCGCGAGATCGGCCTGGGCACCTGTCGACGCTGTGGCTGCTTGCGGCGTGCCAGACCTGGCAGTGGGTGGTGCCGTCAACGCGCCGACCACCTCGATACATTGTCGCTGCAGCAAATCCCCCAGCAGTTCAGCCACCGGGTGACCCGCCACAAACATCGCCAGCTCCTGACCGCTGCGTTTGCCGTCCACCAGGATCAGCAGGCGCCGCGTCAGGGGTGGCAGACCCAGGGTGCGGGTGGCCACCTCGTGTTGCCCCAGCGCGGTTTTGGCCAGGACGGCGGTGAGGAGATCGATGTTGGCAGGAGGCTGGGTGTTGGGCATAAACAGGGCAGGCGCTCTCAAGAACATGAAAGATCACCCACATTGTGTGGCTGTTTCCCAAATTCGGGGTTAACCCTGAACCCAGCGCCCCGGCTCAGCCCGGGTTGAAGCTCACATGCTGCGGTTGCGCGCCAGCGGCGGGTTTCTGGCGAAATAACCCTCAATGCCTTTCATCAGCGCATCGGCCAGCTGCTCCTGGTAGGCATCGCTGTTGAGTTTGGCCTCTTCGACCGGGTTGCTGATGAAGGCCGCCTCCACCAGCACACTCGGGATGTCGGGCGCCTTGAGCACCGCAAACGCGGCCTGTTCCACCTTGGGTTTGTGCAACTTGCCGACACGTTTGATCTCACCGAGCATGGCGCCGCCGAGTTGCAGGCTGTCCTTGATCTGGGCGGTAGTGCTCATGTCCAGCAGCGCACGGCGCACCTGGACATCTTTGGCCTTGACGTTGAGGCCACCAATCAAGTCGGCCTTGTTCTCCTTGTCAGCCATCCAGCGTGCCGCCGAGCTGGAGGCGCCGCCCTGGCTCAGCGCAAACACGCTGGCGCCCTGCGGGTTGGGGGTGAAAAACGCGTCGGCGTGCAGGCTGATGAACAGGTCGGCCTGTACCCGGCGGGCCTTGTCGACCCGCACACCCAGCGGCACAAAAAAGTCGGAGTCGCGCGTCATGAAGGCGCGCATCGCGTTGCCGTTGACAGTGCTGTTGTTGATGCGTTCACGCAGCCGGTGCGCCAAGCGCAGCACCACGTCTTTTTCACGCGTGCCACCCGGGCCGATGGCGCCCGGGTCTTCGCCACCGTGGCCGGGGTCGAGCGCAATGATGATCAGCCGGTCGGTGACTTGTGGGCGTGGCACCGACATGTACGGGCCATCCTGGTTTGACAAACCTTTTTGGCCGCTAACCCCTGTAGATGAAGGGCTGCCAGCTACGGTAGTGCTAGCGCCAGGGGTCTGGCTGCTGCCGGGTTTGGGGGGCAGGGCGACGGGTTTGGTTTTGTCGGTTTTTTGGGCAATCAGCTCACCCAGCGGGTCGGCAGCTGCGCTGGCTTTGGGGCTTTGTGGCGACGGGCTGGTGGCGTCTTTCATACGCTCGGCAATCAGCTCTTCGAGCGGGTCTTGCACCACCGTGGGGTACAGGTCAAACACCAGCCGGTGTTTGTAGGCGGCCACGGGTTGCAGGTTGAACACCTGGGGTGCCACCGGCTGTTTCAGGTCCACCACCAGACGCACGACACCCGGGCCAAACTGGCCGACACGGATGCCGTTGATGGTCGGGTCGGTTGGGCCGACCTTGGCCACCAGTTCCTTGAGTGCGGGGTTCAGGTCGATGCCGCGCACATCCACCGCCAGACGTGGCGGGTTGGGGATGAAGTTCTGCGTGAACGTCAGCAGTGCGTCGGACTCGATGGTGACCCGCGAGTAGTCTGGCGCCGGCCACACCCGCACCGCCAGGATGGTGGCGCCACGCGCCAGCTGCTGCGCACCCAGCAGCAACACCAGCGCGCCACTCTGGACAAAATCACGGCGCTTCACAGATCGTCCTCATGGCGGGTAGATCTACCCGGCTTCACCACGGTTCTAAGAAAAATAGCCATCTAGCCCTTGTCCTGATTGGGTATATTGCTATTAAAAGTAGATAACAGGGCCCGTCCGATGGCGCTGTGTGCGGTGGCTGTGACCTGGCGTGAGCTGTCTTCCTGCGCCTCCAGCTGCAGCACCAGATCGGCCCGTGGCAACTGCCCGGCCACCTTGTCAGGCCACTCGGCCAGCTTCAGACCCGGGCTGGCAAAGATGTCGCGAAACCCGGCGTCTTCCCATTCCTGCGGGTTGCTAAAGCGGTAAAAGTCAAAGTGCCACACCGCCAGCTCGGGCAGTTCATAAGCCTCCACCACCGCGTAGGTCGGGCTTTTGATGCGGCCCACCACGCCCAGCGCACGCAGCAGGTGGCGCACCAGCGTGGTTTTGCCCGCACCCAGGTCACCGCGCAGCTCGATGAAGGCCTGGCGCAGCGCGGGCTGCTTGACCAGCGCGTGCGCAAAGTCTTGTGTGGCGGCTTCATCGGGCCAGACCAGGGTTTTTACAATCGGCAGGTGAACAGTTTCAGAACACATAACAAGGGTGATGACTGGGTCTCCAGGATCCGGGGCTGGGCACGTGAGCTGGGATTTTCCCAAATTGGCGTGACCGGGGTCGATTTGTCCTCGGCAGAGCCCGGATTATCGGCCTGGCTGGAGGCAGGCTGGCATGGCCAGATGGCCTACATGGCGGCACACGGCCTCAAGCGCGCGCGACCGGCCGAACTGGTGCCCGACACACTGAGTGTGATCACCGCACGCATGGACTACTTGCCCAGCAACACACCCGCTGGCTGGCAGAGGGTGGAACTGGACCGATCTAATCAGCCAACACAAGGCATTGTGTCGCTCTACGCCCGAGGTCGTGACTACCACAAGGTGATGCGCCAACGCCTGCAAAAGTTGTGTGAGCAGATGGTGCTGGAGTTTGGCCCGCTGGGTTACCGCGTTTTCACCGACTCGGCGCCGGTACTCGAGGTGGAGCTGGCCAGCCGCAGCGGCCTGGGCTGGCGTGGCAAACACACGCTGGTGCTTAACCGCGAGGCCGGGTCGATGGCGTTTCTGGGTGAGATTTTTGTCGATATGGCCTTGCCACCAACTGAGCCGGTCAGCAGCCACTGCGGCAGCTGCAGCGCGTGCCTGGACGTGTGCCCGACCCAGGCCATCGTTGCGCCGTATAGGCTCGATGCCCGCCGCTGCCTGTCCTACCTGAGCATCGAACACGCCGGGCCGATCCCTGAGGAACTGCGTGTACCGATGGGCAACCGCATCTACGGCTGTGACGACTGCCAGCTGGTCTGCCCGTGGAACAAGTTCGCCCAGACCAGCCCCTTGCCCGACTTTGACGCTCGGCCACAGCTGGTGGAGCAGCCGCTGGTGGCGCTGTTTGCCTGGACTGAAGACGCGTTTTTACGCCACACCGAAGGCAGCCCGATCCGGCGCATTGGCCATGAGCGCTGGCTGCGCAATCTGGCGGTGGCCCTGGGCAACGCCTTGCGGGTGGCCTCCTCAGAGCTTGATCAACAGCTCTTGTCAGAGGCTTTGCGCAGCCGACTGGCGCATCCCAGTGAACTGGTGCGTGAACACGTGGCCTGGGCGCTGGCGCAGGCCTGACACTGTGACAGGCTGACTACAATTTGCTGACAACAGTCTTGTCCCCAAGCTCTGCCCGTTCAAGACAGCTCAACCCAGGAAAGCCCATGCTGATCAAGCGCATCACGGTTGGTGAGATCAAAGTTCCGCTCAAAGTCCCGTTCAAAACCGCCGTGCGCACTGTCACCGAGGTGCATGACCTGGTGATCACCATCGAGACCGACACCGGCCTGGTCGGTTATGGCGAGGCGCCTGCCACCGCTGTCATCACCGGTGATCTGATGGGCTCGATGCGTGCCGCGCTGGACCTGCTGGCGCCGCGCCTGCTGGGCCGCAAGTTGATGGACTTCAACGCTTTGTTGCTGATGATTCAACGCAGTGTGATTCACCACAGCAGCCTCAAGGCCGCTCTCGAAATCGCTCTGTATGACCTGCGCGCCCGAGCTCTTGGGGTGCCGCTCTACCAGTTGCTCGGTGGTGGTGACCCGCAGCTCAAGACCGACATCACGATCAGCGTCAATGATGTGGATGTGATGGTCAAGGACGCGCTGCGGGCGGTGGCTGAGGGTTTTGACTGCCTCAAGGTCAAGGTCGGCGGCCACACCTGGCAAGACGATGTTGACAGTGTGCTGGCAATCGAGCGCGCGGTTGGCCCGCATGTGGCGCTGCGGCTTGATGCCAACCAGGGCTGGACCGCCAAACACGCGGTGCTGGTGATCCAGGCCATTGAAAAAGCCGGGGTGGCCTTGGAGCTGGTCGAGCAGCCAGTCAAGGCCGACGATGTGGCGGGCCTCAAGTTTGTCACCGAGCACACGCTGACCCCTGTTCTGGCCGACGAGGCGGTGTTTTCCACGCGTGACGCGCTGCATATTCTGACCACCGGTAGCGCCGATATCGTCAACATCAAACTCATGAAAACCGGTGGCATCAGCCAGGCCATCGAGGTGGCCAGCCTGGCGCGCCTGCACCAGCGCACCTGCATGGTCGGTTGTATGCTGGAGAGCGCCATCAGTGTCACCGCTGCCGCGCATTTTGCGGTGGCGTTTGACGATGTGGTGTCCTACATCGACCTGGATGGCCCGCAGCTGTGTGCCAGCAGCGCGGTGGACGGTGGCATGCGCATGAACGGCCCCTGGATCACCTTGCCGGATGCGCCAGGACTGGGCATCACGGCTGTGCATGGTTTGACACATATGAAGGTTTTTGATGTCTGATTCTCTGAAACACCCTGCCGCGCAGGTGTATCCCACCAGCCAGTTGCGCATCCACCAATTTGCCGCGCTGGCACC
Organism: Rhodoferax sp. U11-2br; assembly: GCF_018619435.1. Taxonomy (GTDB): domain Bacteria; phylum Pseudomonadota; class Gammaproteobacteria; order Burkholderiales; family Burkholderiaceae_C; genus Rhodoferax. The sequence continues at coordinate 211,825 of NZ_JAHFZF010000001.1, read as the reverse complement.
CGGCCCGCGCCTGATCGTGCTGGGCGCAGTGCACGGCAACGAGGTGGCTGGCAGCCGCGGTATCGAGCGTGTCGTGGCTGAACTTGATAGCGGTGCCCTGCAACTTGCCCGTGGCTCGGTTACCTTGGTGCCGGTCACCAACCCTTTGGCCTACCAAAAGGTGCAGCGCAACGGGGATCGCAACCTGAACCGCAATCTGCGCCCCAACGATAGCCCGCAAGACTACGAGGACGGAATAGCCAATGTGCTCTGCCCCTTGTTGGCCGGGCATGAGGTGCTATTAGATTTGCATTCTTTCCAGGCGCCGTCACAAGCGTTTGCGATGCTCGGACCACAAGACAACAGCGGTGATCTGGAACCCTTTGCCCACGCTGCCCAGGAGCAGGCGCTGGCGGTGCGCCTGGGCGTCAACCGGGTGGTGGAGGGTTGGTTGTCGACCTATGCGGTGGGTGTGCAGCAGCGTCTGGCTCGCACCCCGGTGCAGGACCGGGCTGGGTTGCTCAGCACCGACCCGAGTTACGGTGTCGGCACTACCGAATACATGCGCAGCCAGGGTGGCTACGCGATCACCCTCGAATGTGGTCAGCATGATGACCCGGCCGCGCCCGGTGTGGCCTACCGTGCCATTCGCAATACGCTGGCGCATCTGGGGCTGGTCGACGAAGTAGCACCACCACCTTGCCAGGAACTGGAGTTCTTGCGGCTGACCCAGGTGGTGGATCGTTTTCACGTGGACGACAGCTTTGTGCGCGCCTGGTCCAGCTTTGATCCGTTGCGTGCTGGCGATCTGGTCGCGACCCGCCACGACGGCACACCGGTACTGGCTGCCACCGACGGCTACATCGTTTTTCCCAATGCCAAAGCCACCCCCGGCAACGAGTGGTTTTACCTGGCACAGCCCAGCGCACGTGATCTTGGCGCCGCGTGAGCCTGCGCACTTGTTCAGGCCTACTGGTCCGTTTGTTGCTTGATGCGTTTACCTCTAACTTGAAAGTCTGATTCATGAACAGTTCTCTTCCTGTCTTGACCCGTCGGCAACTCGGTACGGTGGCGGGTGCTTCTGCGCTGGCCTTGAGCCTGGGCTCGGTCTCTGCACTGGCTGCCACGCCGGTCGACACCTTGGTGGTGGCTTTTGCCATTGACGACATGATCACCTTGGACCCGGGTGAAACTTTTGAGTTGTCCACCTCCGAGATGATTGGTAACACCTACAGCCAGCTGGTGCGATATGAGGTGACTGACCCGACCAAGCTGTACGGTGATCTGGCCAAAAGCTGGAAGGTCTCGGACGATGGCAAGACCTACAGTTTTGAGCTCAAACCCGGCCTCAAGTTTGCCTCGGGCAACCCGCTGAGCGCCGAAGACGTGGTGTGGTCCTTGCAACGCGCGGTGATCATGGACAAAGGTCCGGCTTTTATCCTGGGGCAATTTGGCTTTACCAAGGACAACGTCAAGGACAAGATCAAACAGACCGGCCCTTTGAGCCTGACCATCGACACCGACAAAGCCTACGCACCGACCTTTGTGCTCAACTGCCTGACGGCTACCGTGGGCTCGATTCTGGACAAAAAGCTGGTCTTGTCCAAAGAGGTCAATGGCGACCTGGGTGCCGCCTGGATGAAGACCAACTACGCTGGCTCCGGCCCGATGAAGGTGCGTGAATGGCGCCCCAACGAAGTGCTTGTGCTTGAGCGCAACGACAACTACTACGCCGACAAGGCAAAACCAGCGCGTGTGATCTACCGCCACATCAAGGAGTCCGCCACCCAGCGCCTGATGCTCGAAAAAGGTGATGTGGACATTGCCCGCAACCTGACGCCGCAGGATCTGGCAGCGGTGACGGCCAACAAAGACATCAAAACCACCGCCAGCCCCAAGGGCACGGTGTATTACATCAGCTTGAACCAGAAAAACCCGATCCTGGCCAAACCCGAGGTGCGCGAGGCGCTCAAGTGGCTGATGGACTATTCGGCCATTGGTGACACCATCCTCAAGGGCATTGGTGTGATCCACCAGAACTTCCTGCCGGTGGGGATGCTTGGTGCCAGCACAGTGAACCCGTATAAGCTCGATGTGGAAAAGGCCAAGGCCTTGCTCAAGAAGGCCGGTTACCCCAATGGTTTCAAGATCACCATTGACATGCGTACGGTGCAGCCGGTGCAGGGCATCACCGAGGCTTTCCAGCAGACGGCCAAACGTGCGGGCATCGACATCGAGATCATTCCCGGAGATGGCAAACAGGTACTGACCAAGTACCGCGCCCGCACCCATGACATGTACATTGGCCAGTGGGGCACCGACTACTGGGACCCCAATTCCAATACCGACTTTGTGCGCAACGCCGACAACTCGGACAACGCCAAGGTCAAGTCACTGGCCTGGCGCAACGCCTGGGATGCACCAGCCCTGTACATGCAGGCCGATGCTGCGGTGCTGGAGCGTGATCCGGCCCGGCGCAAGGCGATGTACGAAAAAATGCAGGCCGAGTTCCGCGCCACCAGCCCCTTCATCATGATCTACCAGATGACCGAAGTGGCGGCGTACCGCAGCAATGTGAGCGGCTTCCGTATCGGTTCCACCTCGGACACCAACTACGTCTACCGCGCTGCCAAGCGCTGATGTCTGACCTGAGTGGCGTCACCCTGCGGTGGCGCCAATTGATGCCATGAAATTCTCCCGAGCCCTGGGGCGGTTTGCCCTGGCCATTGTGCTGACCTACCTGGGTTTGCTGGCGGTCACCTTTTTTATTGGCCGCGTGATTCCGGTCGACCCGGTGCTGGCGGTTGTGGGTGACCATGCACCCGAGGCGGTGATGGCGCGGGTGCGTGAGGAGATGGGCCTGAACAAGCCGGTGCTGGAGCAGTTTGGCATTTACGTGGCCAAGGTGCTTCGCGGTGATTTTGGCACCTCGGTGCTGACCTCGAACCCGGTGCTTGACGATATTCAACGCACCTTTCCCGCTACCTTTGAGCTGGCCACACTGGGCATCCTGATTGGCGCTGGTTTCGGTGTGCCGCTGGGTGTGTGGGCGGCGGTGCGCCGGGGCGGGCTGGCCGACCAGCTGGTGCGGGTGATGGGCCTGATTGGGTATTCGGTACCGATCTTCTGGCTGGGTCTGATGGCGCTGGTGCTGTTTTACGCCAAGCTCGACTGGGTGGCCGGGCCCGGGCGGGTGGATGTGACCTATGAGTACATGTTCACACCCAACACCGGCATTCTGCTGCTTGACACCGCCATGCAAGGCCAGTGGGAGGCATTTCGAAATGTGTTCTCGCATTTGATCCTGCCAGCAAGTCTGCTGGGCTATTTTTCGCTGGCCTACATCAGCCGCATGACACGCTCCTTCATGCTCAATGAACTGAGCCAGGAGTATGTGGTGGCGGCGCGCGCCAAGGGTTTGTCCGAGGCGCGCATCATCTGGCGCCACGCCTTGCGCAATGCGATGGTGCCGCTGGTCACCGTGATCACTTTGTCGTATGCCGGGCTGCTGGAGGGCTCGGTGCTGACCGAGACGGTGTTCGCTTGGCCGGGCCTGGGCCTGTACATCACCAATTCGCTGCAAAACGCCGACATGAACGCGGTGCTGGGCGGCACCATTGTGGTGGGCTCGGTGTTCATTGGCTTGAATTTGCTGTCCGACCTGTTGTACCGCACGCTGGACCCCAGGACCCGTCAACGATGAGCCGCCCACCCGAGATGACTATTGCGCAAGCCGGTGGCTTGCATGCCTGGCTGATGTCGGAACACCCAAGCTCGCGCCGACAGGCGGCGTTGGGCCGAGCCTATGGTGGCTGGCGCAGCTTTGCACGCAACCGGCTGGCTTTGCTGGGTCTGTTGATTGTGCTGGCGCTGGTGGGTGTGGCGTTGTTTGCCAACCAGCTGGCACCGTTTTCCCCGTTTGAGGGTGACTTGCGCAGCACGCGGCTGTTGCCACCATCCATGGTGAATTGGCTCGGTACCGACGACCAGGGGCGCGACATCCTTTCACGGCTGATTTTTGGCTCGCGCATCACCTTGTTTGTGGTGTTCCTGGTGGCGGTGCTGGCCGCGCCGATTGGCCTGCTGGTGGGCACTGTAGCCGGTTATGCGGGCGGCTGGGTGGATGCGACGCTGATGCGCATCACCGACATTTTTCTGGCGTTTCCGCGGCTGATCCTGGCGCTGGCGTTTGTGGCGGCTTTGGGACCTGGGATTGAAAACGCGGTGATCGCGATTGCCATCACCTCCTGGCCCGCCTACGCCCGCCTGGCGCGCGCCGAAACCCTGACCATCCGCCAGACCGATTACATCGCTGCGGTGCGGCTGATTGGTGCCTCACCCTGGCGCATTGTGTTTCGGCACATCATGCCGCTGTGTGTGTCCTCGGTGATTGTGCGGGTGACGCTGGACATGGCGGGCATCATCCTGACCGCTGCGGGTCTGGGATTTCTGGGCCTGGGGGCGCAACCGCCCAGCCCGGAATGGGGCGCGATGATTGCGAACGGCCGCCAGTATGTGCTGGACCAATGGTGGGTGGCAGCTGCTCCTGGCGCGGCCATCTTCCTGATCAGCCTGGCGTTCAATTTGTTGGGTGACGGCCTGCGCGATGCGCTGGACCCGAAAGGTGTCAAATGAACCAGACCAACTCATTCCAAGAGCCGATGCTGGTGGTCGATGACCTGCGCGTGTCCTTCCCGAACCGTGATGGTGGTTGGGTCGAAGCGGTGCGCGGGGTCTCGTTCACACTCGGGCGCGAGCGCCTCGGCATTGTGGGCGAGTCCGGCTCCGGCAAGTCACAGACCGGGCGCGCCATCCTGGGGCTGACCGCGCCTGAGGGCCGGGTTAGCGCCAAACGACTGGCCTTCAACGGGGTTGATCTGCTGAAATGCTCGCCCAAACAGCGGCGTGAGCTACGGGGTGGTCGTATTGCCATGGTGTTACAAGACCCCAAGTTTTCGCTGAATCCGGTGATGACCATCGGCAAACAAATCATGGAAACCTTGCTCGCGCACACCCACGTGTCGGCGGCCGAGGCGCGGGTGCAGGCGCTGGCAGCGCTCCAGTCGGTGCAGATTGACGATCCTGAACGCGTCTTCAAGCTCTACCCGCACGAGATCTCCGGTGGTATGGGCCAGCGCGCCATGATTGCGATGATGCTGATTGCCAAGCCGGATTTGCTGATCGCGGATGAGCCCACCTCTGCGCTGGATGTGACGGTGCAGTTGCAGGTGCTCTCCATCCTGGACAAGCTGGTGGTGGAGCGTGGCATGGGTCTGGTGTTTGTGTCACACGACCTGCGGCTGGTGTCGAGCTTTTGTGACCGCATTTTGGTGATGTACGCAGGCAAGGTGGTCGAGGAGTTGCAAGCCGGGGGCCTGGCCAAGGCACAACATCCGTACACCCAAGGCCTGCTCAACTGCCTGCCCAAGCTCGGCGACGACCGCCATCCCTTGCCAACGCTGGATCGCCAACCGGAGTGGGCTTTATGAGTGTGACCTTTGAGGAGCAGGTGGTGCCTAGCTTGACAAGTCCTGGCCAGTCGGTCGGTCTGGAAGTGCAGCACCTGCACGTTCAGTACGGTGAATTTGTTGCCGTGGCGGACACCAGTTTTCAGGTTTTGCCCGGTGAGAGTTTTGGCATCGTGGGCGAGTCAGGCTCGGGCAAGTCCACGGTGTTGCGCGCGATCTGTGGCCTGGCGCCCAAAACCGGCACGGTACAGCTGCTGGGCCAGGCCGGGCAAAGTTTGCCCGCACCGGGTAGCAAGCCTTTCAGGCGACTGGTGCAGATGGTGTTTCAGGACCCCTATGGCTCCTTGCACCCGCGCCACACGGTGGACCGGATTCTGGCTGAGCCGCTGGCTATTCACGGTATGGATGATGAGCAGGCCCGTATCGAGCGGGCCTTGGACGAGGTGGGCCTGGGCCGGGGTTTTCGCTTTCGTTACCCACACCAGCTCTCTGGCGGCCAACGCCAGCGCATTGCGGTGGCGCGTGCGCTGATACTGGAGCCACAGATTCTGCTGCTGGACGAACCGACCTCGGCGCTCGACGCTTCGGTGCAGGCCGAGGTGCTGAACCTGCTCGAAGACCTGCGCCGCCAGCGGGGCTTGAGCTTCATCATGGTCAGCCATGATCTGGCGGTGGTGACCCATTTGTGTGACCGCCTGATGGTGATGCAGCGTGGCAAAACTGTGGAGCTGCTCAGCTCAGACGATCTGGCCGCGCACCGCGTCAAAGACCCGTACACCCAAAACCTGATGCTGGCCTCAGGCGGCTTCAGGCGCAGCGCTGTGTGCTGAGGCCGTTGGTGCCGTGTTTTGAGCATGAAATGACCTTTTGACCCTTATTCAATAAGGGCTGGTTGCTATATAAATTGCGTTATCGTAGGCGCTTGTGTTGTAGATCAGCAAAGCATGGATGGCTGGCCTGCTCTCTGGCATCTACGGCTGAGTAGCTAGAAAATGTTGATTTCGTCAATTGTCATCTGGCGGAATATATAAAAATATGCTATTATTTAACAATAATTTCAACAGGAATCAGCATGACAGAGGGCACAGTCAAAAAGTCGTTTTGCACAACCCGCGAGGCAGCGGTTTTGCTCGGCGTGTCGGTCGGCACGGTGCAGCTGTGGGTGGAAAGTGGTCTGTTGCAGGCCTGGAAAACCTCGGGTGGTCACCGTCGGGTGCTGCGTGATTCGATTGACGGTTTGCTGCACAAAGGGGTGGATGTGTTATCCCCCGTCAGCATCGACCCGGCGCCTGCTGCGACAGTCCGCCCGCTCAATGTGCTGGTGGTCGAAGATGACGACAACCTGCTGCGTCTGTACAAGGCGCGTTTGACCCTCTGGCCGATCAAACCTGTGGTCAGTCTGGCCGACAACGGCGTGACCGGTTTGCTCATGATGGGGCGCAGCAACCCGGATTTGCTCATCACCGATCTGGACATGCCGGGGCTGGATGGGTTCAACATGCTGCGGGTGTTGCACCAGACCCCGGAGATGCGCCACGCCACCATCGTGGTGGTGACCGGCCTGGACCCGGCCGAGGTGGAGCGGCGTGGTGGTGTGCCTCCCGGTGTCGAGGTCTTGCCCAAACCGGTTCCCTTTGATCGGCTGCTGGCGATTGCCACCGCCGTGAGCAAACAACGTCTGAGTCCGGGTCAGGTCGCTTGAGCCATGGGCCGCAAGATCGAGCAGGTGACCATGCTCCATCCTGCGGACAGCCCCTTGGCTACAGGGCCTGACGGGCCAGGGGGTGGAGTCACCCCCACCATTTTGATGGTGGATGATCACCCGGACATTCGGCGCTTGTTGAGGGTGGCGCTAGGCAACACCTTTCGCATCATCGAGGCTGAGAGTGGTGTGGACGCGCTGGCAGCGATACAGCGCGAGCACCCCAGGCTGGTCCTGCTGGATGTGATGATGCCCGGTGAGCTGGATGGTCTGCAGGTGCTCGATGCCATCCGGGCCGACCCCAGCCACCGTGACACGGTGGTGGCCATGCTGTCAGCGCGAGGGCAGGCGCAGGACAATGACAGCGCACGTTGCCGCGGTGCAGACGCCTACTTTGTCAAACCCTTCAGTCCCTTGCAGGTGGTGTGTTGGGTCAAGGACAAACTCAAGCAGTCTGAGACACGACTTGGTTTGAAGGAGACACCATGAGCACACATCAGCCGCGCAGCCGGCGTGAGAACAAGCCAAGCGTGATGCCACCCGGTGCTGAAGCCATGGCGCAGGTGTTGGCCGATGTGTTGGCCTTGGCGCCTGAGGCTTGGGTGGCTTTTGACCGGCGGGGTTGTGTGAACCAGGTCAACGCCAAGTGGGTGTCTTTGACCCAGCTCCCGATCAAACAGATACAAGGCCTGGATGAAGCGCAGTTTTGGCAGCTGCTGTCCAGCCGGTGTGCCTCACCCCTGGACCAGGCGCAGCTGCAGCGGCGCCTGGCTGAGCCCGATTCACATGTGCCCCTGGTGCTGGACTTCGTCCAACCGCCGGGCGCGGTATTGCAGGTCACGCAGACCGGCAGTGATAACGGCACGGTGGCCAAGCTGCTGTGTTTTCGGGATGTGTCACAAGTGGTGGCGCGCGAGCGGCGCTTAACGGCTTTTTTGGCCAAGGCCGCCCATGAGTTGCGCAACCCGCTGGCCAATATCCAGGGTTTTGCTGAGGTATTGCTCCAAACCGACAACGACGAGGCCAGCCGCCGGGAGTTTGTGGGCATCATCCACCAGCAATCGCAGCAGTTGACCGAGCTGCTCAACGAAGTGTTCACCCTGGCGCACATCGAGGCGCACGGCTACACCCGTCTGCTGCCGTCGGTGGTTCCCTTGCCTGAGTTGCTGCAGTCGGTGCTGGATGCGCTGGTGCTGCCCGAGGGGCGTGATAAACCCCGTGTGACCCTGCCAGATGCTGATCTCTGTGTCCGGGTGGACGCCAAAAGAGCCAGCCAGGCGATTTTGCAGGTGCTCTCCAACGCCTACAAGTTTTCTCCCGCAGGGGGCGCAGTGACGGTTCATCTGGAGCCGGTGAAAGACGCTTCGGCGCGCTCTGAAGTGGCCATCCACATCAGCGATCACGGTGTGGGCATGAGTCCTGAGCAGCTTGCGCACCTGGGCCAGCGCTTTTATCGGGCACAAGTCTCTTCTAAACTGCCTGGCAGCGGTTTGGGCTTGTGTATCGTCCAGGAAATTTTGCGGGTGCTCGATGGCCGCCTGGAGGTTCAAAGCACGCCCGGCCAGGGCACCCGCGTCAGCCTGTATTGGCCAGCCGCTCAGGACAGATCGACCTAGCGCGTTTGACGCAGAACCGTGTTCTCTGCTGAGAGATCGCTGTTTGGGGGTACGCTCAGGGTTTGACGTGTTGTTGTGAAGGAGTGTTGGCCATGTATCTGTTGGGTTTGGGCTTGATCTTGCTGGTGCTGAAGTACATCGAGTGGGGCCCGGTGGCCTTGTGGTCCTGGTGGCTGGTGCTGGCGCCGTTTGCGTTGGCCGTGGCTTGGTGGGCCTGGGCCGACGCATCGGGCTACACCAAGAAAAAAGCCATGGAGCGCGATGACAAGCGCCGTGACGAACGCCGCGCCCGCACCAAAGAGGCGCTCGACGCCACCTACCAGAAGCGCCGCCGCTGACGCTCAGACCACGGGGCAGGGCGCTGACCCCTCTGGCCGGATGGCCTTGGCGCCTGGCGTCCATAGCCCGTGCGACATAATCCCCCACTTGTTTTTCCACAGTTTTGAAGCCTCTTTTGGCGAACCATCACCATGCCCGCATACCGTTCCAAAACCTCCACCGCTGGTCGTAACATGGCTGGTGCCCGCTCACTCTGGCGTGCCACCGGCATGAAGGACGGCGACTTCAGCAAACCCATTGTGGCGGTGGTCAACTCGTTCACCCAGTTTGTACCGGGCCATGTGCACCTGAAAGACCTGGGCCAACTGGTGGCGCGCGAGATTGAAGCCGCTGGCGGTGTCGCCAAGGAGTTCAACACCATTGCGGTGGATGACGGCATTGCCATGGGCCACGACGGTATGTTGTATTCACTGCCCAGCCGCGACATCATTGCCGACTCGGTCGAATACATGGTCAATGCCCACTGCGCCGACGCCATGGTGTGTATCTCCAACTGCGACAAGATCACCCCCGGCATGTTGATGGCGGCGATGCGGCTGAACATCCCGGTGGTGTTTGTCTCAGGCGGCCCAATGGAAGCGGGCAAAACCCGGCTGTTGAACCCAGCGACACAAACCATGGAGTTCAAAAAACTCGACCTGATCGACGCCATGGTGATGGCTGCTGACGACAAGGTGTCGGACGCGGATGTTGCCGAAATCGAACGCTCGGCCTGCCCGACCTGCGGTTCCTGCTCGGGCATGTTCACCGCCAACTCGATGAACTGCCTGACCGAAGCGCTGGGCCTGTCCTTGCCGGGCAATGGCACGGTCGTGGCGACCCATGCCGACCGCGAACAACTGTTCAAACGCGCCGGTCACCTGATTGTGGAGCTGTGCCAGCGGTATTACGAGCAAGACGATGTGTCGGTGTTGCCACGCTCGGTCGGTTTCAAGGCGTTCGAGAACGCCATCACACTCGACATCGCCATGGGTGGCTCTACCAACACCATCCTGCACATCCTTGCGATTGCGCAAGAGGCCGAGATTGACTTCACCATGAAGGACATCGACCGCCTGTCGCGCGTGGTGCCGCAGCTGTGCAAGGTGGCGCCCAACACCAACAAGTACCACATCGAAGACGTGCACCGCGCCGGCGGCATCATGGCCATCCTGGGTGAGCTGGACCGCGCTGGCAAGTTGCACACCGACGTGCCCACGGTGCACGCCAAAACCATGAAAGACGCGCTCAATCAGTGGGACATCGCCCGCGCACCGAGTGAGGCGGTCAAGACCTTCTACCAAGCCGGTCCCGGTGGGGTGCCGAGCCAGGTCGCGTTCAGCCAGGCCAGCCGCTGGCCCAGTCTGGATGTTGACCGCGCAGCGGGCTGCATTCGTTCCGGTGAGCACGCTTTCTCGCAAGAAGGTGGTCTGGCGGTGCTGGTTGGCAACATCGCGCTCAACGGCTGCGTCGTGAAAACCGCCGGTGTGGATGACGCGCTGCTGGTGTTTGAAGGCCCGGCCCATGTGGTCGAGTCGCAGGACGAGGCGGTGGCCCATATCCTGGCCGACCAGGTCAAGGCAGGCGACGTGGTGATCGTGCGTTACGAAGGCCCCAAGGGTGGCCCCGGCATGCAGGAAATGCTCTACCCCACCAGCTACATCAAGTCCAAAGGCCTGGGCAAGGCCTGTGCGCTGCTGACCGACGGGCGTTTTTCGGGTGGCACCTCGGGTCTGTCCATTGGCCACGCCTCGCCCGAAGCGGCGGCGGGTGGTGCGATTGGCTTGGTGAAAAACGGTGACCGCATCCGCATCGACATCCCGAACCGCAGCATCAATGTGTTGGTGTCAGACGAAGAACTCGCCAAACGCCGCATCGAACAAGATGCCAAGGGCTGGAAACCCGTTTTGCCGCGCCCGCGCAAGGTGTCGGCGGCGCTCAGGGCCTACGCCAAGCTGGTGATGTCGGCCGACAAGGGCGCGGTGCGTGACCTGTCCTTGCTCGACGATTGATCTTCTGGCTGACCCTGACCCATGCTGATTCATCCTGAGATCAACCCGGTGGCCCTGCAGCTGGGGCCAATCGCTGTGCACTGGTACGGCCTGACTTATCTGGCGGCCTTTGGGCTGTTCATGTGGCTGGGCAATTTGCGTCTGCGCCATGAGCCGTTTGCCTCACTCACTGGCGCACAGGCCTGGAGCAAGCGTGATGTGGAAGACATCCTGTTCCTCGGTGTGATGGGTGTGGTGCTGGGTGGGCGCATTGGCTACTGCCTGTTTTACAAGCCGGACTATTACGCCGCGCACCCGCTGGAAGTGTTTGCGGTGTGGCAGGGCGGCATGAGTTTTCATGGTGGTTTGCTGGGTGTGATTGCCTCGATGCTCTGGTTTGCCCACAGCCGAAAACGTCCCTGGCTGCAGGTGGCAGATTTTGTGGCGCCCTGTGTGCCGACCGGTCTGGCAGCGGGGCGCATTGGCAACTTCATCAACGGTGAGTTGTGGGGGCGGCTGGCCAGTCCGGACCTGTCCTGGGGCATGGTGTTTCGTGGTGCGGGAGACGCGCCGCGTCACCCCTCGCAGATTTACCAGTTTTTGCTCGAAGGTCTGCTGCTGTTTGTGCTGCTGTGGCTGTATGCCCGCCAGCCGCGTCAGCGTGGACAGGTGGCGGCGGCCTTTCTGTTGGGGTATGGGGTGTTTCGTTTCATCGCCGAGTATTTCCGCGAACCTGATGCCTTCCTGGGGCTGCTGGGCTTGGGCTTGAGCATGGGCCAGTGGTTGTGTCTGCCGATGATCTTCGGCGGTATTGGTTTGTGGTTGTGGGCCCGTGCCAACTCACCCAAGGTATAAGGAAAATCATGCTCTAGCCCTTATATAAAAAGGGCTGGTAGCTACACTTTGCATAGTTAACTCGGCGTCTTCATCCGTTCAAGCTTGATCTCATGCCAGGCCATATTCGTTACCAACAAGACCCGCTGGTGGCGTCTGTCACGCTGGTTTACCCCGAACGTTTTAACGCGATGTCGCGCGCCATGTGGTCTGAGTTGCGCACGGTGGCGCAGGCCATCCAGCGCCACGACACCGTGCGCTGTGTGCTGCTCTCTGGCGAAGGTGCACACTTTTGCGCTGGTGGCGACATCTCCGAGTACACCTCCTTCCGTTTTGAAGAGGCCAGCCTGCGTGACTTTCATGAGCAGGACGTGTGGGGCGCTCTGAGCGCTTTGCTGGCCTGTGATGTGCCGATCGTGGCGCAGATCGCTGGCAACTGCATGGGCGCCGGGGTCGAGATTGCCAGCTGCTGCGACATTCGCCTGGCGGCTGCATCAGCCCAGTTTGGCGCGCCGATTGCCCGTCTGGGTTTCCCGATGGCGCCGCGCGAGGCCGCGCTGGTGGGCCGTGAAGTGGGGCTGGTGACGGCACGTCAGATGCTGCTGGAGGCGGCGGTGTTGGGCGCGCCCGATATGTTGCAGCGCGGCTTTCTGAGCCGGGTGGTCGCGGATGATGAGTTGGCAGCACAGGCCCAGGCCACGGTGCAGCGCATCATCCGTTTGGCGCCGCAGGCCGCGCGCCTGAACAAACAGACACTTCGTGCCTTAAATCCATCTCCAGCCCTTTTGGATCAAGGGCAGATTGCTACAAATACCACAGCATCCGGCGACCCGCTGCAGCCACTGTTGGTCAACGCTTATGCCTACGCCGACAGTGCCGAGCAGCGCGAAGGCATCACCGCGTTTCTGGCAAAACGTCCACCGGTGTTCTGAGCAGGTGCCTGACGATGCTGGCTGCTTGTTCCTGGGAGAGAAAGAGATGCCCCGTATGAGCCCTGCCTCGTTCAATCTCTACCAGGCCCTGCGCTCCGTGTTTCCGGCAGACCTGGACGGCACCGCGCTCGAGACCGACAGCGGCCTGGTCTACACCTGGTCCGATCTGGAGCGCGGCAGCGCCAAACTGGCCAATTTTCTGCAGTCGCTGGATGTGCCACCGGGTGCACGGGTGGTCGTGCAGGTTGACCCATCGGTCGAGGCGCTGATGCTTTACCTGGCCAGCCTGCGGACCGGGCTGGTGTTTGTGCCGCTTGACATGGCCTGCCAGGGTGCTGAGGTAGCGTCTGTCATTGGCGACGCCCAACCTGCCGTGGTGGTCTGCAGCGCGTCCCACTTTGGCTGGCTCAGCAAATTGGCGTTCCAGGCCGGCACCGCATGGGTCTTCACCCTCAACAACGACCGCAGTGGCAGCTTGCTGGAGCGCGCGGCACAAGCCTCAGACCAGCACCACCCGGTGGTCAGCTTGGCCGATGACCCGGCGGTGATCACCTATACCCGCAACACCACCGGCCACACCCATAAGCTGCTGCACACCCACGCCAACCAACTCGGCCGGGAGGGGGGGCCGCTGCCAGGTCTGGGCTTGGCCGCTCAACAGGTTCTGACCCGCCTCCAAGCTGAGCTGGCCAGGGCCCAGTAACCCACAGCGTGGGCGCTGCTGGTCAAACGGCCTCGCCGAGCCAGGGACAAAGTGCCAAAATCTGCGGTGGGCGCCATGTCGCAGCACACAGAGTCGTTAGCATCATCGACACAAGACAAAGGGACAAGCCATGCGTGTTATCCAAACCGTCCTGCGGCAAGCGAGCGATCTGGCCGAGATGCTGGTCGCCTGGGGTGATGTCAAGCCGCAGCTGGTTCTGGCCTTTGGGTCGGTCCACTGGCTCAAGGCCTTGCACACCTCGCTGGCTGGCCAGTTGACCCCGGGCACGCGCCTGGGCTGTACCTCGGCGGGCGAAATCTCCAACCAGGGGGTCACCGACGACAGCTGTGTGGTCACCGCCATCCGTTTTGAGTCGGTTCGGGTGTTGGCGGCCAGCGCCTGTCTGGCGCAGATGAGTGAGTCGTTTGTCGCCGGTCAGCGCCTGGGGCAGCAACTGCCGAAGGCTGGTCTGCGCCTGGTCTGGGTGCTGGGGCAGGGCATCCATATCAATGGCAGCGCCCTGATTGCCGGTCTGGTGGATGTGCTGGGTGATCAGGTGCTGATCACCGGTGGCCTGGCCGGTGATGGGGCGGCGTTCAAGACCAGTTTTGTGCTCGACAACAGCGGTGTGCACCCCGATCGGGTGAGCTGTGTGGGCCTGTATGGTGAGCAGCTGCAGGTGGCGCATGGCTCCTTTGGCGGCTGGGAACAGTTTGGCCCGGCGCGCAAGGTGACACGTTGCCAAGACAATGTGTTGTTTGAACTCGATGGTGAACCGGCGTTGGAGATTTACAAGCGCTACCTGGGTGACCACGCCCGCAACCTGCCCATCTCGGGTTTGTTGTTTCCGATGGCAATGCTGGGGCAGGACCAGAGCGACGTGGGGCTGATCCGGACCATTTTGGGTGTCGACGAAGCCCAGGGCAGCCTCATTCTGGCGGGTGATATTGACCCGCAGGGCTATCTGCGGCTGATGCACGCCAGCACCGACGCGCTGGTGGATGGCGCCGAGACCGCCGCACGTTTGGCCAGCGCGTGTGCCTCGTCCAGCGCAGAAGGGCTGGCCCTGCTGGTGAGCTGTGTCGGGCGCAAACTGGTCATGGGAGACCGCGTGGACGAGGAGGTGGAGGCGGTGGCCGATGTCTTTCGCCAGAAAGCCACGCTCGCGGGGTTTTACTCGTATGGCGAGATTTGTCCGATGTCCGGTGCGCTGGACTGCAAGCTGCACAATCAGACCATGACCATCACCTACCTGACAGAAACACCGGTGACATTGTGAGCAATCCCCATGCCATGCACAAGCTGCTCAGTCGCCAGATCAGGCGTTTGCTGGGTGTGGACGATACACAGGTGCCGTCCGTGCTGGTCGAACTGGTGCAGCTGTCGCGCAGCCCGGGCGTGTCCGAACCTGCAGCCCGTTTGCTGGCGGGCATGGAGGGGTTTTTGGCGCGGGTGCTGGACACCTACGAACAGAATGACCGGGATCTGGAGTTAAAAACCCGCAGCCTGCAGCTCAGTTCGGTGGAGCTGTCGCATGCCAATGACCGCTTGCGTCACGAGCTTGACAGCCGCACCCGCGCGATGGAGTCCCTGCGCGAGACTGCCAATGGCCTGATGCGGCAGATGGGGCCGTACTCCCTGGTGCTCAAGGATGACAGTCTGGAGTCGTTGTCCAAACTGATGTCGGATCTTGTAGCCCAGCGCGAAGCCAGCCAGCGTGAGCTGCAGGCCGCTCTGGCCGACCTGGCCAACCAGAAGTTTGCGCTGGATCAGCATGCGATTGTCAGCATCACCGACTTGGCAGGTGACATCACCTATGCCAATGACAAGTTCTGCCAGATCAGTGGTTACACGCGTGAGGAGTTGCTTGGGCGCAACCACCGCATGATCAATTCCGGCAGACAACACACCAGCTTCTTCAAGCACCTGTGGCAGACCATCCTCAAAGGCCAGGTCTGGCATGGAGAGATCTGCAACCAGGCCAAAGATGGCAGTATCTACTGGGTGCAGGCCACCATTGTTCCCTTGCTGGACGACGGTGCGCCACGCCAGTTCATTGCGATCCGCACCGACATCACCGCGCGCAAAGCCATGCAGGCGGCGATGGCACAGGCCGAAGAGCGCCTGCGCCGCATCACCAACGCGGTGCCTGGTGTGGTGTTTCAGTGTGAGGTGGGCGCCGGTGGCATCCGCTACACCTTCTTGAGTGAGCGGCTGAAGGAAATTCGTGGCTTGGAGCGTGATGCGCTGATGCGCAATGGCGCCATCAGTTTTGATCAGATTCTGGAGCCCGATCGCAGCCGCTGTTTGTCAGAAGTGATGGTTGCAGCCCAGCGTCGCGAGGCCTGGAGCGCTGAATACCAGGTGTTGTTACCTGACAAGCACAAACGCTGGATTCGCGCTGAGGTGCGGCCCGAGCCGCTGCCCGCTGCGGATGGGGCCACGGTGTTCACCGGGATTTGGCAGGATGTGACGGTCATCCGTGAAGCCAGTGAGCGGCTGCGTGAAGTCACTGAAAACATCCCGGTGGTGGTGTTCCAGTACCGGCTGTGGGCCGATGGTCGCCAGAGCTTCCCGTTCTGCAGTTCGGTGATGGAACAGATTTGCGGGGTGTCACACCAGACCATCATGAACGACGCCAGCAGCTTCTTTGCGCTGATTCACGCCGACGACCAGCCGGCCTTTGTGCAGGCGTTCAAGAATTCGGCACGTTTTGGTGCCCGGATCTCCCTCGACTTCAGGTTGCGCCACCAGCAAACCGGTGCGCTGATCTGGGTGCATGGCGAGTCCATGCCCAAGGCCGCCGACGACGGCGGGGTGTTGTGGAACGGTTACCTGGCCGATATCTCCCAGGCCAAACAGGCTTCCGAGGATTTGCAGCGCGCCAAAGAGGCTGCCGAGGTGGCGAGCCGGGCCAAGTCGGATTTTCTGGCCAACATGAGCCATGAGATCCGCACCCCGATGAACGGCGTGATTGGCATGACCGAACTGGTGCTCGACACCGAGCTGAGCACTGAGCAGCGTGAGTACCTGGAGATCGTCAAGCTGTCCTCGGACACCTTGCTGCGGGTCATCAATGACATCCTGGACTTCTCCAAGATCGAAGCCGGCAAGTTGCAAATCGAGGCGATCCCGTTCCAGTTGCCGCAAATGCTCAATGAAACAATCAAACAACTGGCTGTGCCCGCCCAAGCCAAGGGCCTGGCGCTGGTGTGTGATCTGGACCAGCGTGTTCCCCAGGCGCTGGTGGGTGATCCGGGCCGGTTGCAGCAGATCCTGATGAACCTGATGGGCAATGCCATCAAGTTCACCGACCATGGTGAGGTGGCGCTGTCTGTGCGCGCGGAACCCGCGCCGGGCGGACGGGTGCGCTTGCGCTGCTCGGTTAAGGACACCGGCATTGGCATTGCCCAAGCCAAGCTCGACAGCATTTTTGAGGCCTTTTCCCAGGAAGACAGCAGCATCACCCGGCGTTTTGGTGGCACCGGTCTGGGTTTGTCCATTTCTTCGCGCCTGGTGGCCGCCATGGGGGGCCAGATGTCGGTGCGCAGCGCACTGGGGGCGGGCAGCCAGTTTGATTTTGATGTGCTGATGGACTACGCAACATCCACCATGGCGTGCCAGCCCTTGCCGGGTGCAGAGGTATCCTCCTCTGACGCTGCCTCCTTGCCGGGCAACAACAGCGCCGCCAAAACCACGGTGGCGCTGGACATCTTGCTGGTGGAAGACAACGAGATCAATCAGAAGCTCGCCCTGGTGCTGCTCGGGCGCGAGGGGCACCGGGTCACACTGGCGGGCAACGGCCAGATCGCCCTGGACATCCTGGCGCAGCGGCGGTTTGACCTGGTCCTCATGGACATGATGATGCCGGTGTTTGACGGGCTGCAGGCCACCCGTTGTTTCCGTGCCACCGAGCGGGGGCGCCGCACCCCCATCGTGGCCATGACGGCCAATGTGATGCCGGGTGACCGTGAGCGTTGTCTGCAGGCAGGCATGGACGATTACCTGTCCAAGCCGATCTCGACTTCTGAGCTGAATCGTGTTTTAGCCCGCTTTGATGCTGGGTTATCAGCTGTTGAAAACGTAGCAACCAAGCGGTCTCATCCAGCCCGCCTGAAACCTGCGGCCGCAGCGGGTGCCGGATTTGATTACGCCCAGGCGCTGTGCCAGGTTGACCAAGAGGTGCTCGCGATCATCACGGATGCTTTTTTGACGCAGTGGCCTGGCGATCTGGAACAGATGATGCAGGCGCTGGCGCAGATGGACTGGCCTAACCTGCTCAACAGCGCCCATGCGATCAAAGGTGTCATGGGCCTGTTTGGCGCGCGCCCAGCCGAAGACCTGGTGGGGGAACTGGAGCAACGGGTCTGCGCCATGCAGGGCACCGGGCCGCAGGGTGATGCTCAGGCGGTGCATGCCACCCTGGTGTCTCTGGCTGCTCAGATCGAGCATCTGGTGGCGGCACTCCATGGGCGCCAGAGTGCGGTGGTACATTAAAACGAGCTTGTGTTCCAAGTCCTGTCAGCGCTCTGTCCGCAAGGGCGCCAGATTCTGAGAATGTTTGACCATGACCTACAAGGTACTGATTGTTGACGATGCCGAAATCAACTTGATTTTGTTCGAGGCGCTGCTCAAACGCATGGGCAACTGCGAGAGTCGCTGTTTCACCAATGCCGTGGCCGGACTGGCATGCGCCAAAACCGATGACTTTGACCTGATCATTGTGGACTACATGATGCCGGACCTCAACGGCATGGAGTTCATCACAGCGTTGCGGCTGACCCCCGGGCGGCAGAACATTCCGGTCCTGATGATCACCGCCAACGACCAAAAGCAGGTGCGTTACCAGGCGCTGGAGGTAGGTGCGACCGATTTTTTGACCAAGCCGGTGGACAAAATCGAGTTCATGGCCCGTGTGAAGAACATGCTGGACCTGGGCGCCAGCCGCAAGGTGTTGGAAAACCGCGCCGCCTGGCTGGCAGAAGAGGTGCAAAAAGCCACCGCAGCGATCCGAGAGCGCGAGCGCGAGACCGTCATTCGTCTGTCCAAGGCGGCCGAGTACCGCGACCCCGAAACCGGCGCCCACATCCTGCGTATGGCGCATTATTCCGAGCTGATTGGCCGGGGTTTGGGTTTGTCAGACGCCGACTGTGAGTTGCTGCTGGAGGCCGCGCCGATGCACGACATTGGCAAGGTTGGCATTGTTGACAGTATTTTGCTCAAACCCGGGCGCCTGACCCCAGAGGAGTTTGAGGTCATGAAACAGCACGCGGTGATTGGCCACGAGATCCTCAAAGGCAGCGCCTCGCGGGTGTTGCAGGCTGGGGCGGACATCGCCCTGGGCCACCACGAAAAATTCGACGGCTCGGGTTACCCTGCTGGTCTCAAAGGGGAAGCCATCCCGATCTTCAGCCGCATCGTGGCCGTGGCGGATGTGTTTGACGCTTTGATGTCGAATCGGCCCTACAAAGAGGCCTGGTCACTGGAGCGTGCCAGAGCACACATCCAGGCCCAGGCGGGCAGCCACTTTGATCCGGCTTGTGTGGTCATGTTTTTTAAACACTGGGACCGTGTGCTGGAGATTCAACAGCGTTTCAAAGACCCGGACTGAGGCCCAGAACCATAAATATGGATAGCAACCAGCCCTTGTTGTAAAAGGGCTGGAGGCCAATTTAACGCAAAACCAGCACCGGGATGTGGGAGTGTGTCAGCACTTGCTGGGTTTCGCTGCCCAGCAGCAGGCGTTTGACACCCTTGCGGCCATGGGATGCCATAACGATCAGGTCGCAGTGGTGTTTCTTGGCGGTCGAGATGATGGCGTCGGAGACGATGTCGGATTTGACCGTCACCGCCAGGGTTGTCACGCCTTTGAGTTCGGCGTCTTTTCTCACCTCGTCCACCACCGCCTGACCTTCTTCTGCCCATTGTTGTTCAATGCGACCGACCTCGGTGGCCTGAAGCGCCAGGCCACCTTCAAAATAACTTTGCGGGTACTGTGGCACCACCTTGATCACCACCAACTCCGCCTGGCACAGCGCCGCCAGCGAAATGGCGCTGTTGACGGCGGTTTTTGACAGGGGCGAACCGTCTGTGGCCACAAGAATCTTTTTATACATGGAGATTTCCTTTGCAGATCAAAAAAGAGCGCGTTCCTATACTATCAGCCGATTTTGCTACTGCTCAGGTATTTTTGATGAGTTTTCCTTCCGACGCTGACCGCCTGCCCACCCAACTGGATGCTGTCGCTGGCCGTGGCGCGGCAGCGGCTGTGCCCCAGCTTGATGTGCTGGAGGACTTGCAGGTTCTGGATGACGAGCAGGAGTGGTCTGCCTTCAGCCGCCCGGACGTCGGCCACGCGGGGTGCTGGGAGTCCAATGTCATGATCGAAGGCATGCACTGTGCAGCCTGTGCCCTGACGGTGGAGGACGCACTCAAGCGGGTTCCCGGTGTGTTGTCTGCCGATGTGAGCGCTAGCAGCCAGCGTGCCAAGGTGGTGTGGGACGCGCAGTCGGTGCGGCCGTCGCGCTGGATGCAGGCGCTGGCGGGATCGGGTTACCGGGCGCTGCCAGCCAATGACACGTTTGCCCGGGAGCGGCGCCGGGTCGAGGCACGCAAGGCCTTGTGGCGTGTGATGGTGGCCGGCCTGTGCATGATGCAGGTCATGATGTACGCCTACCCGGCCTACGTGGCCGAACCGGGCGATTTGTCGATGGAGATGGAGCAGCTGCTGCGTTGGGCCTCGTGGGTGCTGACGCTGCCGGTGATCTTGTTTTCCTGCAGTCCGTTTTTTGCCAACGCCTGGCGCGACATCGTGCACCGTCGTATCAGCATGGACCTGCCGGTGGCGCTGGGCATGCTGATCACTTTTGTGGTTAGCACCGCAGGCACCTTCGAGCCGCAGGGCATGTTTGGTCATGAGGTGTACTTTGACTCCTTGACCATGTTTGTTTTCTTTTTGTTGGCCGGGCGCTGGTTTGAATTGCGTCTGCGCGACCGCACCGCCGGTGCGCTCGAAGCCCTGATGAACCGTTTGCCCGACAGCGTGTTTAGGCAACAAGCCGATGGCGTGTTCGAGCGGGTGCCGGTGCGGCGGCTGCAGCGTGAGGACATCATCCAGGTGCGCCCTGGTGAGGCCTTCCCGGCCGATGGGGTGGTGGTGCGCGGCCAGACCTCGGTGGATGAGTCGCTGCTGACCGGTGAGTCAAGGCCGGTGGCGCGTGCCGAGGGTGATGCGGTGATCTCGGGCAGCCACAACTTGGCTGGCGTGGTCTTGGTCCGGGTGGAACGCCTCGGTCAGGAAACCCGTTTTGCACAGATTGTCAGCCTGATGGAAAGCGCCTCCACCAGCAAACCCCAACTCGCCCGGATGGCCGACACCGTGGCCAAGCCGTTCCTGATCGGGGTGCTGATTGCGGCTGCGCTGGCCTGCGCCTACTGGTGGGACACCGACCCGGAACATGCCCTGATGGTGGCGGTGTCGGTGCTGGTGGTGACCTGTCCTTGCGCCTTGTCGCTGGCCACCCCGGCTGCGATGTTGTCGGCGGCTGGTGCGCTGGCGCAACGGGGTGTTCTGGTGCGCCGGCTCGATGCTTTTGAAGCCCTCGCCGCAGTTGATACCGTGATGTTTGACAAAACCGGCACACTCACGCGCGACGCCATGGTGCTGGGCGCCATCCAGTTGGCAGACGGGCTGGACCCACAGCAGGCGCTGGCCATGGCGGCCGCGCTGGCACAGCAATCCCTGCACCCGGCGTCGCGGGCACTCGAGGTGGCGGCAGCACAGCGCGGTTTGTTGGGTCGCTGGCAGGTGGCCGATGTGGTGGAGTTGCCAGGGCGTGGTTTGAGCGCCAAGCTGGCCCTTGCAGGGGATGCCAACTCGGCCATCGAGGTGCGGCTGGGCTCGGCCGAACACTGTGGTGTGGCACAAGCTGATTCAGACACCTTGAAGGTCCACCTTGTGGAAGCGCAGCGCTGGCTGGCCAGCTTTGAGCTTCAGGAAGACGTTCGCGCCGATGCGGCAAGCACCATTGCCAGCCTGAAGGCGCGTGGTCTGCAGGTTTCGCTGTTGTCGGGTGATGCCAGTGACGCGGCCCGCCTGGTGGCAGGGGCGGTGGGCATTGATGTGTTTAAAGGCCAGTGTTCACCGCAGGACAAGCTCGACTTTCTGCGTCAGGCTCAGCTTGACAAGCGCAAGGTGGCGGTGGTGGGGGATGGTCTCAACGATGGTCCCGTGCTGGCCGGTGCGCACGCCTCGTTTGCATTTGGCCAAGCGGTGCCGCTGGCGCAGGCTCAGGCCGATTTTCTGGTGTCGGGCAGTCGGCTGGGTGATGTCGACCAAGCGATCGGCCTGGCCCGACGCACCATGACGGTGGTCAGGCAGAATCTGTGGTGGGCGGCAGCCTACAACGCGATTTGTGTTCCGCTGGCTGTGGCGGGTTGGTTGCCCGCCTGGCTCGCTGGTATCGGCATGGCCAGCAGCTCCCTGCTGGTAGTGGCCAATGCCCTTCGGCTGTCCCGCTTGCAGCCGATCAACAAGGAGATTTGATGGACATCATGTATTTGTTGGTCCCGCTTTCGGTGGTTCTGGTGTTTTTTATCATTGGCGGTGTCTGGTGGGCGATATACCGCGGGCAATTTGAGGATGTTGACAAAGAAGGCGAGAGAATACTCAAAGATTGAAGGGGAATTCAAGGGATAATTGACATGTGTCAAATCGGCGGCGCAAGTGAAACAAGACACTTTGCGCCTCAAACTAAGAAGAGGTGAACATGGCATTTGTAAATTCGCAGGCGACGACGTACAGCGATAAAGTTGTACGGCAGTTCGCCATCATGACCGTGGTCTGGGGTGTGGTGGGTATGCTGGTTGGCGTGATCATTGCTGCACAACTGGCATGGCCTGAGCTGAACCTGGGTATTTCCTACCTGTCTTTTGGTCGCTTGCGACCCTTACACACCAATGCTGTGATTTTTGCGTTTGGCGGCTGCGGCTTGTTTGCGACGTCTTACTACGTGGTCCAGCGGACCTGCCATGTTCGGCTTTTTGCCGAGAAGCTGGCGGCCTTCACTTTCTGGGGCTGGCAAATTGTGATTCTGTCGGCCGCGCTGTCCCTGCCACTGGGTTTTACCAGCGGCAAGGAATACGCTGAGCTGGAATGGCCGATTGACATCCTGATCACCGTAATCTGGGTCTCGTACGCCATCGTGTTTTTTGGCACGGTGGGTACACGCAAGGTCAAACACATCTACGTGGCCAACTGGTTCTTCGGCGCCTTCATTTTGGCGGTTGCTTTGCTGCACCTGGTCAACAGTGCGGCAATTCCGGTGGGTGCCATGAAGTCTTATTCTGCTTACGCAGGTGTGCAAGATGCCATGGTGCAATGGTGGTATGGCCACAATGCGGTGGGTTTCTTCTTGACCGCAGGTTTCCTGGGCATGATGTATTACTTCATTCCCAAGCAGGCCGGTCGCCCGGTGTATTCGTACCGTCTGTCGATTGTTCACTTCTGGGCGCTGATCTTCACCTACATGTGGGCGGGTCCCCATCACTTGCATTTCACTGCGCTGCCTGACTGGACCCAGTCGGTGGGTATGGTGTTCTCCCTGATCCTGTTGGCTCCCAGCTGGGGCGGCATGATCAACGGCATCATGACCCTGTCTGGTGCTTGGCACAAACTGCGTGACGACCCCATCCTGCGTTTCCTGATCGTTTCCCTGTCGTTCTATGGCATGTCGACCTTCGAAGGCCCGATGATGTCCATCAAGACGGTGAACGCATTGTCTCACTTCACCGACTGGACCGTGGGCCACGTGCACTCGGGTGCTTTGGGCTGGGTGGGTATGGTCACCATGGGGTCCATGTATTACCTGATTCCTCGCCTGTTTGGTCAGAAGCAGATGTACAGCGTCAAGGCCATTGAAGTTCACTTCTATACAGCCACGATTGGTATCGTGCTCTATATCGCAGCTTTGTGGATTGCCGGTGTGATGCAAGGTCTGATGTGGCGTTCGATCAATGCCGATGGCACCTTGACCTACACCTTTGTTGAATCCGTCAAGGCCAGCTACCCGTTTTATGTCTTGCGCTTGGTGGGTGGTTTGTTGTATCTGGGCGGCATGATCGTGATGCTTTGGAACACGATCAAAACAGCGACCAGCGGACGGGCTGTGTCAGTCAACATCCCTGCTGTTGCAGCGCACGCTTGAGGAAAAAATATCATGGCGAATTCAAATAACGAAGGTGGTTTTTCCCACGGTGCCATCGAGTCCAACAATGGCTTGATGATTGTTTTGATCCTGATTGTTCTGTTGTTTGGTGGTTTGGTGGAAATTGTTCCGCTCTTCTTCCAAAAGACAACCACTCAACCAGTTGCGGGTTTGAAACCCTATACCGCGCTTGAGCTGGCGGGGCGCGATATCTACACCCGTGAGGGCTGCTACAACTGTCACTCGCAGATGATCCGTCCGTTCCGGGCTGAAACGCTGCGTTATGGCCACTACTCGCTGGCGGGTGAGTTCGTTTACGACCATCCCTTCCAGTGGGGTAGCAAACGCACGGGTCCCGACCTGCACCGTATCGGCGGCAAGTACAGCGACCAATGGCAAATCACCCATTTGAACAACCCGCGTGATCTGGTTCCTGAGTCGATCATGCCTGCATACCCCTGGTTGTCCAAAGCCATGGTGGATGCAGACAGTCTGCCAGCTCACATGAAAGGTCTTCGTACGGTTGGTGTTCCCTACACGGATGAAGACATCGCTGGTGCAGCTGAGGCTGTGAAAGGTAAAACCGAGATGGAAGCACTGGTTGCTTACCTGCAAGGTTTGGGTCTTCACGTCAAATAAACCGGGATGCAGTGATGGAAATTGATGTCAACACTGCAAGAGTTGTGGTTACTTTGCTGAGCTTTGTCATGTTCATCGGGATCATGGTGTGGGCTTATTCCAGCAAGAACGCTTCTGAATTCGACGAGGCCGGGAAACTGCCTTTCGATCAGGACTGACTCAGACACTGAGAGGTAAAAGAAATGAGTGATTTTGTAAACGGATTCTGGTCCATGTATGTCGCGGGCCTGGTCGTTGTGAGTATTCTTGCGTGCCTGGTTTTGCTGGTCATGTCGGGCAAAGCCAAGGCCATGACCGCCAGTGACAACACCACCGGTCATGTGTGGGATGACGATTTGCGTGAAATGAATAACCCGCTGCCCAGGTGGTGGAGTTATTTGTTTGTGCTGACCGTGATTTTTGGTTTTGGCTACCTGGCGCTGTATCCTGGATTGGGAAGTTACCCGGGCCTGCTGGGTTGGACCTCTAGCGGTCTGCATGCCGCCGAGATCAAACAAGGTGAAGAACAGACGGCACCGGTGTATGCACGTTTTGCCAACATGACGCCTCAAGACATCGCCAAAGATCCGGCGGCGATGGCCATTGGTGAACGTCTGTACAGCAACAACTGCGCTCAGTGTCATGCTTCTGATGCCCATGGCAACAAGGGTTTCCCTAACCTGACCGATGGCGATTGGCTGCACGGTGGTACACCTGAGAAGATCACTGAGACCATCCAGCTGGGTCGGGTTGGCAACATGCCTCCGATGGCCGCAGCACTTGGTACTGAAGAAGATGTCAAGAATGTGGCTCAGTACGTGTTGAGCCTGTCAGGCAGCCCGCACGATGCGGCCAAGGCCGCTCTTGGCAAAGAGAAGTTTGCTGTCTGTGCCGCTTGCCATGGCGAAGATGGCAAAGGTATGCAAGCCCTGGGCTCCGCCAACTTGACAGACAACATCTGGCTGCACGGTTTTGGTGAAAAGGCCATCATCGAACGTATCAACAACGGCGTGGTCAATGTCATGCCCGCACAGGCCTACCATCTGACTGAACCACAAATCAAAGTGTTGACGTCTTACATCTGGGGCCTGTCCAACAAGCAATAAGCATGTTGGTTCTGGGTGGGGTCTTGGCCCCATCCGCGCCAGAGCTAGACGCATGATGAGAGGGAAACAGCCATGTTTCCCTCTTTTTTTGTTACAAGGTCAATTGTTCTTTGCAGAACCTGAGGATGAAAGAGGAATACCGATGAGAAATGAGTCTCTGAACGACGACAAACCCTGGTGGTCTTACGGTCACGTGTGGCTGGTGATCAGCGGCCCGGTTGCCGTCATTCTTGCGTGCATCGTGACTTTTTATTTCATTGCCAACAGCCCGAACCAGATTGTGTCGGGCCAGGACATTGAAATCGAACACATCAGGTCGTCAAAAACCATCGAGAGTGGTGACGCACCAGCGATGATGGCGCGCAACCATGCTGCCACGGGTGTCATCCCCGCCCCCAAAGCGTCCCCTGAGTTGTCGAAGTAAGGACTACTTCGGGTTGACGATGTCTTGCAGCGCGCTGGTGTTGAGGATGTGCACGTGGCGCTGCTTGACAGCAACGATACCGTCCTCGACAAACCGCGAGAAGGTCCGGCTGATGGTCTCCAGTTTGAGGCCCAGGTAGCTGCCAATCTCTTCACGGGTCATTCGCAGGATCAACTCCGACTGTGAAAAACCGCGTGAATGCAGGCGCTGCGCCAGGTTCAGCAAAAAGGCTGCCAGACGTTCTTCGGCCCGCATGCTGCCCAGCAGAAGCATCACACCATGTTCTCTCACAATTTCACGACTCATGATCTTGTGAACGTGGTGCTGCAACGCATTGACCTCTCTTGACAGCGCTTCAATCTGGGCAAAGGGCATGGCACATATTTCGGCATCCTCCAAAGCCACCGCATCGCAGGAGTGGTAGTCATTGACGATGCCATCCATGCCAATGATCTCCCCGGCCATCTGAAAACCTGTGACCTGATCGCGCCCGTCTTCAGAGGTGATACACGTCTTGAAGAAACCGGTGCGTATCGCATACAGGTTGGTGAAGCGTTCACCGTTATGAAAAAGGGTCTCACCACGCTTGACCTTGCGCCTGGAGCCAATCATTTCATCGATACGATTGAGTTCGTCCTGGGTCAGGCCAATGGGCATACACAGCTCGCGCATATTGCAGTTGGCACAAGCGATTTTGATGGTCTCATAGTTCATGATCACGATTTTGACATTGTTCTTCACCAACAGCTGACAAATGTCAAATTGAGCTTATTCGGTTTCTCCCTCTTGGTTGATCAATATCAAGTGCCAAAAAGAGGGCAAGCGGCACAGTTACAGCGTCTGAAATAAGGGAATTTTCAATGATCGAATCTGCAGCAGAACCCATCTCCGAAGCATTGATCCGGCAGTACGATGTGTCCGGGCCCCGGTACACCTCCTACCCAACCGCTGATCGCTTCGTTGAGGCATTTACCGCTCAGGATTACGCTCTGGCGCTGGAACAGCGTCGTTCTGGCGCTGCCGCGTTGGCGCTGCCACTGTCTCTGTATGTTCACATCCCGTTTTGCGAGGCCCTGTGTTACTACTGTGCCTGCAACAAGATCATCACCAAACACCATGATCGCGCCGCGGCTTACCTGCGTTACCTGAGCCGGGAAGTCGACCTGCACACCCAACACATGGGTCTGGGTCAGGCCGTGTCACAACTGCATTTTGGTGGTGGTTCCCCCACCTTTTTGTCAGACGCTGAATTGCGTGACCTGATGGCCTTGTTGCGCCGCAGTTTCAAGCTGCTGCCTGGTGGGGAGTATTCGATCGAGATTGACCCCCGCACCATCGACAACCAACGTTTGGACGTGCTAGCCGAGCTTGGCTTCAACCGGCTGAGTTTTGGTATCCAGGACTTCGACCCGGCGGTGCAAAAAGCGGTGCACCGCATCCAGCCGGCAGAACAGGTGTTTGCGTTGGTGGCTGCAGCGCGCGAGCGTGGTTTTGAGTCGGTCAATGCGGACTTGATCTATGGTTTGCCTGAACAAACCCCCGAGTCGTTTGACCGCACCCTGGCGCAGATTGTGGAATTGCGGCCCGAACGCATCGCTTTGTATGCCTACGCCCACTTGCCCGAACGCTTCAAACCACAGCGCCGGATCTCCTCGGTCGAGATCCCCACCGCTGCCGCCAAGGTCTCGATGTTGGCGCGCTCCATGGCGGCCTTCATGGCGGCGGGTTATGTCTACATCGGTATGGACCACTTCGCCTTGCCCACGGACTCGCTGGCCATTGCCAAGCGCCAGGGGCGGCTGCACCGCAACTTCCAGGGGTACAGCACCCAGCCCGATTGCGACATGATTGGCCTGGGCGTATCGTCGATTGGCCGGGTGGGCGCCACTTACAGCCAAAACGCCAAAACGCTGGAAGAGTATTACGACTTTCTCGACCAGGGGCAGTTCCCGATTGTGCGGGGTCTGGCGCTGTCGCGTGACGACCTGGTACGTCGGGGTGTCATCATGGCGCTGATGTGCCAAGGGCAGCTGTCCTACGAGTCCATCGAGTCGGCCTATCTGATCGATTTCAAACAGTACTTCGCCAAAGAAATGGAAGTGATGGAAGCACAGGTGGAGCAGGGCTTGGTGACGCTGGAGGAGTCCGGTATCCAGGTGACCACCAAGGGCTGGTTCTTTGTTCGGGCGGTGGCCATGGTGTTTGACCGCTATTTGCAAACTGACCGTACACGCACCAAGTTTTCCAAAATCCTCTAACCTGAGGGCATGCAAACAGCCCTCGCCACCACCGCCTTGTTCATGGGACTCGCAGGCGGCCCCCACTGTATTGCCATGTGTGGCGCGGCTTGCGCCGGTATCGGGCGTGCCGCAGGTGAACGTCAGCTCTCGGCCATGTGGGTCTTTCAAGGCGGCAGAATCCTTGGTTACGCGGCCATGGGCGCGCTCGCCGCCGCGTCGATGCAGGGCCTGGGTTGGATGACGGTACAAAGCGCGGCCTTGCGGCCGGTCTGGACACTGTTCCATGTGGCGGTGCTGGTGATGGGACTGGTCCTGCTGTGGAACGCGCAGCAACCCATCTGGCTTGAACAACTTGGCAAAAAAATCTGGACCAAGGCGCGCAGCCTGGTGGTTAGCCGGGGTTTGTCGGGCACCCTGGCTCTGGGGGTGTTGTGGGCTCTGTTGCCCTGTGGCCTGTTGTATTCGGCGCTGCTGGTGGCGGGTTTGTCGGGCCATGTCCTGGACGGTGCCCTGGTCATGGCCTTGTTTGCACTGGGCACCACGGTGTCAATGATGCTCGGTCCTTGGTTGTGGCTGCGTTTGGGGCGCAACAGCCAGGGCGATTGGGGTGTCAGGCTGGCTGGCCTGGCTCTGGCGGGCAGTGCGGCCTGGGCTTTGTGGATGGCTTACGCCCATAACCAGGCGCCTTGGTGTTTTCCACCCGGATAGCTTGCTGACCTCAAAGACGCGGCGTTTGTTCTGCTGGATTGGCTCCAGCGGCTGGCTGGGATAATCCAGCCCATGCAACCCAAGTTTTCCGTAGAACCCCAAAGATGGCGTTTGTCCGTGGCGCCCATGCTCGACTGGACTGATCGCCATTGCCGTTATTTCCACCGGCTGCTGTCGCGCCAGGCCCTGTTGTACACCGAGATGGTGACCACCGGCGCGCTGATCCATGGCGATGTGGCGCGCCACCTGCGTTTTGACGTTGAGGAGCAACCCGTCGCCCTGCAATTGGGTGGCAGCGCCCCCACCGATCTGGCCACCTGCGCCAAATTGGGCGCTGACTGGGGTTATTCGGAGATCAACCTCAACTGCGGTTGCCCGAGTGAACGGGTGCAGCGCGGCGCTTTTGGCGCCTGCCTGATGGCCGAGCCACAACTGGTCGCGGATTGCGTCAAGGCGATGGTCAATGTGGTCGATGTGCCGGTCACCGTCAAACACCGCATTGGCATCGACCAGGTGGAGAGTTATGACTTTGTCTGCGATTTTGTGGGCGCGGTCAGCCAGGCCGGTTGTTCGACCTTCATCGTGCATGCGCGCAATGCCTGGCTCAAAGGCCTGAGCCCCAAGGACAACCGCGACATTCCGCCGTTGCGTTACGACTGGGCCTACCGCCTCAAACGTGACTTCCCACAGCTGACCATCGTGCTCAACGGCGGTATCACCACCACCGAACAGTTACAGACCCATCTGGCCCAGGTCGATGGGGCCATGCTCGGCCGCGAGGCCTACCACAACCCCTGGTGGCTGACCGAGTGGGATGCGCTGCTGGGCGCTGCGCCGGCAGCTGTTGGCCTCAGCCGCGAAGCGGTGGAGCAGCAGATGGTGGACTACATGGTCCGTGAACACGCCGCCCACGGCACCCCCTGGCCAACGATGGCCCGGCACATGCTGGGCCTGCGCCATGGCCTGCCGGGTGCGCGCCATTGGCGCCGTGTCTGGAGTGACCACAGCCTCAAAACCTTGCCCCCAGCCCAGGTCATGGCCATTGCCCATGGGCACAAATAAACATAAGAAATTGGCTTCTGGACCTTTATTTGAAAGGGCTAGATGCTATGGTTTTGTTGACAAACGATGCTGTTTTTTTCGTGGCCAGACTGCTATCGCCCGCACCAGTGGGTGGCTGTGTGCCAGGCTGCGTCACAGCTGTGCCAAGTCAGGCAAGTTATCATGACGCCGTTGTGGCAGGCCGCCTGTGAAACGCTGATGCCTTCCCACCTTTAGCCCAGAATCCTCCCCACCCGTGCGTCTCAATTCCATCAAGTTAGCCGGCTTCAAGTCGTTTGCTGAGCCCACCAATTTTCTGTTGCCCGGCCAACTGGTCGGCGTGGTGGGCCCCAACGGCTGCGGCAAATCCAACATCATGGACGCGGTGCGCTGGGTGCTGGGTGAAAGCAAAGCGTCCGAGCTGCGTGGTGAGTCGATGCAGGACGTCATCTTCAACGGCACCACCACCCGCAAACCCGCCAGCCGCGCCAGTGTTGAACTGGTGTTTGACAACGACGACCACCGCGCCGGTGGCCAGTGGAGCCAGTTTGCCGAGATCGCCGTCAAACGTGTGTTGACCCGCGACGGCACCAGCAGCTACTACATCAACAACCAGGTGGTGCGCCGCCGCGATGTGCAGGACGTGTTCCTGGGAACCGGCCTGGGGCCACGCGCCTACGCCATCATCGGCCAAGGCACCATCAGCCGCATCATCGAGAGCCGCCCTGAAGAGCTGCGCCTGTTCCTCGAAGAAGCCGCCGGTGTCTCCAAGTACAAGGAACGCCGCCGCGAGACCGAAAACCGCCTGCACGACACC
Source organism: Rhodoferax sp. U11-2br (assembly GCF_018619435.1). Classification (GTDB taxonomy): domain Bacteria; phylum Pseudomonadota; class Gammaproteobacteria; order Burkholderiales; family Burkholderiaceae_C; genus Rhodoferax. The sequence continues at coordinate 181,123 of NZ_JAHFZF010000001.1, read as the reverse complement.
CGCGAGAACCTGACCCGGGTTGAGGACATCTTGCGCGAGTTGAACGCCAACCTGGACAAGCTGGAAAAACAGGCCGAGGTCGCGAAAAAGTACAACACCTTGTCTGCAGCCGCGTCACTCAAGCAGCACCAGCTCTGGTTTTTGAAGCGCGCCGAGTCCGAGACCGACCAGACCCGGGTCCATACCGAGGCGCAAGAGGCGGTCAATGCACTTGAATCTCGCATGGCCGACTTGCGCCATGTGGAGGCTGAGCTCGAAACCGTGCGCCAGGCCCACTATGCAGCCGGTGACCAGGTCAACCAGGCCCAGGGCAAGCTCTACGAGGCCAGCACCGAAGTCGGTCGCCTGGAGGCTGAAATCCGTTTTGTGGTCGAAGGCCGCCAGCGCGTCGAGCTGCGCCTGGCCACCTTGCAAGAACAGGCCGCTCAATGGGCCACGCGCAGCCAGGACGCGCAGACCGAGTTGGAAAACCTGTCCGAGCTGGAGCTGCTGGGCGAGGAAAAAAACGAGTTGCTCGCCGCCCAGGTCGAAGACCAGGCCCAGCAGCTGCCCGAACTCGAAGAAGCGCTGCGCCAGGCGCAACGCGCTGCCAACGAACAACGCGCTGGTGTGGCCCAGGTGCAGCAGCAGATTGGGGTGCTGGCCGCTGAGCAGCGGGGTATTGAAGAACAAACGCGCCAGCTCGGCACGCGCCGAGAACGCCTGCAACAAGACCGCCAGAACCTCACTGCGCCCGACGAGGTCGCATTGCTGGACCTGCAGGCCCAGCTCAGCAACGCGCAGGAACAGGCCGAGATCGAGCAGGCCCGCCTAGCCGAGTTGCAAACCAGCGCCCCCGAGCTGGACGAACAACGCCGCTTGCAGCAGCAACTTGTCAACACCGAATCCGCCAGCCTGGCTGATTTGTCGGCCCGGCTGGAGGCGCTCAAGGCCTTGCAAGAACGCGTCAAGACCGACGGCAAGTTGCAGCCCTGGTTCAAGAAACATGGGCTGGACCATTTGCAAGGCCTGTGGAGCCAGCTACACATTGAACCCGGTTGGGAAAACGCGCTGGAGTCCGCCCTGCGTGAGCGCCTGAGTGCGCTCGAAGTCAGCCGCCTGGAACTGGTGCGCGCTTTTGCCCAGGACGTGCCCCCTGCCAAATTGGCCTTCTACAGCCCGGCCACCCCGGTGGCCACTGCGCCCGCGACCACGTTGGTGCGCTTGGCTAGCCTGCTGCGTGTGCACGATGCTGGCCAGCAGGCGGTGCTGGACGACTGGTTGCAAGGCTGCTTCACGACCGAGAACCTGGAAGACGCGCTGAGCCGCCGCGACAGCCTCTTGCCCGGCCAGACCATTTTTGTCCGGGCCGGTCATGCTGTCACACGCAGCAGCGTGAGTTTTTACGCACCCGACTCCGAGCAGGCAGGCCTGCTGGCTCGCGCGCAGGAGATCGAGAACCTGGACCGCCAGCGCCGTGCCCAGGTGCTGATCCACGAAGAGGCCCGCACCCGGCTGGCACGCGCCGAGGCCGCGTATGCCGACGCCTCGCAGCGCCTGCAAACCGCGCGGCGCGAGGCCACCGAGGTCCAGGCGCGGGTCCACACCCTGCAGGTCGACACCCTGCGTCTGAGCCAGGCCGCCGAGCAAGCGCGCCAGCGCAGCGCCCAGATCTCTGAGGACCTGGCCGAGGTGGACGCCCAGCTCGAAGACCTGCAAGAGCGCCGTGTCAGCGCCGAGGTCCGGTTTGAAGAACTCGACATGCAACTGGCCGACACGCAGGAGCGCCACGCCCAGCTTGACGACGCGGTGATCAGCGCCGAGCGCCGTTTGAATGAATGCCGCGAGCAGCAGCGTGGCTTGGAGCGCCAGATGCAGGAAGCCAGCTTTGCGCTGCGCAGCCTGGGCGCGCGCCGTGCCGAGTTGTCACGCGCTATTGAAACCGCAGCGCAACAGTCAGATTCTGTGAGGGCTGAGGCCCAAAGAGCCCAAGATGAGTTGTTGCGTCTGAACGACGCCGCGGCGCAAGGTGGCCTGCAGCAGGCACTGGCCGAGAAGTTGGAGCGTGAAAAACACCTGGGCGCCCAGCGCAGCCTCTACGACGATCTGACCGCCAAATTGCGCGCCAGTGACGAGCGCCGCCTGCAACTGGAACGGGCACTGGACCCACTGCGTGCACGCATCACCGAGTTCCAGCTCAAGGAGCAAGCGGCCCGGCTCGGCTTTGAGCAATACACCCAGCTGCTGGCCGATGCCCAGGCCGATCTGGCGGCGGTGGCGGCCTCGGTGGCTGACGGCGCGGTGCGCTTGACTGGTCTGCAGTCTGAAATCGACCGGCTCAACCGTGAAATCACCGCGCTGGGTGCGGTGAACCTGGCTGCGCTGGACGAACTGGCGGTGGCGGGGGAACGCAAGGCTTTTCTGGATTCGCAGAGTGCCGATTTGGTGGAGGCCATGAACACGCTGGAGAGCGCCATCCGCAAGATCGACGGTGAAACCCGCGAGTTGCTCTCGGGCACCTTCAACACCGTCAACGAACACTTTGGCCGCATGTTCCCCGAGTTGTTTGGCGGCGGCAATGCACGCCTGGTGATCAGCGGTGACGAGATCCTGGATTCGGGCGTGCAGGTCATTGCCCAGCCGCCTGGCAAAAAGAACCAGAGCATTGCGCTGCTGTCGGGGGGAGAGAAAGCCCTGACCGCGATTGCGCTGGTGTTTGCCATCTTCCAGCTCAACCCGGCGCCGTTTTGCTTGCTCGACGAGGTCGATGCGCCGCTGGACGACGCCAACACCGAACGTTATGCGCGGCTGGTGAAAAGCATGAGTCACGAGACACAGTTCCTGTTCATCAGCCACAACAAAATCGCCATGGAAATGGCACAGCAACTCGTGGGTGTCACCATGCAGGAGCAAGGTGTCTCGCGCATTGTGGCGGTGGACATGGACATGGCCCTGAATCTGGCCGATCAAGGGGAAATAGGATGAATTCGTTGCAATTGGGGCTGGCCGCGTTGGGTGGTCTGCTGCTGCTGGGCCTGTTGGGTTATTACCTGTGGCTGTCGGGCAAAAGTCGGCCACGCCAGCCGCCAGCCGCGGCCTCCGTTGACACCCAGCCCTTCGAGCGTGAACCCACGCTCGACATCGCCGCGCTGGACGGCAGTTTTGAGGACCCCGGTTTTGTCATCCCTGCGCCCGAGAAAAAACCCGCGCTGGACAGCCTGCTTGATGTGATCGCCCCCATTGCGTTGGACGCCCCGGTCTCGGGTGACGCGGTGCTGGCGGCACTGCCGCCGACCCGGCGCGTGGGCAGCAAACCCTTTGCGGTGGAAGGTTTGAACACCAGCACCCAGCGCTGGGAGGCGCCCCACGCTGGCCAGCGTTACAGCCAGCTGCAGGCCGGTTTACAACTGGCCAACCGGGCTGGTGCGGTGAACGACATTGAGTTTTCAGAGTTTGTGGTCAAGGCCGAAACCTTTTGTGAGCTGATCAACGGCACGGCCGACTTCCCCGAGATGCGCCGCGAGGTCACCCGCGCGCGCGAACTGGACCAGTTTGCCAGCGACCACGATGCACAGATTGTGTTTGTGCTGCGCGCCCGGCGCTCAGCCTGGAGTGCCAGTTATGTGCAGCAGATGGCGACGCGCCTGGGTTTTGTGCCGGGTTCGATGCCTGGGCGCATGGTCCTGCCCGGTGCCAGCGGCCCGGTACCGGTGCTGAGCCTGAGCTTTGATGCGCAGGCGGCGCTGTCCGAGGACATGGCTCAGTCCGCTTTGCGTGATCTGACCCTGGCGCTGGATGTGCCGCAGGTTGATCGCAGCGAACAGGCCTACACCCGCCTGTGTGAATGTGCCCAGGTGCTGGCCAAGGAGATGGACGGCATCGTCACCGACGACCACGGTGTGGCTCTGCCGCCCGAGGCCATGTCGGTGATTGCCGCCGAGCTGGAACAGCTCTACGCCACGCTGGAGCAGCGCGAACTCAGCGCCGGTTCGGTGTTGGCGCGCCGCTTGTTTTCTTAACAGACCATGCAGACACCCGATTTGTTTGCCGCACCGCCGGATGACACTCTGCGCCTGGCCGAGCTGCGCCAGCTGTTGCACACCCACGCCCACCGTTATTACGTCGAGGATGCACCGACCATCCCCGATGCCGAGTACGACCGGCTGTTTCGTGAGTTGCAGGTGCTCGAAGCCGCCCACCCCGATCTGGTCACCCCAGACTCACCCACCCAGCGTGTCGGCGGCAAAGCGCTGGACCAGTTCAACCCGGTGCGTCATGTGGTGCCCATGCTCAGCATCCGCACCGAAACCGATACCAGCGCCAGCGGTGCCGAAAACTTTGACGCCCGCATCCGCCGCGAGCTGGGTCTGACTGAGAGTGACCCAGCTGTGGGTTATGTGGCCGAGCCCAAGTTTGACGGCCTGGCGATGAGCCTGCGTTATGTCGACGGTGTGCTGGTGCAGGCCGCCACTCGGGGCGACGGCGAAACCGGTGAGGACGTGACCCAAAACATCCGCACCATTGGCCAGATCCCCTTGAAGTTGGTTGCCCCCACGCTCGGCACTGACGTGTCCTCGCTGCCCCCCGAGGGGGCGCGTTTCGCCTTGGGGCGGCCCGGCGGCGAAACCTGCCAGCCCGTTCCTGCCGTGCTGGAAGTGCGGGGTGAGGTCTATATGCGCCGTGACGACTTTGAGGCCCTCAATGAGCGCCAGCGCCAGAAAATCGCCGCCGGAGCCAAGGGTGAAAAAACCTTTGTGAATCCGCGCAACGCGGCTGCCGGTGCGGTGCGCCAGCTCGACCCGGCGATTGCGGCGCAGCGGCCCCTGAGCTTTTTTGCCTACGGCCTAGGTGACATCACCTCACCTGATGCCGGTGGCCCGGTGTTTGCCAGCCAGTTCGAGATGTTACAAACCCTCAAGTCTTGGGGTTTTCCGGTTTCAGCCCTTGTTAGACAAGGGCAGGGTGCTTCTGATTTGGTAGCATATTACACCAAAATTGGAGAGCAGCGCGTCAGCCTGGGGTTTGACATCGACGGTGTGGTCTACAAGGTAGACAGCCTGGCTTTGCAACGCCAGCTTGGTTTTGTCACGCGTGAACCGCGTTGGGCAGTGGCCCACAAATTCCCGGCGCAAGAGATGTTGACCACCGTGCTGGCCATCGACGTGCAGGTTGGGCGCACCGGCAAACTCACGCCGGTGGCCAAACTGGCGCCGGTGTTTGTGGGTGGTGTCACCGTCACCAACGCTACGTTGCACAACGAAGACGAGGCGCGCCGCAAGGACGTGCGCGTGGGCGACACCGTGATCGTGCGCCGCGCAGGGGATGTGATCCCCGAGGTGGTGTCGGTGTTGCTCGACAAACGTGTGGGAGAGCCAGAACCCTTCACCATGCCGCACACCTGCCCGGTCTGTGCCAGCGCAGCGGTGCGTGAGGAGGGTGAGGCTGACTACCGATGCACCGGCGGGCTGTTCTGCAGCGCCCAGCGCAAACAAGCCATATTGCACTTTGCCCAGCGCCGCGCGGTGGAGGTCGAAGGCCTGGGCGACAAGCTGGTGGACCAGTTGGTGGAGCGCGACGTGGTGCGCACCTTGCCGGATCTGTACCGCCTGGGCTGGCGTGCGCAGGCGGAATTGCTGGCGATCAGTCAGGAACAACTTGCGACCGAGTTGGATCCGACCAAGCAACAGGCTCTGGCTTTGTCCACCTTGTCGGAGTTGGACCGTATGGCGGTCTTGTCCGCACAGAATCTGCTCGATGCGCTGCAGAAATCCAAGCAAACCACGCTGCCGCGTTTTCTGTTTGGCCTGGGCATCCGTCATGTGGGCGAGGCCACGGCCAAGGAACTGGCGCGGCATTTCGGTCAGCTTGATGCGATCATCTCGGCGTCTGAAGAACAGTTGCTCGAAGTCGCTGATGTGGGCCCGATCGTCGCCACAAGCCTGCGCACGTTTTTTGCGCAGCCGCACAATGTCGAGGTGGTCGAGCAGTTGCGCGCCTGCGGTGTGACCTGGCCCGAAGGCCCACCCGCCGAGCGCGCACCCACCCCTTTGAGCGGCAAAACCTTTGTGCTGACCGGGACCCTGCCCACGCTGGGTCGCGAAGACGCCAAGGCGCTGATCGAAGCCGCTGGTGGCAAGGTGGCGGGCTCGGTCAGCAAAAAGACCAGTTATGTGGTGGCTGGCACCGAGGCTGGCAGCAAACTCGACAAGGCGTTGGCGCTGGGTGTGCCGGTGTTGGACGAGGCCGGCCTGCAAACCCTGTTGCAAGGAGTAAACGAATGACCGTACGAACCATTCTCAAAATGGGCGACCCGCGCCTGCTGCGCCTGGCCTTGCCGGTGGTGCATTTCGACTCGGACGAGTTGCACCTGCTGATCACCGACTTGCTCGACACCATGCTCGCCAACGACGGCGCCGGGTTGGCGGCGCCGCAGATCGGGGTGGATTTGCAGGTGGTGATTTTTGGCTCGAACCAGATCAACCCGCGTTACCCCGATGCGCCCGTTGTGCCGCGCACCGTGTTGATCAACCCGACCATCCTGCCGCTGCCGCCAGGCCTGGACGACCCCAGCGTGTCGGGCGTGCAGGCCGATGGTGCGCCGCTGCTGCCGCAGGTGGTGGAGGATTGGGAGGGTTGCCTGTCGGTGCCGGGCCTGCGCGCCAAGGTGCCTCGGTATGAACGCATCCGCTACACCGGGTTTGACCAATATGGTGACCCGATTGACCGCACGGTGTCGGGTTTCCACGCCCGCGTGGTGCAGCACGAGTGTGACCACTTGGTGGGCACGCTGTACCCGATGCGGGTGCGGGACTTCAAGGCCTTTGGTTTCACCGAGGTGTTGTTCCCTGGGCTGGATGCGCCGCAGGATTAAGCTTTTGCCATCCGTTTTCTATCAAATAGATAGCTATTAGCCCTTATGGAATAAGGGACAGAGGCCAAAAAAGCTGATGAGCTTTAGCTCAGGGTGTCGATCAACTCGGTCTCGATCTGGATCTGGTTGCGGTTGTGCTGCAGCGCCGCACCCTGGATCAGGAAGGTGTCTTCCACCCGCTCGCCCAGGGTGTTGATCTTGGCCAGGTTCAGGTCCACCTTGTGGCGCGCCAGCACCAAAGCCACGCTGTAGAGCAGACCGGCGCGGTCGCTGGCCGAGATGTTGAGCAGCCAGCGTTGTGCCTTTTCGTCGGGTTTGAGGCTCACACGTGGTGTGATCGGGAAACTCTTGACCCGGCGTGACACCCTGCCCCGGCTGGGTGCGGGCAGGGCGGCGCTGGTGGCAATCACATGGCCCAGCTCCGACTCGATCATGTTGACCAGTTCGCGGTAGTGGGCGGTCAGGTGCGTGGCCACCACCTGGAAGGTGTCCAGCGCGTAACCGTTCTGGGTGGTGTGGATGCGCGCATCCAGAATGCTGAAACCACGCTGGTCAAAAAAGCCGCAGATGCGGGCAAACAGGTCGGCCTGGTCAGGCGTGTAGACCAGTACCTGCAGACCTTCACCCACTGGCGAGGGCCGCGCCCGCACAATCGGTGCGGTGCCACCCAGCTGGCGCGACAACATGCGCGTGTGCCAGGCGATCTCGACCGCATCGTGGCGCATGAAATAGCCCACATCGAGTGTCGCCCACAAGGCCTTGTGGGACTCAAACGGCTGCGCCAGCAGGGCCAACTCGATCAAGGCGTCGCGCTGACGCTCCTGCACCTCGGCGTGCACATCGGGCGCGTGGCCACCCAGCGCGCGTGAGGTGGCGCGGTACAGGTCTTCAAGCAGCTTGCCTTTCCAGGCGTTCCAGACCTTGGGGCTGGTGCCACGGATATCGGCCACGGTAAAGAGGTAGAGCGCGGTCAGCGCGCGTTCGTTGCCCACATGTTTGGCAAAGTTGGCAATCACATCGGGGTCGCCCAGGTCGGACTTCTGCGCGATGCGGCTCATGGTCAGATGTTCACGCACCAGAAACTCGATCAGCTCGGCATCTTCACCACCGATGTCGTGCTGTTTGCAAAAGCGCCGCACCTCCATCGCGCCGAGTTTGGAGTGGTCACCACCCCGGCCCTTGGCAATGTCGTGGAACAGCGCCGCCACATACAAAATCCAGGGTTTGTCCCAGCCGCTGGCCAGTTGTGAGCAAAACGGGTACTCGTGGGCGTGCTCCACCATGAAAAACCGCCGCACATTGCGCAGCACCATCTGGATGTGCTGGTCCACCGTGTAGACGTGGAACAGGTCGTGCTGCATCTGGCCGACGATGCGCCGGAACGCCCACAAATAGCGCCCCATCACCGAGGTCTGGTTCATCAGCCGCACCGCATGGGTCTGGCCACCGGGCTGCATCATGATCTGGCGGAAGGTGGCGCGGTTGACCGGGTCGTGGCGGAAGGCGCTGTCCATCAGGTTGCGTGCGTTGTAGAGCGCACGCAGGGTGCGGGCCGACAGGCCCTTGAGACCGTAATAGGTCTGGTAGACCAGAAAGGTGCGCAAAATGGCGTGTGGCTTGCGCTGGTACAGGTCGTCGCTGACCACCTCGATCATGCCGGCCTTGTCCAGAAAATCCTCGTCCAGCGGGCGCAGCTGGCGCACCGTGTGGCTCTGCGGGTTCAGCCGCTCTTCGATGTTGAGCAGCAGGATGTGGCTGAGCTGGGTCACCGCCTTGGCCGCCCAGTAGTACTGGCGCATCAGTTTCTCGCTGGGGCGCACAAAGGCGCGCTGGTCTTTCGCGATGTCTGGCGGCTTGTAGCCAAACGAGGCCGCCACGCTGGTTTGCAAGTCAAACACCAGCCGGTCTTCGCGCCGACCGGAGAGCAGGTGCAAGCGGGCGCGGATCAGGCGCATCACCGCCTCGTTGTGTTTGATCTGCCGCACCTCGAATGGCGTGGCCAGACCGGCTTTGGCCAGCGCACCCCAGTTGGCGCCCAGACCCGCCGCCTTGGCCACCCACAACACCGTCTGCAGGTCACGCAGGCCGCCGGGTGATTCCTTGCAATTGGGCTCGAGCGCGTAGGGGGTGTCTTCGTACTTGTGGTGGCGCTGCTCCATCTCCAGGGTTTTGGCGACAAAAAAGGCGTGCGCGTCGATGGTGGCGAAATAGGCCTTCTGAAAAGCCGCAAACAGGCTCTGGCTGCCGGTGATCAGGCGCGCCTCCAGCAGTGCGGTTTGTACCGTGACATCCTTGGCGGCTTCTTCCAAACAGTCGCTGATGTTGCGCACACTTGAGCCAATCTCCAGACCAGCGTCCCAGCAGCTGCCGATGAAGCCCTCAATCAGTGTCTTGAGCGCCGGGTCGGCTTCGGGCGAGACATCGTCGGGCAGCAGCACCAGCACATCCACATCCGAATGTGGAAACAGCTCGTTGCGGCCAAAACCGCCCACCGCCAGCAAGGCGCAGCCGCTGCTGAATCCCGCCTGCTGCCACAGCTGTCTCAGTGCATCGTCTGCCAGCCGGGACAGGCCGACCAAGGCGGCGTTGACACCACGTGTGGCGGCACCACTGCCAGCCAGTTCGGCCAGCAGCAAGGACTTGTCGGCGCGGTACTGGCTGCGCATGCGGGTGTGTTGAGTCATGGCGGGCAGGTGGGGTGGGGCGGGCAGCTCAGGCGCTGGGTGTCACAAAGGCCGGGATGGCCGGGCTGTTGGCCGACAGCGTTAGCACCTCGTAACCGGTGGGCGTGACCAGCACCGTGTGTTCCCACTGGGCAGACAGCGAGCGGTCCTTGGTGACGATGGCCCAGCCGTCGCCCATTTCCTTGATCTCACGCCGACCGGCGTTGAGCATCGGCTCAATCGTGATGACCATGCCGGCCTTGAGTTGGTCCAGCGTGCCCGGGCGGCCATAATGCAGCACCTGCGGGTCTTCGTGGAACTTGGCACCAATACCGTGGCCACAAAACTCGCGCACCACACTCAGGCCCTGTCCTTCGGCAAAGGTCTGGATGGCATGGCCGATGTCGCCCAGGTAAGCGCCATCGCGCACCTTCATGATGCCTTTCCACATGGCCTCATAGGTCAGGTTGCACAAGCGGCGGGCCGCCACCGACACCTCACCCACCATGTACATGCGGCTTGAATCGCCATGCCAGCCGTCTTTGATCAGGGTGACGTCGACATTGACGATGTCGCCCTTTTTGAGCGGCTTGTCGTTGGGGATGCCGTGGCAGACCTGGTGGTTGACCGAGGTGCAGATCGACTTGGGGTAGGGGTTGTGACCGCTGGGGGCGTAGTTCAGCGGGGCTGAAATCGCGCCCAACACCTCGGTGGTGTAGGCCTCGGCCAGGTCATTGAGCTCGTTGGTGGTGACGCCAGGTTTGACAAATGGCGCCAGGTAGTCCAGCAACTCGGCGGTCAGGCGGCCAGCCACGCGCATCCCGGCAATGCCTTGGGCGTCTTTGATGGTGATAGTCATGGGGCCCGATTATCCCCGAGGGTCTGGCCCCCTGTGGCAGTGGGGGCAGATGGCCCAGCGCTGGTTGGACCAGGCACCAAGGTTCTGCTATCGTGTTTCCGATGCCAAACCTACCCACCCCAAGCTGCCGCTGGCTTTCGCTGAGGCCGTGAAACAGATGCGCCCCTGCGTGTGGCTGCTGTTGACAGGTGTTGTGGCGGGTGGCCTGAGCTGGGCGCTGCCTTGAGGGCTGACGCTGGTATCGGTCACAGTCGCCAGTGTCTGGCAGAAAGAGGGGGTGAGGTGAGTCTGACAGGTGTTGACTTTTTGGTAGGAGCTCTTGATGGTTGAGGCAAGTGTCATCGCTGTCCTGGTGGCCACGGTGTTGCTGATGTTGTGGCGCTGGCTCGGCTCCAGGCGCTGGCTTGTGCTGGCGCTTGTCTGGCTGGTGTATGCGATCTACGAGGTCTTGATGGCCAAGCGTGTGTTGTGCAGCGGTGAATGCAATATCCGGGTGGACCTGTTGCTGCTGTACCCCTTGTTGTTGGGTGACACGCTGTGGGTGGCTGTGTCAGAGGCCAGGCGGGCCCTCAAACGCCGTCGGGAGATATCGCAGGATGGTGCCCGGCACTGACAAGCAGCCGCTTTGGACGCGGCCGTTGCGCTTGGCGCAGCTGGTGGTTGCAGCGGGTGTGCTGAGCCATCTGGCGCTGCTGCTGAGCGACTTTCACCCGGCTGGAAAGATGGTTTTTGCGCTGTTTTTTGTGGCCTGGGTGGCCTTGCCCTGGGTGTTGGTCTGGGGGTGTGCCCGGCTGGTGCGGAGCCGATCTGCGGCGACCTGGTGGGTGCTGGGCCTGGCGGCGCTGTATCTGGTGCTGGGAACCTGGGCCTATGTGGACACCCTCTACATTCACCCCGATCCGCAGGGCGCCTTGATCTTCCTGTTTGTGCCGCTGTTGGGGGTGTTGGCGGCGCTGATGCTGATGGCGGGTCTGTGGCTGGGCCGCCCTCGTCCCCCTGCACCGCTCTAGCGCAGCCCCAGGCCGATGGCGGGCAAGTTCGCCCGGCTAAAATTCGGTCCAGTTTCGGCCCCGTCCGGCCAGCGGCTTGCGCCGCCAGTGCTGTCCAGTTTTGTCCATCTCTTTCCAGGCCCCCACCGTGACCCTGCATCTCACCCCTTTTGAGGGCGGCAGCGCCCTCAGCGCCTTCCGTGTCCAGCAACTCCTGCCAGCCCTGCAAGCTGTGCACGACAAGATCAACGGCATTGCCGCACGTTATGTGCATCTGGTGGCCAGTGTGGAGGCACCTACACCCGCGCTCAAAGACCAGCTGGCCGCCTTGCTGACCTATGGCGACCCCTATGCCGGCCCGCAGGATGGTGCGCTGATTGTGGTGACACCCCGTTTTGGCACCGTGTCGCCCTGGGCCTCCAAAGCCACCGACATCGCGCACAACTGCGGTCTGGCCATCAAACGGGTCGAGCGCATCGTGGAATACCACGTGTCGCTCAAAAGTGGTTTGTTGTCCAAGCCGACCCTCAACACCGAACAACTGACGCAAATCGCCGACCTGTTGCACGACCGCATGACCGAGAGTGTGATGTTCGAGCGCGCCCAGGCCCTGGACCTGTTCACCGAACTGCCCGCCACACCGATGGCCCATGTGGATGTGCTCGGCGGTGGCAAGGCCGCGCTGCTGGCCGCCAACACCGAGTTTGGCCTTGCGCTGGCGGCCGACGAGATCGACTATTTGGTCAACGCCTTCACCCAGTTGCATCGCAATCCGACCGATGTCGAGCTGATGATGTTCGCCCAGGCCAACAGCGAACACTGCCGCCACAAGATCTTCAACGCGCAGTTCACCATCGACGGCGTGGCGCAAGACAAGAGCCTGTTTGGCATGATCCGCCACACGCACCAGACCAACCCGCAGCACATGCTGGTGGCGTACTCTGACAACGCCTCGGTGATGGCCGGGGCGCAGGTCGAGCGTTTCAGTGCCAAATCGGCCTCTGGCCCTTATGGTGTGAGCGCACCCAGCTATCAAAAGGAAAGCGCCACCCAACACATCCTGATGAAGGTGGAAACCCACAACCACCCGACTGCCATCTCGCCGTTCCCCGGCGCGGCCACCGGTGCCGGCGGTGAAATCCGTGACGAGGGCGCCACCGGGCGTGGCTCCAAGCCCAAGGCGGGTTTGACCGGCTTCACCGTCTCCAAACTCGACTGGGGCCAAACTGCGGCTTATGGCAAACCGGCCCACATCGCCAGCCCCTTGCAAATCATGACCGAAGGCCCGCTGGGCGGCGCCGCCTTCAACAACGAGTTTGGTCGCCCCAACTTGCTCGGTTACTTCCGCGAGTACGAACAGTCTTTGAGCTACACCGCCAAAGACGCCCAAGGTTTGGCCACGACGCAGACCGAGCAGCGCGGTTACCACAAACCCATCATGCTGGCCGGTGGCCTGGGCGTGATTGACCAGAGCCAGACTCACAAGATCGAATTCCCCGCTGGCAGCCTGCTGATCCAGCTCGGTGGCCCAGGCATGCGCATCGGCATGGGTGGTGGCGCTGCCAGCTCGATGACCACCGGCGCGAACGCCGCACACCTGGACTTTGACTCGGTGCAACGTGGCAACCCCGAAATCCAGCGCCGTGCTCAGGAAGTCATCAACCAATGCTGGTTGCAAGGCGCGGCCAACCCCATCCTGGCGATCCACGACGTCGGCGCCGGTGGTTTGAGCAACGCATTTCCCGAGTTGAGCAACGACGCCCAACGCGGCGCTTTGTTTGACCTGCGCTCGGTGCCGCTTGAAGAAAGTGGCCTCGCACCCAAAGAAATCTGGTCCAACGAAAGCCAAGAACGTTATGTGTTGGCCATCGGCCCCGATGCCTTGCCGAGCTTCCAGGCTCTGTGTGAGCGTGAACGCTGCCCGTTTGCCGTGGTCGGTGTCGCCACCGAGGCGCGTCAACTGGTGGTGGGTGATGTGGACCTGGCCCAGCGTCAGGTGGTCCAGACCGAGGCCGACTTGCCGGTGAACATGCCGATGAACGTGCTGCTGGGCAAACCACCCAAGATGCACCGCGATGTGGCTTCGGTCGAGCGTGTGTTTGCCCCCGTGAACCTGACAGATGCCACCTTGCAGCAAGCCGCCATCGACGTGCTGGCGCACCCCACCGTGGCGTCCAAACGCTTTTTGGTCACGATTGGTGACCGCACCGTGGGTGGTTTGAGCCACCGTGACCAGATGGTGGGCCCCTGGCAGGTGCCGGTGGCCGACTGCGCGGTGACGCTGGCCGACTACAAAGGCTTTGCCGGTGAAGCCATGGCCCTGGGTGAACGCACCCCGCTGGCCACGGTGAACGCACCCGCCTCGGGTCGCATGGCGGTGGCCGAGGCCATCACCAACCTGCTGGCCGCACCGCTGGAGCTGGACCGCGTCAAGCTCTCAGCCAACTGGATGGCCGCTTGTGGTGAACCCGGCGAAGACGCCGCGTTGTACGAAACCGTGAAAGCCGTTGGCCTGGAGCTGTGCCCAGCCTTGGGCATCAGCATCCCGGTGGGCAAAGATTCACTGTCGATGCGCACCCAGTGGCAAGCTGACGGTGCCGCCAAAAAGGTCACCTCGCCGGTGTCCTTGATCGTCACCGCCTTTGCCTCGCTGGCCGATGTGCGCGGCACCCTCACGCCGCAGTTGAACGCGCTGGACGACACCTCGCTGATCCTGGTCGACCTGGGTCGGGGCCAGAAGCGCATGGGCGGCAGCATCCTGGCGCAAACCCTGGGCCAGATGGGCGATGCCGTGCCCGACCTGGATCAGCCGCAAGACCTGATCAACTTGGTCAACGCGGTCAATGCCTTGCGCGCCCAGGGCCAGATCCTGGCCTACCACGACCGCAGCGACGGCGGCCTGTTTGCCAGCGTCTGTGAAATGGCCTTTGCCGGTCATGTGGGTGTGGCGCTCAATGTGGACATGCTGGTCACCGAAGGCGACGGCATCTCCGACAGCCGCATGGACGTGGGCGACAGCAAAAACTGGGCAGGCCAGATCAGCGGACGGCGCGACGAGCTCACGCTCAAAGCCCTGTTCAACGAAGAACTCGGTGTGGTGCTGCAAGTGCGCACAGCGGACCGCAGCGCGGTGCTGCAAACCTTGCGTGAGCACCACTTGAGCCAACACAGCCACATCATCGGCAAAACCCGCCCGGTGGCGTCTGAGATTCAGGCCGGGGTTGGCGAGATTCAGGTCTGGCGCGATGCCAAGGCCATCTTCAGCGCCAAGCTGGCCGACCTGCACCAGGTGTGGGACGCCACCAGCTGGAAGATCTGCCAGCAACGCGACAACCCCGCTTGTGCCGATGTCGAACATGCCGCCGCTGGCCAAGCGGCAGACCCGGGGCTGCATGTTTATCTGCCAAATCGGGCTCTAGCCCTTATAGAACAAGGGAAGGTAGCTACTAACACGATAGCGTCCCCCGCCATTGTGCTGGCCCGCCCCAAGGTGGCGGTGCTGCGCGAGCAGGGCGTCAACTCGCATGTCGAAATGGCCTACGCCTTCACCGAGGCCGGTTTTGAAGCCTTTGACGTGCACATGACCGACCTGCAAACGGGCCGCGCCAAACTCTCGGACTTCAAAGGCGTGGTCGCCTGCGGTGGCTTCTCTTATGGCGACACGCTGGGCGCCGGCATCGGCTGGGCGCGCTCGATCACCTTCAACCCGGCGCTTGCCGATCAGTTCAAAGCCTTTTTTGCGCGTACCGACACCTTTGGCCTGGGCGTGTGCAACGGCTGCCAGATGTTTGCCGAGCTGGCCGACATCATCCCCGGCGCACAAGACTGGCCACGTTTCACCACCAACCAGAGTGAACGTTTTGAAGCCCGCCTGAGCCTGGTGGAAGTGTTGGAATCGCCATCGCTGTTCTTCCATGGCCTGGTAGGTAGCCGCCTGCCGATTGCGGTGGCGCACGGCGAAGGTTTTGCCAACTTCAAGTACCGGGGCAACGCCGACAAGGCGATTGCCGCCATGCGTTACGTGGACAACAGCGGCGCAGCCACCGAAGCCTACCCGTTTAACCCGAACGGCAGCCCTGGCGGCCTGACCGCCGTGACCACGGCCGATGGCCGTTTCACCGCCATGATGCCGCACCCCGAGCGCGTGTTCCGCAACGTGCAGATGAGCTGGACCGACCAGGATGTGTCAGGTTTGAGCCCGTGGATGCAGCTGTGGCGCAATGCGCGGAAGTGGGTGGGGTAGCACAACGGCGAACAGGTGAACCCGGTCAAGAGGCTGTCTTACGTGGTGCCGTTTGGCATCATGGCTGCTGTCGGTTACTTCACCTCGGTCTCATGGTGGGCCATGGCCATGATGTGTGGCGGTATCCTGTTTGTCTGGGATTGGCTTTGGGGCGATTTCAGACTGTTGGACATGCGTTATGGCCTTGCCTTGATGACCCTCGGGCTGGCTTGTTTGGTGATGTCGTATTTTTTTGCAGCAGGACTGGACGTGTCGCTGACCGATTTTCAACGGTTGGGTGACCATCTCTCGCGCCGTGTACGCTGGTTGTATCGGCTGCCTGCCATCAGCCTTGGTGTGATGATTTATGGGGTGTTGATCTGGTCAAGAGCATGGTCCGATGGTGATAATGTTTAGCCTCATCACATGCCTTGAACGACCATGCACACCATCATCGAGTACAACGACACGGCCCACCGCCGCCAGGTGATTGCTTTGTGGGAAACCGTTTTTGGTTACGAAGACAGCCACAACAAGCCGGGTCTGGCGATTGACAAGAAGCTGGCGGCGCCGGACGGCCTGTTTTTTGTGGCGGTGGCAGATGACACCGTGATCGGGACGGTGCTCGCCGGTTACGACGGTCACCGGGGCTGGTTGTATGCGGTGGCAGTGCATCCCGAGCACCGCCAGCAGGGGCTGGGCAAGGCGCTGGTGCGGTATGCCGAACAGGCGCTCACCGCCCGTGGCTGCCTGAAGATCAACCTGCAGATCATTGCGGGCAATGCCTCGATGGCGTCTTTTTACGAGGCGCTGGGTTATGAGCTTGAACCACGTGTGAGCATGGGCAAAAAAGTGGTCGAGAACCTGCCGCCGACTTGATGGTTTGCATCGAGGGTTTGGTCAGCGGGTGGTCAGAGTGGGTTAACCTCCGGGTATGAGTACCAACGATCCCAAAAAACCTTTTCAGATGATTCGCGAGTTCACGCTGGCCGACTGGTTCACGCTGGGCAACGCGATTTGTGGCACCGGGGCCATGTTTTCGATCATGACCTACCTGCAAACCGGTCTGGTGACCCACGTCTACTACGCCTGCTGGCTGGTGCTGGCGGCCTTCATTTTTGATGTGCTGGACGGCCGTATTGCCCGTTGGCGGCAAAAAACCTCGGTGCTCGGCCGTGAGCTCGACTCTTTGGCCGACGTGATCTCGTTTGGGGTGGCGCCCGCCTTGATTGCCTATGGTTGTGGCATGCAGGGTCTGTATGACCGTGTCATCCTGACCGCTTTTGTGGCCTGTGGGGTGTCGCGCCTGGCGCGCTACAACGTGACGGCCGAGGCCTTTTCACAAGATGGCCAAGGCAAGGTCAAATATTTTGAGGGCACACCCATCCCGACGTCTTTGCTGCTGGTGGGGGTGCTGGGGCTGGCTGCCTCGCAGGGCGCCTTGCACCAGGCGCTGTGGTTTGGCAGTGTCAGCATTGCGGGCTTCACTTTGCACCCCTTGGTGCTGATGTTTGCGGTGTCGGGCTCGCTGATGGTGAGCCGCATCCGTATCCCCAAATTCTGATCCTAGCTCCCTCGCCGCTGGCTCAAGAAAAAGCGCAGCATCTCGGCGCTGGCGTCCACACCTTGTGGGTTGGTGAACGAGCCCTCTGCGCGCCCGCCTGACCAGGCATGCCCGGCGCCATGTAACTGCCAGTATTCCACCGCCGCCCGGCCGGGCTGGGCGGGCCAGATGGAGCGGGTGTAGGCCTGACCCTGGGCACTGAGCCCGTGTTCCAGCTGGGGCTGGCCTGGGACCCGACCCCGGGCACTGGCCACCAGTTGTTCACCATTGTGGGGGTGCACGGTGCTGTCGGCATCCCCATGAAACACGATGGTGGGCAGGCTGATGGCAGGTGTGTCCGATGTGCGACCACGTTTCATGACCATCAGCGCTTGCGCCACGTTGCTTGCCGCGCCCGCTGGCAGGCCCGAATGCACACCGACAGCGGCAAAAATATCCGGGTAGGCCACTGCCAGCACCGCCGCCATGGCGCCACCGGCCGACAGCCCGGCCACATACACACGTTGGGCATCGATGTTGTATTGCTGGGTGATGGCCTGTGTCAGGCTGGCGATCAGGGCGGGTTCACCGGCGCCGCGTTGCTGGTGCTGGTGTTGGAACCAGTTCCAGCAGGCAGACGGGTTGGCATCAGCGGCCTGCTCGGGGTACAGCACAAAAAGGCCCAGGGCCTGGGCGCACTGGTTCATGCCGGTGCCTGCGGCAAAGTCGTCCGGGTTTTGTTTGCAGCCATGCAGCATCACCACCAGGGGCAGGGTTTTGCCAAGGTGTCCGGGTGGCACGTAGAGTTTGTAGCGGCGGGTCAACTGCTGGTGGCTGTGGCTGCCGCTGATGAATTCGCCCTGGCTGAGCTTGGCCGTGCCAGCGGTGTTGACCTCAATCACACCGCCATCGCGCACATCGGGTGCGGCAGCCGGGCTGGCGCTGGGTGTGAGCGCGGCCCCGGGCTGTCGGCCGTGTAACAGGCGCTGGATGGCCGCAGTGGCTTCTGCCAGGCGGCCGGATTGGGTCAGTTGGCTGGCTTGGCGCAGCAGCTTGTGCAAGGTGTTGTTCATACCCTCTTTCCAAAATGGGGTGGCGCAGGCGAGTGGCATGCCCCGCTGGGCCAGATCAGGGCCGCTCAATCAACACGGCAGCGGCTTTGCGTTCATGCCGCACCACATACAGACCGCTGGCGATGATGATGGCACCACCCAGCAGGGTGTAGTGGTCGGGCAGGGTGTCCCAGATCAGCCAGTCCACACCCAGGCCCCAGGCCAGAGCCGTGTATTCAAACGGCGCCACGGCCGAGGCCTGACCATGCCGAAAGGCCTCGGTGATGGCCAGCTGGCCACCAAAACCGGCCAGCGCAAGCGCCGTGAGCAGCCAGAGGTCGTCCGTGCGGATAGTGACCCAGTTCGGTGCCGCCAACGCCCCGGCGCCCAGCGCCACCATCACCATGATCCACAACATCATGCTCTCGTTGGAGTCGGTGCGGCTGGATAGCCGCGCCGCCACCGCCGCCACCGCGTAACACACGGCGGCTGCTAACACCGCCAGCCCGCCCCAGCTCACCAGCCCGTCGGTGCCCGGACGCAATGCGACCACCACACCCACCATGCCAGCCAGCACCGACCACCAGTGCGCACGTGGCACTTTCTCGCGCAGGACCGGGGCCGCCAGCAAGGTGATCAGAATCGGGGCGATAAAAAACAAGGTGTAGGCATTGGCCAAGGGCAGCTGTTTGACGCCGAAGGTGAACAGGCTCAGCATACAAATGCCCAACACACCGCGCAGCAGGTGCAGCGGCCAGCGGATGCGCAGCAGCGTGTGCCAGCTGCCACGCCACTGGATCCAGACCAGGATCAGCGGCAGCGCCACCCAGCCGCGCAACGCGGCGACCTGCAGGGCCGGGTAATGGGTGGACAGCACTTTCAAGATGGTGTCCATGAAAGCAAAAAAGCCCACAGCCACCAGCATCGCGGAAATGCTGCGAAGGTTGCCGTGGTGGGAATGGGTATGAAGGGGTGTCGATGTAGAGCTCACCACAGGACTGTAACGCCAGAACATGACCACTTGGGGGCAGGCGGCTAGGACAACACACGCCGCCCATGGGGTATGGTAGAGGCATGTTATCGGTCACAACCACAAAAGGAGACACGTTCGTGCCCATGCCTAAGCCTTCCATCCGTCGTTTTCTGCTCTGCAGTGTGCTGTCGATGGGGTTTGTTTCCCCCTCGTCGGCCGCAGATACCGACTTCCAGACCGTCGGCATCCAGAACAACATGCCGGCTTTTTTTGAGGCCATCAAGGCCAAGCTCGACTTCAAGCTGGCCTGGACCCCGCAGGTCAAGGACCTTGCCGCATGGCGCCAGGCCGGTCGCGACAAGATGTGGGAGCTCACCCTGCAGTCGCCCGACAAAACGCCGTTCAACGCTGTTGTGCTGGACGAACAGGATCGTGGCAGCTACCTGGCCCGCAAGATGGTCTTCAACATCACGGCAGAGAGCCGTGTTCAGGCCTTGCTGCTGGTGCCCAAAGGCAGCGGTCCTTTCCCTGCCGCGCTGATGCTGCATGACCACGGTTCGAAGTTCGACATTGGCAAGGAAAAATTGATCCAGACCTGGAACAACGATGCGCGCCTGGAATCCTCCAAGGCCTGGGCAATAAAGTTCTTCAGCGAGAGATTTCCCGGCGACGAGCTGGCCAAACGTGGTTATGTTGTCCTGGCGACCGATGCGCTGGGCTGGGGCGACCGCGCCGCACTGACCTTTGAGACCCAGCAGGCCGTGGCTGCCAACAGTTTCAACATCGGCACCTCGCTGGCTGGCATCATGGCGCTTGAAGACACACGCGCTGCCGAGTTCCTCGCCGCACAGCCGGGCGTTGACAAGAAAAAGGTCGCAGCCATCGGTTTCTCGATGGGCGCTTTCCGTGCCTGGCAAGCCGCCTCGTTGTCGGACGCCGTCACCGCCAGCATCGCCGTCAACTGGATGGCCACCACGCAGGGCCTGATGGTGCCGGGCAACAACCAGCTCAAAGGCTCATCGGCCTGGAACATGCTGCATCCGGGCATGCAACGCTACCTCGACTTCCCCGACGTTGCCAGCCTTGCCGCCCCCAAACCCGCGTTGTTCTTTGCGGGGGAGAAGGACGGGCTGTTCCCTGTCGACTCGGTCAACGCCTCCTTTGACAAGATGCGCAAGGTGTGGGGAGCCTGGAAGGCAGAGCGCAACTTCGACGCGCGTTTGCTGCCCGGAACACACGAGTTCCTCGCCAGCACGCAGGACGCTGCCTACGACTGGCTGGACCAGCAGTTCAACGGCAAGTAGGTCACCCCGGGTGGTGTGCCCAGGCGGCTAGCCAGCCGGTGTGTGCCAGCGATAATGGCGCCATGTCTACCCCCAAAGTTCTGTTCGGCTTCCATGCCGTGGGCGTGCGCCTGAAAACCGCGCCGCAATCCATCGTCGAAATCTATTTTGAGCCGACCCGGCGCGACGCCCGCATGCGCCAGTTCATCGACAAGGTCAATGAAGCCGGTGTGCGCCTGATCGAGGCCGACGGCATGCGCCTGGCCAAGCTGGCTGGCAGCCATGGCCACCAGGGTGTGGCCGCGCGTGTGCATGAGCTGGCGCAGGTGACTTCGCTCGACGAGTTGCTGGAGCAACTGGAAGCTGCGAACCTCGACAAACCCGTGGCCGAGCGTGAACAGCCGCTGATTTTGGTGCTCGATGGTGTCACCGACCCGCACAACCTGGGCGCCTGTCTGCGTGTGGCCGATGGTGCTGGTGTGCATGCGGTGATTGCGCCCAAGGACCACGCGGCCGGCATCAATGCCACCGTGGCCAAGGTGGCCAGCGGTGCGGCCGAAACCGTGCCGTATTTCATGGTGACCAATCTGGCGCGCACTTTGAACGAACTGAAAGAGCGCAACATCTGGATCATCGGCACCAGCGACGTGGCACCGCGCACCCTGTACCAGACCGATTTCAAAGGCCCGGTGGCGCTGGTGCTGGGCGCCGAAGGTGACGGCATGCGGGCGTTGACCGCCAAGACCTGCGATGAGCTGGTCAGCATCCCGATGCGTGGTGCGGTCGAGAGCCTGAACGTCTCGGTGGCCAGCGGCGTTTGCCTGTATGAGGCGCTGCGCCAGCGCTCAGCCTGAGCAGAACACTGTTTTATTGATAGCTACCAGCCCTTTCTGTATAAGGGCTAGCGGCCAATTTGCCTTGTAAAAATTATTTGACCGGGATCGGCTGGTTAGCTGGCACCGGCACCGCCGTCACGCTGTTTTTGGGGCTGCCGTCAATGATCTTGTCGGAGTACACCAGATACACCAGCGTGTTGCGCTTGACATCCACCATACGCACCACGCGCACGTGTTTGAAGAGGAAGGACGAGCGGGCGTTGAACACCTCGTCCTGTTTGTCCACTTTCTCCTTGAAGCTGATCGGACCGACCTGGCGGCAAGCCACAGCGGCGTCCGAGGTGTCCTCAGCCAAACCCAGGGCACCGGCGTAACCGCCGGTTTTGGCGTGCGACAAATAACACGACACACCGTCCACCACCGGGTCATCAAACACATCCACCACCACCTTGTCGTTGGGGCTGAGCAGCTTGAAGGTGGTGCTGACATCACCAATGGTTTCGGCGCTGGTCGCCAGTGTGGTGCAGCCAAGTAGGACCGATAAGAGTAATTTTTTCATAGCATACTGTCCTTGTATTGATTGGGCTTGAGGGTGATTTGGCATCAAACCTGGGGTTGGGGCAGGCTGGCGGGTGCGAGTGCCGGACCGACCCATTGTTCCAGCACACGGCGCAGCTGCTCGGGCTGGATCGGTTTGCTCATGTAATCGTCCATGCCAGCGGCCAGGCAGCGTTCGCGGTCACCCTGAATGGCATTGGCGGTCATCGCGATGATGGGCAGGCGAGGCAGCCCGTCGGCCTGCAAGCTGCGGATCGCTGCAGTGGCCTCAAAACCGTCCATCAACGGCATCTGGCAGTCCATCAGCACGGCGGCATAACGTGGGCCGCTGCCCGCCATAGACTGGGTCAGTGCCTGCACGGCCAGCTGGCCGTTGTCCACGATGTCGAGCGGGTAGCCCAGCTTGCTGAGTAGCAGCTTGGCCACACGCTGGTTGACCAGGTTGTCCTCGGCCAGCAGCAGGTGCGGGGGCGTGCTTGGGGTCTCTGTGGGTGGCTGGTCCAACTCAGAGGCTGCGTCCGTGCTGGGAATGAACAGCTGCGAGTCAACAAACTGCGGCAACTCGTGTGGGTTGACTGGGTCCAGCGTCAACAGCGGCAGGCTGAACCAGAAGGTCGCGCCCTGGCCGAGTTGGCTGTTGACACCAATCTCGCCGCCCATCAGTTCCACCAGGCGTTTGCAGATGGCCAGGCCCAGGCCGGTGCCGCCGTATTTGCGGGTGGTGGAGCTGTCGGCCTGGGTGAAAGATTGGAACAACCTGGCCTGGGTACTTGGGCTGATGCCGATGCCGGTGTCGGTGACCTCGATGCGCAGCTGCTGGGCGTCGTTGTTGTGGACCGGCCGGGCTGTCAGGGTCACGCTGCCAGACTCGGTGAACTTGATGCCGTTGCCCACCAGGTTGAGCACAATCTGGCGCAGCCGGGTCGGGTCACCCAGCAGCCGTGGCGGCAGGCCGGGGTCGATCTGGCAGGACAAGCTGAGGGACTTTTCCCGTGCCTTGATGCCGAGCATCTCCACAGAATTGGTCAACACCTGGCTCAGGTCGAAGCTGGTGAGTTCGATGTCGAGTTTGCCGGCCTCGATTTTCGAGAAGTCCAGGATGTCGTTGATGATGTCCATCAGCGCCTGGGCCGACTCACGCAACATGCCGGTGAAGTCGCGCTGCTCATCATCGAGCGGGGTGTCGAGCAGCAGCTCGGTCATGCCAACGATGCCGTTCATCGGGGTGCGGATCTCGTGGCTCATGGTGGAGAGGAACTCACTTTTGAGCCGGGAGTTTTCCAGCGCCTGGTCACGCGCCTCGCGCAGCGCGGCCTCGGCTTGCTTGCGCAGCCCGATGTCGGTCAACACACCGATGAAATGGCTGACCTGCGCCTGCTCATTGTGCACCGGTGACAGGTGTAACTCACCCACATAACTGGTGCCGTCCTGGCGCTGGTAGTTCACCTCCTGGGTCAGGCTCAGGCCCAGGTTGATGGCTTGGCGGATGGGTTCGAGCTCGGCTTCGGTGTTGTCCGGGCTGCGCAGAAAACTCAGGCGCCTGCCGATACATTGCTGTGCTGAATACCCGGTGATGCGGCAAAAACCCGCATTCACATACAGGATCAGCGGGCCTTCGGGGTGGGGCGTGGCATCCATGATGTGGATGCCCTGGTTGGTCTCGCCAATCGCCGACTCGATCAGCTTGAGCTGGGTGCGGGTATGGACCTCGTCGGAGATGTCGCGTTTGATCGCGACAAAGTGGGTGATCTGACCGTTGTCGGTGATGGGCGTCACCGTCATCTGTTCCGGGTAAAGCGCACCATTTTTGCGGCGGTTGCTCAGCTCACCCTCCCATGGTTTGCCGCTGAGCAGGGTCTGCCACATGTGGTTGTAGAAGGCTTCATCATGCATGCCGGAGCGCAGCATGCTGGTGGGTTGGCCGATGGCCTCAAGCGCGCTGTAGCCGGTGATCTGGGTGAAAGCCGGGTTGACGTAGTTGATCACCCCGGCGCGGTTGGCAATCACGATGGCATTGGCGGCCGCGTCCAGCGCGGCTTGCTGCAGCCGCAGCTGTGAGCGTGCCGCCAGCCGCTCGGTGATGTCCTGGAACGACAGCAGGGAGCCAGCCAGCTGGCCTTTGAGTTGCAGGGGTCTGGCGCCAAAAGACACCGGGATCACATGACCGTCACGGTGCACCAGGTGGTCTTCCCCGTGCAAGGTGTTGCCTTGTGTCAGCGCGGCGTACAGCGGGCACTCTGAGGCCGGGTAGGCTGAACCATCGGGCCGGGTGTGATGCAGTGCAGCATGGGCATTCTGGCCCAACAGGTCGGCCGCAGGCCAGCCCAGGAGACGAACGGCGGCGGCATTGACGTAGGTGATGTTGCCGTCCAGATCGGTGGTGTACACACCGTCGGCCAGGGTGTCCAGAATGGCCGCGTTCTGTGCGCGTTGCTCGTCGGTTTCCTTGCGGGCACGGTGGGTGTCTTTCAGCGCATGGGCCAGACGGCGCATGAACAGCAGCACCAGCGCGCCGCCCAGCACCACCACCAGGGCAATCAAGCTGGTTTCCATCTGCCGCAGTTGCTGGCTTTGCCGCACCAGATCGACCTGCAGGGTGCGCAGGCGCAGGTCACCCTCTTTGAGCAGCTGGTTGGCACCGACGTTGATGCGCTCGAACTGCGGGGAAATCTGTTTGAGTTCAGCCGCCAGCACTTTTTCGGTGCCCAGAAATTCGGCGGAGCGACCGGCGTTTAACGCCAGCCAGCGCATCGACAGCAGCGGTAGCAGTGCATTGGTGCGTTCGCGGATCTGGTTGATCTGCGGCCGCAAGCTGGCCAGCGCCTCGGTCATCGGCTGGCTGCCGGGCTCAGGCTGGAACGTGGTCTGGTGCGTCATTTCACCCGGCATATCGAGGGCCAAACGCTGGGTGCGGCCGCCGTTTTGCAGCACATCCAGGTTGTGCAACAGCTCGTCCAGATGCTGGTCGATGTGGTTGAGGGTGTCGGCCACACCCGCTTCATCGGGTGTGATGGCGAGCCGGTAAAACTCTTTCTCGACCTGGCTGCTGCTGCGCACAATCTCCTCACCCACCATCAGGCGTGCCCGCTCGTTGTCACCCCGCTCACGGATCTGCGTTTCCAGGTGGTCAAAATAAGCGCGCAGCCCAAACACCAGCAGCAGGCACAGCAGCGTGATGCCCACCAGCCAGCGGGTGGAGGTGTTGATCGGTGATGCTGCCCCGGCCCCAGGCGGCTGCGCCTGGGTTGCTAGATACTTTGACGAAGAGCGCGGCTGGGTCATGGCCGGATGTTAGACCAGGCCCCACCAGCCCAGCAGGGCACCTGCACCCAGCAGCCACAACAAATGCAGTTTGGTGCGCCAGACCAACAACGCACAGCTGGCGGACAGCAGCCACAGCGGCCAATGGTCTGGCGTGTTGCCCGGATTCAGGGCCAGGATCGCGCCAGTGGCCAGCAGCAGCCCCACCACCACCGGCGCCATGCCTTGTTTGAAGGCCCGTACCGCGCGCAGATCGCGGTTGTGGTGGGCCCAGCGCGAGGCCATCAGCGTGAGTGTGGTGCTGGGCAGCAGCACTCCCAGCATGGCCAGTGCCATGCCTGCCAGACCATAGGCCCAGGCCAGCTGGCTGCCCGCTGCTGCACCACTGGCGTTGAGCCCTACGTTCCAGCCCAGCAGCGCCACAAACAACACGTTCGGGCCGGGCGCGGCCTGCGCCAACGCCACCGAGGCGTTGAACTGGCTGTCGAGCAACCAATGCTGATCGTTCACCAACATGCGGTGCATGTCGGGCAGGGTGCTGACCGCACCACCAATGGCCAGCAGCGAGAGCGACAAAAAATGGGTCAGCAGCAGCAACCAGTCGGCCGCCGTCATGGTGATGATCATGGTGCATCTCCCGTGTGGGCTGGCTGTGAGCCCGAGTCCGGGTCCGGTTCAGCTTGGGCTGGGCGGGGTCGGGCCAGCAACCGGTATGCCCACAGCGCACCCAGGCCTCCCAGCAGCAGAAGCACCCAGATCAGGCGCATCCGCAGCACCGCAATGGCTACAAAAGTAAGAGCTATTACCCCCCATTGCATAAGAGCTGGAAGCACATTTGTCTTCAAAGACGGCAGCAGCTTCAGGCCCACGGCGGCAATCATGCCTGCAGCCACCGCACTCATGCCACGCAGCGCTCCTTGCACCTGGGGCAGGTCTGAGACACCGGCAAACACCACCGCCACCACCAGCACCATCAGCAGCGGAAAACACAGCAGCCCGGCCAGGGCTGTCAGCCCGCCGCGCCAGCCAAAATACCGATCCCCCAGCATCAGCGACAGATTGACCACATTGGCACCTGGCAGCACCTGCGCCACCGCCCATTCCTCGACAAATTCCTCGCGGCTCAGCCAGCGCCGTTTGTCCACCAGTTCACGCTGCACCACCGCCAGCACACCGCCAAAACCCTGCAGCGACAGCCAGGTGAAGGCCCAGAACAGCTGGCTCAGGGACAGCGGGCGCGAGCGACCCAGCAGGGCGAGGTCGCCGTCCTTCATGTCCGAATAGTTGGTCATGCCCCTCACGCTGTCACTCCCTCGAGCGCCTGCTTGCTCAGCTGCTTGCAGGTCCAGTTGATCACATGTGGGTGGCGGCACATTTCCAGGTGACCGATGCCGCTGAACTCGGTGACTGCCACGCCGGGCAGCACCTGCGCGGCTTGTGGAAAACAGATGTTGTCGTTGAGGTTCAAGGCAATGTGCATCAGGGCGTGTTGCGCAGCTCCCTCGCTGGTTTGCAAGGCCTGAATCCAGGGGCTGTGCCAGTGCATCTGCACGCCGTTGGGGGTGGCCACCGGCTGCGGGATACGTGTGCCCTGGTGGGGTGTGCCCAGTGTGAGGATGCGCGCCACACGGCCCAGCTGCGCCGTGTTCTGGGTGCGCAGCCAGGCCCGGATGGCCAGCCCGCCCATGCTGTGGCCCACCAACGCCACCTGCGGCGCACCGGTCTCGGCCTGCAGATGCTGGACCGCAGCCTCAATCACCGCTGCGTAGCCATCGATGGAACCAAACAGCGGCTCCAGGTCCACAGCCAGCACCGTATGCCCGGCCTGGCGCAAGGCCAGCGTCATGTCATCCCAGACGCGGTGGTTACACAGGTAACCATGCACCAGCACCACGGGCACGGCGCCAGCGCCTAGTTCGCCAGGGGGCGTGGCCAACGGCATCTGCACCCCGTTGGGGCGGCGTGGCCAGGGTTGGCGCAGCATGAAAACCAGCACTGCCGAGATGTATTCGGCCCACAACACCCGCCACCACAGTGCCGCTGGCCCCCCTGTACGCGACTGGATGAGGGAGGACAGGATCACCAAAAACTGTAGCAGCAACGGGAGGCACAGCATGGTCAAGGGCAGCCAAATCAGGGACAAGGCGCCACCGCTTTGCTGGGTTGCCTCGATGGCCAGCCAGCTGCCCAGCACGGCACCACACAGCAGTTGAAACAGGTAAATCGCACGCAGGAGGAGAGCTAGCATGGTCGGGCAAGGGGGTGGGATGGGTCACAATTGTCGGCGATTGAACCGCCGCAGCATGGGCCCGCCATCATGGCGGGCTCCACACCTCTTTTTTACATCCAGCCTCAACATGCCCCAAGTCATCAGCCTCCAGACCGGCAGCGCCCGGCGCGTCTTGATCAACGGCCGAACCGTGATGACGGCGATCCACAAACAACCCGTGGCGGGCCCGCTGCCGGTGTTGCCATTGGGTGTATCGGGCGATGAGCAGGCCGACTTGTCGGTGCACGGCGGGCTGGACAAGGCGGTGTATGCCTACCCGTCAGAGCATTACCCGCTGTGGCAGGCCGCGCGCCAGGCGGCGGGGCTCACCGGGATTGATGAGACTTTGCCGTGGGGCAGCATGGGTGAAAACCTGACGCTCTCAGGTCTGCTGGAGTCTGATGTGTGGGTCGGTGATCTGCTGTTGTTTGCCAACTGTGTGCTGCGTGTGACCAAACCACGCGAGCCCTGTTACAAGTTCAATGCGGCCATGGGCTTCAACACCGCCGCCAAAACCATGGCGCAAAACGGGTGCTGCGGTTTTTATCTGGCGGTGCAAGAGCCGGGCAGCCTGCAGGCGGGCGACAGCTTTGAGCTGGTGCCTGGGCCCCGAAGCATGGGTATTCCCGAGAGTTTCAGGGCCAAGATGTTCAAGCATCAGCGCTGAACTGTGACTGCTGGCGCGTCAGGGCTTGGCCACCTGGACTTTGCCGACATAGTTGCCCTTGCAAGCGGTGCCTTTGCAGTCGGTGCTGAGCATCTGCGTGATGAGTGGGCCAGCGTAGTTGCGCGCGCCAAAGTGGCCGACACCGCCTAGATCTCGCGGGACCAGTTGTTTGATGTCCTGGTCGACCGAGTCGACCCATGAGGGTGTGGGGGACGCAGGATCGGCACCCAGATTGAGCTGTGCCCGCACATTGCTTGACGCCTCAAACAAAGGGCCGCTTGTGCATTTCACGGGCGCCGCAAAGGGTGGCAGTGTCAGCGGGCAGTGGATGTCGTCCTGTGGGCCAGCGCTGATGGTGTAGAAGCTGACGTCGGGGTGTCGCTGTGGTGCGTGTCGCAGGCTGTGCTCACCCTGGACCGCCGTCCAGCGGTTGCGGCCACCCCACCAAGGAAAATCTGGGTAGAAACCAAACTCGTAAAAAGCACCGGCCTGGCCGCTGCGCTCGGCCTGGCAGGTTGATGCGGCGTAAATACCCCAGATGCAGGAGTTCAAGCCGTGGATGCCGCCAGCAATGTTGATGAAACGGCGAACCGACGCCCAGGCCTTGTCGTTTTTGCCGTTCTCTGGGTCGGAGTGGTAATCCAGTGCCGCCAGACTCATCGACACACCGAGCGAGTGGCCCACGATGTCGACTTTTGTGCTGCCCGAGTAGGCTTTCACGGACTCAATGAACAGCCAGATCACCTCATATTTGCTGGGTTGATGGAAGTTGCTGGCGGTGTGGCTGAACTCCTGTTCTTGTTTGGCAGGGTCAAGGTAAGTGACGCCAAATACCTCGCAGTCGTTGTAACCATGCGCCTTGAGTTCCTGGTAGACCGAGGGCCGCTGCGACTTGCCCGCGCGCTCCGGTGCGGGCGAGGCCCAGCCGATGGCGCTGTCGCCATTGCCGTGCACCAGCACCACCGGCGTGTGGGAGATGTGGCCCTTGCAATTGTCAGCCCCGCCAAAACCACCAAATGGCGCCTGGGGCACAAAACCACCGGCGAACTGCGCTGGCTGGCGCAAGGCATTGATGCATTTTGGAAAGTTGAAGCCGCCGCATTCCAGCGCAAGTGCATTGCCGACGCTGAACAGGCTGATCAGGGCCAGACAGGGGGAGAAGGTTTGCAAGACACGTTGTCGCATGTTGCCCTCCGGTACAGGATTGGTGATCCACTTCGGCGAAGGCCAGTTGGGGCGCTGCCCCTAAGGGCTGCTGCCGTGGCCTCCAGTCTTCATGATAAATCTGCTGTTTGGGCGTGGAGGTGAAAACGCTGCTTGCTGTCAGGGTCGGCTCACCAGGTGTGTGTTGCGTGCCACAGGTGAGTGGCCAGGGCAGGCTTAGGGGCGACGGGTTGCCCGGTACCGGCGATAAAAATCTGCACCGTGGGCCAAGCCAGCCAGAGCCAGACACAGCAGTACCGGCCCACTGAGGGACTGCGGCTGCGACACCCGATACGCCAGCATCAGCAGAAAACCGGGCACCAGACCCAAGCCCAGGTCCAGCCACGGCAAGCCACGGCCACTGCGCTGGTGAATCAGTCCGAGCACAACAAACTCCACGACCGTGAAGACGAGGATGAAGTCCAGAAAATGGGGTGACAAGGCAAGGTCGTTCATGCGCGGGAACCTGATTGCTACATTAACAGCAGCACATTGTGCAGGCGTTTTCTGGGCTAGAGCGTGTTTTTGTTCGCATTGATGCGGGAGATCAGCGCGTCTTTGTCGGCCCAGAGCTGGTTGACCCACTGCTGAACGGTCTCGCGCAGCGCCTGCTCGTGGCTTTGCCCCGGTGCGGGGGTGGCCTCAGGCACAGGCAGGGTACGCGCCTGCACCACCACCCGGCTCACTCGCCCCATCAGGAACTGGGTGAACGTTGGGCGGCCCTGTGGGTAGACAATGGTGATGTCGAGAACCGCGCCAAATTTTTCACCCATGGCGTCCAGTGCCAGAGTGACACCACCTGCTTTGGGCTTGAGCAGGTGTTGGTAGGGTGATTTCTGGCGCTGTTGTTTGGCCGGTGTGAAACGGGTACCTTCCAGGAAATTCATGACGCTGGTGGGGACCAGTGCGTATTTTTCGCAGGCCTTGCGGGTGGTGGCCGCGTCCTTGCCACGGGCTTCGGGGTGCTGTTTTAAATAGGCCTCGCTGTGACGGCGCATGAACGGAAACTCCAGCGCCCACCAGGCCAGGCCCATGATCGGGACCCAGATCAGCTCTTTTTTGAGGAAAAACTTGAGCAGCGGGATGCGCCGGTTCAGCACATGCTGCAGCACCAGAATATCGACCCAGCTCTGGTGGTTGCAAACCACCAGGTACCACTGGCGCGGGCTCAGGTCCTGGATGCCGCTGACCTGCCAGTCGAGTTTTTGCGTCAGACGCATCCAGGCGCTGTTGCCCGCAATCCAGGCCTCGGCAATACGCAGCAACAGCGGGTCAATCAGCAGCCGTACCGCCTTGAAGGGCAGCAGCAGTTTGATGACGGACGCGCCCAGCAAAATCGGAACCCACAACAGGATGTTGAGCAGCATCAGGATGCTGGCCAAGATACCGATCAGCGGGGCAGGTAAAAAGTGGAACATGTTGCCATCCTGGACGGCTGACGCCAGCGTTGGCGTCAGGATGTCCTTGTCAGGAGATTCTCAAGCTGTCAGACCTCTTGGTAAGCCTGCTTCGTCAGCACGACGAGCAGGCTGCATAGCGCGCAACCCAGTCTTACTCTCAGTAGGCAATCCTGGGAACGTCCAAGCTGCTGGCATGCGTCATGGGGGGCAGCTTGTATTTCTCAACCAGAGCCAGCAGGCGGGTGGCCTGCTCAGTGAGTGAAATCGCTGCAGCGCTGGCCTCTTCGGCCATGGCAGCGTTCTGCTGAGCCAGATCCTCCAGCCCTTGCATGGCTTCACGGGTTTCGGTGATGGTTTGCAGCTGGGTGGCCGCATCGTGGTGGATCACGCCCATCATTTGAGACACTTGGCCGATGGATTCACTGATCTTGTGGGTGGAATCACCGGCGATGACCACCTGTTGTGAGCCTTGTTCCACTTTGGCCTGAGAGTCCTGGATCAAAGCCCGGATGTCTTTGGCGGCCACCGCACTGCGGCTGGCGAGTTGGCGCACTTCGGTGGCGACCACCGCAAAACCGCGTCCTTGTTCCCCCGCGCGCGCAGCCTCTACCGCCGCATTGAGCGCCAAGATGTTGGTTTGGAACGAGACGCCGTCGATCAGGCCGATGATCTCGGCGATTTGACGCGAGGCGGCATTCACACTGGCCATGATGGCAACCGCCCCTGAGACCACCTGTTCACCTTGTGCCGCATCGTTGCGGGCCGAGTCGGCAAGCCGGTTGGCGTTGCGGGCAGATTCTGTGGTCTGTTCGACCGAGCTCACCAAGGTCCGCATGGCATGGGCGGCACGCTGCAAATTGCTGGCGGTGTCTTCAGTGCGTGAACCCAGCTGTGTGCTGCCCTGGGAGATCTCATTGGCGCCTTGCATGATGGAGCGCGAGCTTTGCACAACGTCATAGGCCAGCTCACCCTGCTTCACACGCAAATCTTCCAACGCCATCAGCAACTGCCCGATTTCGTCGCGACGCACTGAGAGCACGGGCTCAGACAAGTCGTGGTCGGCCATGCGTCTGGCAGCTTGCACCGCCTGTTCCACACCTTGTGTGACGTTATGGGTGATCCACCAGCCCAGGCTGGCAGCGAGCACGAGCGCAATGGCCGCGCCCGTCAGCAAAATCAGATGGGTGGAGGTACTGAGCCCTGCAGAACTCTGGGCGGTCAAGAGGCTTTGCTCTTCGTCCCAGGCGGTCAACCGCTCGGAGCTGACTTTCCATTCCTCCAGCAGGGCAGTCCACTTGGGCAAGTCCGAAATGAACATCAGACGGATGTTAAAACCCACAGCATCCTGGCCACGGTCCCCGCCCTCCTGGGTTGCTTGCTTCACCAATTCCTGCATGGCAGCGCTGCGCTTTTCAACGTCATCAAGCAATGCAATGCCTGCGGGGTCGGAGATCATGGCGCGCGCCTTGGTTGCGCTGTCACTGAAGTTTTTTTGGATGCCGGCCAGCTGGGCGAGTCCTTTGGCGTTGGCATTCTCCATGGAGGTGCCAATCATGCGCAGGCTTGTGCCGAAATTGCTGACACTGCGCTCAATACCCCTGACCGCCTGGCTGCGTTGTGCACCTGTGCCAGCTGCAGCATCCAGTGCACTGCCCATGGTCTGGACACGCTGCATGGCAATACCTGTCAGAAACAGCAGGATCAGCAGGATCAGCCCGAAGGCCAGCATCATGCGGTGTGATAAACGTAAAGAACCAAAGGAGTTTGTATTTGTCGTTGACATCGAAATTTTGCCTATCCTGGACCATACAACGTGCGTTGCTGGTATGTAAATCTCATGATCCAACCTCTTCGCGGGTGTGATGATCCCTTGGTAGAAATGTAACTCAACCGTGTCATGTGTCGATCAATGTGCTGAGCCAGACGTCACCACGTTTTGTTGCGGATTGGTGTCACACACCTATCTACCATACCAGAACTGGGCGCATCGATGCAAGGCTTGACCGCAGGTAAGATGGGCGGCTTTTGGGGGCTCATGGGGTGGCTGTGTTGATGACGTCAATTCTTCCGATCAGTCTGGGCGCGGCATTCGGCGCGGTGCTGCGCTGGCTGATCAGCACCCGGCTCAACAGCCTGTGGCCGTCCTTGCCACCGGGTACCCTGGTGGCCAACTTGGTGGGGGGGTATCTGATTGGGGTGGCCCTGTCCTACTTTGCGCTGCACACCGAGCTCTCACCACAATGGCGATTGCTGGTGATCACCGGTTTTCTGGGCGGGCTGACGACGTTTTCGACCTTTTCCGCCGAGGTGGTGACACAGTTGCAGCAGGGCAACCTGTTCTGGGCTTTTGCCACGATCAGCACCCATGTACTGGGTTCACTGGCCATGACGTTCCTTGGCATGGCCACGGTGGCGGCGCTGTCCTGAAGCCTGCCATCTACCGGGGAATTTCTGATGAACGGTTACCAAGTCACATTCTTCACCCAGCAGGACCGCCGCAACCACGGCTTGCCGCTGGCCGACTGGCTGATCAAGGCGGCGCGTGATCTGGGCATTGCCGGTGGCACCGTGCTGGCTGCGTCGGAAGGACTGGGTCATGACCGGCGCCTGCATTCAGCCCATTTTTTTGAACTGGCTGACCAACCGGTCGAGGTCACGTTTGCCCTGTCTGAGCTTGAGGTCAGCGCGCTGTTTGCGTTGTTGGCGCAGGAAAATGTCCGCCTGTTTTACACCAAGGTGCCGGTGGAATACGGCGTGATCGGCACCGCCAGCCGCTGACCGGCCAGCGGGTTTCCGCCACCTTGTCGCGGTCGTGCGCCTAGCGCGCCTTGGGTCTCAGGCCCTGATGGCCGTGTTGACAAGCCCAAAACCTTACACTCGGGCGCTTCCCAATCCCCTGAAGTGTGCATGAACGCCCCTGTCGACGTGTCTTTTTTTCCGCGTGCCGCCAAGCCGCTGACCAGTTACCGCAAGTTCTGGGCGGCACGTTTTGGTACGGCCCCGCATTTGCCGATGAGCCGCGCCGAGATGGACAAACTGGGCTGGGACAGCTGCGACATCGTGCTGGTGACGGGTGACGCGTATGTGGACCACCCGAGTTTTGGCATGGCGGTGATTGGTCGCATGTTGGAGGCGCAAGGGTTTCGCGTTGGCATCATCGCCCAGCCGGATTGGCAAAGTGCAGAACCGTTCCGGGCCTTGGGCAAACCCAACCTGTTCTGGGGCGTGACCGCGGGCAACATGGACAGCATGATCAACCGCTACACGGCGGACCGCAAGATCCGCACCGACGACGCCTACACCCCCGGTGACGTGGGTGGCAAGCGCCCGGACCGCGCGGCCATTGTCTACAGCCAGCGCTGCCGCGAGGCGTTCAAGGACGTGCCGATCATTCTGGGCGGCATTGAAGGCAGCCTGCGGCGCATCGCGCACTATGATTATTGGAGCGACAAGGTCCGGCGCAGCATCGTGGTGGACGCCAAATGTGATCTGCTGCTGTACGGCAACGCCGAACGCGCTTTGGTCGAGGTGGCGCACCGCCTGGCGGCACGTGAACCCATCGAAAAAATCACCGATGTGCGCGGCACCGCCTTTGTGCGCCGACCCGATGACGACAGCCGCCTGGGCTGGTTCGAGATCAACTCCACCAGCGTGGATGAGCCCGGTCGCATCGAGTCCCACATCAACCCGTACCAGACCACCAGCGAACAGGCTGCAGGGCAGGGCAGCAGCTGCGCCAAGGAAGACGGGCAAGGTGTTACAGATTCAGTAGCTGCCGGCCCTGAAGATACAAGGGCTGAAGGTCAGTTTTCCTCAAACAGTCCAGTGGCCACCGCTGCCGCCCAGCCGCTGACCTTTTACGTCAACCCCGCGCTGCCCAGCGGCAAGCTCAAACTGCCTCCGCGTGACCGATCCGTGATCCGGCTGCCCAGCTACGAGCAGGTCAAGGCCGACCCGGTGCTGTACGCCCACGCTAACCGCGTGCTGCATTTGGAAACCAACCCCGGCAACGCCCGCGCTCTGGTGCAGGCGCATGGTGAAGGTGCCACGGCGCGCGACGTTTGGATCAACCCGCCGCCGATTCCGCTCACCACGGCCGAGATGGACTATGTGTTTGACCTGCCGTACGCGCGGGCACCACACCCGAGTTATGCGGACGAGAACGGCAGCCATGACGGCGCCACCAAGATCCCGGCCTGGGAGATGATCCGCTTTTCCGTCAACATCATGCGCGGCTGTTTTGGCGGCTGCACCTTTTGCTCGATCACCGAGCACGAAGGCCGCATCATCCAGAGCCGCTCGGAAGACTCGATCATCAAAGAGATCGAAGACATCCGTGACAAGGTCAAAGGGTTCACCGGCACCATCTCCGACCTGGGTGGCCCCACGGCCAACATGTACCGGCTGGGCTGCAAAAGCCCCGAGATCGAAGCCGCCTGCCGCAAACCCAGTTGTGTATATCCGGGCGTCTGCCAGAACCTCGGCACCGACCACCATCCGCTGGTGCAGATTTACCGCCGTGGCCGTGCGCTCAAGGGCATCAAAAAAATCCTGATTGGCTCGGGCGTGCGCTACGACCTGGCGGTCTTGAGCCCCGAGTACGTCAAAGAACTGGTGCAGCACCATGTCGGTGGTTACCTGAAAATCGCGCCCGAACACACCGAGCAAGGCCCACTGTCGAAGATGATGAAGCCGGGCATTGGCACCTACGACAAGTTCAAGACGCTGTTTGACAAATTCACCGCCGAGGCAGGCAAAAAGCAGTTCCTGATCCCGTACTTCATCGCTGCCCACCCCGGCACCACCGATGAAGACATGATGAACTTGGCGATCTGGCTCAAAAAACACGGTTTCCGCGCCGACCAGGTGCAAACCTTCTACCCTAGCCCGATGGCCACCGCCACCACGATGTACCACACCGGGCGCAACCCGCTGCGGGGTGTGCGCCGTGAGGTGCAAAGTGACGACGACACCGTCGACGTGGTGCGTGGTGAAAAACGCAGGCGTCTACATAAGGCCTTCCTACGCTATCACGATGCGAGCAACTGGCCCTTATTGCGCGAGGCTTTGAAGGCCATGGGACGTTCAGATCTGATTGGCAACGGCAAACACCACCTGATCCCGACCTGGCAGCCGCTGGGGGACGATGGTTACCAGAGTGCCCGCAAAAAGAACTCGACACCGTCGGGCGCCAAACCTCAGAGCGCCGTTGCTGCCAAACCGGTCAAAGGCCGGATGCTGACCCAGCACACCGGTCTGCCGCCACGCGATACCGGCACCAGCCGCGCCAAACCGTCGCGTCGCCCGCGCTGATCGCTCGGCGGGTGGGACGGTGCTGAACGCTGCGTCTTAAGCCTCACAGAGCAAGCGGTAACCCACCCCGGTTTCGGTCAGTAAATGTTGGGGCTGGGCCGGGTCGGCTTCGAGCTTTTGCCGCAGATGGCCCATGTAAATGCGCAGGTAGTGGCTCTGCTCGGCATGGGACGGGCCCCACACGTCGCGCAGCAGCTGTTTGTGGGTGATCACGCGCCCGACATTGGCAATCAGCACGGTGAGCAGGCGGTATTCGAGGGGTGTCAGATGCACCTCCACCCCGGCGCGGCGCACCACCCGCTCCACCCGGTTCACCTCCACCTCACCAAACACAAACACCGGGCTGGCCGAGGTGTCGGTGTCACCAGGTGCTTCGGCTGACACGGTCCTGGGTCGGCGCAGGTTGGCACGCACCCGCGCCATCAGTTCCCCCAGACCAAAGGGTTTGGTCAAGTAATCGTCGGCACCGGCGTCCAGCGCAGCAATTTTGTCGGCCTCGTTGCTGCGGGCTGACAGCACAATGATCGGCACATGGGTCCAGCCGCGCACATCGCGGATCAGGTCCAGGCCGTCGCCATCGGGCAGGCCCAGGTCGACGATCAGCAGATCCGGCTTGCGTGTGCCGGCATCGGCCAGCCCCCGCCGGGCGGTGTCGGCCTCAAACACTTGCCAGCCTTCGGCCTCCAGCGCGGCACGCACAAAACGGCGGATCTGGATTTCGTCTTCGATCAGGATGACGACGGGCTGGGTCATGACACTTCGGGTGGTGAGTTTCTGGGCAGGCTGAAGCTGAAGATGGCACCGGCGTCAGCCGCTTGCGCCGCGCTGATCTTGCCGCGATGGGCGTCGATGATAGCTTTGCAGATCGCCAGCCCCAGGCCCACCCCGCGGGTGGACGACTCATGGTGGCCGCGTGTGAATTTGGCAAACAGCTCATCTTCCCGGCCTTTCACGTGGTGCGGCAGGCCCGGGCCAAAATCACGCACACTGACCACCAGCGTGTTGGGTGTGACGCTGGCGCTGATGTGTATGGCGGGTTTGGCTGGCGGGGAACGCACACCGTATTTGGCGGCGTTTTCCAGTAGGTTGACCAACACACGTTCGATCAGGTGGGCATCAAAGGCCACCAGGGGCAGGTCCAACGGCAACTCGGTGCGCACCTGCAGCTCCCCCAGCGCATGACGGGCTGAGCGGATGGCGCTGCCCACAATTTCCTCCACCGACTGCCAGTCTTTGCGTAACTCGACCTGGCCACTCTCCAGGCGGGCCATCTCCAGCATGTTGGTGACCAGGGAACTCAGTTCGCGTGCTTCTTCACCGATGCTCTGGGCTGAACTGCGCTGCTCGGGTGTCAAGGGGGTCGAGGTCGCCAACACCTCGGCTTGCCCGACCAGGGCGGTCAAGGGGGTGCGGATGTCGTGCGACATGGCCGCCAGCAAGGTGTTGCGCAGCCGCTCCGACTCCATCTGCACCACGGCCGCCTGGGCCACCTCCACATAATGCACCCGCTCCAGCGCGATGGCGATCTGGCGGGCCATCGTCTCCAGCTGCTGGATCTGTTCGGGAATCAGCAACCAACGGGGTTTGGGCACCCGCACGGCCAGCACACCGCGCGTGCGCATGGGGGCCAGCAAGGGCACAAAATGCCAGGGACTGCCAGGCAAGGTGGCGGTGGCGGCACCGGCGCGCTGCCCATGGCGAAAGGCCCAGTCAGCCACGCTGGTGTCCAGCGTCTCGGGCAAATCGGCAGCTACATCCAGCTGGTCGTTGGCGTCCGGCAACAACACCCGCACCTCCCCACCAAATACACGGCGCACCAGACTCTCGGCACTCTCCACCACTTGGGAGGTGAGCAAAGCGCCAGACAAATCACGCGTTAACTCAAACAGCGCCTGGGCACGTTGTTCACGGCTGGCCGCCACCTGCGCGGCAAAACGCAGGTTGGCGGTCAAACGGCCAATCAGCAGGCCCACCACCAGCATCACGAGGAAGGTCATCAGGTACTGGATGTCGGTCACCGCAAACGAGAAACGCGGCTGCACAAAAAAGAAATCAAACACCGCCACCGACAACACCGCCGCCAGCATCGACGGCCCCCGGCCCAGCTTGACCGCTACCAGCACCACACAGAGCAGGAACAACATGACGATGTTGGCCAGGTCAAACAAACGCGCCAAGGGCAAGGCCAACAAGGTGGTGAGCAGACACATGCCCGCCGCCCAGGCATAACGTGGCGCACTCTGTGCCCAGCTGCTGTCGGGTGCATCGTCCTGCGCGGGGCGTGGCAAGGCCGGTGGCAATTTGCGCACACTCTCTGCGGCTCCGACCTCGATCAGATCGATGCCCGGGGCCAGGTTGGCCAACTGACGCGCCAATGTTGGGCGCCATGTCCTGCGCAGGTGCTGCCAGAGCGAGCTGCTGGGTCGACCCAGCACCAGGGTGGCGCAGTTCAAACCCTGTGCATGGGCCATCAAAGCCTGGGCCTCGTCCTCACCGGTCAGGACGGCGGTGCTGGCACCGAGTTCCTCGGCCAGTTTGAGCACGGTCAACACCCGATCACGCTCGGGCGCCGGGCGCCGTTGCAAGGCCGGGGTTTCCACATAGGCAGCAAACCAGCGCACATTGAGCTGGCCCGCCAAACGGGCAGCGCTGCGCACCGCGTGTTCGGCACCCGCTTGTGGCCCAACACACACCAGCATCGCACCTGAAGTGTTCCAGGCCGGTGTGCCGCTGGTCTGGCTGCTGAGGGTTTTCTGGGTGTGGCGTGTGCGGTAGGTGCGCACATCGTCACCCACGTGTTCGGCGGTGCGGCGCAGGGCGATTTCGCGCAAGGCGATCAAATTGCCTTTGCGAAAGAAGTTCTGGCTGGCCCGCTGCGCTTGCTGGGGAATGTAAACCTTGCCAGCCTTCAATCTGGCCAGCAATTCCTCGGCGGTGACATCCACCAGCACCAGTTCATCGGCGTCATCCAGCACGGTGTCGGGCACCGTCTCGTTGACCCGCACGCCGGTGATGGCCCCCACGGTGCCGTTC
Source organism: Rhodoferax sp. U11-2br (assembly GCF_018619435.1). GTDB lineage: Bacteria > Pseudomonadota > Gammaproteobacteria > Burkholderiales > Burkholderiaceae_C > Rhodoferax. The sequence continues at coordinate 142,149 of NZ_JAHFZF010000001.1, read as the reverse complement.
AGGCTCTCCAGATGTTGCACATTGAGTGCACTCCAGACGTTGATACCTGCATCCAGCAGCTCCTGCACATCCTGCCAGCGTTTCGGGTGCCGCGAGCCGGGGGCATTGCTGTGCGCCAGCTCGTCCACCAGCAAGATGTCAGGCTTGGCGGCCAGAGCAGCATCCAGGTCCAATTCCAGCAGCACTTGACCCCGGTAGGGCAGCTTGCGCAAGGGCAACAGCTTCAGATCGGTCAACAAGGCCATGGTTTCCTGACGGCCATGGGTTTCCACCACACCCACCAAGACCTTGTGCCCGGCCTGCTGCGCCTGGCGCGCCGCACCGAGCAAAGCATAGGTCTTGCCCACCCCGGCGCTGGCGCCAAAGTAGATGCGCAATGTGCCGCGCTTGACCGTCTGCTCCTCCTCGCGCAGCTGCGCCAACAGCGCATCGGGGTCGGGTCTGGTGTCAGTTGAGAGGGGCATGTCCAGAGTGTGCATCAAGCGCGACATTCAGTTGCAGGACGTTGACCACTGGTTCACCCAGCAGGCCCAGCAGCGGGCGCTGTGTGGCCTGGTCGATCAGGCCCTGCACCACTTGGGTGGGCAGTTGTCGCGCCTTGGCAACACGGTCCAGTTGGTACTGTGCGGCGGCTGGACTGATGTGGGGGTCCAGCCCACTGGCAGATGCGGTGACCAGGTCCACCGGAACCGCTGCTGTGTTGGTGGGGTCAGCCGCACGCAGCGCCGCCACCCGGGCTTTGACAGCGTCCACCAGGGCCGGGTTCATTGGCCCCAGGTTGGAACCACCCGAGGCAGCGGCATTGTTGGCCATGGGGCTGGTGGCAGACGGGCGGCCCCAGAAATAGGCTGGGGTGGTGAAGTGCTGCCCGATCAGCGTTGAACCCACGACCTGGCCGTCACGCAGGATGAGGCTGCCGTGGGCCTGGGCCGGAAACAGGTTTTTGGCCAAACCGGTGACCAGCAAGGGGTAGGCGATACCTGTCAAAAGAGAGAGCGCAACAAACAGCACCAAAGCGGGTCTGAGTATGTTTTTCATGGATGTTCCTGTGAATTGTGTCTTGGCAGGGCAGGGTGGCTGAATCTGTGAACAAATTGGCATCTAGCCCTTATATATAAAGGACAGATAGCTATTCTTTGAATAGTGTTAAATCGGTGGCGAAGAACTAGGCCATGTGCAGGCCCACCAATAACATGTCAATGAGTTTGATGCCAACAAAAGGCACCACCAAGCCACCCAAGCCGTAGATCGCCATGTTGCGACGCAGCAGCGCCGCCGCACCCACCGGGCGGTAAGCCACCCCTTTGAGGGCCAGCGGGATCAGAAACATGATGATCAAGGCGTTAAAAATCACCGCTGACAAAATGGCCGAATTCGGGCTGCCCAGCTGCATCACATTGAGTGCGCCAAGCTGCGGGTAGGTCGACACAAAAATCGCCGGGATGATGGCAAAGTACTTGGCCACGTCGTTGGCAATCGAGAAGGTGGTGAGTGAGCCGCGTGTCATCAGCAAGGCCTTGCCGGTCTCCACAATCTCCAGCAGCTTGGTCGGGTTGGAGTCCAGGTCCACCATGTTGCCGGCTTCCTTGGCCGCTTGCGTGCCGCTGTTCATGGCCACCGCCACATCGGCTTGAGCCAGCGCCGGGGCGTCGTTGGTGCCGTCACCGGTCATCGCCACCAGGCGACCTTCGGCTTGGTATTGGCGAATCAGCTTGAGTTTGTCTTCCGGCGTGGCTTCGGCCAGAAAGTCGTCAACACCGGCCTCAGCCGCAATGGCTGCCGCCGTGAGTTTGTTGTCGCCGGTGATCATCACGGTGGTGATGCCCATGCGGCGCAACTCGCCAAAACGCTCCTTGATGCCACTTTTGACAATGTCTTTGAGTTCCACAATGCCCAGCACCTGCTGGCCATCAGCCACCGCCAGCGGTGTGCTGCCGCGCCGTGACACCTCGTCCGAGGCGCGTAACACTTCGGCAGGCACCCTGCCGCCCAGGGATTCCACATGTTTGCGAATGGCATCCACCGCCCCTTTGCGCAGCTGGCGTGTGCTGCCGTCGGGTTGTTTGGCATCCATGCCGCTCATGCGGGTTTGCGCAGTGAACGGCACTTCCAGCACCTCACCGGTCAAAGGCTCGCTGGCGCCCAGACGCTGGGCCAGCACCACAATGCTGCGCCCCTCGGGGGTTTCGTCGGCCATGGACGACTGCGTCGCACAGTTGGCCAGTTGCACCTCAGACACGCCTGGTGCGGGCAGAAAGCTGGAGGCTTGGCGGTTGCCATGGGTGATGGTGCCGGTTTTGTCCAGCAACAGCACATCCACATCCCCGGCAGCCTCGACCGCCCGGCCAGAGGTGGCGATCACATTGGCCTGCATCATGCGGCTCATGCCTGCCACGCCCACGGCGGACAACAGGCCACCAATCGTGGTCGGGATCAGGCACACCAGCAAAGCGATCAACGCGGTGATGCTGACCACCGTGCCAGAGCCCACTGCACCCACACTGAAGATGGAGAACGGCAGCAGCGTGACGGTGACCACCAGAAACACGATCGTCAGCGCCACCAGCAAAATGGTGAGGGCAATTTCATTGGGTGTTTTCTGGCGCTTGGCGCCTTCGACCATGCTGATCATGCGATCCAGGAACGACTCGCCCGGGTTGACGGTGATACGCACCACCAACCAGTCTGACAGCACCCGGGTACCGCCGGTGACCGAGCCAAAATCGCCACCCGACTCCCGCACCACCGGTGCCGATTCACCGGTGATGGCACTCTCATCCACCGTGGCGACACCTTGGACCACTTCGCCGTCCAGCGGGATCATCTCGCCGGTGTCGACCAGCACCACGTCACCTTTGCGCAGGTTTTCCGCTTGCTCAGGCAGCCAGGTCGAACCGTGTGCCGGTTCCTTCAGCTTCTTGGCCCAGGTGCTGGTTTTGAGGCCACGCAGGGAGGCGGCTTGCGCCTTGCTGCGGCCTTCGGCCAGGCTTTCGGCAAAGTTGGCAAATAACACGGTGAACCACAACCAGGCCGAAATGGCCAGGATAAAGCCCGCGCCTTGTTCTGCCTGCAGCCCTAACAGGGTGGTCACGATGCTGCCCAGGTAAACCACAAACATCACCGGGTTGCGCCACTGCACACGCGGGCTGAGCTTGGTGAAAGAGGCCAGAACCGCAGGCTTGAGCAAAGCTGCATCCCACAAGTTCAGAGTTGTTGTTTTCATAAAAATGACTCGCAATTTGGGTAGATGGGTTTCATGCCGCTGGCCACAACATCAGGTGCTCAACCACCGGCCCCAGCGCCAGTGCGGGCACGTAGTTCAACAACCCCACCAGCAACACCGTGCCGATCAGCAGGAAGACAAACAGCGGGCCGTGGGTTGGCATCGTGCCCGCTGTCACCGGCAGCCGCTTTTTGGCCGCCAGCGCGCCGGCTATCGCCAGCACCGGCACGATCACACCAAATCGGCCCAGCCACATGGCAATGCCAAGCAGCGTGTTATAGAACGGTGTGTTGGCGGACAGGCCGGCAAACGCGCTGCCGTTGTTGTTGGCCGCCGAGCTCAGGGCGTACAACACTTCTGAAAAACCATGCGGACCCGGATTGGCAATGCCCGCCGTGCCAGCGCCTGCCATGAGTGCAATGGCGGTACCTGCCAGCACCAGGATCGGTGTCACCAGGATCGTGATCGAGGTGAGTTTCATCTCATGCACCTCGATTTTTTTGCCCAGGTATTCGGGGGTGCGCCCAATCATCAGGCCCGCGATGAACACCGCCAGGATGGCAAACACCAGCATGCCGTAGAGCCCGCTACCCACCCCGCCAAACACCACCTCACCGAGCTGCATCAGCACCATCGGCACCATCCCGCCCAGTGGGGTGAACGAATCGTGCATGGCATTTACCGCTCCACAGGAGGCGGCCGTGGTGATGACGGCAAACAGGGTGGAGGCATTGATGCCAAAACGGGTTTCCTTGCCTTCCATGTTGCCACCGGCCTGCAACAGGCTACTGGTTTGGTCCACGCCCAAGGTCGACAGCAGCGGGTTACCTGCCTGCTCGGCCGGTGTGATGGCGATCACCGCCACCACAAACAGCACCGTCATCGCCGCGAGAACAGCCCAGCCTTGGCGACGGTCACCCACCTCTCGTCCGAACGCAAAACACAGCGCGGCCGGAATCAGGAAAATGGCCAGCATTTCCAGCAGGTTGCTCAGGCCCGTCGGGTTTTCATACGGGTGGGCCGAGTTGGCGTTGAAGAAGCCCCCGCCATTGGTGCCCAGCATCTTGATGGCTTCCTGCGAGGCGACTGGCCCCATGGCCAGGGTTTGGGTGGTGGTTTGGGCGTCTTCCATCACCGGCTGGCCCTTGTCATCCTTCAGGGCTTGGCCGTCCGTGCCCAGCTTGGCTTGCTGGAAGGTGTTGACCTCAAGCGTGGTGACATCCTTGTAAGTGTCAAAGTTCTGCACCACACCCTGGCTCACCAGAGCCAGAGCCAACACCAGCGACACTGGCAACAACACCCAGGCCGTGATGCGGGTGATATCCACCCAGAAGTTGCCAATCACCCCGGTGGCGCGGGCAGCAAAGCCCCTGATCAGTGCAAACACCACGGCAATGCCGGTGGCGGCAGACAAGAAGTTCTGCACCGCCAAGGCCAGCATCTGGGTCAGGTAACTCATCGTGGACTCACCACCATAACCTTGCCAGTTGGTGTTGGTGACAAAACTGATGGCGGTATTGAAAGCCGAGTCCGGCGACACGGCCGTCATGCCCGCTGGATTCAGTGGCAACAAAGCTTGTCCGCGCTGCAACAGGTAGACGGCCAACACACCGAATGCATTAAATACCAACACAGCCAGGGCGTATTGCGCCCAACCCATGCTGCGATCAGCCTCGGTGCCAGCCCAGCGGTACAGCGGCGCCTCGACCCGGTGCATCCAGTTGGGCAACTGGCCAGAAGCGATACGCGCTAGCCAGACACCTAAAGGCCAAGCCGCAGCCAGCAACACCCCAAGAAAAAGAGCCAACAGGCCCCAGGCAGATGGGCCCATCAAAACTCCTCAGCGCACAGCAGCGCGTAAACCAGATACACCAGCAGCAAAGCCACACACAAGCCTGCCGCGCCATAGAGGGTGGGCAGGCTGATCATGCTGGCTGCCCCTTGCCAGCCTGACCCAGGCGCTCAAAACCTTTAACGAGCAGGGCGGTCACAGCCCACAACAAGGCCACACCGGCCAGAAACACCACATCCATGCACTTTCTCCTATCAAAAACGATGGGAGGAGCTTATTTTTGGGGACGTAAAAACGGGGAAGAAAGGGTGGATGGTGCTGTAAAAAAACTGTAAAAATGTGACGGGTGGGGCACCAATACCCAAGCTTTCACGCGCTGGGCCTCAGAGGTCTGGCCTTGCCGTCTTGTTCAGGCCAGCTGGCGTTGCAGTGCCGAGGCACAAGCCTGCGTGAGCGTCAAATGGGCGACGCTGATGGCGCTGTGGTTGGCAAGCGCAGCAAAAACTCCGCACCGCCCTGCGGGTGGTTGTGGGCGCTCAGGCTGCCACCATGGCGCTTGACAATGCCGTAGCCGATGGACAATCCCAGGCCGGTGCCTTTGCCGACTGGTTTGGTGGTGAAAAAAGGCTCAAAAATCCGGGACAAAACCTGGGGCTCAATGCCCGGGCCGTTGTCGTGTAACGAGATCACCACCCAGTCGTCCTCGCGGCTGGTACAGATGGCCAGTTTGGGTGCCGGGCCGCTTGGGCTGGACGCGGCGTCGTAGGCATTCTGGATCAGGTTCATCAGCACCTGCAACAACTGCCCGGCGTTGCCCATGACGGTGCAGCCCGCGCAGTCCTGAAACGTCACCTCAAAGTCCAGCTTCATGCCGGTACGTACCCAGTGGATGGCGCGCGCCACCACACTGTCCACGACGACCACTTCACGTTCCTCACCGTCGAGCACCGAGAAGCGTTTAAGACCGTCCACAATGCTCGCGGTGCGTTGGGCGCCCTCGATGGTGCCGTCCATCAAGGAAGGCAGGTCTTGCAGGATATGTTCGATGCGCAGCTTTTGCGCCAGGGCGGCCAGGTCCGGGTTGTTGCTGAAGGCGGCTTCGGCATGTAAGGCGTCCAGATACTGGCGCAGCCGGGTGGTGTAGCGGTTGAGCACATGCACATTGCCCAGCACAAAGCTGATCGGGTTGTTGAGTTCATGCGCCACACCCGCCACCAGGCGGCCCAGCGACGACATTTTTTCGGCATGCAACAGTTGCTGCTGGGTGAGTTTGAGCGCTTCGTGGGCCTCGTGTAATTGGTGATAGGCGCGCTTGATCTCGGCCATCGGCCGCCCGACAAACACATAACCCACGCAGCGCCGTCGGCCATCAAAACGCGGTGTCACGGTGAAATCCACCGGCACCGCCTGGCCCGCCTTGTCGCGCAGCAAAAGCTCCACCGTGTCACCGTGGCGCAAATGGGGTGTGCGCTGCATCATGTCTTGCAGCACGTCGGCACCCTGGCTGTTGTCCAACAGGCTGTGCATGGGTTGGCCCATCAGGGCTTCGTCGGTGTTGCCCACCAGGTCACACAGGGCCTGGTTGGTTTGTTCGATCAAGCCGTTTGCGTCAGCCGCCACCAGCACGTCCGACATCGACGACAGCAAGCTGAAAACCAGTTGTTGTGACGCTTCGAGCTGGGCGTTTTTTTGCTCCAGCGCCACCTCGTCGGCCAGCAGGCGCGAATAGACCTCGTCCATCTTCTGGATCACGTCCAGCCAGGCGCCTTCGTCCAGCCCTTCCTGCGGGGGCTGTGTGGCGCTGAGGTCTGGCCGCGGCAGGTCCATACTTTTTTGCCTGGTTAATGCACGGTGCAGACCATACAAGGGTCAAACGAGCGCACGATGTGTTGCACCGCGACCGGGGTTTTGTCCCCCTCGGCCACCGGCGCACCGACCAGTGCGGCCTCCAGTGCCCCCGGTGTGCCTAAACTGTCGCGTGGTGAAAAGTTCCAGCTGGTGGGCGCAATGATCTGGTAATTGGCAATATGGCCGTCGCGGATGGATAACCAATGGCCCAGGCTGCCACGTGCCGCCTCGCACAACCCGTAAACATCGGCGTGGTCGGGCAGGTGGCTGTCCACACAGCAGGTGGCCTCGGGCACGAAGGTGCGTAAGTAATGCTCGGCCAGTAACACCAGCTGGGCCAGTTCCAGGGACCTGGCCAGCACACGGGTCAAAACATTGCCACGGCTGCGTTGCCACAGGGCGCGAATCAGTGGCTGGCCGTTGGCCAGCTGGCGCGCCAGGGCACCGGTTTCCAGCACTTGGCCATCCAGGCGAGGGGCTTTGTTCCAGGTGTAGGCCTCGGGTTTGTCCATTTTCGGAAGTGTCAGGCCCACCGCAGGTGGCAGAGCTGCACCGCTGTCAGCCAGCCAGGCGTGGCGGGCATCTTCGGTGATTTTTGCGATGTTGACCGTTTGCAGGGTGTCACCGTTCCACACGCCGGGAGCCATGGCGTAAGCGCCGTCGTGCTCGGCAAAGGCACCGTAGCTCATGGTCAGATCCGGGCCACGGCCCAAGGTTTCCAACCCCAGGTCTTGCGCGATGGACAAAAACAGCCGCAAGTCGCCGCGCAGCGGCTCGCGCTCGCGCCATTGGGCCAGCGCCTCTTCACTGTCCAATGCAATCATCGCTTCCAGCGGGGCCGCATACAACACGCGCTCCAGAAAACCGCGCATCTCGGCCACACGTGCGCCAAGCCGGTAACGCTCGGAGCTGCTGATGCCTCGGGTGGAGCCGCCGGGCACGATGGATTGGGTGTGTGGCCACTTGCCGCCCAACGTGCCCATGATGTGCAGCCAGCGCTGCCGCACCGCCAGCGCTTCACGGGCGTGTTCGCCCGACACGGTGGAGAACCGTTGCAGCGCCTGCGCATGCCAAGTGCGCCCGGCATACACCTCGCGGGTGAAGTCGGGCATGAAGAACAGGTAGAAGTGCGTCAGGTGGTCGGCCGCGTTTTCGCAGGCCAGCATCAGGTTGGTCAGCAGCACCCCGTTGGGTGGGGGTGTCACACCGCAGGTCGCTGCCAATGCCCGTGCGGCGGCAACCGACTGGGTGACCGAGCAGATGCCGCAGATGCGCGGCACATACACCAAGGCGTCCAGCGGGTGTTTGCCTTGCAATATTTGCTCGAATCCCCGGTACATGGTGGCGTTGACCCGGGCCAGCGTGACCTGGCCGTCTGCCACCTCCAGACTGACTTCCAAATCCCCTTCGACCCGGTTGAAGGGCCCTATCAGCAAACGTGTCATTTCAGGCGTGTTTTCTTGATCATGGGTGCCATCACGATGTGGCTCGATGTGGCGTTGAGTTTGACGCGTTTGGGCGTGGCCGATTTGGACAGCGAGGCCAGCGCCACAAACCAGGCTTTGTGCATGTCGGTGGGCAGGCCGATGGGAATGCCCGCGATTTTTGGGGTCTGATCAAACCGGTGGCCAGGTTCCTCAAAACCAGGCTCGGTGCAGCTGATGCAGGCGTAACCACCGCGTATGCAAGAGCCTTCACCGTTCCACAGGCGGATGTTGCAGTCGGCATGCGCCTGGGTGCCTTTGCAGCCCCGGTTTTCCATCATGCAGCCCAGGTCGCCTGGCGCTTCGGCGCTGGCTTTGTATTCGTAGTATTCGTTGCGGGTGCAGCCGTGGTGCACCAGCTCGTCGCTGTAAAAACGCGGCCGGCCCAAGGCATCGAGCTGCTCTGCCTGCATCGGGTGTGGACCCGCCAGCGCGGCCAGGGTCTCCAGCACCCAGCCTGGATGGGTTGGACAGCCCGCGACGTTGATCACCGGCAAACCGGCGCTGCTGCGCCAGTCGCTGCCGAGCAGGCCTCCTGCCTGGTCACCTTCGTATTGCAGGCCGCAGGCATCGGTGGGGTTGCTGCCGGCGGCGGTGATGCCACCAAAAGCGGCACAGGTGCCAATCGCCAAAACATGCTGCGCCACGGCGCTCAGGCGGCGTATCCAGGTCATCATGGGTATCTGGGTGCCCGCCATCAGGTGAAAGCGGCCACTGCCTTCCGGACCACGCAAGATGGAACCCTCCACAAACAGGGCGTGCAGAGTGATTTTGCCGGTCAAACAGTCGTCCAACACCGCCAGCAACTCCTGGCCGGTTTCCAGCGAGAGGGAAGGGTGCCACAGCAGGTTGATACCCGCCTGGCGCAGCTGGCCCCGAAAGTCCGCCGTGTCAGCACACAACAGCGACATGCTGCAACCGCCACAGCCACCCGACTGCAGCCACAACACGTTAAAAGCAGGTTCACGCATCGGTTTGCCCCTCCATGCCAAAACGCGCCAGTTTTTGCCGCAAACCGACCCGTGACAGGCCCAGTTCTTTGGCGGCGTGGGTTTTGTTCCAGCGGTGGCGCAACATGGTTTCGCGCAGAATCACCGCCTCGATCGCATCCAGGCGTTCCTGCAGGCTGCCACTTTGCGCCAGCGGGCTGCCCTGCGCGGTGGCGGCCTGGCCCGGCTGCCCGTAGAGCACCCGTTGTGAGAATGAAGTGGCTGACACGGTTTCACCATCCGACAGGGCCACAGCGCGATAAATCTCGTTTTTTAACTCGCGGATGTTGCCGGGCCAGGGGTGCGCCAGCAAATTGGCCGGTACATCTTTGGCAAACCGCACATTCGGGTGGCCCAATTCCACCCCAGCGCGTGACAGCAAGGCTTGGGCAATCGGCAAGATGTCGGCACTGCGTTCACGTAGCGGCGGCACCGACAAGGTGATGCTGGCAATGCGGTAATACAGGTCTTCACGGAAGCGCCCGGAGCGCACGTCTTGCTCCAGGTCGCGGTGGGTGGCGGCAATCACCCGCACATTGATGCCGACCGGGCGGCTGGCGCCCACCGGGCGTACCTCACCCTCTTGCAACACCCGCAGCAGCTTCACCTGGAAAGCCGGAGAGGTGTCGCCAATTTCATCCAAAAACACCGTGCCCCCATCGGCACGCTGGAACAGGCCCACATGGTCTTCAAAAGCCCCGGTGAAGGAGCCGCGTTTGTGGCCAAACAGCTCGGATTCGAGCAGCGTGTCAGACATGGCGGCGCAGTTTTCCATGACAAAAGCACGTTCGCTGCGTGGGCTGGCGTAATGGATGGCGCGGGCCAGCAACTCCTTGCCGGTGCCCGACTCACCGGTCACCAGCACAGCCAGGTCATAACGCGCCACGCGTGCCGCCATGTCACACACCGCGTCCAGCGGGCTGCCGGGCGCACGCACCATGGTGTCAAAGTCGAACGCTGCTTGGGCTGTGGCCAGTGACAGCTGTTTGAGCTGGCGCAGCACCGGCGCGCTGGTGCGCAACTCCAGATTCAGGCGCTGGGTTTGCAGCTGCAGGCTACGGGCCTCGACCGCGTTGCCCACGGTGGTCAGCAGGTGCTCGGGCAGCCAGGGTTTGGGCAGGTACTGGTAAATGCCGGCCTCGTTGATGCCGGCAATGATGTCCTGTGAGTCGGTGTAACCCGAGATGATGATGCGCACCGTGTCGGGCCACAACTCACGCACTTGCCCGAGGAACTTGACGCCGGTCGTGCCCGGCATGCGCTGGTCACACAGAATCACGCTGACCTCATGCTGCTCCAGCAGCTTGCGCGCCTCTTCTGCCGAGGTGGCGGTCAGCACCGAAAAATCTTCTTCCAGGTTGCGCCGGATGGCGTCGAGCGAATGGGTCTCGTCGTCCACCACCAGCACCAGCGGCAGCACGATGTTTGAGAAGGGCAGGTCTGGGCTATTCATGTGGCTTTGGGTGTGGCGTACGCGAGTTTCAGTTTGCGCTGCTGCACCAGGTGGCGGGCTGTCCAGGTGGCTGGTTTGTTAAAGAAAAAATGATGCCAAGCCACATGTTAGCTGAGGCGATAGCTATAAAAATAGGGGTTCATCCGGGTGCGTTCTTCCTTGTTGTCGTCAAGCTTGATCCAACACATTTCATCATGTTCGCCCGCCACCTGCCTGGTTTCTGAGCGCTGTGTCAGAGCGGGTTCGCCAGGCAGAGTAAGTTGATACTTGTCTAAAATGTACATTTGTTATGTGCATGAAAGGTGCTTATGTCTATTTCAATCGCCCAATCGCGCCAGCAACTGTCGTCCTTGATTGCACTCGCACAGCAGCAGCCTCAGTTCATCACCAACCGCAATAAGCCGGTGGCGGTGCTGGTGTCTGCCGATTACTTTGCGCGCAACCAGGCCGGCGTGCACACTGAGGCACAGAGCCTGTTCGACCGGGTAAAAGGCCTGCGGGAAAAATTTGCGCCGCAGGACGATACCGGGCTTGATGCAGCAGCCTCAGCTTCACGGCAAAACGCATGGCAACGTGGCAATGCGTTTTCTGACACTGTCTGAAACGTATCCCTATGAACGCCACCATTGTTTTAGCGGACACAAATGTCATCAGCGAATTTGTCAAAAAGAACCCTGACACGCGCGTGATGCAGTGGCTGCAGGCGGTGGAGTTGATGGCTATTTCGGCCGTCACCTTGGAAGAAGCGCACTTCGGCCTGGCCTGGCAGCCCAATACCCGCAAACTTGCCTTGTTCAATGCGCTGGTGGCGCAATTGCATGCGGTTTACCCCATCACGCCCGCCATAGCGCAGCGCGCTGGCGCGATGCGTGGGCAGTTTCAGGCCCAATGCATTGCTCGTAGTACCCCCGACATGCTGATTGCCGCCACGGCCATGGAGCACCAACTGGTGCTGGCCACGCGTAACGTGCGCGACTTCATGGGCTGCGGTGTGCAAGTGGTGAACCCGTTTGATGAATAGTGGGCAGGTCAGACACTAACAAATCCGCGGCAACTGTTCACCACTGAGCCAGTCCACCACCCGGCGGCCACCAAAACGCGTGGCCATTTGCACAAAACCATGCGCGTCTTCCGTGACGGTGCCAATGCGTTGTGCGCCTTGCCCCAGCGGGTGAGCCCGCATGGCTGCCAGCAGGTTGTCGGCCACCTCGGGCGCGCAGATGGCAATCAGTTTGCCTTCGTTGGCCACATACAGCGGGTCCAACCCCAGCAGTTCACACGCGGCTTCCACCTGCGGCAGCACCGGAATGTCGGCCTCGTTGATCAGCATGCCCACGCCGGACTGCTGCGCAATTTCATTAAGGGTGGTGGCCAGGCCACCGCGCGTGGGGTCGCGCAACACATGCAGCTTGTGTGTGTCGGGCAGGGCTTGTAACATGGCTTGCACCAGGGTGTGCAGGGCAGCAGTGTCGGAGGTGATGGCGGTCTCAAACGTCAGCGACTCGCGCTGCGACATCACCGCCACGCCGTGTTCACCCAGGGTGCCAGAGACCAGAATCACGTCGCCCACCTTGGCCTGGCGGCCATCGATGCACAGGCCCAGCGGCGCCACACCGACACCGGTGGTGCTGATGAACACACCGTCACCTTTGCCTTTTTCCACCACCTTGGTGTCTCCGGTGACGATGGGTACACCTGCCTCACGCGCGGCGGCGGCCATGGATTCCACAATGCGTTTCAGTTCAGCCAGCGCAAAACCTTCTTCAATGATGAAACTGGCCGCCAGGTAGAGCGGTTTGGCGCCCGACATGGCCACGTCGTTGACCGTGCCGTGCACCGCCAGGCAACCAATGTCACCCCCCGGAAAAAACAGCGGCGAGATCACATGCCCGTCGGTGGCCATCACCAGCCGGCCTTCAGAGGGCAAGGGCAGCAGGGCGCCGTCATGGCCTTGGCGCAGGTACTCGTTGTCAAAAGCTTTGGCAAACAACTCGTTGATCAGCTGGGCCGCAGCACGGCCACCAGCGCCATGCGTCATGTCAATGTGGCCGTGTTTGAAGTCGATTGGGCGCAGGTAGTTTGGGGAGCTGGACATGGCAAATGGCTAGGCTTGGTTTGCTATTGATTTGAAAGCTTTTGGCCCTTTATCTACAAGGGCTAGATCGCGAAAACGTCCATAAGAGTAGTGCGCGGCACAGGCGCCTTCGTTGGACACCATACACGAGCCCATCGGGCTCTCGGGTGTGCAGACGGTGCCAAACAGCTTGCAGTCTTGCGGGCGTTTGACGCCGCGCAAAATCGCGCCGCATTCACATTGTTTGTGGTCTGGCACGCTGGCATACACCAGCTCAAACTTGCGCTCAGCGTCCCAGGGGGCAAACTCGGGACGGATTTTCAGCGCGCTGGTGGCCACCTCACCCAGGCCGCGCCACTCAAAACTCTCGCGCAGCTCAAACACCTCGGCCATGATCTGTTGGGCGGCCACATTGCCGGTGGGGGTGACCACTCTGGAAAACTCGTTTTCCACCTCGGCGCGGCCGCTGTTGACCTGGCGCACCAGCATCAAAATGCCCTGCATCACATCCAGCGGCTCAAAGCCGGTGATAACCACCGGCTTGTGATACGTCTGGGCAAACGGCACGTAGGGCTGTGAACCAATCACGATGCTCACATGCGCCGGGCCGATGAAGCCGTCCAGCGGCACCGAGCCGATCTCGCGGGCTTCAGCTGAGGCCAAAATGTGGGTGATCGCCGCCGGGGTCAAGACATGGCAGCACAACACGCTGAAATTGCGCAAGCCACGCGCCTTGGCATCACGCAGCACCAGCGCGGTGGGCGGTGTGGTGGTCTCAAAACCGATGGCAAAAAAAACCACCTCGCGCTCCGTGTGCTGCTCGGCTAGTTTGAGTGCGTCATGTGCCGAATACACCATGCGAATGTCAGCACCACGCGCCTTGGCCTTGATCAGCGAGAGGCCGTTGGACGCGGGCACGCGCATGGTGTCGCCATAGGTGCACAACATCACGCCCTGGTCCAACGCCAGACGGATGGCCAGGTCCACCCGGCCAATGGGTAAGACACACACCGGGCAGCCCGGCCCGTGGATCATGCGCACATTGGGCGGCAACATGTCCGCGATGCCGTAGCGCGAGATGGCGTGGGTGTGGCCGCCGCAGAACTCCATGAAGTTGTAGGCGAGGTCCGGTTTCACCTCGGTCGCGATCTTGTCGGCGATGTGGCGGGCAGAGTCACCGTCGCGGAATTCGTCGATGTATTTCATAGCACTTCACCCATGACTGGCAAGGGCTGTGGGCTGTTTTGTGCCTCAGACAATTCGGCAAACAGCGCCAACGTGCGCTGGGCTTCCTCGGGGTCAATCTTGCCGATGGCGTAACCCACGTGGATGATCACGTAATCGTCCACCTGCGCATCAGCCACCAGGTCAATCGACACCTCTTTACGCACACCGCCCAGGTCAACAACGGCACGCTGACCGGGCAAGATTTCCACCACGCGGGCGGGGATGGCTAGGCACATGGGGGTTCCTTGGTTGCTATGTTGGAAGTATCAGGCTGCGCACGTCGGTGCAGTTTTGCCCGCCCTCGTCGCCAACCCTCAAGGAGCTCTGTGTTTCCGCTCGCGACTTCCAGGAGCATTTGAAGGGACAGAATAGGTCCCGGCACAATGCCTTCTTCATCGACATCTGCATCCGCATAGTCGGGGTTGCTTGGAATTTCTACGTTGACCACCCACCATACTTCAATCTTCCGCAGAAGTTCAACCAATACCGGGAACTGGTCTGTATGGTTTGACTCCGTTTGGCCAGTGACGACCTCGAAGAGTTTGTGAGCCAGGAGATTTCTGGTTTTTTTGAGCAATTCAAATGTTTCCAAGTCTTGGTCATTTATTACCTGGTATTCATGCACCCAACTCAGCGACGCGTAGAGCGCACTTCTGTTTCGTGACAGAACCTTCGTTTCGTACTCTTGCGAAACAGTTGACCCCTCTTCAGACCAACCAGTCGAGAAGAAATCTCGGATGCGATCAATCGCTGAGTTCTTGAGAATCTCAAAGGTGGTGATGAACATCGTCGCCATGAAAAGCGATGGCCTGACAAGTTCTGGATTGAGGAATCGTTCCCAACGTTCTTCGTATGAACTCATGTGATATCCAATTTGAGATCGCCTGAGTGCGCGGTTATTCGCACAGTCGGGGCGCGATTGACCACATGCTACGCGCCGCCACCCAAGCCTGCCCCAGCGCCAACCCGGCATCGCCACACGACAGGTTCCTGGTCTGCAACACATTCAAACCCGCCGCATCCAACTGCGCAACGATGGCGCTTTTGAGGATGTGGTTGAAAAAGCAACCACCGCCCAAAGCCACGTCGGTGATCTGGTGGGTGTGTGCCAGTGCCACGGTGTGTTGGCACAGGGCGGCAGCCAGCGTTTGGTGAAAGCAGAGCGCGGCATCATCCACGGCAGCGCGGTTGTGGGTGTCCACATTCAGCAGGCGCTTTAACAGCAGCGGGCGCAGCTCAATCACACCGTCGGGTGTGGTGTTCCACAGGGCGGGGTTGATGGGCGCAGCATCCAGTTTTTGCAGGTGGCGTGTGGCGGCTTGTTCCAGTGTGATGGCCGCTTGTGCCTCAAACTCTTGCCGCACGCTCAAACCCAGCAGCCCGGCCACTGCGTCAAACCAGCGCCCGGCAGCGGTGGACTGCGGGCAGTTCAGGCCGCGTTGCAGCATTGTGTGGATGGTGTGCGCTGCGGCGTCACCCACGGCGGGGGACAGGCGCGGCACGATGTGCTCGGCCATGCCACCGTGGTGCAGCAGGGCGGCTGCCATGCGCCAGGGTTCTTGTGCGGCTTTGTCGCCACCGGGTAGGGCCAGCGGGCTCAAGTGGCCCAGGCGTTCACAGCGGGCACCTTCCACCAGCAGCACTTCACCGCCCCAGGTGGTGTGGTCCGTGCCCAGTCCCACGCCATCGAGCGCGATGCCGATCACTGGGCTGTCCACCTCATGTTCAGCCAGCACGGTGGCGATGTGGGCGTGGTGGTGTTGTACGGCGACGGTGGGCACGCCCAGTTCATGCGCCAAGCGCAGGGCGAGTTGGGTGCTGAAGAAGTCGGGGTGCAGGTCGTGCGCGACCGCGTCGATGGGGCCGGTGGCTTGTGTCAGCAGCTGCTGCACCGATGCCTCCAGCGACAGACACGCCTGTGGGTCTGACAAGTCGCCGTGGTTGGCCGACCACAACACGGCATTGGGTGCCGTGGTGTCGAGTAAACAGGCGGCGTTCTTGAGGAACGCGCCACAGGCCAGAACACGTGCCACGGTGTTTACGCTTTGGCGGGCTGTGCGCTGATTTGCGCTTTGGCTTGCGCCAGCTCGACCTCCAGCTGGGAGATGCGGGCTTGCAAAGCGTCGGCGCTGGGGTGGTCTTGATCTTTGGCCAGCAGCCAGTCCAGCCAGGCGCCCATGCCTTGGCCGGTGGTGGCAGACAGTTCCAGGATGTTTATGCCGGGGTTGATACGGCGCGCGTAGGCTTTGCAGCGTTCCACGTCAAACGACAGGTGCGGCAGCAGGTCGATCTTGTTGAGGATCATCAGCTGGGCTGCGGCAAACATGTCGGGGTATTTGAGCGGTTTGTCCTCGCCCTCGGTGACCGACAGGATGGCGACCTTGGCCTTTTCACCCAGGTCCCAAAGGGCGGGGCAGACCAGGTTGCCAACGTTTTCGATGAACAGGATGCTTGGTGTTGTGTGGGTGTGGCTGTGCGAATGGGCGTGGTCATGGTCGTGTGCATGCCCGTGTCTGTGTCCGTGGGCATGTCCATGGTCGTGATCATGGCTGTGGTCATCGTGTGTTTCGTCGTGCGCGTGGTGTTGCGTGGCATGGAGGTCCAGTCGCGAAAACGCCTCGGCCACCATGGGTGCGTCCAGGTGGCAACCTTTGCCGGTGTTGATCTGGATGGCGGGTGCGCCGGTGGCGCGAATGCGGTCGGCGTCAAAGCTGGTTTGCTGGTCGCCTTCAATCACCGCCACGGCCACGCCGGGGTGCCGCTGTTTCAGGGCTTCGATGGTGGCGCACAGGAGCGTGGTTTTGCCAGAGCCGGGGCTGGAGACCAGGTTGTAGGCGGTGACGTCGTGCGACGCAAAGTGCGCCCGGTTTTGCGCGGCAATGGCGTTGTTGGCGCCCAGCACATCGGTCTCCAATTTGATGGCCCGTGCCTGGCTCATGCCGGGCACCGACACCTTGGCCGCCCCGGCACCAAAATGCAGGTCCCCGGTGGTGGGGTGAACGGCCACGTTGGGGTCTGACGGGGTGGCTCCGGTGTTGCTGCAACCGCAAACGACGCACATGTTGTCTTCCTTTTATTTTGTTGGTGAAATCAGATGACCTGCAATTCCATCACCCGCAATTCTGTGCCACCAGTGGCTTGTAGTTGCGAGCCGCCGCACAGCGGGCAGGGGTCCAGGCGGGAGCGAATTGCCACACTTTGGCAGCACGGCATACACCAGGCGGTGGCGGGTGGTTCGTCAATGTGTATGGTGGCGTGTTCCAGGCAGGTGCCGGGCGCGATGGCTTCGAGCGCAAATCGCAATGCCGACAGCTCCACACCACTCAAGGCACCGGCTTCCAGACGCAGATGGGTGACGCGCTCAAACGGGTCGCGCTCGCGGGTTTGCTCCAGCACACGCAGGATGCCGCCCGCCAGACTCAGTTCATGCATGGCGGCTCTCCAGATGCGCTGGTGCCGTCACCTTGCATTCCACGCAGGCATCAAACGCTGCAGCGAGCGCCAAGGCGGACGAGGTGTCTTCTGGCGCCAGGGCGGTCAGCGCCTGGGCGAGTGCACCTTGGGGGTGGAAGTTCCACTCGGTGGGTGCCACGACCCGGTAGTCCACAACGCTTCCTTGTGCATCCAGCTGCACCCAATGCAACAGCAGGCCGCGTGCCATTTCGCACCAGGCAATGGCTTGGCCGTCGCCCACAGGCTGCGCGCCACTGGCCAAGAGGGCGGGCAACTGTTGCGCTGGGGTATGGGGTTGGATGGCAGCGATCTCTATCAGCTCGGTCCAGCGGGCGGCCAGCCGTGTCCAGGCGCTGACTTGAGTGGTTGCTGTCTTGTGCTGATGGCGCAAGCGTGTCCATGGGCCGGTTTCGGCGCAAGCACCCTGCCAGCTTGGCGCTTGTGTGAAATTTTGGTCATTGGCAAGGGTGTTGGCCAGCGTCTGCATGGTGGCGGTTTGTAGAACCGGGTCGGTGCTGAGCAGGTCCAGGCGGCGTGAGCCAGGGGCCAGTGTGTTGGCCAACGTATGCCAAGTGTGCAGGTGTTGCGCCGGTGGCAGCTTCGGCGCGTGGGACAGGCACCACTGCGCCAGCGTTTTGTTATCACGGTGGCGAATCAGCCAGTGGCCAAGGGGTTGGCCCAGCAGGGCCTCTTCCAGCCAGCGCCTCAGTTGGGTGAGTGTCTCCCAGGCCTGGTCTGGCGTGACTGGGCTGCTTGCGTGGTTGATAGACAGAGGGCAGTTGTGCAACCAAGCTTGTGGGGCGGCTTGGTCTGGCAAGCTGGGTTGTCGGCGTGGCCAGTCCAGCGCCATGCTGCGTAAGTGGTCACGCGCTGTCGCCAACCACAACAACACAGGCGGGTCAACGGGCAAAGGCTGGTCGGGGTGCGGGCTGGCGGCATGCAGTACCAGACGCGCTGCGCGGCGATGCGCGTGTGAACACAGCGAGAACAGCTGTCCCAAAGTGCGTTCAACCGCTTCACCCTGCAGCCCACGCAGCAGCCGCCCGAGGGTGCCATGGCCCATGACCGGGCGATGACCTGTGATGCTGTGTAACTGGCCAGGGTGCAGGGTGTAGCTGCCAACCAGATCCATGGCGACGCTCATGCTTGTGGTTGCGTGGCTTGGGTGCCGCGTCCGAATAAAAAGCCGCGTCGGCTTGGCAGGGTTGGAGCGGTGCTGACGGTGGATGTCACAGTTGTGCGAAGCAAGCGAAGTATTTCGCTCGCAGTATCGGCTGCTGCGGCATGGTTGGCAAACTCAAACATCGGTGAAAACAGCGAGCAGACTTCAAACGCGCCCACGTCTGGCTCGAAAGCCCCGACAAACTCAAAAGACTGCTGGCCCACCGCCCGCTTGCCTTTGTTGCCGTTTGACAGCAGCGTTGCCCCTGGTAAACAGGCTTGTGCTGGCAAACGAACCAGGTTCATGAACCATGGGGTCACCAGCACGCCGAGCAACATCTCGGGTTCATCCGGAACGGGTGCAAAACCGATGGCCTGCACACGCAGGGCCGGGTTGTGTACCGGTACGTCGCGCATGCGGGTGCAGGCGATCTTTTTGAAAAGCAGCTCAAGCGCCGCGCCCCGGACTGGCTGGGTGGTGTTCATGACACCACCATGAACTGGTCCGCGGCACCGTCACATTGCGGGCAGCGCCAGTGCGCGGGCAAATCGGCAAAGGCGGTGCCGGGTGTGATTTGCCACTGTGGGTCGCCATCGGCCGGGTCGTAGACCCACCAGCAGATCTTGCACTCCAGCTTGGCGTGCGCGGGCAGGCGTGAGCTGTCGCCCAGGTAGCTGCCTTCAAACTGTTGACCGTTCACGCCGCTCAAGACTGGTTGACCCATAACAAAACTTCATGCAGGCGGTGCACTGAATCAAGCAGGTCTTCCGGTGCGGCGCAGGCGACTTCGGGCATGTCGGTCACCTCCACGGAGTTCAGGATCACCGCGTCTTGTGAGTTGTAATAGACCACCCGCCAGGTGTGCGGCACACAGCAGTTGGTGATGCGGCAGTTGCCATAACCGCGCGAGAGGATCAGTACCCGCCCGGTGCCCAGCTGGTGGTCCAGGTAAGCAATGTCCATCGGTGTCAGGGGCAGCAGGCTCAGATTTACCACGTGGGGGATGTGACCCGGCAGCCAGGTCTGACGCTGGTCTTGTAGCTCGACCAACACGCTGGGGGCGTTCATCACATCGGGTGGCATGGGCAAGGTGGCGGTACGGGTCTGGCTGCCGTCCAGTGCTGCGGTTTGACGCAGCACCTCAGGCACCGCGCCCACTTCAATCCAGTCGCTGACCGTGCCATCCGCTTGAGATGCAATGACGCGCCAGATACCGGCAAAAACAGATTCCTGGATTTGCAGTCCGGGTGTGCCGTGTTCGGCCAACACCTGTGCGCTGACTTCGCCTTCACCCAATACCTGGTTGATCAGGTGCAGGTCTGGTGTCGTCATGCCAGCCAGCGTGATGCGGGCTGTGGTGTGTTGGGGGGCGGCGCCTTCGGCCACTTTGCGCAGGGCGCCAAGCACCTCATGCAGCACTTGGACTGCACCCGCATGTTGGGCAATGTCTTCTGGCTCAGGCAACACCGGTGTGTGGAAGGTTTCCATGCCCTGTGGCATGGAGATGTAGTCCAGCGTCTCGTCTTCTGAATAACTGCCGGGGCCAAGATCGGCCACCACGGGAATGGGAAACGGTTTGATGTCAAACATGTGGGGCTCGCAATCTGGCAAAAGGTGAGGGCGCTCAGTGGCAGCTGGCGGTTGGCGCTTGGCTGCTGACCAGGGGAATGCCAATGGTGGGCGCGCGACCTTTGGGCGTGGCAAGGGCTTGGGCCAGCAGCGCCAGGTAGTCGGTCCAGTCGTGCATGCCTGACAGGGTGGTCACATAGTCACCATCTCTGAAAAACATCAAGGTGGGCCAGCGTTGCGAGCCGAATGTTTTGGCCAGGGCTTCTGCCGTGTCAGGCACAGCAACGGCCATGCCGAACGGGCGACCCACTGAGGCGCTGGCTTTTTGCAGTTCCGGCAAGACCACCGCCACGTCCACCGCTTCCGGGAAGCGGATCGGATCGCCAGCAAACAACAAGACGTGATCACCGTGCTGGTTGGCCAGCCAGGCCTCTAGGTTGTCAAAGTTTATCCATGGGGCTTGGTGTTTGTGGACCAGTTGAGCCAAGAGTGGCGGGGCGTCGATGTCAAAGTTGGTCATGGGTGGCTCCAAAGTGGGGTGTTGATCAGCTTTGTGTCATCTGTTGAATGGTTTGCACATCCATACCGGAGGGCAGAGAAAAGCCGGGTTCGTCCAGCAAGGTGCCTGGGCCACGGTGCCCCAGTGCAGACATCAGCAGATCCAGCGTGGCGTTGACTTCGGTCGCGCGTTCGGCGCTGATCAGTTCGCGTGCATCGTCCAGAAACACCAGCAACCATTGGCCGGGCGCGCAGTGCTCAATCAGGCTGGTTCTGACGCGTCGGTTTTCACCGCGCCCGTCAACCCAGGCAAAGCCGGGTTCAAGCGCTGTCACCTGCATCGGGATGCCAATACACATCAGAGCACCTTGGGCATAAAACGGTCGTCCCCCTGGCGGCAGGCCTGCTCGGCGCTGGGGCGCTCACGTTCATACCGCGCCAGCGTCAGCATGGGGCCCGTCAGGGCGGCGTCTTCTGGCAGGGCTTGGGCACGTCGTTGGGGTTGGGCACCCCAGGCTGTCAGGGTGTCAATGGCTTGGGTCAAGGCTGGCGTCATGGCCTGTCTAACGACGGAACGCAGGCTGCCGCCATAGTCTTCCAGCTCCTCCGGCTGGCAGCCGATCAACAGCACCTGGCCCGGATAATGCCCGGTGAGCTGGGCCAGACACAGCACCTCCTGAAAGCCGGTCTGGTGCAGGCTCATCTTTTTGGCACCCATGAATTTGGGCACGTCCTCGTTCTCGATCAGCTTCAAGCTGCCGGGTTCCAGGCCATAGTCAATCGCATCAAAAATCAGCAAACGTGTGGCCGACTGGACGTTCTGGATCAGGTACAGGCCCTGGGTGCCGCCGTCAATCAACTCCACATGGGGTGCAAACGTCCACTCGCGTTGCAGGGCCTCAATGCAGCGCACACCAAAACCTTCGTCGGCCCACAACACGTTGCCAATCCCCAGCACAACGATGTGTTCCTCAACCTGCTGTTGCATGGGCATGGTGGCTAATCTTTGAAGGTGCGAAAACCGGAGATCATGGTGCTCACAATACTTTGGCGGCCCATGATGTCCTCGCGAATGGCCGCGTAGATGTGCACGACGGCAAAAATCACAATCACCCACATGCCCATGTGGTGCCAGGTGTGGACGTCCTGGGACTGACCCATCAGCGGGATCACCCAGCCAAACAACTTGTCCGCCCAGGAGCCTGCCTGCAAGCCCTCGCCATACATGGCAAATCCTGTGCAAATCATGAACACGGCCGTGATGATGAACACAAAAACCATGGCAAAACGTGCCATCGGGTTGTGGCCGATGTAGGGGCCGGGGCGTGGGCCCATGAAGGCGTACCACTTGACCATGGACAACATTTCCACCCAGTAGGCGCGTTGCCACAGAGGCACCCAAAACAGCTCTCGCGCATGGTGGTTACCCACAAATGCCCAGTAGATGCGCCCGAGCAGGCCGATGGCCAGGACATAGGCTGCCGTGAAGTGGGTGAACCGGATGTAACCCATCAGAAAGTGGGCGCTGGCCTCGCCAGGCATGGTGGGCAAGGGTGAGCCAATCAGATAACCGGTGATGCACAGGACCGTGATGGCCGAGGCGTTGACCCAATGCCAGACACGTACCGGTGCTTCGTAAACGTAGACCGACTTGATGGAAGAACTCTTGGCCAACTCTTCCGCTTCGGTGGGCAACGCCGCTTGGAGGTCGTCTGCGGCGGGTGAAACGCTGTGGGTGTTCATGGTGTCTCCTCGTGAGGGGGCATGCGCCAGACTTGGATCAGAGTTGACTGAACAGATACAGGCCAGCACCACTGCAGAGCGTGCCCAAACCGGCCATGATCCAAGTCGACTTTTCAGCCACGTATTTCTGGATGCCCAAGCCGATGGCCACACCCCCAAAATGCAGGGTGGCCGTGGTCGCCAAGAAGCCCAGGGCATAGGCGGCGAAACCGGTTTCAGGTGTTTCGGCACCGTGCGCCAGTCCATGCAGGCAGGCAGCCAGCGCCACTAGGCCGAGGCCGGTTGCGACGGGCATCTTGAGGCGGCTTGCGACCAGCATGGCACCAAACAGCACCACACTCAGAGAGATCAGCTGTTCCAGAAACGGCAGATGCAAGCCAGCGGCCCCCAGGGCAGCACTGACAATCAATGACAGCATGAAGGTGGCTGGTCCCCACCAGGCTTTGTTGGCGGGCAGGGCTGAGACAGACCAGAGGCCCACAGCCACCATGGCCAGCAAGTGGTCTGCGCCGAATGGGTGGGTCAGGCCTTCGGCGATGCCAGACGTGCCGTGACCTGTGTGGGCCTGGGCCAGTGGCGCCGACAGAGCCAAGGCTGTCAGGCCAAGTCCGCGCCAAGTGGTTTGTGACAACAGTTTCATGAGGTTCTCCAATCTCGAAATAGGGTGTGGGTGACTCAACGTACTTTGACGTTGGCCATTTCCTGGCCGTCCGGGCTCATCACATGGGTGGAGCAGGCCAGGCAAGGGTCAAAGGAATGCAGCGTGCGCAAGATTTCCAGCGGCTGCTCGGGGTTGACCATGGGTGTGTTCATCAGCGAGGCCTCAAACGCCCCAATCTGGCCCTTGGCATCGCGTGGGCTCCCGTTCCAGGTGGTGGGCACCACACATTGGTAGTTCTCAATCTTGCCGTCTTTGATCTTGATCCAGTGGCCCAGCATGCCGCGTGGCGCAGCCACCGTGCCAACCCCTTTGGCCTCTTTGGGCCAGGTGGCCGGGTCCCATTTGTCGACATTGGCGGTGCTGCGGTCACCCGCCTTGATGTTGGCGACCAACTCGTTGAAATCGTCGAGCATCATTTCGCCGCAATATTGGCCTTCCAGTGCCCGTGCCAGGGTGCGACCAATGGTGGTGGGCAACAACTGTTTGGCGGTGTATTGTGTTTCTGGCAGACCCAAGGCCTTGGGGAAGACGCTGTTGATGACCTGCGCCGAGTACTCAATCTGTTCTTTGGGACGTTGCGCATAGGTGTTGCCCTTGCTGGCATGGGCATAGGCCAGGATGTAGCGCGACAAGGGCCCGACTTCCATGGCGTGACCGCGCCAGCGGGGTGATTTGATCCAGGAGTATTTGGCGCTTTCGTCAATTTCCTCGATGTTGGTCTTGCTGCCTCTGGTTTTGTCGCCCAACGCGTAGTGGGGTTCGGTGACACCATCCCAAGGGTGCAAGCCCTTGGTGTCGTCGGCATATTTGTACCAGCTGTGCGAGACAAACTCCTGCACCTGCTCGGGGTCGCGCGGGTCAATCGGCAGGATCTCGTCCCAGTTGCCGTTGAGAATGGCGCCGCCAGGCAGCTGCTGGGTTTTGGCATCCCCCATGACCTTTTCGTAGGTGCCGTAGTCACTGACATTGGTGGCGCTCAGGCCACCGCCATACAGCCAACCTGCTTGTTTGTAGATCGTGCCAATGGCCAACACGTCGGGGATGTAGACGTTTTTATTGAACTCGATCATTTCGTCAATACGTGCCTTGACGAAGTTGAGCCGCTCCATGTTGACGGGGGCACCCGCCGCGCCGTCGCCATCAAGGTTGATGGCACAGGGCACGCCGCCTACCAGGTAGTTGGGGTGCGGGTTTTTGCCACCGAAGATGGTGTGGATCTTGACCCAGTCCTTTTGCAGGTCCAGCGCTTCGAGGTAATGGGTGACCGCCATCAAATTGGCTTCTGCGGGCAAGACATACGCTTTGCTGCCCCAGTAGCCATTGGCAAAAGGACCCAGCTGTCCACTTTCCACAAACTTTTTCAGCCGGTTCTGGATGTCCCTGAAATAACCCGGTGAGGACAGGGGGTGGGACGGTGAGACCAGTTGTTGCAGCTCGCTGGTCTTCTTGGGGTCGGCTTTGAGTGCCGAGACAATGTCCACCCAGTCCAGCGCGTGCAGGTGGTAAAAATGCACCGCATGGTCATGCACCTGCAGCGTTTTGGCCATGATCTCACGGATCAGGTAAGCATTTTTGGGGATGGTGATGCCCAGTGCATCTTCGACGGCTCTGACCGATGTCAGGGCATGGCAGCCGGTGCAGACACCGCAGATGCGTTCCACAAAAGCCCAGGCGTCACGCGGGTCGCGGCCTTTGAGGATGACCTCCAGCCCACGCCACATGGTGCCGGTGGATACCGCGTTGCGGATGATGTTGTCTTTGTCAACGTTGACTTCACAGCGCATGTGACCCTCGATGCGGGTCACCGGGTCAACAACAATGCGCCGCCCGGTGTTGTCTAACTTGAAGCCTTGTGTGTCGTAAGCGCCCATGGTGTTCTTGTCCTTGAAATAGTGGGTCAGGCGTTGCTTGTGGGTTTGTCTTTGGCGACAGCCCGGCTGATGGCCGATACCGCCGCATGGGCGACGACTGCGGCACCAACAACGGCCGCCGCCGTGCCACCAATCTTGTCGGCGGTGCCTTCCACACCAAACTGGTGGATGGTGGTCAGGCGGTCATAGAACGAACCCTTGTCCCAGAAGCCATCTTCAGAGCAGCCGATACAGCCGTGACCGGCCTTGATCGGGAAGCTGGTGCCCTCGTTCCACATCACGGTGGAGCAGGCGTTGTAGGTGGTGGGGCCTTTGCAGCCGACCTTGTAGAGGCAGTAGCCCTTGCGCGCGCTCTCGTCGTCAAAGGCCTCGACAAATTGGCCGGCATCAAAGTGCGGGCGGCGGTAACACTTGTCGTGGATACGCTGGCTGTAGAACATCTTCGGGCGGCCCTGGCGGTCCAGCTCGGGGATCTTGTCAAAGGTCAGCATGTAGGTGATCACACCGGTCATCACCTCGGCAATCGGTGGGCAACCGGGCACCTTGATGATGGGTTTGTCGGTGATCACCTTGTGGATCGGTGTGGCCTGGGTCGGGTTGGGTTTGGCCGCCTGCACACAGCCCCAGGAGGCGCAGGAACCCCAGGCGATCACTGCCTTGGCGTCCTTGGCAACACGTTTGAGTTTGTCGATGAAGGGTTTGCCCGACTGGATGCAGAACATGCCTTCTTCGTTGAGCGGCGGGTTGCCCTCCACAGCCAGGATGTAGTTGCCCTTGTACTTGGTCATCACCTCTTCAAGAATGGCCTCGGCCTGGTGCCCGGCGGCGGCCATCAGGGTGTCGTCGTAGTCCAGCGAAATCATGGACAACACCACGTCTTTGGCCAGCGGGTGGGCGCTGCGGATGAAACTCTCCGAGCAGCAGGTGCATTCCAGGCCATGCAACCACAGCACCGGGGTGCGCGGTTTGGTCTCCATCGCGTGGGCGATCTGCGGCACAAAAGAGGGTGCCAGGCCGAGTGAGGTCGCGGTCAGTGAACAGTATTTGAGCAGACTGCGCCGGGATATACCCTGGCGACGCATGACTTCGTAGAAAGTCTCCATTGGCTTGTCTCCATCGTTTTTGTTGGACGATTGAGGTAGATCAAGTTGCGTGCCATTTGGGAAGACGCTAGGGTAAGTCCTGAGCAGGCAAGGCTAAGTGTTTGATTTGTTGTGCCTGTGGCCTGCGGTGTGGGTGGTGTCAGTTAGCAGCTCGCTGACTGAACTGGTTACTGACCAGTCAATGGTTTGTCCAAACTGGATACAGAATTTGCAGTCCAACCCTGCTATCCAAGCGGATGGTGCAGCGTCACGCCAGGGCCGCGCTGCCATGGGCCCGGCGCAACACGATGTTGGCGCACAGGCCGCCGCCGTTGGCGTTGCTCAGGTCAAAGGCGCCACCCATGCGCGAGATGGTTTGCTCCACAATCGCCAGCCCGAGCCCGGTGCTGTTGGCCGCCGAGCGGGCCGAGTCACCCCTGAAGAATGGTGTGGTGAGGTGTTTGAGCTGTTCGGGTGGCACACCATTGCCGTGGTCACGCAGGCGCAGCAGCACCTTGTCGTTGCTGTAACGTGCCGAGATGTCCACCCGCGCCAGCTCTATGCCCTCGGACTTGCCATAACGGGCGGCGTTTTCGAGCAGGTTGACCAAGGCGCGTTGCAACTCCACCGGGTCGGCCTGCACCATCAGGCCGTCTTGCAGCGCCAGCTTGAAGTCGAGGTCACTGCGTTTGCGCAGCGGCTCCAGACAGGTCTCGACCATGTTGTTGAGTGACACCGGCACCAGCCGCATGTCGCCTGGGCGGGCGTAGTCCAGAAATTTGCCGATGATCGCGTCGAGCTGCGCGATGTCACCCACCATGGCCTCGCGTGCCTGCGCGTCGGGCACGCTCATTTCTGCCTCCAGCCGCAGCCGCGCCAGCGGGGTGCGCAGGTCGTGTGAGATGCCTGCCAACATCACGGTGCGGTCCTGTTCGATCTGCGCGAGCTTGCGGGTCATGCGGTTGAAGCCAATGTTCACCGCCCGGATTTCCTGGGTGCTGACGGTTTCATCGAGTGTGCTGGCCTCAAAGTCACCTTCGTGCACCCGGCTGGCCGCTTGCGACAGGTCTTTGAGTGGCCGGTTGATCAGGCGCGCAATACCTGCGGCCCCTGCCAGTGACAACACTGCAGCGGTCAGCAGCCAGACGGTCCAGGTTTCCTGGGTTGGTTGGTCAAAGCGGTTGCGCTCGGTCTGCAACCAATAACGGTCCTTGTCGATGGAGAAGCCTACCCACAGCCCCTGTACCTGGTTGACGCTGCTGGCCACGATGGTGTCTGGCCCCAGGCGCGAGCGCAGTTGCTCGACCACATGGCGGTTCAGGTCGGTGGTGGCCAAGGTCTCGAACACATCGCGCGGTTCACGCAGGCGGATGGTCAGGTGCTCCTGATCCTTCATGGTCTTGAACAGGGACACCCGGGCAATCGCGTCCGAGTGCATCACCGCAGCACGGCTCAGGTTCACCACCGAGGCGATCTGGTCGGCTGTCTGCAGCGCACGGGGCTCAAACTCCATCTGCAGCAGGGTCTGGGTCCAGGCAATCACGCTGCCCAACAACAGCAACGCCAGCAGGAAAAAGGTGCGCCAGAACAGGCTCAGGGCGGGTTTGCGGGCACGCGCCGGGCCGCCGTCCAGTGGCACGGACGGGTTACTGGCCGTTGTCATCAGGAATGAACACGTAACCCACACCCCACACGGTCTGGATATAACGTGGCGCCGAGGCGTCGTGTTCGATGAGTTTGCGCAAGCGCGAGACCTGCACGTCCAGGCTGCGGTCAAAGGGCTCGAAGTCGCGTCCGCGGGCCAGTTGCGCCAGCTTTTCGCGCGACAGCGGTTGGCGCGGGTGCCGCACCAGGGCCTTGAGCATGGCGAACTCACCGGTGGTCAGTGCCAGCTCTTCATCACCCTTGTGCAGGGTGCGCGCGCCCATGTCGAAGCTGAACGGGCCAAAAGTGACCACTGCCTTGTCGGCCGAAGGTGAGCCCGGCGCCTCCACCGGCGGTCGCCGGCGCAGCACCGCGTGGATACGCGCCAACAACTCGCGCGGGTTGAAGGGTTTGCCGAGGTAGTCATCGGCGCCCACTTCCAGCCCGACGATGCGGTCGATGTCTTCACCCTTGGCCGTCAGCATGATGATCGGGGTGCGGTCATTGGCACCACGCAGGCGCCGACAGACCGACAGACCATCTTCACCGGGCATCATCAGGTCCAGCACGATCAGGTCCACCGGCTCGCGCCCGAGCACCCGGGTCAGGGCCCGGCCATCTTCGGCCAGCAGCACCTCGAAACCTTCTTGCGTCAGGTAGCGGCGCAGCAGGTCGCGGATGCGGGCATCATCATCAACCACCAGGATTTTGTCGACACGGGAATTTGCAGCCATACTACGATCCACTTGATTTGTATTTGTAACAGCCGCAATTGTTGCGTGCGTTGTCGCTGCGGAAGCCCTATTTGGCGCCGGATTCACACGCTGTTACAAATTCAGCATGCTTTTTACCCGTTCCGGGTTGTTTGTATATTGGGATAATCATCTTGAAAAATTCTTCAAAATTGGTAGCGTGCTGTGCTTTATTGACGTGGGCTAGCGCTTCTTTTTCTCAAATGGCGTCGGCGCCTTTGCCGATGCAGCGGGTGAGCCTGGCGGCACAGGCCAGTGTGCAGGTGGCGCAAGACCTGCTGACCATGTCGCTGAGCACCACACGGGAAGGCACCGACCCGCAGCTGGTGCAGTCTCAGCTCAAAAACGCCCTGGATACCGCCCTGACCCTGGCCAAAAAGGAGGCCCGCCCGGCCCAGATGACGGTGCGCACCGGTCGTTTTGGCCTGTCACCACGTTATGACCGCAATGGCAAGATCACCGGCTGGCAGGGCAGCACCGAGCTGGTGCTCGAAGGCCAGGACTTTGCCCGCATCAGTGAAACCGCCGGCAAACTCAGCACCCTGACGGTGTCTGGCGCCAGTTTTGGCCTGACCCAGGCTCAACGTCAGAGTGCCCAGGCGCAGGCGCAAGCCCAGGCAATTGCGCTGTTTCGCCAGCGCGCCACCGAGATTGCCAAGGCCTTTGACTTCAAGAGCTACAGCCTGGGGGAAGTCTCGGTCAACTATGACGAAGGTGGGCCGGTCTTCCAGCCGCAGATGAAGGCGGTGCGGGCTATGGCTGTTGAGGATGCCTCGGTGCCGGTGGAGGCGGGTATGGCCTCGGTGTCGGTCAATGTGTCTGGCTCAGTCCAGCTTCAATGAGTGTGGCGATAGGCCGGTTTGAGCGCCGGCGCATGTTGGGCCAGGGCGCGCAGGCCGAAGTATGGCTGTCGTTTGACCCCCGGCTTGAGCGCGAGGTGGCGATCAAGCTCATGAAACCGGCGGCCCAGCCCGACAACGGCCTGGTCACCCAGTGGCTGCAGGAGGCGCGCAGCGTCAGCCGCCTGACCCACACCAACATCGTGCCGGTGTTTGAGGCCGATGTGCAAGACAACCAACCTTACCTGGTGTTTGAGTATGTGCCGGGCCTGACGCTGGCCCAGCAACTGGCCCAGCACGGCGCCTTGCCGCCCGTGCAGGCGGTGGCGGTAATGCAGGATGTGCTGGCCGCTTTGGTGGCTGCCCACGCCAGCGGGGTGGTGCACCGCGACCTCAAACCGTCCAACGTGTTGCTGGACCGCAGTGGCCGCGCCCGTGTGATGGACTTTGGCATTGCGGCACGCATCAGCCAGCAGACGCTGGCCCAGGACCGGGTCGAGGTGGCCGGCACACCTGCCTACATGGCGCCCGAGGCGGTGCGTGGTGAGCACATCACCCCCTTGATGGATGTCTACAGCGCGGGCTTGCTGCTGGGTGAGTTGTTGTGGGGCCAACCGATCCGCGACAAAGCCAGGTTGCAGCAGACCCTGCAAAAAATCAGCATCGAGCCGCAGGCCTTCCCGCCGGATCTGATGGCGCGCCTGGACGACGGCTTGCGCTCGGCCTTGCTGACGGCCACCGCTGTGGCGGTGGACCAGCGTTACCCCAGTGCCCAGGCCTTTCTGGATGATCTGCTGGTCTGGTCGGGTCAGCACAAGGACAGCGCCGACAGCGAGTTGCCCACCCCCACCGGCAAGACCAGCAGCACGCTGGACTTCTTGTTGCGCCGCATGCGCAACAAAAGCGATTTTCCGGCGCTGTCCGAGTCGATTGGACGCATCCAGAGCATGGCCAGCTCGGACAAGGAAAGCATCAACAGCGTCACCAACGAGATCCTCAAGGATGTGGCGCTGACCAACAAGCTGCTGCGCCTGGTCAACAGCGTGCACTATTCACGCGGCAGCAGTGTGGGCACGGTGTCGCGTGCGGTCAGCCTGGTGGGGTTCAACGGCATCCGCAACATGGCCTTGAGCCTGGTGCTGCTGGAGCACATGCAGGACAAAGCCAACGCCCACCTGCTCAAAGAAGAGTTTTTGCGTGCGCTGATGGCTGGCGCCATTGCGGCCGCGCTGTGCCCCACCCAGACCGAAGGGGAGGACGCTTTTATTGGTGCGCTGTTCCAGAATCTGGGGCGCATGTTGTCGCAGTTTTATTTTCCAGAGGAAGCGCTGGCAGTGCGCCAGCTGGTGAGTGCACCACGTGACGCGATCAGCGAGGAGGCCGCCGCCACCCGGGTGCTGGGACTGAGTTACGAAGCGCTGGGCCTGGGCGTGTGCAAAGCCTGGGGCCTGCCCGAGAGCATCCAGCGTTGTGTGGTCAAGCCCACCGGAACGCCGCCCAGCCTGCCCATCAAGGACAGCCAGAGCCGTTTGCGCTGGAGCACCCGTGTCGCCAACGAGATGGCCGACGCGGTCTTGCACACCGATGCCAAGGTGGTGGATGTGCGCCTGGGCCAGGTGGCCAAGACCTATGGCCGGGCCTTGGGTATGAGCACCGAACAGCTCAACGCCGCCACGGCGGTGGCGCGCAGGAAGCTGCTGGAGCTGGCCCAAGCCATGGAGATCACCGTGCGCCCCGACTCCTTGGCTGCGCACCTGCTCGATCACAAGCTGGATGCTCTGCAGCAGGAGCCCGCCAACCTGGTGGTTGACCCCGAGGCCGACACCCTGAACGCCAACGCCTTGCATGCCACCCAGATCATGACCCAGCAGACGCTCACGCTGGTCAGCTCGGAGCCCACCGGCGCCATCCTGACGCTGGCCCAGCCCGGCGCCGACAGCCGGGCGCAGACCCTGACCGCCGGTGTGCAGGACATCACCAATGCCATGGTCGAAGACTTCAAGCTCAGCGATGTGCTGCGCATGATCATGGAGGCCATGTTCCGTGCGCTGGACCTCCACCGCATCGTGTTCTGCATGCGCGACCCCAGGACCGACACCCTCACGGGTCGTTTCGGGCTGGGCACGGGGGTGGAGGCGGTGGTGAAACAGTTCAATGTGCCGCTGCGCAGCAACGGCACGCCCGACCTGTTTGCCACCATTTGTCTCAAGGCAGCCGACACCCTGATCAGTGACGCCGCCGACCCCCGCATCGTGCAGCGCCTGCCTGCCTGGTACATCCAGGCCTACAACGCACCGACGTTTCTGGTGTTGCCGCTGGTGCTCAAGGGCAAACCTTTTGGTCTGATCTATGCCGACATGGCGCACAAGGGCGGCCTGCTGGTGGATGAAAAGGAACTCTCCTTGTTGCGCACGCTGCGCAACCAGGCGGTGATGGCGTTCAAGCAGTCGGCCTGATTGATAGCGATTTTGGCCTCTGGCCCTTTTATAGCAAGGGCCTATAGCTACACATGAAGGAGCAAACAGGTGTTGCCACCGATCCGTCTGATCCCCGAGCATGCGGCGCAGTACCGCGGCCTCATGCTGCAAGCCTATGCCCAGCACCCACAGGCGTTCAGCTCCAGTGTGGCCGAGCGCGCCGCTTTGCCCGTGAGCTGGTGGGTCAGGCGGCTGGAACCTACCGACGACGCCCCTGAGGTGGTGCTGGGGGTGTTTGATGCGCAAGAGCTGGTGGCGGTGGTGGGGGTGGGTTTTGAGGCACGCGACAAACTGCGCCACAAGGCCACCTTGTTTGGCATGTATGTGGCGCCCCAAGCGCGTCAGCGCGGGCTGGGTGCCGCCTTGGTACAGGCGGCGCTGGACTGCGCCCGTGCACGCCCAGGCATCCAATTGATGCAGCTCACCGTGACCCAAGGCAACCAGGCGGCGCAGGCGCTCTATGAACGATTTGGATTTGTGAGTTTTGGGTTGGAACCCATGGCGGCTGCGGTGGCGGACGGTTTTGTCAGCAAAAACCACATGTGGCGACCGTTGGCTGAATAAACCCTTGTTATGCACCATAAGTGTGCATTTTTCTCAGGGAAAACCCTCTTCACAGCGTGACAGGCTGCTAGACTTGGAAGGTTTAGCCGTCGGTTAAACCCTGCCATGCAATCTATCTTTTTGAGTGAAATGTCATGTTACGAGCAGACCGTGTGAGCAACCCCCTCCTGAAATCCAAAATCATGTCGGCAGAAGCCGCCGCTGCGCTGATACCGCCGGGCGCCAATGTGGGCATGAGTGGTTTTACGGGTTCCGGCTACCCCAAGCTGGTGCCGGGGGCGCTGGCGCGGCGCATGAAACAGGCACATGCAGCGGGTGAAGCCTTTCGCATCGGGCTGTGGACCGGTGCCAGCACCGCACCCGAGCTTGACGCGGTGTTGGCCGAGGCGCATGGCGTTGAAATGCGCCTGCCCTACCAGTCTGACGCCACCGTGCGCAAACAGATCAATGCTGGCGAAATGCAGTACACCGACCTGCACCTCTCGCACGTCGCGCAGCTGGTCTGGTACGGCTTTCTGGGCCACCTGGACGTGGCGGTGATCGAAGTGGCGGGCATCTTGCCCGACGGGCGACTGATTCCGTCGTCCTCGGTCGGCAACAACAAAACCTGGATCGACCAGGCCGACAAGATCATCCTCGAAGTCAATTCCATGCAGAACCTCGGCATGGAAGGCATGCACGACATTTATTACGGCACCCAGGTGCCGCCAGACCGCCAGCCGATCCCGCTGGTGCGTGCCAATGGCCGTATTGGTGAAGCCTACCTGCGTTGTGACCTGAACAAGGTGATTGCGGTGGTTGAAACCAACCAGCCCGACCGCAACACCCCGTTTGCCGCGCCCGATGAAACCTCGCAGCGTATTGCCAACCACGTCATCGATTTCCTCGGTGCAGAAGTCAAGGCCGGGCGACTGCCTGCCGACCTGCTGCCGCTGCAATCGGGTGTGGGCAACATCGCCAACGCGGTGCTGGCCGGGCTCAACAACGGCCCGTTCGAGAACCTGACTGCGTACACCGAGGTGCTGCAGGACGGCATGCTCGACATGTTGCGCTCGGGCAAGCTGGTCTCGGCCTCAGCCACCGCGATCTCGTTCAGCCCCGAGGCGATGAAAGACTTCAACGACAACATTGAGTTCTACAGCAAACGCATCGTGCTGCGCCCGCAAGAAATCAGCAACCACCCCGAGGTGGTGCGCCGCCTGGGTGTGATCGCGATGAACGCGATGATCGAGGCTGACATCTACGGCAACGTCAACTCCACCCATATCAAGGGCACCAGCATCATGAACGGCATTGGCGGCTCGGGCGACTTTGCCCGCAACGCCTTCCTGTCCTTTTTTGTGACGCCGTCCACCGCCAAGAATGGCGCTTTGTCGTGCATTGTGCCGATGGTGTCTCATGTGGACCACACCGAACACGATGTGCAGATCATCGTCACCGAGCAGGGCCTGGCGGATTTGCGTGGCCTGTCGCCCAAACAGCGTGCGCGCCTGATCATCGAAAAGTGTGCCCACCCCGACTACCGCCCGGCACTCACCGAGTACTACGAGCGTGCCCTGCGCGAGTCCCCCGGCAAACACACCCCACACCTGATGAACGAAGCCTTCAGCTGGCAGGACAACGCCGTGAAGGTGCTCAACACCGAATCTGCCTGATCTGAGGTGGCAGCGGAACTGGGGCGACGTCCCAGTCTTGTGTGCACATCTTGTGTTCTGTGATTTTGATAGCTTTCAGTCCTTTGTGCATAAGGGCTGGAGGCTTTTTTATGGAATACCTCAGAATGGTTATTGGGTGACCGCGTCACTGCGCCACCCAACCCCCATCCATGTTCCAGGCCACACCCCGCACGTTGTTGCCTGCGGGTGAGCAGAAAAACACCGCGAGTGCGCCCAATTCTTCGGGCGTGGTGAATGTTTTAGAGGGCTCTTTTTCGCCCAAGATCAGCGCAACCGCCTCGTCGTTGGAGAGGCCCAGCGACGCCGCTTTGGCATCCACCTGTTTTTGCACCAGCGGGGTCAGCACCCAGCCTGGGCAAATGGCATTGCAGGTGACGCCGCTGCTGGCGTTTTCCAGAGCGGTGACCTTGGTCAGGCCGACCAGGCCGTGTTTGGCGGCCACATAGGCGGACTTTTCGGCGGATGCGACCAGGCCGTGAACCGAGGCCAGGTTGATGATGCGGCCCCAGCCCGCCGCCTGCATGGCCGGCAGGGCCAGCCGGGTGGTATGGAAGGCGCTGCTGAGGTTGATGGCGATGATCGCATCCCAGCGCTCAGGTGGAAAACTCTCGATGCGCGACACATGCTGGATGCCGGCGTTGTTGACCAGGATGTCGACCCGGCCAAAACGCTGGGCAGCAAAACGCATCAAAGCTTCAATCTCTTCGGGGCGGCTCATGTCGGCGCCGTGGTAGGCCACCTGCACACCTAGGGCTGCCACCTCGGCTGTGGGACCGTCCACATCCCCAAAACCGTTCAGCACGATGTTGGCACCTTGCGCAGCGAGTGCCTTGGCAATACCCAGACCAATGCCGCTGGTGGAGCCGGTGACCAGGGCGGTTTTACCTGTGAGCATGGGAACTTCTCCGCAAAAAATAGATGGATTGGGGGCGACCAAAGCGGGGTGGCTGGCCGGATTGATTTAGGATGCAGTCATTATCCAGTGACGCCCCATCATGTCCAACCCCACCCTTGCATTTATCGATTGCCCCGACGCCCAGGGCAGCCACCGCATGGCTTATTGGCAATGGGGCAACCTGGCCAGCCGCCATGTGGTGCTGTGTGTGCATGGACTGACGCGCCAGGGCCGCGACTTTGACACGCTGGCGCAGGCGCTGTGTGAACAGGCGGGTGGCGACATCCGCGTGGTGTGCCCGGATGTGGCGGGCCGCGGCCAGAGCGACTGGCTCAAAGACCCGCAGGGCTACCAGCTGCCGTTTTATGCGGCTGACATGCTGGCCTTGCTGGCGCAGCTGCAGCCCACCCGGCTGGACTGGGTTGGCACCAGCATGGGTGGCTTGATTGGCCTGGTGGTGGCGGGCCAGCCCGACTTGCCGCCTTTTGCCAAGGTACACCGCTTGGTGCTCAACGATGTGGGGCCGGTGATCGAATGGCAAGCGCTGCAGCGTATTGGTCAGTACCTGGGCCAGGTGCCGGTGTTCGACACCGAGCAACAAGCCGCCGACGCGCTCTGGGCCATTGCCAGCAGCTTTGGCCCGCACACCTCTGAGCAATGGCTGGCCCTGACACGCCCGCAGATCAAACCGCTGGCAGATGGCTCTGGCCGACTCACCCTGCGTTACGACCCGGCGCTGGCCGAGCCGTTCAAGGCCATGACGCCTGAGTCTGCCGCCCAGGGTGAGGCGCTGCTGTGGCAGGCCTATGACCAGATCAGTGCACAGACGCTGCTGGTAAGCGGTGCTGAGTCCGACCTGCTCTCAGCGGCCACGGCGCAGGCCATGACACAGCGCGGCCCGAAAGCGCAACTGGTTGAATTTGCCGGTGTGGGCCACGCACCCACGTTTGTGCCGCAGCCGCAGGTGGATGCTGTGCTGTCTTTTTTGCTTGCCCCCGACCATTAGAGGCCACACCCAAGCCCCCCTTTTTTTGATACAGCGTTTTCATGAAAATTTCCGAGATTGAAGTGACCACCCCCGAGCGCTCTGCCCAAGCCGTGCTGCCGGTGGTGGCCGCCACCGCCCAGAGTCTGCCCGAGCACCCACAGGCCTTGGCGCGGGCCCGTGCCTTTGCCGAGCCGCTGCTGTCCTGCGAAGAACTTGACACCGGCGAAAACACCCTAGCCCATGCCGATGCGGTGGCCGTCATTCTGAAAAGTATCGGTGGCTCGGAAGCCATGCAGGCCGCCAGTTACCTGGTGTACGCCTGTGACCACCTGAACAAACCGCAAGAGGTGATTGCCAAGGCCTTTGGTGACAACTTTGCCGCGCTGGCCATGGAAACCACCAAGCTGGTGCGGGTGCAGCGCCAGGCGCGCATGGCCAAGGCCACCCGCCCGGCGGTGGTGGTGGACACTCCGGCGGCGCAACAGGCGGCCGCCGTGCAGACCGAAAACGTGCGCAAGATGCTGCTGGCGTTTTCGCGCGATTTGCGGGTGGTGATGTTGCGCCTGGCCTCGCGCCTGCAGACGCTGCGCTTTTTTGCCGCCACCAAGCGGCCCATACCCGAGGGCATTGCGGCCGAGTCGCTGCAGGTGTTTGCGCCGCTGGCGAACCGCCTGGGCATCTGGGAAATCAAGTGGGAGATGGAAGACCTGGCCTTCCGCTTTCTGGAGCCCGACACCTACAAACAGGTGGCCCGCTTGCTCGATGAAAAACGCGTCGAGCGCGAGGCCCATGTGGAACGCATGCGCAGCCAGCTGGAGGCTGACCTGAATGCCAACGGCATTGTGGCCAAGGTCTCGGGCCGGCCCAAACACATCTACAGCATTGTCAAAAAAATGCGTGGCAAGTCGCTCGGGTTCGAGAAGGTCTACGACGTGCGTGCGCTGCGTATCCTGGTGGCCAGTGTGCCCGAGTGTTATGGCGCCTTGAGTTGGGTGCACCACCATTTCACCCCGATCACCGAAGAGTTTGACGACTACATTGCCAAACCCAAGGTCAACGGTTACCAGTCCCTGCACACCGTGGTGCGTGACGCGGCCGGGCTGCCCACCGAGATCCAGATCCGCACCCAGGCCATGCACGACCATGCCGAAAACGGTGTGGCCGCGCACTGGGCCTACAAGGAAGCGGGCGCCAAGGGTTACGCGGGGGTGTCGGCCACCGGCGCCTACGACGCCAAGATTGCGGTGCTGCGCCAGCTGCTGGCCTGGGAACGCGATCTGTCCGGGGTGCAGACCCAGGACCTGCTGGATGACCGCATTTATGTGCTGACGCCCGATGCCAACATCGTTGAGCTGCCGCAGGGCGCCACCGTGGTGGACTTTGCCTACACCGTTCACACCGACCTGGGCCACCGCTGCCGGGGGGCTCGGGTGGACGGCGCCATGGTGCCCCTCAACACCGCGCTCAAAAACGGCCAGACGGTCGAAGTGACCGCTGCCAAAGAGGGCGGCCCCTCGCGTGACTGGCTCAACACCGAGCTGGGTTACCTGGTGAGCCACCGCGCCCGCACCAAGGTGCGCGCCTGGTTCAACGCCTTGGCCCTGAGTGAAACCATTGCCAAAGGCCGCGAGGCGGTTGAAAAGCTGCTGCAGCGCGAGGGCAAAACCGCGCTCAAACTCGACGATCTGGCGGTGCAGCTGGGTTTTGCCAACGCCACCGCGCTGTTTGAGGATGTGGGCAAGGATGAGTTTTCGCTGCGCGCCATCGAGCAGGTGTTGCGCCCACCCGAGGCACCGCAGTTTGATGCCAACGCCCCGGTGTTGCGCAAACCCCGCTCGGGTGACAACCCGACCAAGGGTGGGCTGCTGGTGGTGGGGGTAGATTCGCTCATGACCCAGATGGCCAAGTGTTGCAAACCGGCACCGCCGGACGCGATTTGTGGTTTTGTCACGCGTGGCAAAGGCGTCAGTGTGCACCGCAAGGACTGCAGCAACCTCAAGGAAATGGTGGCCAAAAATGGCGAGCGCCTGATCGAGGTGGAGTGGGGCGTGGCACGCGCCATGACCGGCTCGGTGTTCCCGGTGGATGTGGCCGTGCAGGCGCACGACCGCCAGGGCCTGCTGCGCGACATTTCCGAGGTCTTTACCAAAGAGAAGATGAACGTGATTGGGGTGCAGACCCAGTCCATCAAGGGCATTGCCTGGATGACCTTCACCGTGGAGGTGTCCGACTCAGGCCGCCTGAACAAGGTGTTGGGCCTGGTGGCCGAGCTGCCGGGTGTCAATTCGGCTCGTCGGAAATAATGTCATTTATGCCATTCAGCCCTTGATTGATAAGGGCTGATAGCTATCTATTTTGTAATACTCTGAACAAGCGTCATGGCCCACACTTTCCTCTGGCACGACTACGAGACCTTCGGTGTCAACACCCGCAGCGCCCGCCCGGCACAGTTTGCCGCGATCCGCACCGACGCCGATCTGAACCAGGTGGGTGAGCCGATCATGTTGTATTGCCAGCCGGCCAACGACTTTTTGCCGGATCCGCAGTCCTGCCTGATCACTGGCATCACGCCGCAGGAATGCCTGGAAAAAGGCCTGCCCGAACACCAGTTTGCGGCGCAGATTGAGCAGGCGCTGGCCTGGCCCGGCACCGTGGGTGTGGGTTACAACACCATCCGGTTTGACGACGAAATCACACGCTTCATGTTCTGGCGCAACCTGATCGACCCCTATGGACGTGAGTGGCAAAACGACTGCGGCCGCTGGGACATCCTGGACGTGGTGCGCACCGCCTACGCCCTGCGCCCCGAGGGCATCCAGTGGCCCAAAAACGCCGAGGGCAAACCCAGCTTCAAACTCACTGACCTCACGGCCGCCAACGGTCTGGTCCACGAAGCCGCCCACGATGCGCTGAGCGACGTACACGCAACAATAGCCCTGGCTCGGCTGATCAAAACCGCGCAACCACGCTTGTTTGACTTCTGCTTTGGTCTGCACAAAAAAGACCGGGTGCTGGCCGAGCTGGGTTTGCCCAGCACCCCCGCCAACGCACGGCCGTTCTGGCATGTCTCAGGCATGTTCTCACCTGAGCGCGGCTGCCTGGCGTTGATGTGGCCGCTGGCCATGCACCCGGGCAACAAAAACGAGCTGCTGGCCTGGGACCTGTCGCAAGACCCGAGCGAATTGGCCAGCCTGAACGCCGCACAAATCCAGCAACGCCTGTTCACCC
This sequence comes from Rhodoferax sp. U11-2br, assembly GCF_018619435.1. Lineage (GTDB taxonomy): Bacteria > Pseudomonadota > Gammaproteobacteria > Burkholderiales > Burkholderiaceae_C > Rhodoferax. The sequence continues at coordinate 102,957 of NZ_JAHFZF010000001.1, read as the reverse complement.
GCAGCGCCGACTTGCCCGAAGGTGTGTTGCGCCTGCCGATCAAGTCGGTGCATATCAACAAATCACCGATGGTGATGGGCAACCTTAAGGTGCTCAGCGAGCCGATGGCGCAGCGCTGGGGCATCGATGTGGCGGCCCAACTCGCCAACGCTGCAGTCGCACGCGACCTGCCCGACATGAGCGCGATCTGGGCCGAGGTGTTCAAACGCGATGCCGCTGGCCCGGTGGACGTGGACCAAGACCTGTACGGCGGTTTCATCGGCAATGCCGACCGCCGCCGCCTCAACGACCTGCGCCAAAACAGCCCCGAACAACTTGCCCAAGCCCGCCCGGCCTTTGACGATGCCCGGCTGACCGAGCTGTTGTGGCGTTACCGCGCGCGCAACTTCCCGGCCAGTTTGTCGGCGGACGAGGCCGCTGCCTGGGAAGCCCACCGCGCCGCCCGGCTGCTCGAAGGTGAGGGCGGGGCACTCACCTTGACCGCGCTGTTTGACCAGCTCGACCAACTGGCCGAGACGGCCGATGAGCGCGGTGAAGCCGTGTTGGGTGCGCTGTACGACTACGCGGAGATGGTGGCGCCTCAGGTCGATTGACAGCGCCGTGAGCGCTGGCGGACGCCAAAAGCCCCAGGTTAATGGTTTGGCACCGTTGGTTTGCTCTCCACATAGGCCCAGAAATCATCTGTGACTTCGTACTGCGGAAACGCCGTTTTGTGTTGTTCGGCCAGATAGTGCAGGGCCATCAGGATGTCCGCCGGAAAACCCCGGCGGGTGCCATTGCGGGTGCCGTGTAACAGCCCCTCCATGTAGGCCACGAAGTTGCTGTGCCCCCAATAAGCTGTGAGCTTGTCACCGATATGCGGGAAGACCTGGGCCACGGTACGGTACTGCGGGTTGTTGTTGAGCACGGTGAACCTCCTTCCGGTAGTGGCCGCAACAGGCAGCGCCTGCATGCCATGGATGACCAAACAATGTATAGCTGTCAGCCCTTGCTTGTAAAGGGCTACAGGCCAAAAAGCGGATGAAGTGAAGTGCTGCAGGTGTACCTGGCGAGTGCTCAAGTGCTTGTTGTCCGGTCGACTTGTGGGGAAGCGGGCGTTTGCACGCTGCAGGTCATTTCCTGCTATCCGCTATTTGGGGAATGCTGCGTAAGGCTGATTGCAGACTTTTGCACCGATCCGCTGATGTCAGGCCTCACTTAGATCCATGTCGACTCTGCCGCCGAATGAGGCAGAAAAAGTAAACACGGGCGCCGCCTTTGGCTCACCAGCTAGGGTGTGTTGTTTTTGGCGCCGTAATCGGTGCAATTCGCAAGCGTGGTTGTAGCTCTGACCGTTTTCAACTTCAATGTCGGAAAGCGATCCTGACAGGGGTTGAATGGGCTCATAAAACACGTCATGCAGAAAATTTTCAAAAAATATACAATATTATTAAATATTGATGTTTTGTGATTTTAGAAGGAGCGGTGTACGTATGGATCAGACAGCGGCAGCGCCTCGCAACGCACTTGACGCCTCCAGCGTGCCATCGGGTTCGCAGAACCTGGATGTGAGCGAGTTCCTGAGCTTCCAGCTCGGAGAGGAAGAACACGGCATTGAAATCTTGCGGGGGCAGGAAAGCCGCTCCTGTGAACGCCCCACCCGTGTGGTCAACGCGCCCAAGCACATCTTTGGGGGTGCTCAACCGGCATGGGGTGATCGTGCCGAGTGAGTGCATGCGCATCAAGTTCAATGTGAACCCAATGGACGCCAAGCGAAATCGGTGTTTTCCCAACAGTAACGCCACCCAACACGAACATCAATGGGAGCCGACATGACGATAAGACAACACACCGTGTTTCAAAATTTAAGCGTGAAAACCAGGTTTTCCGCCTTAGCTGTGATGTGCATGATCGCGATGGCTATTGCCTCCTTGATCGGTTTATGGAGCGCGGCAAGACTGACGACATTGAGCGAGCGGGTCTTTGTGTCCAAGGATGTGGTCGCTGACATCTTGCCACCACCGATGTACCTGATTGAGATGCGCCTGGTGGTCTCGCGCGTGTTTGAGAAAACGTTGACCCCAGCAGCGGCCGCCCTGGAAGTCGAGCGTCTGGCCAAGGAGTACAACGCTCGGGTTGTGTACTGGACCAGCAATCCGCCCTATGGCTTGGAGAAGCAGCTTCTCGGAGCGCAGCACGCGACTGCTCAACAATTTATCGCTGCGGTGAAAGCGGTGGTAGCCAAAGCGGGTGCCCGCGGACTCGATGAGTTTCAAAGCGAGTTGCTTCAACTGGAAGAACTTTATGAAAAACACCGTGCCGGTGTTGATGCAACGGTGGCCGAAAGTACCAAGTTTGCGGCCATTGAAAGTGACAGTTTCACCAGAGTGGTGAGCCAGAGTCGGTGGTGGTTGTTGATGACCTTGGTGGTGACGGTGACCGTGGTGGTGGTGCTGTTTACCGTGACGATACTGTCCATCACCCGCCCCTTGAGTTCGACCGTTCATGAGATCAGGAAATTGGCCGAAGGCGACATGTCTGTGGCGGTCCCACCGGGGGCGGCGGACGAGATTGGCGCGATTTCATCGGCGCTGAGTGGCATGCAGAGCAACTGGGTCCAGATCGTCGCGAAGGTGCGCCGGGGCTCCGAGAGCCTGGCCACAGCCAGCGCCGAGATCGCTCAGGGCAACAGCGATTTATCGGCACGAACCGAGAGCCAGGCCAGTGCGTTGGAACAAACGGCGACGTCTCTGGAAGAATTGAGCGCCACCGTCAAACAAAATGCCGCCAGCGCACGAGAGGCCAATCAACTGGCACTTAGCGCCTCAAGCGTCGCCGGCAAAGGCGGCGCGGTGGTTGCCCAGGTGGTCGAAACCATGAAGGGCATCAATGAAAGCTCCAAAAAAATCGGCGACATCACCAGCGTCATCGACAGCATCGCCTTTCAGACCAACATCCTGGCCTTGAACGCCGCCGTCGAAGCGGCCCGTGCGGGAGAACAAGGTCGTGGCTTTGCCGTTGTGGCCTCTGAAGTGCGCTCCCTGGCCGGACGCAGCGCAGAAGCTGCCAAGGAAATCAAGAATCTGATAAACGCCAGCGTCGAGCGCGTTGACCTCGGCAGTGCACTGGCCGATCAGGCCGGTGTCACCATGTCCGAGGTTGTCAGCGCCATTCGTCGTGTGACCGACATCATGGGCGAAATCAGCTCGGCAAGCTCTGAACAGGCCGCAGGCGTGGCTCAAGTGGGTGCAGCAGTCAGCCAAATGGACCAGGCGACGCAGCAAAACGCATCGCTGGTGGAGCAGATGGCCGCTGCCGCCAGCAGTCTCAAAGCCCAAGCGCAAGAGTTGGTGTTGATGGTGGCTGTCTTCAAGCTCGGCGGCGACCAGAAGTACCACCCAGTCGCATAACGTGCGGCAGAGCGCTTTCACAGCGCAAAAAAACAAACCGCCGCCTTGCCTGTACTTGGTCGTGCGATCAGTGGTAGTGGGGATTGGGCGACCTTCTGATACGGACAAGCAGAATTGGCATCAATCCAGCCAGGCCAGGCTCCTGCACTTGCGCATGGCTGACATTGGTGGGCTCAGGTGACGCTGTTGACCGGTCCCCCACAGCCAGTTCAACTTGCAGATAAAAATACTAAATCAATAGCTACCATCCCTTATAAATAAAGGGCTGGTAGCCAAAAAGACCATTGACTTACTGCGTGCCAAAGATCCGGTCACCGGCGTCACCCAGACCTGGCAGGATGTAGCCGTGGTCGTTGAGCTGGCGGTCGATGGCTGCTGTGAAGATCTGCACATCGGGGTGGGCTTCGCGCAGGGCCTTGACACCTTCGGGGCAGGTCAGCAGGCAGACAAACTTGATGGAACGCGGCTGCAGCGCCTTGACGCGGGTGATGGCGGCAATGGCCGAGTGGCCGGTGGCCAGCATCGGGTCAACCACAATCACGTCGCGCTCGGGCATGTCCTTGGGCATCTTGAAGTAATACTCCACCGCCTGCAGCGTGGCCGGGTCGCGATACAGGCCGATGTGGCCCACGCGCGCGCCGGGCACCACCGCCAGAAAACCCTCCAGCAGCCCGTTGCCCGCACGCAGGATGGAGGCCAGTGCCAGCTTCTTGCCGTCGATCATGGTGGCGGTCATGGTTTCCAGCGGGGTCTCGACCTCCACATCTTGGGTGGGCATGTCGCGGGTCACCTCATAAGCCATCAGCATCGCCAGCTCATTGAGCAGGGTACGGAAACTGGTGGTGCTGGCGTCTTTGCGGCGCATCAGGGTGAGTTTGTGCTGCACCAGCGGGTGCTTGATCACGTGAACGAAAGGATCGGATGTCGTCATGAATTGCTTTCCTGCATTTATCTTTTGGAACCGCCAAAGATACCACCCAAAACACCCCGAATGATCTGGCGACCCACTTCGCGGCCAATCGAACTCGCCGCACTTTTGAAAAGTTGTTCACCCGCCGAGGTGCGCCGGCCATTGCCACCGCCCAGCAGGCTGCCCAGGCCGGAGCCCAGGCTGTCGAGCAGGCCGCCGGGCTCGGCGGCGGGGGCCTCAGCAGCGCCTGTTTTGTCTGCGCCGTTTTTGGCGGCGGCGTTGGTCCGTTCGGCAGAGCGGCCTTTGAGCTTTTCAAAGGCCGACTCGCGGTCCAGCGTTTTTTCGTAAACCCCGGCGACGATGGATTCGGCCAGCAGGGTCTGGCGCTGCTCGGGGGTGATCGGGCCAATCTGGCTCGCGGGTGGCAGCACAAACACCCGCTCTGTGGGGCTTGGGCGGCCTTTGTCGTCCAGGCAACTCACCAGTGCTTCACCCACGGCCAGTTCGGTGATGGCCGCGCTGATGTCCAGGCCGGGGTTCGGGCGCATGGTGTCGGCGGCCGACTTGACGGCTTTCTGGTCACGCGGCGTGAAGGCCCGCAGTGCGTGTTGAACCCGGTTGCCCAGTTGCGCCAGCACACTGTCGGGGATGTCGAGCGGGTTTTGTGTCACAAAGTACACACCGACGCCTTTGGAGCGCACCAGCCTCACCACCAGCTCGATGCGTTCGATCAGCACCTTGGGTGCGTCGTTAAACAGCAGGTGGGCTTCGTCGAAGAAGAACACCAGCTTAGGTTTGTCCAGGTCACCCACTTCGGGCAGGTTCTCGAACAGTTCACTGAGCATCCACAGCAAAAAGGTGCTGTACAGGCGCGGTGAGTTCATCAGTTTGTCGGCGGCCAGCACATTGATGATGCCGCGCCCGGCGCTGTCGGTCTGCATGAAGTCGTCGATGTTGAGCATCGGCTCGCCAAAGAACTTGTCACCGCCTTGGGTTTCGATCTGCATCAGGCCGCGCTGAATGGCGCCAATGCTGGCGGCGCTGATGTTGCCGTATTCGGTGGTGAAGCTCGACGCGTTGTCACCCACGTGCTGGCACATCGCGCGCAGGTCTTTCATGTCCAGCAGCAGCAAACCCGCGTCGTCGGCGATCTTGAACACCAGTTGCAACACCCCGGCCTGGGTGTCGTTCAGATTGAGCATGCGCGCGAGCAGCAGCGGGCCCAGGTCGCTCACGGTGGCGCGCACCGGGTGGCCCTGTTCACCAAATACGTCCCACAGGGTGGTTGAGAACGCTGCGTATTCTGGAGCATCCAGCCCTCGTTCTGCAAGGACTTTAGCCAGTTTTGGCGTGGAACTGCCGGGGCGCGAGATGCCGGTCAAGTCGCCCTTGATGTCGGCCATAAACACCGGCACACCGAGTTTGGCAAACCCTTCAGCCAGGGTTTGCAGGGTGATGGTTTTGCCGGTGCCGGTGGCGCCGGTGATCAGCCCGTGGCGATTGGCCTTGTCGGGCTGCAGGAAACACTGGGTCTGCCCGTGCTGGGCGATCAGGATGGGTTCAGGCATATCGGACTCAAAAAGTACAATCGAGCCAATAGCGTAACGAATTTTCAAAGGAATTCCCGTGGCAGGACACAGTAAATGGGCCAATATTCAGCACCGCAAAGGCCGTCAGGACGAGAAGCGCGGCAAGATCTGGACGCGCATCATCCGTGAGATCACCGTGGCTGCGCGCTCCGGTGGCGGTGACTTGTCCGCCAACCCGCGTCTGCGTTTGGCCATTGACCGCGCCAAGGCGGCCAACATGCCGGCCGACCGCATCAAATACAACATCGACAAAGCCACCGGTTCGCTCGACGGCATCAGCTACGAGGAAATCCGTTACGAGGGTTACGGCATTGGTGGCGCGGCGATCATTGTTGACACCATGACCGACAACAAGGTGCGCACCGTGGCCGAGGTGCGGCATGCGTTCTCCAAGTTTGGCGGCAACATGGGCACCGAGGGTTCGGTGGCGTTCCAGTTCAAACACTGTGGCCAGATCATTTTTGCGCCCGGTGTGAGTGAAGACAAGGTGATGGAAGTGGCGCTGGAAGCCGGTGCCGATGATGTGATCACTGACGAGGACGGCGCCATTGAGGTGATCACCCCGGTGGCAGACTTTGAAGCCATCAAGGACGCGCTGGTGGCCGCTGGTCTGACCCCCGCTGATGCCGAGGTGACCATGCGGCCCGAAAACCCGATCGAGGTCACAGGCGACGAGGCAGCGCGCATGCAGAAGCTGCTCGACGCGATTGAAGACCTGGATGATGTACAAGCGGTGTACCACAACGCCCAACTCGACACCCAAGACTTATGAAAATCCTCGTCATTGGCGGCGGTGGCCGCGAACACGCCCTCGCCTGGAAACTGGCCCAGTCGCCCAAAACCCACAAAATCTACGTGGCACCGGGCAATGGCGGCACCGCGCTGGACCCGCAGTTCGAGAATGTGGACATTACCGACATTCAGCAGCTGCGTGAATGGGCGCTGGCCCAGAAGATCGCCCTGACGGTGGTGGGCCCCGAGGGGCCGCTGGCCGCTGGCGTGGTCGACGAGTTCCGCAAACACGGTCTGCGTGTGTTTGGCCCGACCCAGGCCGCAGCCCAGCTGGAAAGCTCCAAGGCGTTTTCCAAAGCTTTCATGAAGCGCCACGCCATTCCCACGGCCGAGTTTGAGACCTTTTCTGACCCGGTGCTGGCCCATGCCTACATCGACAAGATGGGTGCACCTATCGTTGTCAAGGCCGATGGCCTGGCTGCTGGCAAAGGGGTGGTGGTGGCCTCCAACCTGGCCGAGGCGCACGCGGCGGTGGACTTCATGCTGCTGGACAACACCCTGGGGGTGAGCCACAACGCCGGTGGCGCGCGGGTGGTCATCGAGGAGTTTCTGGCCGGAGAAGAGGCCAGCTTCATCGTGATGGTGGACGGCAAAAACGTGTTGCCACTGGCCACCAGCCAGGACCACAAACGCCTGCTCAATGGTGATCTGGGCCCCAACACCGGTGGCATGGGTGCGTATTCCCCCGCACCCATCGTCACGCCCGATGTGCATGCCCGCGCCATGCGCGAGATCATCCTGCCAACCATTCGCGGCATGGAAAAGGATGGCATCCCGTTCTCGGGCTTTTTGTACGCGGGCCTGATGATCGATGCCCAGGGCAAACCCAAAACGCTGGAGTTCAACTGCCGCATGGGTGACCCGGAAACCCAGCCCATCATGATGCGCCTGAAGACCGATCTGGTGGACGTGATGCTGGCCGCCACCGAACCCGGCCCACACGGCAAGCTCGACCAGATCGAGCTGGAGTGGGACCGCCGCACCGCCCTGGGTGTGGTGTTGGCCGCCCACGGCTACCCTATGCAGCCGCGCAAAGGTGATGCCATTACCGGCATTCCCAAAGAAGTGGAGGACGCCTGTGTGTTCCATGCGGGCAGCACCCTGGTGGATGGGCAATTGCAAACCTCTGGCGGACGTGTGCTCTGCGTGACGGTGCTGGCCGACAACGTGCGCCTGGCCCAGCAGCGTGCTTACGAGGTGGCCGCAGGTATTCGCTTTGATGGCATGCAATACCGCACCGACATTGGGTACCGTGCTATCAAAGGTACAGCTGCATGACAGCCGAGGTGAGCCAGCCGGGGGATGTGACAGCGCAGGTCAGCAACTACCTGCGTGGCCTGCAGGCGCGTATCACCAGCGCCATCAGTGAGATCGACGGCAGCGCCTTCCTGACCGATGCCTGGCACAAGGAGCCTGGCGACAAGTTGCAAGGGCAGGGCATCACCCAGATTTTGGAAAACGGCCCGGTGTTCGAACGTGCGGGTTGCGGTTTTTCGCATGTGCGTGGCCCAAGCCTGCCGCCCTCGGCCACGCAGCACCGGCCCGGTCTGGTGGGGGTTCCGTTTGAGGCCATGGGGGTGTCGCTGGTGTTCCACCCGCGCAACCCCTACGTGCCCACGGTGCACATGAACGTGCGCATGATCTCGGCCACCGCCAGCGATGGTTCGGTGGTGTGCTGGTTTGGCGGTGGCATGGACCTGACGCCGTATTACGGTTTTGAGGAAGATGCGGTGTTTTTCCACCAGAGCTGCAAGACGGCTTTGACCCCGTTTGGGGACGACAAATACCCGCGTTTCAAGACCTGGTGCGACGACTACTTCTGCAACAAACACCGGGGTGAGCAGCGTGGTGTGGGCGGCGTGTTTTTTGACGATTTCCAGGAGCTGGGCTTTGAGCGCAGCCTGGCCATGATGCAGTCGGTGGCGGACAGTTTTCTGGGTGCTTACCTGCCGATCGTCTTGCGCCGCAAGGACACGCCCTATGGTGAGCGTGAACGCAACTTCCAGCTCTACCGACGCGGCCGCTATGTGGAGTTCAACCTGGTGTGGGACCGGGGCACCCACTTTGGCCTGCAGTCGGGTGGCCGCACCGAGTCGATTTTGCTCTCGATGCCGCCGCTGGTGAGTTGGTCTTACAACCAGGTACACGCGCCGGGTTCGCCTGAGGCCGCGTTGACAGAGCAGTTTCTGGTACGTCGGGAGTGGCTCTGAGCTCGTCTGGCGTGGCGCCCAAACGCATCGGTATCCTGGGCGGCTCATTTGACCCGCCGCACCTAGCGCATGTGGCGTTGGGGCAGGCCGCCGTGGTCCAGCTGGATCTTGACGGTTTGTGTGTGGTGCCCACCGGCCAGGCCTGGCACAAAGCCCGGGTGCTGACCGACGCCACCCACCGCCTGGCCATGACGCAGCTGGCGTTTGCAGGCATCTCTCAAGCCTGGGTCGATCCGCGTGAAACCCAACGCGCCGGGCCCAGTTATACCATCGACACCCTGCGTGAGTTGTGTGCCGAGTTCAGCCAGGCCGAGTTGTTCCTGATCATCGGCGCCGATCAGGCGCAAGCGCTGACGACTTGGCAGTCGTGGCAGGAGATTTTGCAATCAGCTACAATATGTGTAGCTGATCGCCCAGATCTAACGAGGGTCAGGGCCGTGTTTGATGCAGAAAAGGCGTATCCCGAGCGTTTTTTCCACCTGCAAATGCCATCGATGGCCATCAGCGCAACCGACATCCGCTCTGCCATTTCTACCCACCAAAACGTGACGGCACTGGTGGGCGAGAGCGTTGCGCGTTATATTGCCGACCACCACCTTTACCTATCCTCTTGATGACTACCAAAACCACCACCCCGACCGCTGCCAAACGCGCCGCCAAAACCCCCGCCAAATCGGCTGCCAAGACCACCGCGAAAGCGGCCAGCCAGGCGCTGACGCCGCTGGAAGCCGAAGAGCGCCAACGCGCCGTTACCAAACCAGCGGTCAAACCCGTGGACAAGTCCGAGGCCAAGGCGGATGGCAAAAAGAACGTGCAAAAACTGCAACGTGCGATTGTGGACGGCCTCGAAGACGTCAAGGCGCAGGAGATTGTGGTGTTTGACACCGAAGAGTTGTCCTCGCTGTTTGAGCGGGTGATCATCGCCTCGGGTTCGTCCAACCGGCAAACCAAGGCGCTGGCCATGAGTGTGGTGGATGCGGTGCGTGACGCCGGTTTCACCAAACCGAGGGTTGAGGGTGAAGCCAACGGTGAGTGGATCATTGTGGACTGTGGCCAGGCCGTGGTGCATGTGATGCAGCCCAGCTACCGCACTTATTACAACCTCGAAGAGTTGTGGGGTGAAAAACCGGTGCGCCTGAAGCTCGGTGCCGCCAAGCCGGTGGTGGCCAAGGCCGTCAAGGCGCCCGCCGCACCGACCCAGCCGGCTCGTGCCGCCAAACCCGAGACCAGCTTGCGCCGCTCCAGCGCCGCCAAGAAGGGGGTGGAAGACGCCTTCCCCTCCAAAGCTCAGCTCAGAAAGCAGGAAGAGGTCAAGGCAGCTGCTGCGAAAAAAGTAGCTGCCAAAGCTTCACCCACAAGGGCTAGAGGCGCAAAAGATGCTGAGACTGTGGCCAAACCCCGGATCAAGACCCTGGTGGTGAACGCGCCGAGCAAGCCCGCTGCCAAAAAATCTGCGGCCAAGTCTGCGCCCGCCAAACGGGCCGCCAAACCCGCTTCGCGCAAAGCCTGAGTGTGCGGCTGCTGATAGTTGCGGTAGGTCAGCGTGTGCCCGACTGGGCACAAACCGCCTGGGACGATTACGCCAAACGCTTTCCGTTCGAGATCAAGCTCGAACTCAAGGCGGTCAAAACAGAGCCACGCGCCTCCAAGTCGCTGGAAACCATTTACGCCGCTGAGCGCGCCCGTATTGAGGCCGCGATTCCGAAAGGCTGTCGCATTGTGGCGCTGGACGAACGTGGCACCACGCTGACCACCATGGCGCTGGCCGGCAAGCTCAAAGACTGGCAGCTGTCAGGCGGTGATGTGGCACTGGTGATTGGTGGCCCGGACGGGCTGGACCCGGCGTTCCGGCAGGCGGCGCATGAGCGGATTCGTTTGTCAGACTTGACGCTGCCCCACGCCATGGTGCGGGTGCTGCTGGTGGAGCAGCTCTACCGCGCTTGGTCGATCAACGCCAACCACCCGTACCACAGGGAATAGTCAGACATGAAGCCATTCGTTTACCTGGCCTCCCAAAGCCCGCGGCGCAGGCAGCTGCTGGAGCAGCTTGGCGTGGCCTATGAGTTGCTCTTGCCTGATGCGGATGAAGACGCAGAAGCCCTGGAAGCAGCCCTGCCGCGTGAGGCGCCGCTGGCCTATGTGCAGCGTGTCACCCAGCTCAAGCTCGACGCGGCCTTGGCACGGCTGAAAAAGCGTGGCCTGCCAGCCGCGCCCGTGTTGTGCTCGGACACCACGGTGGCGCTGGGCCGGGTGATTCTGGGCAAGCCGCAAGACGATGCCGACGCGGTGCGTATCTTGCGTGCCCTGTCGGGCAAAACCCACCGTGTGCTCACAGCGGTGGTAATCGGCACCGAGCAACAGCGTGAGCAGGCGGTGTCGATCTCCAAAGTGACTTTTGCCACCATGAGTGATGCGCAGATCCAGGCCTATGTGGACAGTGTAGAACCGATGGGCAAGGCGGGGGCTTATGGGGTGCAGGGCAGGGTGGCGGCACACATTGCCCACATCAGCGGCAGTTACAGCGGCATCATGGGTTTGCCGATGTTTGAGACCAACACCTTGTTGCAAGGTTTCGGACTGGGCCGTTAGGCCGCGAGGCGTTACAGTCTGCCCCCTATGCAAGAAGATATTCTGATCAATTGGGCGCCGCAGGAGACGCGTGTGGCCATTGTCGAGGGCGGTGCGCTGCAGGAGTTGCACGTCGAGCGCTCGCTCGAGCGCGGCCTGGTGAGCAATGTCTACCTGGGCAAGGTGGTGCGAGTGCTGCCAGGCATGCAGTCGGCCTTCATCGACATTGGTCTGGAGCGTGCTGCGTTTTTGCATGTGGCCGATGTCTGGCACCCACCTGCCGAGGGTGAAACCATCTCCAACGCACGTGCGGCAGCTTCGCAGATTCCGATTGAAAAACAGGTGTTTGAGGGCCAGAGCCTGATGGTGCAGGTGATCAAGGACCCGATTGGCACCAAGGGCGCGCGCCTGTCCACCCAGATCAGCATTGCCGGGCGCATGCTGGTGTTTTTGCCGCAGGACGACCACATTGGTGTGTCGCAGAAGATACCGACCGAGCAGCGCGAGAGTTTGCGCCAGCGGGTGCAGTCGCTGGTGGGGGACATGGGCGGCGGCTTCATCCTGCGCACCAACGCCGAGGATGCCAGCGATCAGGAACTGGCTGACGACATCGCCTACCTGCGCAAAGCCTGGAAACGCATCCGTGAGGCCGCCACCAAGCTGCCTGCCAGCTCCTTGTTGCACCAGGATTTGAGCCTGATGCAGCGGGTGCTGCGCGACATGGTGGGTGAACGCACCGTCTCTATCCGGGTGGACTCGCTGGAGCAGTTTGAAGCCTTGAAAGCCTTTGGTGTGGAGTTCATGCCGGCTGCGGCGCAAAAGCTGCAGCACTACAAGGGTGAACGGCCGATTTTTGATTTGCACTCGATTGACGAAGACATCGCCAAGGCGTTGGGTCGGCGGGTGGAGCTGAAGTCGGGCGGTTATCTGATCGTGGACCAGACCGAGGCTCTCACCACGGTGGATGTCAACACCGGCGGTTTTGTCGGCGCCCGCAACTTTGATGACACCATCTTCAGAACCAACCTGGAAGCTGCACAAGCCATTGCCCGGCAACTGCGTCTGCGTAACCTGGGCGGCATCATTGTGGTGGACTTCATCGACATGGAGCGTGAGGAACACCGCCAGGCGGTGTTGACCGAAATGCGCAAGCAGTTGGCGCGTGACCGCGTCAAAACCATGTGTGGCGGCTTTTCGCAGCTGGGTCTGGTGGAGATGACACGCAAGCGCACCCGCGAGTCCCTGGCGCACATGTTGTGTGAACCCTGTCCGTTGTGCCAAGGCAAAGGCATTGTCAAAACGCCGCGCAGTGTGGCCTACGATATTTTTCGCGAGATTTTGCGTGAGGCACGCCAGTTCAACCCCAAGGAGTTCCGGGTGGTGGCCTCCCCCAAGGTCATCGAGCTGTTTCTGGACGAGGAGAGTCAGCATCTGGCGGGCCTGAGCGAGTTCATCGGCAAACCGGTGTCGCTGCAAAGCGAAGGTGCCATGGGCCAGGAGCAGTACGATATTGTGTTGCTGTGAGGCCGGTAAGTCGGTTTCTTGCGTGGTGCTAACGCAGAATCAAAGCCACAGGCTATACCGGGAATAATGACGTGACTATTTTAATAATCTCATATTTGGAATGAGTAATAAGTTGCCTATTTTGTTCAGGGTGTATTATTGGATTTTTTTGGCATATTTTTCAATCCTGCCACTTGCCAACACCACAGGATTAAGAAATATTTTCCTGTTTACCCTTGTTTGTTTATTTTTTTACTTCATTTTTTCCAGAACTTTGCTACTTGGAAAAGATTTAGAGCTACATGAGATTCCTGCATCTCTTATTTTTTGGTGTTGTTTTTTAGTTTTTTTCCCACTATGGGCTGAACAATCAGATCTAGCTTGGAAAAATCTCGGAGGGCAATGGGGGCAGTCTATTTTTGCTTGGTGTGTTGGTATTGGTGCTGCAAAAATTCTCGGCCCACGGGGGCCAAGTCTTTGGGGTTTGGCTATTGCCAGCACTTTACCTATTTTCATTCACCTGTCGCTGACATTACTGGCATGGTCAGGTGCATTAGGCGTCAATATTCCTGACACCATATCCATTGATGAGATATGGAGTTGTCTAATCCAGGCTTTTGATTTCTCTTCGCGTGAAGATCTTGTACCGCATAACTTTCCATGGGGGTTTCGTGGATACGATCCCATGCATGGGAATCTGGGCTATGCAGCTTGTCAGGCCATCGTGTTGTTTGTGGTTTGTTCTGTTGTAGCCTGGCAGAAAGGTCAACAATTTAGGTTTTGGATTGCTGCGATCGGTATCACGCTTTGTTTTTTGAGCGTATTGATTGCCAGTTCAAGGGGAGCTGTATTTTTTGGAGTGATTATGCTGACGGGGGCATTTTTTTCTATATTGCTAAGAAATATAAGGAAACGAACTAAAAATCGAAAATCCTGTTCTGGAAGGTGTGTTTTTAAGGCATTTTTTGGTGTTCTAATTTTGCTAGCTTTTTTTGCAACATTTGCAGCAAAGATTGTGAATAATGATGTAAGGTGGAGGGGGGTGGTTGATAAGATATCTGTAGGATTTGATATCGAAAATCCTATAGATTTTCTATGTAATGGTTTGTCGGTGGTTGATCAAGAAAAAATTATATATAAATACAAAGATAAGTTGCCGTCATACTCCGAGGAGTTGATTTCAAGTTTGAACTCAGATGGAGGGCGAGTTGTTTTGACGCGCGCAGGATTCTCCTTGATAGCTGAGAATTTGCGCGGTATAGATGGTTCAAGATCAACTTATGAGAGGCTTATTGAGAAAAAATGTGGTCATCCGCCGGTGATGCATTTTGCGCACACACATCAAGCTTGGATGGACATTGTTTTGGCACTGGGGTTGGTTGGTGCGATATTGCTTGGATGGGTTTTTATCTCTTTTATGCTTAAAGGCTGGCATGGCATCATGGGGCACTCCTTTGATGCCTGGGCATTTGCATTGTTTTTGATGAGTTTGTTCTGGATTCTCAGAGGATTTATGGATTCCGTTTACCGAGAGCATTATTTGCAAATGCAAGCAGCGGTTATCTCTTATTTGTATTTTAAACAATCCAAATCTAGTAATTCTTAATGACTGATGTGTTATCTTTTAGAGAATAAATGGTAAAAATTCTTATTTCTTCTTGCTAATCTGATTTTTAACTTTTCTTTGATTGTGCGTTTGAATGACGTTTTGTAGCTTACGCCGGTGCCACCACCAACTCCGCAAATAATTGGAGGTTCATTAAGTAGGCATGCTTCTATTTTATTTTTTTGAATAGATTCAAGAAAGCACTCTTCTAAACCATGCCCTATATCTTTTTTGATGTTTAAATGAGAATTTATAAAAAATTCTTCATAAGCACTAATGCTGGCTATATAAAATCGAGTGTCAATGTATTTTAGTTTTATGGGTCTGAATAGGGAAAAGGTATTAACGAAAACGCCTTTGAAAAGAAGATTCCCATTCCATGCAGACAGGCACTTAAGATAGTTTTTCACCCAGAGTTTGGATGTGCATTTTGCGAAGCAACCGGCCTTTGATATAGACTCTGAGCGAGCTAATGCATATTTAACGATTTCTCCTTCGCCAAAACCGCGTCCATATTTGCTTACCATGTCTTTGTTGTTTTCAAAGAAAATGCATTCTGTTTTTGAGTTGGGAAATTTTTTTGTAATAAGTGGGGTGAAATCAAAACCGGAGCCGTCACATAAAATAATTTGTAAGCTGGAGTCAATGGCGAGCCATTCCCTGACCGACTCAAGTGCAAACGCTATTCTTTTTTCGGTATCAGTAAGTTTTACACTTGTATCATGTGCGATGACACTTGAAGTTAATAGTATTGGAATGCTATTTGCTTTCAAAGAAGTATGCCTTAATTTTCTTGTTGTGGATTTTTAATATTTTCTGAAAAATATTACGGAAATTTGATAAATTTCATTTTGAGTAGCTCTAATTTTGTGAATTACTTTTTCATCCAGAGTGACTTCCAAATTCTTTTCTTTTTTTTGATAAGGTCCAATCCAAAATCCCAGTTTGATTGTTTAATTATTCCTAAATAATTTTGAGAAATCACTTCTTCGGTTTCGCCAATCTCTTTGCTTTCGTCATATTGCTGTTTGTAATGAAATACTTTAAAAAGAGGTTCTATTGGCATTAAACGAACTGGAGAGTATTTTAGCAATGCTTCGCCATACAATAGCATTTCGTTGGGATACTCTTGAATAAGATTTGAAAAACTGTAATTCCTTGTTGCTATGTATTTTTCATCTAATGCTTTCCAAACTAAAGATGAGCATATGATGGGTAACGGTCCAAAATCATACACTCGCCCCGATCGATCAAAGCGCTGTTGGCCTTGAATACGATCTTTCATAAAATCATTTCTGATTTTATGCTTGCCATGACGAGCAGCAAAGTTGAGAAGATCTCTTCCTTCATGCATGACGGTATAAGGTGTTTCTTTGTCATACATAAAGTCTTTGTGTGCGAAAGGCTTAATAAAATATGCATCTGAGTCAATCATTACATAATTTTGACAAAGTCCCAAACGCCAGAATTCCGACTTGATGACCTGTTGTAGAAGGTTGCCTGGCATCTCATGCATTAAATCAATGGAGTGCTTTGGATTTGCCTGCAAGATCTCTTCATCTTGAATTAGCGTATAAGTTAATCCGGTAAGTTTATTTCGAAACAGGTCTATATCCGTTGCCGGTACAGATATATAGAACGGGATGTGGTCAGTATTATACTTTTGCACACTTTTGGTTAGTTCTACAACGCGAAGAACATCATTTTTATAAGATTTGCAAAAGAGTACCAAATTCTTCATATCAATGCTGCCCGTGTCGCTTTGAATCTCTTTGTGGAGTCAGATTATCCACCAAGGTCACTATTTTGGACACTGCGTCTTCCACAGTGAATGGAGTCGATTTTGGATTGTCTGGAAGCTCACTGGTTTCCCAATTATTGAGTTTTTCTAATAGTTTGTTTTGTAAATCGACAACATCAAGAGCGTTAACTACAGTGTGCTGTCGCTCATTAAGAATATTTTCTAACTGAGCGTTTCTCCAAATCAAACCAAGTATCGGCCGTTTAGCCCAAAGATATTCAAATAGTTTTGATGGAATGTATTCTTCGCAGAAGGGGTCGCTTCCATGCAACAGCAGAAGCACATCTGAGCGGCGCATTGCTTCCAGTACCTGTTGTCTCCCGCTTTTTCCAGTGGCTAAATCTGTTTCTAAGCGGCCATGCTCTACGACAATGCCGGGTAGAGGAAAACGGGTTAAAGCTTCTCTTGAAACCGAGTCTAGTTTAGAGCTGTATATATCTATCTGGACTTTGTTGCCGTACTGCGGATCTTTTTCCAATACTCCATGCAAAGCTTCAATAAAGACTGCAAGATTTCTCGTCTCAGCCAATGAGCCGCAGTGGGTAAAATGTAGACGCTCTTTCTTTTTGTACACGGCGTCTTGAAAATCAGGAGCTGCCACACCCGGTATGATCATGTGACCCCTTGAGCCAAGGTCAGGATTGCGTTCACTTGCCCTAGCTAGGGCCATCTCGGTAAACCACCACGCAACCGAAGCATGTTTGCAGATTTTTTGTTCAAGATATTTGGCCCAGCCGTAAGCCATCCGTGAGTTTCGCCATTCGCCATGAATCATTGGATCGTGAAGTTCGGCGATCCACGGGATGTGATAACGACGAGCTAGCAGAAAGCCTGCGAGATGGGCAGAATTGGCCCCACCAGTAGAATAAATTATCGTCGGATTATGTTTTCGGATCAGTGCCGCCCCCTTGATATAAGCCATGACGAACCAGGACCACTGACTTTCCAGATGAATGAATGTGCGTTCAAGTAGATAGAAAGGTAGCAGTACCAAAGAAAATAGCCCTCTGACAATCTTGAAGGCGAGTGGGTTGCGGAGATACTTCTTTAAAATATGCCGCATGTCAAACTTCAATCCAGAGGGTGCTATAGCCGATACTTGATGATGTTCGATGAAAATATCTTTTGTTCCAGTTTGGGCGCTAACCACAATCGGGGTAATACCCTGTTGTATCAGGAATGGAATTTTATCGGTTATGGTTTGGCTAGCTGCACGACCGTCCATATTAAAAGCGTGGGAAAGTATCAGCCATTTTCCACGGCTTTTGTTCAGCTGAATAGTTTTTGTCATATCGTTATCATGCATTAAGGTGCGGTGTGTTGGCAGGCGGGCCTGCCAAGCAGACCGCCATTGCCGCCAGAACTTCATCTTCTGTAATCTCTAGCATGCAGGGACTCGCAGTTTGTCCACTGTCGTCGCATCCTGCCTTGCCGCAAGGGACACATTCTCGGTCTTTTTGAACGACAACGATATTTCCTCGTTGTAGCCTGCCTCGCTGCTGTGGACATACCTGATCTGGAGAGCCAGGGTTGTACCAAGGGAACCAACGCGAGATAAATGTCGGGCCGTATAGGGCGACCATGGGTATGCCGACGCTTGCTGCTAAGTGACTGATGGCGGTATCCAGACCGAGATAACATTTGGCGCGCTTGAGCAAGCAGGTCATCTGATTGATGGATAGATCACCCGCAATAAGCGTTGGTTGGTGACGGCACAAAAGCGCAGCATTGGCAAGCCCTGCCTTCTCCTCTGCTGAAGGTGATGATGTCCAAACTGGATGCAGGCCATATCGCTCGACAATTGCATCACTGACTGCTGCAAATCTTTCTGGCCGCCAGTATTTGTAGATCCATCGGGCAAAAGGATGAACCACGAAGTAGGGAGTGTTCACACCACGTTCATTGAGAATGCTGTTGACTCTGGCTTCATCTGCGCTGTCCCAAAAAACATCGACTGTCAGATGCGTATAAGGTATTTGTAGTGCTTTGGCAATAACTCCGCAGTGATGTACGACAGGAATATCTTCCGGAAAGACAAGCGAGTGGGTAAGTAGCAGCCGTTGCCATATGTTTTTTAGTGAGTTGCCTTTGTTGCGAAATCCGATCCGCGTGACTCTTCCTGCTAGCAGTACTGCAATATTTCCTCTGTCAGATGAATTCATGTTGATGGCCAAATCATAGCTTCGGAAAATTTGACCTAGGTACCCATCATTTTTTCTGCTGTTTTCAACGTAGATAACTGTTCGTACACGTTGATCTTTTTCTAGGAATTCACCGGTTCCTCGATTGACTAAAATATCTATAGTGGCTTCAGGGTATGCTTGTCTGAGCAAGGCAATGAGGGGGGTCGTCAATATGACATCACCAATCAGACGAATATTGGCGATGAGTATATTTTTTGGAGAGGATGTCATTATTTTTGCTTTTAGTCGCTAGGATTGAGTATGCTCGGCCTCACAAATATATAAACGTCAACATATTGCTGGTGCAAAAATGGGTTATTGTGTCAATCCTGCTGGCTCGGGGCTCAGTATGCAAATGCCTGCTTTTTGCGGGAAACCGCTGTGTTGATCGCTGCACATGTATTGGGCTTAGGTGTCGTTCAGAAGGCTAGCTTTTGTCACTGTCGTGCAACAGCCAACTATTTGCTTTTACATCTGAATCTGGTTCAGATTGGCGTAATAGCCGTCGGCAGAGATCAGTTCAGCGTGCGTGCCAGATTCAACGATACAGCCTTTGTCCAGCACCATGATACGGTCTGAGTTTTCGATGGTGCTTAGTCTGTGGGCAATCACGAGCGTTGTACGGTTTTTCATTAACACCGCCAATGCCGCTTGGACTTGACGCTCTGACTCTGTATCGAGTGCTGATGTGGCTTCGTCGAGAATAAGAATGGGTGCATCCTTGAGCAAGGCACGTGCTATGGCGATACGTTGGCGTTGGCCTCCAGAGAGTTTGGCGCCGTCTTCACCGATCAGCGTGGACAGTCCTTCGGGCAACTGCTGAATAAATTCCCAAGCGTTCGCCGCTATAGCTGCTGCAATCACTTTGTCGCGGTCGCAATGGTTGCTTAGTCCAAAGGCAATATTGGCCTCAATCGTGTCGTTAAAAAGCACAATGTCTTGACTGACCAAAGCAATGTTTTGTCGCAGACTTTCCAATGTCAGCTCAAGGATGTTGATGCCGTCAATGCGAATTTGTCCGGCGGTTGGACTGTAAAAGCGTGGTATCAGTGCGCTGACGGTGGTTTTACCTCCTCCAGACGCTCCAACCAAAGCCACTGTTTGTCCTGCGTTCACGCTAAAACTGATGTTGTTCAGTGCGAGCCGTTCGGCGCCAGGGTAGCTGAAAGTCACATGCTCAAAAACGATATCTCCTTTTGCCTCAATGAGTTTTTTATCACCCGTGTCTGTTTCTGTGTTTTGGTCAAGCAGTGCAAAGACGCTCTCACACGCAGCTAGTCCACGTTGCAAAATTGGGCTGATGCTGGTTAACTGTTTGATGGGAGATATCAGCAACAACATGGCGGTGATGAACGATACAAAACCGCCCGCTGAAGTACTGGCTTGACCAGTGGTTTGGCTCAGTGCCAAGTAGGCGATCAAGGCAACGGCTAGAGATGCTGAAAGATGGGTGATGGGCGTCATCGCTGAAGCTGGCAATGCCTCACGCATCATGGATCTGCGAAAACGCTCTGTGTTTTTGAAGAAGCGTTCGGTTTGCTGGGTTTGGCCACCAAATATCTTGATGATTTTGTGTGCGGAAGCGGTTTCTTCAATGGTGTGCGACATCGAGCGGATCGCTTCAAAACTTGAACGACTGGCAGCACGTATGCGTTTGCTAAATCCTTTCACGATGACTGCAATCAAGGGGCCAATGGCCAGTGTGATCAGTGTCAGTTTCCAGTCCAGATACAGAAGATAAACCAGTAGTGCCACACCTGTCAGGGATTCCCGTACAGCGGTTACCAGGACACTTGTCGCAGCAAGATTGACGTTGTCAGCATCGTACAAAATACGAGAAATCAGTTTGCCTGATGATTGGTCATGGAAAGCTTGTGTTGGCAAAAAAAGGATTTTGTTGAACATCTCGCGTCGCAGGTCTGTGACTAGATGTGTAGAAGTCCATGTCATCAAGTAACTGGTACAAAAAGTCAGTATGCCTCGGATGAAAAACAACGCTACGATTCCGAGTGGAATGAGCCAGATCAGTCTTTTGTCTGGTGTCTGGAACCCGTTGTCCAGCAGGTATTTCATGATGGCAGGGAATACCGGTTCGGTAGCAGCTGTGCATACCATGCCTAAAACAGCCAGGCCAAACGCCTTCCAGTACGGGCGGAGATAGGTCAAGAGCCTGGCATAGAGCGCGCGACTACTTTGCGGAGCGGGGTTAGACATGAAGTGACTGATTGAACGCCTGGTGCATCCATTGCGGATTCACGCAGAGCCTCCTGAAACGGCGAGGCAGTTATTATCAGTTGAACTCTGTCACCTCCAAGAATGTCTATGCGTCTTTCAGTTGTTGTCGTCACCCGCAATGAGCAACTTAACATCGAATCCTGTCTGCGGTCTGTTGAATTTGCTGATGAGCTTGTGGTGGTGGACAACACGAGTTCTGACCAGACTGCTGACTTGGCGCGTCAACGGGGTGCAAAGGTGGCTGTGACTCCAGATTGGCCTGGTTTTGGCCCGCAGAAAAATCGAGCGCTGGATCTGGCAACCGGGGATTGGGTGTTGTCTCTGGACGCCGATGAGCGTGTTACACCTGAACTTCGTCAGGAAATTTTGACGGTGATTGCTAGAGCCGATGCTGCAGACTGTTACAGCATTCCTCGCTCATCCTGGTTTTGTGGCCGTTTCATTCGACACTCTGGCTGGACCCCAGACTATGTGGATCGTCTGTTCAAGCGGGGTTCTGCCCGTTTTTCCGATGATCTGGTGCATGAAAGGCTGGTTCATCGGGGGCAATCGCAACCGCTTAAAAATGCATTGCTTCACTATAGCCACCGCAGTTTCTCGGATGTTTTGACCAAGATTGATCGCTATTCCACAGCCTCTGCACAACAGGCTTGGGGTCGGGGCAAGCGATCCTCCGTATGGGGGGCCGTCGGGCATGGTTTGTGGGCCTTTGTCCGGACCTATGTTTTCAAGGCTGGATTTCTGGATGGTGGTCATGGGCTAGCATTGGCCATCGCCAACGCGGAAGGCAGCTATTACCGACACATCAAACTCTGGCAACTGGCACAGCCAGCTAATCAGTGATCGCGCATGATCTTCAACATTGTTGAGCCCACGCTAAACAGCTACACGGGGCATTGTTACAGTTTGGTTGAGGCCATTGCCAAAACGGCTCCTGCAGAACACATCCGTATCTGGTCGGGGAAAGAGATCGGGCAGTTTTGGACATCTCGCGGGGAGATCCGGCCGTATTTTTCTCGTTCTTTGCGAAAAATCCAAAGTTTTTTTCTCTACAAACGTCTCCTGGATCAGCCGGGGAAAATTCTGCTTTCCACTGCGGGCACCACTGATCTGGTGCTCCTGAATTGGGCGGCTAAAGCTCAGATTCCACCTGACAAGGTGTATGTGTATGTGCACTGGCTGGGCACCAAGGCGTCCAAAGCCGGGAAGCTGGCAGCCATTGCTCGGAGCCAGCCATATATTGAGGTTTTGTGTACAACCGAGACCACCACCGTTTTTTTCAAAGAACTTGGTTTTCGAGCCACCACAGTGGCCTATCCGCATGTGATTGATCGGCCTCAGAGACAAACTTTGTCAGGGTTTCGACACTTGTTGTTTGCGGGCGCAGCGCGGATGGACAAAGGCTTCAGCCGGATTGCCGATTTGGTGGATGACTTGGCGCACAGTCAGGGCACCTTGCCCTTCTGGATTCAAACCTCTGCGACGCACCAAGCCAAACATGGCCCGGACATCTTGACCCACATTGAGCGCCTCAAGCAGTCCAACTATCCACAACTGACGCTGCTCAGCGAGACACTTTCACCTCAAGACTACCGTGCGCTGTTTTTCGGAGGGATCAGCATACAGGCCTATGCAGAAGTTGATTTTCAGGATCGGGTGAGTGGTGTGACTCTGGATGCCCTGACCGCAGGTTGCCCGGTGGTGGTCACAGCCAACACGTGGCTGGGACGTATTGTTTTGGAGCACAATGCAGGGGTGACAACCAGCGATCTATCACCATATGGCCTGCGGCGAGCCATTGAAGAAATTGTGCGTGACTACGATGCATTTTCCCGGCGTGCCTTTCAAGCAGGCCAGATACTCCAAAATCAGCATTCCACAGCCGCCATGATGCAGGCCATATTCCACAAAGAGCGCCGAAGCGCTGTGTAAACTGAAATCCTGGGCCTGTGCGCTGACGTTTCGCAATCTATCCAAAGAAGTGACCTACTGCATGCGATTTCCTTTTGTTTCAACCTTGTTTTGCTTCCTGTTGGCATTGTTTAGCTTGCCTTCTTTGGCGCAGTTCCGCGTTGAAGTCTCCGGCGTGGGCTTGACCCAAGTCCCGATCACGGTGGCGCCTTTTAAGGGCCAAGCCACCGCCATTGCAAAGATTTCCGAGATTGTTCAGGCAGATTTGGAGCGCAGCGGGCAGTTTCGGGCTGTGGCGGCGACCCATGGCGCGCTGGATGAGGTGTCTTTGCCGGATTTGTCCGTCTTTCGCCGCGCAGGTTCTGATGCGGTGGTATCCGGCAGCGTGAGCACCTTGGCTGATGGTCGTGTTGATGTTCGCTTTCGGCTGTGGGATGTGGTCAAGGAGCAAGACCTGGGTGGTCAGAGTTTTGCCGTTAGTGCCGCTGACGCCCGTCTGGCTGCGCATCGGGTGGCTGATTACGTTTATGAAAAACTGACAGGTGACAAAGGCGCTTTTTCGACACGTATTGCGTATGTCACCAAATCTGGGCCGCGTTACCAGCTGTGGGTCGCTGATGCCGACGGAGAAAATGCCCAGTCTGCGTTGGCCAGCCCTGAGCCCATCATTTCTCCAGCTTGGTCACCTGATGGCAACCAGTTGGCTTATGTGTCCTTTGAGTCGCGCAAACCGGTGATTTATGTTCACAACGTGAGTTCAGGCAAGCGCCGCTTGATTGCCAACTTCAAAGGCTCCAACAGTGCGCCAGCCTGGTCGCCTGATGGCAAGACGCTGGCCGTGACCTTGAGCCGCGACGGTGGTTCCCAATTGTTTTTGCTGAGTGCGACCGGTGGTGAGCCGCGTCGCTTGATTCAATCCAACAGCATCGATACCGAACCGGTTTTTTCGCCAGATGGGCGCAGCATATATTTTGTCAGTGACCGTGGTGGTTCGCCGCAGATTTACAAGGTGGGTGTGAATGGTCTGGGCGTCGAGCGCGTCACATTCACCGGGGCTTACAACATTTCTCCGTCCATCAGCCAGGACGGACGTTGGATGGCTTATATTTCACGCACAGGCGGTGCTTTCAGGCTGCATCTGTTGGATATTGACAGTGGCAATGTGCGCGTGTTGTCTGATACGGCTGCAGACGAGAGTCCCAGCTTTGCACCCAATAGCAAAATGGTGGTTTACGCGACCCAGTCCCAGGGCAGAGAGGCTTTGATGACGACCACTTTGGACGGCAAGGTGAAGGCCCGGCTGAACGGTCAGAATGGTGATATTCGCGAGCCGCATTGGGGCCCATTTTTGAATTGATGATTTTTTAGGAGAGTTTGATGAAACGGTTGGTCTTGTCTTTTGTTGTGAGTGCCTTTTTGGTTGGATGCGGTTCGACAGTGCCGTTGAATGATGTACCGGTTTCTGATGCCACGGCCAACCCCGTGTCAGGTAGTGGGGGTGACAACAGCGCCTCAGGTGTCAAGAGTGGTGGTGTCACCCCCGTGGATCTTGGTGCGAATGGTGCCCAGGGTGGGCTGCCGTCGGCCAAGAGAATCATCTATTTTGATTACGACAGTTTTGTCATTCGCCCAGAATTCCAAGCATTGATTGCAGAAAATGCCAAAGTCATTTTGAGTCAGTCTGGTCGCAAGGTGGCTATTGAAGGTCACACCGACGAGACAGGTGGCCGCGAATACAACTTGGCATTGGGTCAAAAGCGTGCTGAGGCTGTTGTTGGTGCGTTGAGTGTGCTTGGTGTGCCCAGCAGTCAGCTTGAAGCTGTGAGTTTTGGCAAGGAGAAGCCAGCGGTGGTCGGCAACGATGAGTCTGCCTATGCCAAAAACCGCCGGGCTGAAATCCGCTATCAATGACTTGGGTGCGTGTGATGCAGCTGCGTTTCCCGAAAGCTCACCTTGTTTTTGTGGTTGGTGTGTTGCTTGCCACTTGGGCACACGCTGGTCTTTTCGAAGACGATGAGGCGCGCAAGGCCATTCTGGATTTGCGCCAGCGTGTTGAGAAGCTCAGGGCGGATGCTGACCAGATTCAAACCAGCAGCAAGGATGAGAATGCCGGATTGGGGCGTGGCTTGCTGGAATTGCAGAGGCAAATTGAGCTGTTGCGCGCAGACCTAGCGTCTTTGCGTGGCGTCAATGAGAAGCTGGCCAAAGACTTGGCAGATCTTCAGCAACGTGACAAGGATGAGACGCAAAGCCTGTCGGAGCGTTTGTCCAAGCTGGAGCCCGCAAAGGTCAGCGTGGATGGTGTGGAGTTTGTTGTGACACCTGCTGAGAAGCGTGACTATGAAGCCGCGCTTGCGGTTTTCAGAAAAGGTGACTTTGTCAATGCGCAAAGCCAGTTCTCGGGATTCCTGTCGCGTTACCCCGGCAGTGGTTATGCGCTGACGGCCTTGTTCTGGCTGGGCAATGCGCAATACGCCACACGTGATTACAAAGAGGCGATCGTCAATTTCCGCTCTTTGATTGCCAAAAATCCGGAGCATCTTCGTGCACCGGAAGCCGTCTTGTCGGTAGCCAATTGCCAGTTGGAGCTGAAGGACAGCAAGGGTGCGCGGACCACTTTGACCAATCTGATCAAAGCCTATCCGCAGTCCGAGGCGGCGGTAGCCGCCAAAGAGCGACTGGCTTCGCTGAAATAGCGCACTTAACTTCCTTGCTTCGCAACGTGGAAGATCGTCGATTTGCTGGTTTGGACCGGCTTTTTGGGGTGACTGGCGCTCAGAAGGTGAGGCAGTCACATGTTGTGGTCGTCGGGGTGGGTGGCGTGGGCTCCTGGGCAGCTGAGTCCTTGGCCCGAAGTGGCGTTGGCAAATTGACGTTGATCGATCTTGACCATGTGGCAGAGTCCAACATCAACCGGCAGATTCACGCGACAGAGGCCAGCTTAGGGCAAGCCAAAGTGATGGCGATGCGTGACAGGATCCATACTTTTTTCCCAGACTGCCAGGTGAATTGCATCGATGAGTTTGCAACACCGTCCAATTGGTCTCAGCTGTTGCCTGCGGGCGTTGATGCGGTCATTGATGCCTGCGATCAGTGGCATGTCAAAACCGTCATGGCGAACTGGGCCATACGACAGCGGGTGATCTTTGTTGCCTCTGGTGCAGCAGGTGGCAAGAGACAAGCGCATCTGACAAGCATGGATGATTTGTCCAAAGTGACGCACGATCCTTTGTTGTCGAAAGTGCGTTATCAGCTTCGCAAAAACCATGGCGCAGCGCGTGAAGGTAAAAAAATTGGCCTGGCCTGTGTGTTCAGTCGTGAACCGGTAGCTCCTCCTGACGCATCGTGCGGCATCGTTGGCGATGGTTCACTCAACTGTCACGGTTTCGGGTCATTGGTCACCGTCACAGCCACGTTTGGACAATGTGCTGCCGGTTATGTACTGAACCAATTGGCAGATAAAAAAACCAGTTGACCACAACGGTTGGTGTTACCGGTGGTCGTGCATGTCGCCTGACAGAAGTGTCACGATCCCTGGATTGACGGCTTGGACTGCTTGAATCAGGGCATGGGCCACATCCTTGGCCAGCACGGCACGGTAGTTCACAGGAAGAAGAGGGCGCAGCCGACGAGCCAGCCACAAGCCAAGTCCTTCAACACCACGCTTGGGTTGGCCCAGGGCGGCCCTGTTGCCGTTCAGCAATGAGGGGCGTGCAATCACCAAGCTCTTCAACCCCAACTGCTTCAGGGCAAGTTCCATCTCACCTTTGATCCGGTTGTAGAACACAGGAGACTTGGCATCTGCGCCCATGGCACTGACAACACCAAATCGTTTGGCACCTGCCGCCTGTGCAGCCAGTACAACAGCCACAACGGCATCCAAGTCGATGGCTTTGAAAGCTGATTGACTACCGGCCAACTTGAGGGTGGTCTTTAAGGCGACATAACACTCATTTACTTTGGGAAGGTTTGGCAACCCCGCAAAGTCGACCACTTGGTGGTGCAATTTGAGGTGCTTGAGCGGCAAGGGCTGGCGACAACACGGTTTAGAGTCGCATGACCCAGTTTAATAGCTCCTCGACCTGCGCTCGAACCATGGGCCTAAACCTTTGCTGTGTGCTCGCTGTCTTCCCAAGGCAAAACGTCACAGCCACAGTCTGCTACGCCTGCGTCTGACTTTACTGGAACGTTGACAGCTGCTGGCAGGTTAAATTTCGGCTTTGTCAGCAGTGAATTGCCGCCTGATCCATCCATGGCAGCGTCTAGGTTCGGAATCCACCGCGTAAACGGCGAGAGATCAGCAACATCGACGATGTACCAACACTTCTTGACTGCATCCCAGCGAGCCCCCAGTGCTTTGACGGCGTCTTTTTCTGCAAACGGTGTAACCAGATTGATTCTCATAGCGGAATTATCTGCACAGGCCGGAACTTACTTCAGCGCTTCCTCAAACTCAGCCAGTTCCTTGCCGATGGAGGCGTATTTCTTCGACTTGGCACGGTTGTCAGCCCAATTGAGCACGGCGCCCTCCAGGTCCTCTTTAAAGTGAGCAAGTGCCGATTCTTTGATCGAGTTGGTTGCGCCACTTGACCAGAGGTCAATGAGGGCCGACAGACCATTGTCAAAGTCTTCAAACGTTTCAAGATGAATCCACTGGCCGTTTTTGTCAAACATCGTTTTCCTTTGGTAAATGTTTCAGTGTAGGTGGTGCGCAGCAGAAACAGAGCGTTGGCATTCCTCAGCGCTATGTCATCCACCTTGCATGTCACCGGACAGGAGTCTTACGACCCCTGGCTTGGCCGACTGGACCGCATAGATCAGAGCATGAGCCACATCCTTGGCCAGAATGGCACGGTAGTTCGCCGGCACAAGAGGCCGCAGTATGCGCATCAGCATCAGGCCCAAAGCCTCACCACCACGCTCGGGCTGGCTCAGGGCAGCCCTGTTGCCATCTAATAAGGATGGGCGGGCTATCACTAGGCTTTGCATGCCCAAGCTGGCAAGGGCAAATTCCATCTCGCCTTTGACGCGGTTGTAGAAAACTCGGGATTTCGGGTTAGCACCCATGGCACTGACAACCCCCAACTTGGTAACTCCTGCTATCTTTGCCGCCTTGGCGACGGCCACAACAGCATCTAGGTCGACCGTTTTGAACGCTTCTTGACTACCAGCAACCTTGATGCTCGTACCCAGTGCGATATAGCACTCATCCACCTTGGGAAGGGCAGGTATCGCAGAGAAATCGACCACGTGGTTTTGGAGTTTGGGGTGTTTGAGTGCAAGCGGTCGGCGACCGAGACAGTGAACGGACTCGACGGTCCGGTCAGCCAGCAGCAAGGCGACGATTTCCCTTCCAATGAGACCCGTGGCGCCAGCCACCAAAACCACACGACCTTGATCCGTCGCCATATTCACCCCCTGTTTCACTTCTTGACTCCATCCTTGACGGAGCGTATCAAATTCGCCTCCGAAGTCTTTGGGATGGGTGTGCAAATCCGTCCGGCATTCACGTAAACAAAGCATCATCAAATGCAGATGGTCGTGACAGAGGCTTCGGCATGGGTAGCCACAATGCCCCAAGGGTGGAAATTGAGCAATTGACTACCCGAACAATGTGGCGCAGAATTTCTTCGTAACCGAGTCCCCAACCTCGGTATAGGAGACATGCTGATGATCAAGGACCACACTGACGCTCACACATGACTGACGGTTTGCCGTCATTACGCTTCCCATACATGAGGAAGCAACAAAGGGTTAGGGTTCGACAGGAGCCCAGCCCTTTTTTGTTGTGGCTACGGTCCACCTGATGCGGCTGCAATTGCTACGGTCAATGCGTCGCTGCCAACGAACTGGTAGTTGATTCAGGTTAGATTCCTGACCAGCAATCTTCCTATACGCCATACCGAATACCCGATCACCAATCCCGCACAGTCGGCGATCCAGTCTTGCCAATCGCCTTGCCGCCAGCCGGTCAATCCCTGCACAACCTCAATACCAGCACCAAACAGAGCCAAGCCCAACATCACCCTCGGCAGGCGTCCCGGATAAGCCATCAGGCCCAGGAACGCCAACCCTGCAAAACCCAATGCGTGTTGTGCCTTGTCCCAGAAATGGAATGCCGAAGGGACTTGCTCTGAAGGGACCAGTGACAGCCAAAGGGTGATCAGAACCAGAGTCCAGAACGATGCCTTCCAGAGCAGACTACTCGTCATCGTCTGAATCCGGTATCACGGCATCGGCGACAGCACCGACCGCCTTGGCAGTAACTTTGACCCCGGTGGCAACGACTGTCACCGCAGCATCTGCAACAGCCACCACGGCACAGCCCTGCAAGGAAAAAATGATGCTACCGACCAGGGCCAGTTTGAACGTGCTGAATGGGAAAGAGGGACTGTCAGGCGGTGTTTTCATGGAAATTCATATGCAGAAGCAAAGCTGCCGAACCGATGCAGAGCCAGAGGCGCTGCAATAGACCCATCCGGACAAAAAAAAGCCCTGGTGATTTCTCACAAGGGCTTTATTCGTTTGGATTTTTTTGGCTCCTCGACCTGGGCTCGAACCAGGGACCTACGGATTAACAGTCCGGCGCTCTACCAACTGAGCTATCGAGGAATAAGCCTTAGATTATAGACAGAAGTTTTTGCTGTTCCGGCTGCGCGGCAGATAAAAAATATGATTCTTGTTGCTGTTGATTGCCAGGATGCGCGTGACTATGGCATAATACAGGGCTTGTCTACAACGACAAGGGCGGTTAGCTCAGGGGTAGAGCACAGCATTCACACTGCTGGGGTCGGAGGTTCGAAGCCTCCACCGCCCACCATGAATACCCAAAGACATCAAGGACTCGGCAGAAATGCCAAGTCCTTTTTTCATGGCCGGTGTTTGTTACGTGCTTTGAACGGTCAGACTCTTGGTGGCAGGGCTGGTGATCAGCTTGGACCGTGCAGCTTCAGCCGCGTATCAGCCACTTTGGCACACGCTACCCACACACAAAAGACAAGACGCTATTCAGACCATAGCTGCTCACCCTTGTATTCAAAGGGCTAGAGGTCTTTTCTTCTCATCGATCCGAGTTCCAGCACCGTGGTGCTGGATTTGCCCGGTGGCGTCAAGTACTTGAGCGCCAGGCGGTAGCTGTCCAGGTCAAAGGCCAGCACCTCGGTACGGGTTTGCAGGGCATCGGTCAATTCTTCGTCGCTGCGCACCGTGGCCAGGTGGCACCATTGGTCAAAGATGTGGATGTCGGCTTGACCGGTGTGTGGGTTGTGTTCACGCAGGCCCACCGGTCCGCCAAACGGCCAGACGCGCAATTTGTTGGCGCTCAGTGCCAGCTGCAGGCGCAGTTGGTGGCGCTCAGGTGTTTCCTCGCCGCAGCACACGCCTTTGCAGTGGCCGATCTGATGCGCAAAACAGCGCCCTTTGCCGGATTCCAGACCCAGTGCCTGTGGGCACAGCTGGTGTTGCTCGGCCAGCTCGCGCAGGCTGCTTAAAGCCTGGTTTTTCGAGCGATAGGGGCCGTACAGCTGGCCAAACTGTTGCGGGCTCAGCTCGGCGCCGCGCACCAGAGTCAGCAGCGGGCGGGCATTCGGGTTGGCGTCCAGCCGCCAGGCGCAGAGGTTGTTCTCACGGCGCAACTGGCGGTTGTGCAGCGGTTGGTGCTGTTTGACCAGGCGGGCTTCGAGCAGCAACGCGCCCACTTCACCTGCGGTCTCGATCCACTCGATGCGGCGGATTTCCTGGGCGATACGCATCTCACGTGGCTCGCGGTTGCAGGCAGAGAAGTGCGACATGACACGGCTGCGCAATTTGACACTTTTGCCCACGTAGATTGGCAGTGCGCTCTCGCCGTAAAACAGGTAGACCCCCGGGCCTTCGGGGATGTCGGCCACGTTGGTGTCAAGTTGCGGTGGCAGCGCGGCGCTGCCTTGTAACAGTACCTGCGCCTGGCGTTGCAGATGGTCGGCGCCAAACTGCTGGGTGACCTGCGCCAGCCAGGTTTGCATCACCAGCACGTCGCCCAAAGCGCGGTGGCGTGATTCGGTGCTGATGCCGTGGCGCTGCATGATGGCGTCCAGCCCGTGGCCTTTGACGCCAGGGTAGAGCAGACGTGACAGGCGCACGGTACACAGGGTCTTGCTGCGCAGGGCCACGTCCAAACGCGCCAGGGCGTGCAGCAAGAAGCCGTGGTCAAAGCGCACGTTGTGCGCCACCAGCACCGCACCGTCCAGCAGTTTCAGCAGTTGGGGTGCCACCTCGTCAAAGCGGGGTGCATCGGCCACCATCGCGTTGCTGATGCCGGTGAGTTGTTCGATGAAGCTGGAGATATGGACGCCCGGGTTGACCAGGGTGCTCCAGCGTGCCACTTCCACGCCGTGCTCCACACGCACCGCGGCAATCTCGGTGATCTGATCACGTTGTGCGTTGCCGCCGGTGGTTTCCAGGTCAAGCAGGACGTAACAAGGCAACATGGGGTATTAAAAAGAATAGCTTTCAGCCCTTGTTGTATAAGGGCTAGAGCCAGAAAACGTTAACAAAACATCAGCGCCAGCCAGGCCGGGTCGTCCAGGATGCTGGTGACAAAGTAGCTGCCAGCGCGGTAAAACCACAGCTCGGCGCTGGCCAGTAGCTCAGGTGATATCAAAGACATGGATCGAGAACTGACCCGCACGCTGGTCGGCAAAAAACCGCTTGAGGGTTTCGCCCACGGTGCGAAAAGCGATCTCGTCCCAAGGCACCTCGTCTTCGGTGAACAGGCGAGCCTCAATGGTCTCAAAGCCGGGATCAAACTGGTCGCTGAGCAAGCGCGCCCGGTAAAACAGGTGGACCTGGCCAACCCGGGCGATGTTCACCAAGGAGAAAAACTCGCCCATCTCGAACTGGGCACCGGCTTCTTCGAGCGTCTCGCGGGCCGCGCCTTCGGCCACGGTTTCGTTGAGTTCCATGAACCCTGCGGGCAGCGTCCACTTGCCAAAACGAGGCTCGATGTTGCGTTTGCACAGCAGTACCTTGTTATCCCAGACGGGGATGGTGCCAACCACGTTGAGCGGGTTGTCGTAGTGCACCGTGTGGCAGGCCGGGCAGACGGCGCGTATTTTGGTGTCGCCGTCGTCCGGGATGCGGTACTCCACCGCGTGGCCACATTTTCGGCAATGTTGGAGGGGGGGACGATGCATGTTGCCAGTGTAATTTGAAACCATGCCAGCCTTGTGACAGCGCAGCATGGGCCAGTGCTTTCAACCCACTTTGTCACACCACCTGCAGCGTGATGGGGCTCAGCCCGCTGATGCTGGCCTGCAAGCGGTCACCCTGCACCACAGCCGCCACGCCTGCCGGGGTGCCGGTGTAGATCAGATCGCCGGGCTGCAGGACCCAGGCGGTGGAGAGTTGTGCGATGGTCTCGGCCACGTTCCAGATCATCTGGCTGATTTGGCTGCTCTGACGCGCCACACCGTTGACCTGCAGGCTGATGTCTGCGCTGTGGATGTCCGGGACCGCGTTGGCGGCTGTGATTGGCCCGATCGGCGCCGAAAAATCGAAGCCTTTGCCAATGCACCAGGGGCGTCCCTGCTTTTTCATGTCGTTTTGCAGGTCGCGCCGGGTCATGTCCAGCCCCACGGCGTAACCAAAGATGTGGCCCAGCGCCTGCTCAACCGGGATGTTCTGGCCACCGGTGCCCATCGCCACCACCAGCTCGACCTCATGGTGCAGGTTGCTGGTCAGGCTGGGGTAGGGCAGTTGGGCAGTCTGGCCCGGCTGGCAGACCAGCACAGCGTCCGCGGGTTTCATGAAGAAAAACGGCGGTTCGCGGTTGAGCTGGCCCATCTCTTTGGCGTGGTCTTCATAGTTGCGCGCCACGCAGTAGATGCGGTGCACCGGAAACTGGGCATCGCTGCCGGTCACCGGCATGGTCACGGCGGCAGCCGGCGGGAAAATAAAGTTCATGGTGCTCTCTTTTTGGTTGCTGTAAGCGCTTGGAATACGAGGGCTTCAGGCCGATTTAGCCACCAGATCAAAGTGCTGCACCACCGGCGCACTGGCGAAAAACGGCCCGACGATGGCACGCCATTCACCAAAAGCGGGCGACTCGCGAAAACCCACGGTGTGGTCTTCGAGTGTGGTCCAGAAGATCTGCAACACATAACGGTTGGGGTTCTCGATGCAGCGGTTCACCTTGAAACCTTCAAAACCTTTGGCATGGGCAATGACGGTGCTCAGGCCGCGCTGGATGGCCTCTTCAAACGCGGCGTTGTGTTGCGGGTGGATCGTGATGTCAGCGAGTTCGAGGATCATGGTGGTGCCTATTAATCAATATTGATAGCGGTTGACCCTTTTCCAATAAGGGCTGAAGGGTGATTTGGTGAGTGGTTCTCGGTGAACAGACCCATTCTAGTCACCCCCACCGGTGTCCACAGGGCCACTGTTATCCTTGCCCCATGCACAACACCACGTTTATCCCTGGCAAAGACGCCGCCCTTGAGTCCACCATCAGCACGCTGCAAGGCAAGCTGCAGCAACTGGGCTTCCACATTGAAGAGCGCAGCTGGCTCAACCCGGTGGAGGGCATCTGGTCGGTCCACATCCGCGACCGCGACTGCCCGCTGCTATTCACCAACGGCAAAGGCGCGAGCCGCTTGGCTTGCCTGGCCAGCGCCCTGGGTGAGTTTGTCGAACGCCTGTCCACCAACTATTTCTGGACCCACTTTTACCTTGGGCCGGATGTGGCCAACCGCGATTTTGTCCACTACCCGCAGGAACGTTGGTTTGCCCTGCCCGAAGACGGCAGCTGGCCCACCACGCTGCTGACGCCCGAGCTGCAGGCGCTCTACAACCCGCAAGGCGACATCGAGGCTGAGCGCCTGGTGGAGTTCAACTCCGGCAACGAGGAACGTGGCATCTGCGCCATCCCCTACGTGCGTGAGTCTGACGGCGCCATCGTCTATTTTCCGGTCAACATCATTGGCAACCTGTATGTCAGCAACGGCATGTCGGCGGGCAACACCCAGATGGAAGCGCGCACCCAGGCGCTGTCCGAGATTTTTGAGCGCGCCATCAAGGCACGCATCATCAGCGAAGGCATTTGCCTGCCCGATGTGCCTGAAGAAGTGATAGCACGCTACCCACGTATTGCCAAGGGCATCGCGGCTTTGCGTGAGGCCGGTTTTGGCATCCTGGTGAAAGACGCCTCATTAGGTGGTCAGTACCCGGTGATGAATGTGACCCTGCTCAACCCGCAAGACCAGGGCTGTTTTGCCAGCTTTGGCGCGCACCCGCGTTTTGAGGTGGCGCTGGAGCGCGCCTTGACCGAGCTACTGCAAGGCCGTGCGCTCGATGCCTTGTCGGGCTTTCCCGCACCGGGCTTTGACCTGGACGAGACCGCCAGCTCCACCAACATTGAAATTCACTTTGTGGATTCGAGCGGCGTGATCCACTGGAAGTTTCTGGGCAACCAGCCTGATTTTGAATTTGTCGACTGGAACTTCAGCAGCACCACCGCTGAGGATTACGCCTGGTGCGTACAGCGCCTGCACGCCGATGGCCATGACATCTATGTGGCCGATTTCACCCACCTGGGTGTCTACGCCTGCCGCATCCTGGTGCCGGGCCTGTCTGAGATTTACCCGATCGACGACCTGGAGTTCGAGAACAACAGCATTGCCAACCCGACCCGCGAAGCCATCCTGAACCTGAGCGACCTGGACGACGAAGAGTGCGCCGATTTGCTGGAAACCCTCAACGACTCCAACCTGGCCGACCACCGCCCGGTGCCCGCGTTGATTGGCCTGGCGGCCGACGCAGGCTCGTTCTGGGCCGACCTGCGCCTGGGTGAACTTAAGACCCTGCTGGCCCTGGCCGTGGGTGACGAGGCCGCCACACTGGAAGGCTGTGAGTGGATACTGAACTTTGACCAGCTCAACCCCCAGCGCAAACCGATCTACGCCTGCATCCAGAATCTGATCCACCTGGCCGACATGGGCGACAGCGGCCCGTACCTGGACGCACTGGAACTCTTGTACGGCGCCGGCCCCTTGGCCCAGGCGCATGCGCTGATCATGCAGGAAGACCGCTTCATGGGCCTGAGCGCGCCCGGCCTGGCGCTCGAAGGCTGTGAGATGCACCACCAACTGCTCAAAGCCTATGACAAGGTCCACGCCGCGCACTGACTGGCTGACACCGGACTGGCCCGCGCCAGCCGGTGTGCATGCGATATGCACCACCCGCATGGGTGGCGTTTCCCACGCGCCTTATGACAGCCTGAATCTGGGCGACCATGTGGGCGACGACCAGGCCCATGTGGCCAGCAACCGGGCTATCCTGCAACAGGCCATCGTTGCCAAGCCGGTGTTTCTGAACCAGGTCCATGGCACCGAGGTGCTGCGCCTGGATGCGACCACCCCCAACGCCAGCGTCGCCGACGCCTGCCTGACCGATCAGCTTGGCATCGCCTGCACCATCATGGTGGCGGACTGTTTGCCGGTGCTCTTTTGCAGTACCGATGGCGCCTGGGTGGGCGCAGCACATGCCGGTTGGCGCGGTCTGGCCGGGAACGTTGGTGTTGGTGTACTGGAACAGACTTGTAAGGATTTTCGTGCGCTAGCCCTTATGCATCAAGGGCAAGCAGATACAGAAGTCATAGCGTGGCTGGGCCCGTGTATTGGCCCGCAGGCGTTTGAGGTGGGGGATGAAGTGCGTGCCGCCTTCGTGGAACAAAACACCGAGGCCGAGCAGATGTTTACACCGCTGGGTGGCAGCAAATGGCTGGCCAGTCTGGCTGGGCTGGCGCGTCAACGGCTGTCAGCCTTGGGCATCACCCGGGTCTTTGGCAACGACGGCAGTGCCGACTGGTGCACCGTGACGCAGTCCTCACGGTTCTTTTCGCACCGGCGCGACCGGGTCAGCGGTCGGCTGGCGGTCTGCATCTGGCGCGACACCTGAGGCCTGCGCCTGCGCTTCTGCGCTGGCGGCCACCCGCTCGGCTTGTTCTCTGGCCTTGATGGCACGTTTGCGGCCCGGCGTGCCCATCAGGTACACCACCAGGCCAACTGGCAGCAGTCCATAAAACACAAAGGTGATGACCGCGCCGAGCACGGTGCCGTTGCTGTTGGTGGCTTCGGCCAGCGCCATCATCAGCGCCACATACAGCCATGCAATGGGAACAAGGTACATGGCGTGATTTTGACTAGTTTTTCCCCCCACCCAATTTGTGCATACCTAAGTTGGCATGCGTTCTGTGCGTGACGGTTTAAGGCAGCGCCAGGTTTAGGCGCATTGCACAACCCGCAATTCCAGCGCATAGAACCTGAGATAATGCGAACCTTTCTCAATTAAGGTCTTTCCCAGGTCGACCAAAGCCGAGCACTCAAAGCCAAGCTGCCTGGGTACTGGCGTTTTTTCCCCACATTGGCCTATCCGTGTTCGAGCACTACTACCGTGAGCTGTTGAGCTTTCTTGCACGCAAGGTGGGCGACCGCGAGATCGCAGCAGATCTCACGCAGGAGAGTTTTGCCCGCGTGTATGCCGCATCAGGCAAGAGCCCCGTCACAGAACCTCGTGCGTTGCTTTATGCGATTGCGCGCAATCTTGTGACGGATCACTACCGTCGCGCCAGCGTGCGCGCCGAAGTGGAAATCGACCGCACACCTGGGGGGCTGGGAGAGTCGGATGCCAGCATGGGGCCTGAGTCGATGGAGCCCGAGGCCAGGTTCTCGGGTCGTCAGCGGTTGGCTGCCATCGAACAGGTATTGGCCGAACTGCCTCCTCGACCTCGGCAGGCCTTCGTTTTTTACAAACTCGATGGTATGAGCCGGACCGAAGTTGCAGAAAAAATGGTTATCAGCGTCAAGACGGTGGAGACACACTTGGAAGTGGCCATGCAGGCTTGTCTGGCGCGACTGCAGGTCCTGGATTGCAAGCTACCAGCATCCAAACAGTCAGACAGAAGCCCCCGGTTTCCCCAATGATTGTCTTTTTTTTCACTGTTCCACGGCCTCACCATCCGGCATGGCGTGTGCTCGTGCGTCTACATACATAAGAAAACTTGCCACCGCATGATGTCTGCCACCGTCACCGATGAAGTCTCGCGCCAGCACCAGGAGCTGGTTCGCTGGTTCATGCGCCGCCACGACGCGCAGCCTCCTTCACCCTGGACCGCAGAAGACGAGCACGTCTTTCAGCAATGGTTTTCCGTACCCGCCAACCAACAGGCCTACAAGCAATGGCAGGCCGACTGGGCACTGATCGACACCATGCCCCAGGTCTCAGTCGAACGCCTGCGCGCCATGGTGGTGGCAGACTTGGCTGAGGCGCACCGCGTGAGCCGCAAAGCAGGTAGATCTCAACCCATTCCCCAGCGTCGTCGGCTGCTGACCCAAGGCCTAGCCTTTGCTGGCATGGCGGGCATGACCTTTGGCGTCGGTTGGCTGGGCTGGCGGCATATCCAGGCGCAGCCGGTGTTCGAGCAGGCCTTCAACAGCCGCAAGGGCCAGCAGATCGAAGCCAGGTTGCCCGACAGCTCCTCGCTGCGCCTGGACACCGCGACGGCGCTTCAAGTCACCTTCTTTCGGGGCCGACGTGAAGTGCATCTGGTGCAGGGCCAGGCTTTTTTCTCGGTGGCACCCGATGCCGCAAGGCCATTTGTTGTCGAAGCGGGGGGGGCTGTTGTCACCGTGTTGGGCACCCGGTTCTCCGTGCGCTACACACCAGACATGCCTGGCCGGGACGGTGTGGAGGTGGCGGTGGAGCAAGGCAAGGTGCGCGTGACCCGTGTGCGAGGTGCACATGACCAACCGACCGGGGGTGCCGCCGATGTTGAAACTTTCGACCTCACCGGTGGGCAGATATTGGTTCTGCCTGCTGACGGAACAAGTCCTGTCCTGCGCACCGTGTCAGGCGTTGATGTGGCCGCGTGGCGGAACATGCCTTTGAGTTTCAGCGACATATCGTTGTCTGAAGCCGTGGCCGAGATGGCGCGCTACGCGGATCTTGGCATCGCTGTCATCGACCCCGCAGTGGCCAATCTGCGTCTGAGCGGCACCTTCGACCCGCGCGACGCTGTTGCCACCCGACATCTATTGGCAAACGCCTTGCCGGTCCGCCTGGTGGACGGTGCACGAGGTGTGGAAGTGCGGCCACTTCGCTGAACGGTCCAGTTGGTGCAGGGACCCCTGGTCGTCCATGACGCACCGGCGCCAAGCACCCGTCTTGGCATCAGCGAGCGGGTTTGATTCCCCGCCACATTTGTACATTCGAAAAAAACTTCAGAACCCATCCGGCAATTGCAGGTGTGCTGCGTCTACACAAATAAGAATCATTCTTAATGTTGTTTTTCTGGAGTACTCATGAGTCGTTTTTTTCCTCGTCCTGCCCCGCTGGCTCTGGCCGTTTGCTTCGCCCTTGGTTGTAGCTCCTTGTGGGCCCAGACCCACTCGGATGCATTGCAAGATACCAGCCCGCGCCAGATCAGCATCACAGCCCAGCCGCTGGGTGAGGCTCTGAATGCCTGGGCACGGCAGACCGGCACGCAATTGGCGGTACCTCAGGTGTTGGTGGCAGGCAAGGCTGCACCGGCAGTGTCCGGTCGCCTCACGCCCCGGCAGGCCTTGGATCGCCTGCTGGTCGGCAGTGGTCTGGTGGCGCATGTGGACGGCAATGCCGTGACGATCAAGGCACGGCCCGATGCGAGCAGCGAGACCACCCTGGTACCCGTGGTCGTGACGGCCAGCGCTGATCACAGCGGAACCAGCGAAGGTTCGGGCTCTTACAAGGCGTCGTACACCAACACAGCCACTAAACTCGCGCTCTCGCCACGCGAAACCCCGCAGACGGTGACCGTGGTCACGCGCCAGCAAATGGACGATTTCTCGATGACGTCGGTGGACGATGCGCTGAAAGCCACCAGCGGAGTCTTGGTTGCTGACCGCGGCAACAATGGCAGCCTCTACTACAGCCGTGGTTTCGAGTTGCAGTCGCAATATGACGGCATTCCAAATCCTACAGGCATAAGTGACTGGAACGACAACCCCCAGATTGACAATGCTTTTCTTGATCGGGTGGAAGTGCTTCAGGGGGCTTCGGGTTTGTTGAGTGGCGCCGGTAACCCCGGCGGCACGATCAACCTGGTCCGTAAACGGCCCACCGAATCCTTCCAAGGGCAGGCCGAAGTGCAGTTGGGTTCATGGGATCAGCGCCGGGTTGTTGGGGATGTGTCGGGACCGCTGGTGGAGTCGGGCCGTATTCGGGGGCGACTGGTGGCTGTGGCTGAAGACAGCGACTCGTTTGTGGACTATGTTTACAAAGATCGGCGCGGCGCGTATGGCATTGTCGAAGTCGACTTGACGGAAACAACCACGCTCAGCGGCAGTGTTCAGTACCAGAAGCAGACGGGCCGGAATCATTTTGGCGTGCCATTTGCTGCAGATGGCAGTGACGCCAGCCTGGATCGATCTTCCTTCTTTGGTGATGCCAATAACCAGACGACCAAGGAATACACGCTTTACACCGTGGAACTGGCACAAAAACTCGCGGCGGGTTGGCAGTTTAAGGCCGCCTACAGCCATGGCCGGACCGATGGCGATATCCAGAACTACAGTTACATCTCGGGCGACCTCGATACAACAACAGGGGAAGGCATGACCCTGGAGCGGGAGAAGAGCTTTCAACGACAAATTACGACCCATGCCATGGATGTTTACGCCTCTGGCCCCGTGGATTTCTGGGGGCGCCAGCACGAACTTGCCTTTGGTTTTAACGGATCCAGTAAACGCTTTAGCTATCAAGGGTCGGGCAACGCCGCCTCCACCTCGATCAACGTTTACACGTTTGATCCTGCGGCACTCGGCGAGGTTGCCGACGGCACCGGCTATGCCGGTGGATCAAAAATCACGCAAACGGGCGTCTATGGGGTGGGGCGCTTCAGCTTGGCCGACCCACTGAAATTGATTGTCGGTGCCCGTGTCAGCAATTACGAGGACAAAGACTTGACGACCGGCATTGCCAGCCAAAAGGAGAGTGGCGTCCTGACACCCTACGCCGGGCTGATTTACGACCTCAACAAGCAATACTCGGCCTACGTCAGTTATTCGGACATTTTTACGCCACAAAGCAGCAAGAGCGCCGATGGCAACGCACTCAAACCGGTGCTTGGTTCCAATTACGAAGTGGGCATCAAGGGGGAATTACTCGACAAGCGTCTGAACGTCGCTGCGGCGGTCTTTCGGCTGGAACAGACCAATCTTGCCAAGCTTGATGAGTCTGTGGCTTACAGCGCATCAAACGTGTGCGGCGGCTATTGCTACACCGCGTCGGACAAGGTGCTCAGCCAGGGCCTGGATTTGAGCGCGAATGGTGAAATTCAGCTGGGCTGGAACATCAGTGCAGGCTACACCTACGTGA
This sequence comes from Rhodoferax sp. U11-2br, assembly GCF_018619435.1. Taxonomy (GTDB): domain Bacteria; phylum Pseudomonadota; class Gammaproteobacteria; order Burkholderiales; family Burkholderiaceae_C; genus Rhodoferax. The sequence continues at coordinate 62,872 of NZ_JAHFZF010000001.1, read as the reverse complement.
GCAGCAAATACGCCTCGGGCAGCAACCAGGGGCAGTCTTACATGACCCACCTTCCCCAGCACAGTGTGCGCTTTGCGTCCAATTACAAACTTCCAGGAACCGCTTGGACGCTTGGCGGCAATGTGAGTGTGTACAGCAAAACCTACCTTGAAGGAACAAGCGAAGTTTCCGGCAATCCTTACACAATTCGCCAAAGCGGGTTTTCACTGATTGGTTTGAACGCCAAATACCAGATCGACCCCAAGACGGAACTGACCTTCGCAGTCAGCAACCTGTTTGATCGAACCTATCGTGCCTACCTCGAAAGCAGAGACTATTCCACCTTTGGTGAACCACGGAAGTTGTCGCTCAACCTGAAACACCATTTTTGATGGATGTGATGCTCATTGCATAAACGCAGTGAATTCAGTCGCTTCACGGGTGACACCCCGGCTGTCGATTCTGGAACGTGTCGTGGCCGCCATCGTCGGCGGCTACGCCTTTGGTTGGGGTCTGATCGGCCTGGCTCTGGTCTGCCTTGGTGCGTTCGGCATGCCGTTCGATGAAGCTGAACATCTGCGCAACATCCTCGCAGTGCTCCTTTATCTCGCGACATTCCTGTGGGCCTTCGCGGCCCGCAGCCTGGTGCGGCTGTCGGCTGTTCGGCTTGACGGTGCTGCACTCATGGCAGGCCTTGCTTCGCTGTTGCAGGCCTGAGGGTCAGCAGGGTTTTGCGTAAACGAACCATCCAACGCAGGCGCGAGCCTGCATGTCCGCAAACACAATGACAACCAAAAAACACGACGTTCCCGAAGAACTGCCGGCCAGCCCGTTGGCCGATTACAAAACGCCTTAAGAACTGATAGGCGAGAACGGCCTGCTCAAGCAGCTGACAAAGCGGCTGGTGGAGAAGGCCCGCAAGGGTGAGTTCGGTGAGTTGCCCATCGAAGTACCCCGTGACCGCAAGGGCAGCTTTGAGCCCCAACTCATCCCCAAGCACCAGACCCACTGGGCAGGCTTTGACGACAAGATCATGTCCCTGTACGCCCGTGGTGTGACGGTGCGCGAGATCCGGAGCCACTTGGAGGAGATGTACGGCACCGAGGTTTCGGCCAGCCTGATCTCATTCGTGACCGACGCCGTGGCCGACGAAGTCAAGGCGGTGTATCTAGCCATCGGCATCACCATGGCCGGTGAGTCTGCACTATGTGTCTTGGACGCGCTGGAAGGAGATGGCTAGCGACCTGCGCGGCATCTATACGGCGGCCACGGCCGAGCGGGCAGAGCTGATGCTCGGTGAATTCGAGGATCGCTGGGATGCCCAGTATCTGCCCATTGGCCAGTCCTGGCGCCGGAACTGGAGTCGCCTGAAGCCGTTCTTTGACTACACGCCGGAGATCAGGAGGGTGATTTACACAACTAATGCCATCGAGTCGGTGAGCATGAGTCATGCGTAAGCTGACCAAGAACCGGGGTTCCTTCCCAAGTGATGATGCGTTAACCAAACTGTTTTATCTGGCCCTGCGCAACATCAGTCAGAAATGGACGATGCCTATCAGGGATTGGAAGGCTGCCCTGACGCGATTTACTATTCAGTTTGGAGATCGCATCTCCGTCAACTGATGTCCGCCCCGTTTACACAAAAATTCGGACACCGCTCGTAGCGGCTCACAATATGAAAACCCCGGCTTTGCAGGGGGATGGTTACTAAACCACAGCCTGTGCAGGCTGTAAGACACATGAATCTTCATCTGGATTTGCCCACCGTTATCCTGGTCTACAACACCTCCCTGGTGGCAGGGGCCTTGAGCATCGTCCACATCCGCCGTCATTCCTGCAGGCCCCAGGGCTTGGCGTATCTGGCGGCTGCGTACCTTTTGCTGGCCCTGGGGTCGGCGGTGGCCTGGAGCGGTGAAAACGCCGTGTTGCCCGCATGGATATGGACCCATGGCAGTCTGCTGTTGGGCGTGGGCGGCTACATCTGCTTCTGGGTGGGGGTACGCCAGTTTAGTGGTCGCTGGCGTGTGCGCTGGCGTGTCATGTGGATGCTGCTGGCGGCTGTTCTGATGGTGGGCGTTGTCACCGGTTTCCCCTTGCAGAACCTCACCCGGGCGGGGGTATTCCATGGGGCAGCGGCGCTGGTGCTGGCGGTGTGTACCTTTGACACCTTGCGCGACCGCCGTCATGAACCCCTGCCATCACGCACGCTGCTGGCCGCTTTGCTGGCATTGAGTGGCGGCATCTATGCTCTGCGGTTGGTGTACATCGTGACAGGTACCGCCGGATCGGACGGATTTGCCTGGGCTTTTTATGTGCAGATGTTCTGTCACTTTGGCATCGCGCTGGCTGTGGCCACCCTGTCCAACGAGCGCGCAGAAGTCCGATTGGAGTTGGCGGCATTGACCGACCCCTTGACCGGCACGGGAAACCGGCGTTGGCTGGCGCAACGCCTGCCGCTTGTGTTGCCTGCCCACAGCGCCATTGCTCAGCTGGATATCGACCGTTTCAAACAGATCAATGATCACCACGGCCATGCTGCGGGTGACCAGGTGTTGGTCGCCTTTGCCCGGTGTCTGCAGGAAGAGTTGCGCAGCTCGGACTTGCTGGCACGTGTGGGCGGGGAGGAGTTCGTGATCTACCTTCCTGTTGTGGCAGAAGCCGAGGCCTTGGCCATTGCCCGGCGCTTGTGTGAGAAGGTGGCTGCTTTGCGCATCGAGCACGACGGTCTGCCGATCCCGGTGACCGTCAGCATCGGCCTGGCCTGGGTGCACGGTGCGGACCTCGCTGCCAAGGCCTGGCTCCAGAAAGCGGACGCTGCCTTGTACAGCGCCAAGCGTGCGGGGCGCAACCGGGTGGTCGTGGCCGCAGCCTAACCCTGCTTGGGGTGTGGGTCTTTTGAGCTGTTTGTCAGCTTGCCGAATGCCTTCTTCCAGCATACTAGGGTTTTGTCATCAACCTGGCTGAGAAAGGGTAACCCATGAAAGAAGAGACACAGCAACAATGGTTGCAAACGGCGCAGCAGTTCCAGCAATCCATGGTTGACACCTGGGGCAAGGCCTTTGAGTCGTTCAAGAACATGGACCTGGGCCAGGCCGGTGCCAAGCTGATGGCGCCCACAACCAAGCCGCCAACCGTCTCTTTCTCGCCAGACAAGCTGCAGGAGTTGCAGCAACAGTTTCTCAAGGATGCGACCGAGCTCTGGAGCAACAGCTTCAAAGGCGAGCATGTGCTCAAAGACCGGCGTTTTGCCGATCCGGCCTGGGCCGCCAACCCGATGGCGGCTTTTACCGCTGCGGCGTATCTGCTCAATGCCAAGACACTGGCTGCCATGGCCGAAGCGGTGGACACCGATGACAAAACCCGTGCCCGCATCCGCTTCACGGTAGAGCAACTTACCGCCGCAGCCGCCCCTAGCAACTTCATGGCGCTCAACGCCGAAGCGCAGAAAAAGGCGCTGGAAACCAATGGCGAGAGCATCAGCAAAGGCCTGCAAAACCTGCTGCACGACATGCAGCAAGGCCACATCTCGATGACTGACGAGAGCCTGTTCCATGTGGGCAAAAACGTTGCTACCACCGAAGGTGCGGTGGTGTTTGAGAACGAGCTGTTCCAGCTGATCGAATACAAACCTCTGACCGACAAGGTCTACGAGAAACCCTTCCTGCTGGTGCCGCCTTGTATCAACAAGTTCTACATCCTGGACCTGCAGCCGGAGAACTCGGTGGTGCGATATGCGGTAGCGCAGGGTCACCGCACCTTCCTGGTTAGCTGGCGTAACCCCGACGCCTCCCTGGCCAAAGCCACCTGGGACGACTACATTGAGAACGCGGTCATCAAGGCCATCACGGTGACGCAGGAGGTGTCTGGCGCCAAAACCATCAACGCGCTGGGCTTTTGTGTGGGCGGCACCATGCTGGGCACGGCATTGGCGGTGCTGGCCGCGCGTGGTGAAAAGCCGGTGGCCAGTGCCACCTTCCTGACCTCGATGCTGGATTTTTCCGACACCGGTGTGCTGGACCTGTTCATTGACGAGGCGTTTGTCAAATACCGCGAACTGGAAATGGGCAAGGGCGGCTTGATGAAGGGTGGTGATTTGGCCACCACCTTCAGCTTTTTGCGACCCAACGATCTGGTCTGGAACTATGTGGTGGGCAACTACCTCAAGGGTGAAACACCGCCACCGTTTGATCTGCTGTACTGGAACAGCGACAGCACCAACCTGCCAGGCCCGTTTTACGCCTGGTACCTGCGCAACACCTATTTGGAAAACAAACTCACCAAGCCGGGGCAGGCCACGGTGTGTGGGCAAAAGGTGGATCTGGGCAAGGTCGATATGCCGGTGTACATCTACGGCTCGCGCGAGGACCACATCGTGCCGATCAACGGTGCCTACGCCACCACGCAATACCTGCCGGGTAAAAAGCGTTTTGTCATGGGGGCTTCGGGCCACATTGCCGGGGTGATCAACCCACCGGCCAAAAACAAGCGTTGTTACTGGGTGCGTGATGACGACAAGTTGCCCAAGACCCACGACGAGTGGATGCAAGGCGCGGTGGAACACCCTGGCAGCTGGTGGACCGACTGGTCGACCTGGTTGGCAGCCCAGGCGGGTAAACAAATCGCCGCACCCAAGACCTACGGCAAGGGCAAACACAAGGTGATTGAGCCCGCGCCCGGTCGGTATGTGCTGGCCAAGGCCTGACCCCACTTTTTGGACGTTCTTTTTTCTAACTACAACTCTGGAAGCAGCATGGAAGACATCGTTATCGTTTCGGCAGCGCGTACCGCAGTGGGCAAGTTTGGTGGTTCTCTGGCCAAGGTGGCCGCGCCCGAGTTGGGCAGCATCGTGATCCGTGAGGTCTTGGCACGTGCCAAGCTTTCGCCCGATCAGGTGGGGGAGGTCATCATGGGCCAGGTGCTGGCGGCTGGCCAGGGGCAAAACCCGGCGCGCCAGGCCACGTTGAAGGCGGGCCTGAGCCAAGAAACTCCGGCGCTGACGATCAATGCGGTGTGTGGCTCGGGGCTCAAGGCGGTCATGCTGGCAGCACAAGCCGTGGCCTGGGGTGACAGCGACATCGTGATCGCCGGTGGCCAGGAAAACATGAGCGCCAGCCCGCACGTGCTGCAAGGCAGCCGCGACGGCCAGCGCATGGGTGATTGGAAGATGATCGACTCGATGATTGTGGACGGCCTGTGGGACGTCTACAACAACTACCACATGGGCATCACCGCCGAAAACGTGGCCAAGGCCTGCGGTATCACCCGTGACATGCAAGACGTGCTGGCCCTTGGCAGCCAGCTCAAGGCCGCCGCCGCGCAGGATGCGGGTCGGTTCAAGGATGAAATCGTTAGCGTGAGCATTCCTCAGCGAAAGGGGGATCCGCTGGTGTTCAACACCGATGAGTTCCTGAACCGCAAGACCAACGCTGAGGCGCTGGCGGGCCTGCGCCCGGCGTTTGACAAGACCGGGACGGTGACCGCTGGCAATGCATCTGGCATCAATGATGGTGCCGCTGCTGTGCTGGTCATGACGGCCAAAAAGGCGGCGGCTCTGGGCCTGACACCCCTGGCACGGATTGCCGCGTTTGGCACCAGCGGGCTGGATCCGGCGCAGATGGGCCTGGGCCCGGTGCCTGCGTCGCGCAAGGCACTGGCGCGCGCTGGCTGGAAGGTGCAGGATGTGGATCTGTTTGAGCTCAATGAAGCCTTTGCCGCCCAGGCCTGTGCGGTGAACCAGCAGCTCGAAGTGGACCCGGCCAAGGTCAACGTGAACGGGGGTGCGATTGCCATCGGCCACCCGATTGGTGCGTCTGGTTGTCGTATCTTGGTAACACTGTTACACGAAATGCAGCGCCGAAATGCCAAAAAAGGCCTGGCTGCCCTGTGTATTGGTGGTGGCATGGGGGTTTCCCTCGCCTTGGAGCGTTGATTCCCCGTCTATCATTGCGACTCAATGATGGACAAAGAGGAGCAATCGATGAGTCAAAAAGTAGCGTACGTCACGGGTGGCATGGGTGGTATCGGTACCGCCATCTGCCAGCGGCTGAGCAGAGAGGGGTTCAAGGTCATTGCTGGCTGCGGCCCGACACGCGACTACGCCAAGTGGCTGGCCGAACAGGCGGCGGCCGGTTTCACTTTTTACGCCTCGGCTGGCAATGTGGGTGACTGGGACTCCACCGTGGCCGCGTTCAGCAAGGCCAAGGCCGAGCACGGCAGCATTGATGTGCTGATCAACAACGCGGGCATCACGCGTGACCGCATGTTCCTGAAGATGACCCGCGAAGACTGGGACGCGGTGATCGAAACCAACCTCAACTCGATGTTCAACGTCACCAAACAGGTGGTCGGTGACATGGTGGAAAAAGGCTGGGGCCGTATCATCAATATCAGCAGTGTGAACGGTGTCAAGGGGCAGGCCGGGCAGACCAACTACTCGGCAGCCAAGGCCGGCATGCACGGCTTTTCGATGGCGCTGGCGCAGGAACTGGCCAACAAAGGTGTCACGGTCAACACGGTGAGCCCAGGCTACATCGGCACCGACATGGTTAAAGCCATCCGACAGGAAGTGCTTGAGAAAATTGTGGCCACGGTGCCGGTCAAACGCCTGGGTGAACCCTCTGAGATCGCCTCCATCATTGCCTGGCTGGCGTCGGATGAGGGTGGTTACGCGACTGGCGCCGAGTTTTCGGTCAATGGTGGGCTGCACATGGGCTGATGGCGACGGGTATGTCACCAGACACAAAAAGGCCCGCTTTGTGCGGGCTTTTTTATTGGATCCAAACTGTGCAGAAAGATCGGTTGATAACAGGTTTGCGGGTTTTATAAAAAGACTTCAGCGGTATCCAGAGTGGCAGCCGCCTTGTCCTTGGCCGCCAGCAAGGGTTCGCTCTGAATCGGCCAGGTGATGCCCACGCTCGGGTCATTCCACAACAGACTGCGCTCAAACTCGGGGTACCAGTAATCGGTGGTCTTGTACAGGAACTCTGCACTCTCACTGGTCACCACAAACCCATGCGCAAAACCCGGTGGTACCCAGAGCTGGCGCTTGTTCTCAGCCGACAACACCACACCAGCCCATTTCCCAAAGGTGGGTGAGCTTTTGCGCAAGTCCACCGCCACATCAAACACCTCACCCTGTGTCACCCGCACCAGCTTGCCCTGCGGGTGCTGGATCTGGTAGTGCAGACCCCGCAGCACCCCTTGGGCTGACTTGCTGTGGTTGTCCTGCACAAAGGCCACATCCAGCCCGGTGCACTGGGCAAAGTCCCGCGCGTTGAAACTCTCAAAGAAAAAACCTCTGGCGTCCCCAAAGACTTTGGGCTCCAGGATCAGCACATCGGGCAATTGGGTGGGGATGACGGTATAAGGCATAAATAAGGCTCCAGCCGTTGTTTGATCAGGGCTTGCAGCTATGAATTTAATTAGTTGCTTAGATGATCAGTTGATGAGGCCCAGCAGATACTGCCCATACCCATTCTTGGCCAGCGGTGTCGCCAGCTTCTGGATCTGCGCTGCATCAATCCACTTCTGCGCAAAGGCAATCTCTTCCGGGCAGGCCACTTGCAGGCCCTGGCGCTTTTGCAGGGTGGCGATGAAGCTGGCCGCTTCCAGCAGGCTGTCATGGGTGCCGGTATCGAGCCAGGCGTAACCGCGGCCCATGATCTCGACGTTGAGCTGGTTCTGTTCCAGATAACGTTTGTTCACATCGGTGATCTCCAGCTCACCTCGGTGCGAGGGCTGGATGCTGGCCGCAATGTCACATACCTGGTTGTCATAGAAGTACAGGCCGGTCACCGCATAGTTGCTCTTGGGGGCCTTGGGCTTTTCTTCGATGCTGATGGCGCGCATCTGCTCGTCAAAGGCCACCACACCATAACGCTCGGGGTCATGCACATGGTAGGCAAAGACGCTGGCCCCCACCGGGTTGGCATTGGCATGGGTCAGCTGTTTGACCAGGTCGTGGCCGTAGAAGATGTTGTCACCCAGCACCAGGGCACTCGGGTTTTTGCCGACAAACTCGCGCCCGATGATGAAGGCCTGGGCCAGACCGTCAGGGCTGGGTTGCACTGCGTAGCTGATGGCCATGCCCCATTGGCTGCCGTCGCCCAGCAACTCGGCAAAACGTGGGGTGTCCTGTGGGGTGGAGATGATCAGCACCTCACGGATGCCCGAGAGCATCAGGGTGCTCAGGGGGTAATAGATCATCGGCTTGTCATACACCGGCATCAGCTGTTTGCTGACCGCCTGGGTCACCGGATAAAGCCGGGTGCCGGAGCCACCGGCCAAGATGATGCCTTTGCGGCTAAGGGCCGGGCTGCTGGTCGGACTGCTTGTATTGCTCATCTGTCTGCTCCCTGGAGGTTTAAAGAATCTCTGCCAGCAAACGGTTGACCCCGGTTTGCCATGGCGGCAGGGTCAGACCAAAGCTGGCTTGCAGCTTGGCCGTATTCAAGCGAGAGTTAAACGGGCGTTTGGCTGGTGTCGGGAAGGCGCTGGTGGGCACCGGATCGACCTGCTGTGCTTTGATCTGGAGAGCGGGTTGCACAAGCTGGGCCTGGGCCAGAACGTGTTTGGCGTAGTCAAACCAGCTGGTTTGCCCGCTGGCGACCAGGTGGTAGATGCCTGCCAGGGTGTCTGCGTTGGCGCTGCTTGGTGCGGTGTAGCTTTTTCCTTGGGTGAGCTGGCGAATGGCATGTGCTGTCACATCGGCCAGCAGATCCGCCCCGGTGGGGGCACCGATCTGGTCGTTGATGACGGTGAGTTTGTCTCGCTCCTGCGCCAGGCGCAGCATGGTTTTGGCAAAGTTGCCACCGCGGGCCGCATAAACCCAGCTGGTTCTGAAGATCAGGTGGCGCGGGTTGGCGGCGGTTATCAGCTGTTCACCTTCGAGCTTGGTGGCGCCGTACACGCTCAAAGGGCTGGGGGTGTCGGTCTCGACCCAGGGGGTCTCACCACTGCCGTCAAAGACGTAGTCGGTGCTGTAGTGGATCAGCCAGGCGCCGAGTTTGGCCGCTTCTGTGGCCAGCACTTGCGGTGCCAGGGCATTGAGGGTGCGAGCCAGTTCCGGTTCACTCTCGGCTTTGTCAACCGCGGTGTGGGCGGCGGCGTTGACGATGATGTCCGGGTGCACACTGCGCACCGTGTCGGCCAGACCAGTCAGGTTGCTGAAGTCACCGCAGTAGTCGCTGCTGTTCTGGTCCAGCGCAATGAGTTCACCCAAGGTGCTTAGGCTGCGTTGTAATTCCCAGCCGACTTGGCCGCTTTTGCCCAGGAGAAGGATTTTCATGAGGGGGAGCTTCTGTCAGGCGTATTGTTTTTGCACCCAGTCGCGGTAAGCACCACTTTGCACGTGTGTCACCCACTCCGGGTTGTCCAGGTACCACAACACGGTTTTGCGGATACCGGTCTCAAACGTTTCAGCCGGTTTCCAGCCCAGTTCAGATTCGAGCTTGCGTGCATCGATGGCGTAACGGCGGTCATGGCCGGGGCGGTCGGTCACATAGGTGATCTGATTTTTGTAGGCTTGGCCGTCGGCGCGCGGGCGTAATTCATCAAGCAGAGCGCAGACGGTGTGCACGATGTCCAGGTTGGCCTTTTCGTTCCAGCCGCCAACGTTGTAGGTTTCACCCAGGCGGCCCGCTTCCAAGACACGGCGGATCGCGCTGCAGTGGTCTTTGACATATAACCAGTCGCGGATCTGCTGGCCGTCACCGTACACCGGTAGCGGTTTGCCTGCCAAAGAGTTGACGATCAGCAGCGGGATGAGTTTCTCGGGGAAGTGGTAGGGGCCGTAGTTGTTGGAACAGTTGGTGGTGAGCACCGGCAGGCCGTAGGTGTGGTGCCAGGCGCGCACCAGGTGGTCGCTGGCAGCCTTGCTGGCGGAATATGGGCTGTTGGGCTCGATGTGGCTGGACTCGGTAAAGGCCGGATCATCTTTGGCCAAGGAGCCATAAACTTCGTCGGTGGACACATGCAGGAAGCGGAAGGCTGCCTTTTGCTCGGCAGGCAAGCCAGACCAGTAGCCGCGCACGGCTTCGAGCAGGTTGAAGGTGCCAACGATGTTGGTCTGGATGAAGTCGCCGGGGCCGTGGATGCTGCGGTCCACATGGCTCTCAGCCGCAAAGTTGATGACCGCGCGCGGCTGGTGCTGGGCCAGCAACTGGGTTACCAGGGCCCGGTCACCGATGTCGCCTTGCACCAGGGTGTGGCGGGCGTCACCTTGCAGGCTGTGCAGGTTTTCCACATTGCCAGCGTAGGTGAGTTTGTCGAGGGTGAGGACGGGCTCGTTGCTGTGGGCCAGCCAATCGAGGACGAAGTTGGCGCCGATAAAACCAGCGCCGCCAGTGACCAAAATCATGTTGTTTTCCCCGTGAAAGCGAGCCCGGACTCAGGATGTGGCTGATTCTATTTGCTGCGATACCTCCAGCCACTGTTCTTCCAGGCCCTGCAGCTCTTCGTTCACAGCTTTCAGGCGTTTACCCAGGTTGGCAAAGTCGGACGGTGGCGGTGACTGGCTCAAGTGGCCTTCCAACGCCGCGCCTTCGGTATTGAGCACCGCCATGCGCGCCTCAATGTCCTGCAACTTGCGCTTCAGTGAGCCGGTGGGTGCGGGTTTGGATTTGGCTTTGGTCGCCGCCGCAGCAGCTTCGGCCTGGGCTTTGCGCTCGGCCTTGGCGGCGGCGCTGCTGGCTTCCTTGATGGCTTCACGCTGGCGTTTGGCTTCATCGAGCAGGTATTTCTGGTAGTCGTCCAGGTCACCGTCAAACGGTTCCACACCGCCGCGTGACACCATCCAGAACTCGTCACAGACTGAGCGCAGCAGCGCCCGGTCATGGCTGACCAGCATCAGCGTGCCCTCAAACTCGTTGAGCGCCATCGCCAGCGCCTCGCGGGTGGCGAGGTCCAGGTGGTTGGTGGGCTCGTCCATCAGCAGCAGGTTGGGCCGCTGCCAGACCATCATGCACAGCACCAGCCGGGCTTTTTCGCCGCCGCTCATGCTGCCCACGGCCTGTTTGACCATGTCGCCGCTGAAGTTGAAGGTGCCCAGGAAACTGCGCAAGTCCTGCTCACGTGTTTGTTGACCGGCGATCTTGCCAGCCGCCGTCATGTCTTTGACCAGGCGGATCATGTGCTCCAGCGGCGTGTCGGTGGGGCGCAACACATCCAACTCCTGCTGGGCAAAGTAGCCGATGTTCAGGCCCTTGCCCTCGGTGATCTCACCACCGATGGCTTGTAAATCACGCGCGATGGTTTTCACCAGGGTCGATTTGCCCTGGCCGTTGGCGCCCAGGATGCCAATGCGCTGGCCTGCCAGCACCGACTTGCTGACGTTATGGACGATCACGGTGGGGGGCGTGCCTTCAGGCGCGTCGTCCGGTGCGGGGTAACCAAAACTCACACCGGTCATCGACAACATCGGGTTGGGCAGGTTCGCCGGTTCCTTGAACTCGAAGGTGAAGTCGGCCTCGGACAACAGCGGCGCAATCTTTTCCATGCGGTCCAGCGCCTTGACCCGGCTTTGCGCCTGTTTGGCCTTGCTGGCCTTGGCCTTGAAGCGGTCAATGAACTTCTTGAGGTGGGCGATTTTGTCCTGCTGTTTGGCAAACGCCGCTTGTTGTAACTCCATCTTTTCGGCGCGCATGTCCTCAAACTTGCTGTAGTTGCCGCCGTAACGCACCAGTTTGCCCGCGTCGATGTGCAGGGTGACGTTTGTGACCGCATCCAGGAATTCGCGGTCATGGCTGATGACAATCATCGTGCCCTGGTAACGCTGCAACCAGGCCTCCAACCAGACCAAGGCATCCAAGTCCAAGTGGTTGGTCGGTTCGTCCAGCAGCAGCAGGTCGCTCGGGCACATCAGCGCACGGGCGAGTTGCAGGCGCATGCGCCAGCCGCCTGAGAAGCTGTTGACCGGGTTGGTGAGTTCGGTAGTTTTGAAACCCAGGCCCAGGATCAGCGCCTGCGCGCGTGCCGGTGCGTCATGGGCGCCAGCATCCTGCAAGGCCATGTAGGCGTGGGCCATGCGGTCGTAGTCTTCGGTGGCTTCAGACGCGGTGACTTCCTGTTGCGCCGCCAGCAGGGCGGTGTCGCCGTCGACCACAAAGTCGGTGGCGGATTGCTCCGTTTCAGGCATGTCCTGGGCCACCTGGCCCATGCGCCACTGGGTCGGGATGTAGTACTCACCCACATCTTCGTGCAGGCTGCCGTTGAACAAGGCAAACAGCGAGGATTTGCCCGCGCCGTTTCGCCCGACCAGGCCCACTTTTTCGCCGGGGTTCAGGGTGACGGAGGCGCCTTCGAGCAGGACTTTGGCGCTGCGGCGCAGGGTGACATTTTTGAGGGTGATCATGTAGGGAGCTTGGGTGTGGCCGGGCTGAGCGGCACGCCCAGAAAAACCAGTTGTGCGTAGGGATGGACTTTGAACGGGGCAATGGGCTCAAAGCCCAGTTGTTGGTACAGCGCCAGGGCCTGGGTGTTCTCAGGCCAGGTGCTGATGGCTGCGGTGTGGTAGCCCAGGTCTTGCGCTTGCGCCATCAATTGTTGCGTGAGGGTGCGGGCTAGGCCCTGGCGGCGAAAAGCCTCGCGCACATAAATGCGTTTGACCTCGGCCACGCCGGTGTGTTGGGTGCTGGTGAGGGCGCCACAACCAGCCAGTGTGTCACCGGCGTAGGCCAGCAAGGCGGCACCGTGGGGCGGGCCATAACGCTCAGGCAAGGCCTCCAGATCTTTCCAGATGCTGCTGTTGGCGGCGTCGGCCAGATCCTTGTCCGCGTACTCCTTCAGCAGTTGGCCAAACAGCGCGTAGTCTTCCGCAGTGGTGACGCTGCGCAAAGTAAAGAGCTGGGAGGTGGTCTGCTTGGCCTGCGCTTGGTAGTCCAACAGGGCTTCGCGTGTCATCAGCAGCACCTGGTCTTCGCCCGCGCTGGTCTCCATCCAGATCACTTCCAGCTCGGGAAAAGCAGCCTCGAAGTGGGGGCGTTCATGGCCAATCTCGAGCACCAAAACGGCTTCGGGTGACATCTGTGCAGGCGCATCCGACAACAGCTGGCGGATGAAGTCCATGCCATCGCTGCCGCCCGCCGTGTTGCCATCCAGCGCCAGCGCCGGTTCGGCCTTGAACTCAGGCGGTAACTCTGCCATGCTTTGGGCGTTCACGTAAGGCGGGTTGCACAGGATCAGGTCGTAGTGGCTGCCGGTTTTGGGAATGCCGTCGCCCTGACGCAGCGCAATCCGATCATGCAGGCCGTGGCGATCGATGTTGATACGAGCCACATCGAGCGCATCCTGGCTGATGTCGGAGGCCTGTACTTTGACATCCGGGTAGACCATGGCGGCGATCACCGCCAGGCTGCCGTTGCCGGTGCACAAATCGAGCACGCGGTGGGTCTCGGCGCTGAGCCAGTAGTCCAGGTTGCCCTCCATCAGCACTTCGGCAATCAGTGAACGTGGCACGATGACGCGCTCATCCACATAAAAAGCCACACCCTGCAACCAGGCCTCTTTGGTCAGGTAGGCGGCGGGTTGGCGGGTGTCGATGCGTGCTTCAATTAATGTAGCTATCAGCCCTTTCTCTTCGGGGGTTAAAGCGAATTTTGATGATTCATCGTCGGGGTCGAGCGAGGTGTCCAGCGGCAGGCCCAGGCGCCACAACACCAGCCAGGCGGCCTCGTCAAAGGCATTGGTCGTGCCATGACCAAAAGCGACACCGGCCTGGATCAGCTGTTGTTCTGCCTGCTGGACGCATTGCAGCAGGGTCAGGGAGGAGGAGGGAGACGAGGGCATGGGCAATCAGGTACTCAGGTTATCCAGCACGCGGCGGTAGATGTTTTTTAAAGGCTCAATGTCGGCCAGGGCAATGTGTTCGTTGAGTTTGTGGATGCTGGCATTGGGTGGGCCCAACTCAATCACCTGCGGGCAGATGCTGGCGATGAAGCGCCCGTCGCTGGTGCCACCGCTGGTGGAAAGTTCGGGTGTCAGGCCGGTCTCGGCCTGGACGGCGGCCACCACCGCGTCGACCAGGGTGCCGGGTGGGGTCAAAAACGGCAGACCACTCAGGGTCCAGACCAGGTCAACGTCCAGCCCATGCCGGGTCAGCACGTCTTGCAGCCGTGTTTGCAAGGATTCTGGTGTTGATTCGGTGCTGAAACGGAAGTTGAAATCCACCACCACCGTGCCCGGAATCACATTGCCCGCGCCGGTGCCGCCATGGATGTTGCTGACCTGCCAGGTGGTGGGTGGAAAGAAGGCATTGCCCGCGTCCCACTCGGTGGCCACCAGCTCGGCCAACGCGGGCGCCAGTTGGTGGATCGGGTTGTTGGCCAGATGCGGGTAGGCGATGTGGCCTTGCACCCCTTTGACGGTGAGCCTGCCACTGAGTGAGCCACGCCGACCGTTCTTGATCATGTCGCCGGTGCGTTGCACCGAGGTCGGTTCACCCACAATGCAGTAGTCCAGCCGCTCGCCGCGTTCACGCAGCAGGTTCACCACGCGCACCGTGCCGTCAAGCGCCGGGCCTTCCTCGTCGCTGGTGAGCAAAAAGCCAATCGCCAGCGGGGTGTCCGGGTGGGCGTGGAGGAACTCTTCGGTGGCCACCACAAAGGCCGCGAGCGAGGTCTTCATGTCGGCCGCGCCACGCCCATAGAGCTTGCCGTCGCGCACGCTGGGCGTGAAGGGTGGGCTGTGCCAACTGGTCAGCGGGCCGCTGGGCACCACATCGGTGTGGCCTGCAAAAACTATCAACTTGCTAGCTGTACCCCCTTGTTTTATAAGGGCTGAGGGCCGTTTCGCCCATAAATTGGTGACGCTCTGGTCTTTGGGGCCGCAATGCAGGGTTTCCAGCACAAAACCCAGGGCGGCCAGGCGCTGGCCGATCAGGGGCAGGCAACCCGCGTCAAGAGGTGTTTCAGAAGGGCAGGCAATCAGTTGCTGGGCCAGGTCGAGTGTGGCGGTCATGGGCGCGGGCTGGCTACTGGCTCATGTCCAGGGTGATTTCGGTGAAGGTGGCCCGGTCGTCCGGGTCGGGCTCATTGGCCTTGGCCAATGAGTTGGCCTGGCTGGTGAAGTCGTTCTGCAGGCGCCACATCAGGTTGGTGGGGGAGTCGGAATTGGCCAGGCCTTCCTTGCGCTCGACGATGCCGGCCATGATGAGGCGGGCAATGTCTTGCTCAAAGGTCTGGCTGCCTTCGGCCAGGGACTTTTCCATGGCCTCGACGATGCCCGAGAAGTTGCCTTTTTCGATCATTTCACTCACCAGTCGGGTGTTGAGCATGATCTCCACCGCCGGTGTGCGGGTGCTGGCCACGGTTTGCAGCAGCCGCTGCGAGACGATGGCCCGCAGCGAGGCGGCCAGATCTCCCAGCATGGTGGGCCGCACTTCCACCGGGAAGAAGCTCAAGATCCGGTTGAGCGCCTGGTAGCTGTTGTTGGCGTGCAAGGTGGCCAGGCACAGGTGGCCGGTCTGGGCGTAGGTGATGGCCGCCGTCATGGTGTCTTGGTCGCGGATTTCGCCGATCATGATCACGTCAGGTGCCTGGCGCAGCGCGTTTTTCAGCGCTATCTGCAAGGACTCGGTGTCGGTGCCGATCTCGCGCTGATTCACCACCGAGCGTTTGTTCTTGAACAAAAACTCAATCGGGTCTTCAATGGTCAGGATGTGCCCCGACAAATTGGCGTTGCGGTGGTCGATCATCGAGGCCAGCGTGGTGCTTTTGCCCGAGCCGGTGGCTCCCACCATCAGGATCAAGCCGCGTTTTTGCAGCATCAGATCGGCCAGCACCGCCGGCAGCGACAGTGTCGACATCGGTGGCACCTCGTTGACGATAAAACGGATCACCACCGCAAACGAGCCACGCTGGCGCAAGGCGCTGACACGAAAGCGCCCGACCCCCGTCATCGACCAGCCCACATTGAGCTCGTTGTTGGCTTTGAGCTCCTGGATCTGCTGCTCAGGAAGAATCTCGCACAGCAGGCTCAGCGGCGCATCGGGCGGCAGCAGCTGGCTGTTGATCGGCACACACACACCGTTGATGCGGATCAGCGCCGGTGAGTGCGCCGACAGGTAGATGTCCGAGGCACGCTTCTCGGACATCAGCCGCAACAAACGGCGCATGGTGCCCTCGTTGGGGCTGTCGGTGCTGGCCATGTGGGTGTGCCTTTGGGTGGGTGGAGGAGGGCGCGCGCTGCAGGGTGGGGGATCAGTCGCGCAGCAGGTCGTTCAGGCTGGTCTTGGCCCGGGTTTGGGCATCAACACGCTTGACGATGATGGCCGCGTACAGGCTGTACTTGCCGCCGTCCTTGGGCAGGTTGCCGGAGATCACGACCGAGCCGGCCGGAATACGGCCATAAGTCACGGTGCCGGTGGCACGGTCATAAATCGGGGTGCTTTGGCCGATGTAGACACCCATGGAGATCACCGAGTTTTCTTCGACGATGACACCTTCGACGATTTCGGAGCGGGCGCCGATGAAGCAGTTGTCTTCGATGATGGTTGGGTTGGCTTGCATGGGTTCCAGCACACCGCCAATACCGACGCCACCGCTCAAATGCACGTTTTTGCCGATCTGGGCGCAAGAGCCCACCGCAGCCCAGGTGTCAACCATGGTGCCTTCGTCCACATAGGCTCCGATGTTCACAAACGAGGGCATCAGGATCACACCCTTGGCCAGGTAGCTGCCACGGCGCGCCACGGCGGGGGGCACCACGCGCACGCCGGTGGCCTTGATGCCGGCTTCGTCCAGGTCCGAGAACTTGGTTTGCACCTTGTCGTAAAAGCTCAGGTCACCGGCTTTCATCAACTCGTTGTCACGCAGACGGAAGCTCAGCAGCACCGCCTTTTTGATCCACTGGTGGGTGGTCCACTGGCCCACACCGTCACGGCTGGCCACACGCAGCTGGCCGTTGTTGAGCTGGTTGATGACGTGTTCGACGGCATCGGTCACTTCTTTGGGGGCACTGGCAGCAGACAGGTTGGCTCGGTCTTCCCAGGCGGCGTCCAAAAGGGTTTGCAATTGTTGTGTCATGGTAGGTGTGGTGAGTCAGAGGAAAAAAGGGTGGGTCAAGCGGCAGACCGCTGTTTGACAAAGTCCCGGATACGGTGAGCGGCTTGCACACATTCGGCGCTGTCGGCGACCAGTGCCATGCGGATACGACCAGCGCCGGGGTTGCTGCCCTGCGCTTCGCGCGCCAGGAACGAACCCGGCAACACGGTCACATTGTAATTTGCGTACAGGTCGCGGGTGAAAGCCAACTCATCGCCAGCCACCTTGGCCCACAGGTAAAAGCCGGCATCGGGCAGAGCGACATCCATCACCTCGGCCAGCAGCGGCGTCACCTCGGCAAACTTGGCTCTGTACAGCGTGCGGTTGGCCACCACATGGGTTTCATCCGCCCAGGCGGCGATGCTGGCCGTTTGCACCACCGGGCTCATGGCGCAGCCGTGGTAGGTGCGGTAGAGCAAAAAGGCGCTGATGATGGCCGCGTCACCTGCGACAAAACCGCTGCGCAGGCCCGGCACATTGCTGCGTTTGGACAGGCTGGTCAGTGAAATCAGGTTCTTGAAATCGCTGCGGCCCAATTGCGCGGCGGCTTGCAGCCCACCCAGCGGTGGCTCGTCGCGGAAGTAAATCTCGCTGTAACACTCGTCGCTGGCAATCACAAAACCAAAACGCTCGCTCAGGTCCAACAGCTTCTGCCACTCAGACAAGGGCATCACCGCACCGGTCGGGTTGCCGGGCGAGCAGACAAACAGCAGCTGGGTGCGCGCCCATACGGCTTCGGGCACGCTGTCCCAATCGGGCGCAAAGTTGCGCGCTGGGTCACTCGCCACGTAGTACGGCTCGGCGCCTGCCAGCAGCGCTGCCCCTTCGTAGATTTGGTAAAACGGATTGGGGCAGACCACGATGGGCTTCACACCACTGACCGCGCTGTCACCCGGGTTGATGATGGTTTGGGTCAGTGAAAACAGCGCCTCGCGCGAGCCGTTGACGGGTAATGTTTGGGTGAACGGGTTGACGCTCAGGCCATAACGTTTTTGGATCCAGTCGGCAAAGGCCTGGCGCAGCGCGGGTTCACCGGCTGTGGCCGGGTAAGCGGCCAGACCGCTGGGGGTGCGGTTGATCGCCTCACACAGCGACTGCTGGATAAAGGGGGGCGTGGCGTGTTTGGGTTCACCAATGCCCAGGCTGATCGGTGTGTAAGCGGGGTTGGGCGTGACACCGGCAAACAGCTGGCGCAGGCGCTCGAAAGGGTAGGGTTGGAGCAGGGGCAACAGTGGGTTCATGGCCGGGGATTATCCCGGAAGGCGCTGGGCCGTGTGACCCCGCTGGCCCCGCTCTCAGCGGGGATTTGCTCAGCCGTTATCCCGGCAAGGCTTGCACCGGTGCTTGCAGCTCCAACCAGCGCTCTGCGGCCTGGGCCAACAGGGCCGGGTCGCCGGTGCTAAGTAGCCTGATCTGGCCGCTGTGTTGGCCACTGGCCGGGTCGGGCAACACGCGGCGGGTCTGGCGCGCCACCGGTGCACCGTTGTCGATCAATTGCACACCCGCAGGCAACACCTCACGCAGTGTGGCACTGGCAAAGGGGTAATGGGTGCAGCCCAGCACCAAGGTGTCTACCTCGCCCTCTTTGAAGCCAAATTGGCCGATAGCCCTTGTGTAGATTGAGCACAGAGCTACTATTTTTGAAGTGTCCGCATGTTCAATCGCATCCGCCAGGCCGTCGCAGGGCTGGCAGACAAACTCGGCTTGCCCCTCCAGCCTGGCCAGCAGGGCCTTGAACTTGGCGCTGGCCAGCGTGCCACGGGTCGCCATCACGCCGATGCGTTTGGTGCGGCTGCTGGCCACTGCGGGCTTCAGGGCGGGCTCAACACCCACGATGGGCAGGCCGGGCAGCTCCTGGCGCAGCAGGTGGATCGCCGCCGCAGTGGCGGTGTTGCAGGCAATCACCAAGGCCTGGATGGGCGCTTGTTCGGTGTGCAGCAGATGGTGGGTGATACGGCGTGCGCGCTCGACCACAAAGGCCTCGTCACGCTCGCCGTAGGGCGCAAAACCGCTGTCGGCCAGGTAGACAAAGTCTTCGTGTGGCAACTCGGTCCGCAAGGCACGTAGCACACTCAAACCACCCACACCGCTGTCAAAGACGCCGATGGGGCGCCTTGGCAGCGTGTGGTCGCAAGAAGGATCTAACTCAGTCAAACCGAAGTCAACTCACGCTGTGGTGACCGTGATGCCCTTGAACTCACCACTGGCGATGCGCTCTTTCCATTCGGCCGGGCCGGTGTTGTGCACGCTGATACCTGCGGCATCCACTGCCACGGTGACCGGCATGTCGACCACATCGAACTCGTAGATGGCTTCCATGCCCAGGTCGGCAAAACCCAGCACCTTGGCGGTTTTGATGGCTTTGCTGACCAGGTAGGCCGCGCCACCCACGGCCATCAAATAGGCCGACTTGTGTTTCTTGATGGCCTCAATCGCCACCGGGCCGCGTTCGGACTTGCCGATCATCGCGATCAGGCCGGTCTGTGCCAGCATCATCTCGGTGAAACCGTCCATCCGGGTGGCGGTGGTCGGGCCAGCCGGGCCGACCGCTTCGTCACCCACCGGGTCGACCGGGCCAACGTAATAAATCACCCGGTTGGTGAAGTCGACCGGCAGTTTTTCACCCTTGGCCAGCATCTGCTGGATGCGTTTGTGGGCGGCGTCGCGGCCGGTCAACATCTTGCCGTTGAGCAGCAAGGTGTCACCCGGTTTCCAGCTGGCGACTTCTTCCTTGGTCAGGGTGTTGAGATCGACTTTTTTGCTCTTGACGTAATCGGGTGTCCAGGCCACATCGGGCCAGGTGTCGAGCGACGGTGGTGTCAGGTAAACCGGGCCGCTGCCATCCATCACAAAATGGGCATGGCGGGTGGCGGCGCAGTTCGGGATCATCGCAATCGGTTTGCTGGCAGCGTGGGTCGGGTACATCTTGATCTTGACGTCCAACACCGTGGTCAGGCCACCCAGGCCTTGGGCGCCGATGCCCAGCGCGTTGACTTTCTCGAAGAGTTCCAGGCGCAGTTTTTCAACGCTGGAGAGTTCGGCACCGCTGGCTGCCTTGGCCTGTAATTCATACATGTCCAGGTCGTCCATTAGGCTTTCCTTGGCCATCAACACGGCTTTTTCGGCCGTGCCACCAATGCCGATGCCCAGCATGCCCGGTGGGCACCAGCCCGCGCCCATGGTGGGCACGGTTTTCAGCACCCAGTCGACCACGCTGTCGCCGGGGTTGAGCATGTACATCTTGCTTTTGTTCTCCGAGCCGCCACCCTTGGCCGCCACGGTCACTTCGACCGTGTTGCCGGGCACGATCTCGCAGCTGATGACGGCGGGTGTGTTGTCCTTGGTGTTTTTGCGCAAAAACTCGGGGTCGGCCACCACGCTGGCGCGCAAGGTGTTGCCCGGGAAGTTGTAGGCGCGGCGTACCCCTTCGTTGATGGCGTCGTCTAGGCTGCCGGTGAAACCCTCCCAACGCACGTCCATGCCCACCTTGAGGAACACGTTCACGATGCCGGTGTCCTGGCAGATCGGGCGGTGGCCGGTGGCGCTCATCTTGCTGTTGGTCAGGATTTGGGCGATGGCGTCTTTGGCGGCTGCGCTTTGTTCCCGCTCGTAAGCGCGCGCCAGATGGGCAATGTAGTCGGCGGGGTGGTAATAACTGATGAACTGGAGGGCGGCGGCAACGGATTCAATCAGGTCGGCTTGGCGTATGGCTGTGCTCATGGTGATTTGCCTCAAGGGTTTAGCGGGTTTGGGTGTCTTCGATAACATCACAGTTTAACCAAGCCCCTTCAGAACACACGGGTTCACCCGTCGCCAGCCCATGATCAAAAACATCGTTCGAAGTGTCAACCAGTTTGTCAACGGGCAGACCATCGGTGGTGTGTTGCTGGCCTTGGCCGCGCTGGTTGCGCTGATCATCAGCAACTCACCGCTGGCGCCGTATTACATTTCTTTTCTGAATACACCCAGTGCCGTGCATCTGGCGGGTGACTGGCTGGTGCTGACCAAACCCACGCTGGTCTGGATCAACGATTTGTGGATGGCGGTGTTCTTTTTTCTGGTCGGTCTGGAAATCAAGCGGGAACTGCTCGAAGGTGAGCTGGCTTCGCGTGCACAGGCTTTGTTACCCGCCGGTGCGGCGCTGGGTGGCATGCTGGTGCCCGCGCTGATTTACGCTGCTTTTAACGCCGGTGACCCGGTGGGCCTGCGTGGCTGGGGCATTCCGATGGCAACCGACATCGCGTTTGCGCTGGGTATCTTGCTGTTGCTGGGCAGCCGGGTGCCTGCGTCACTGAAGATTTTTTTGACGGCGGTGGCGATCATCGATGACCTCGGTGCGATCCTGGTGATTGCCTTCTTTTACACAGCCAACCTGTCCTTGACCATGTTGCTGGCCGCTGCTGCTGGCATTGTGGTCCTGCTGGCACTCAACCGCTGGCGGGTGATGGCGATTGGCCCTTATGTGATGGTGGGGCTGGTGATCTGGGTGTTTGTGCTCAAGTCAGGTGTCCACGCCACCTTGGCCGGGGTGATCACCGCACTGGCCGTGCCTTTGTCGGATGGGCGTGGTGGTTCACCCTTGAAGACTGCTGAACACGCCTTGCACCCCTGGGTGAGCTATCTGGTTCTGCCGGTGTTTGCGTTTGCCAATGCCGGTGTGTCGCTGGTCGGCGTGACGCTGTCCACCTTGACGCAGGCCGTGCCTTTGGGCATCGCGGCTGGCCTGGTGCTGGGTAAAGCCGTGGGGGTGTTTGGTGCCTCCTGGCTGCTGATGCGTTTTGGCGGCGCCAAGTTGCCCGATCAGAGCACGTGGCAACAGTTTTTTGGTGTGTGTGTGTTGTGTGGGGTGGGCTTCACCATGAGCCTGTTCATCGGCTCGCTGGCGTTTGACGGCGCCGATGCTGCGTTTGGTGTGCAGGTCAAGATGGGGGTTTTGCTGGGCTCGCTGCTCAGTGCCACGCTGGCGGTGGCGCTGTTGTTGGCCCAGTCGCGGCGACCCGCCACCCACTGAGCCGAGCTGGTTCAACTGGCTCAGTGGCCTTCCGGGCTGGGGTGCTGCATCAGCCGGTCGGTGTAGGCGATGGCCATGGCAGAGAGCAAGAAGGTGATGTGAATCACCGTCTGGGCAATCAACACCTTGTCGCTGTAGTTGGCGGCATTGATGAAGGTCTTGAGCAGATGGATTGAGCTGATGCCGATGATGGCGGTGGCCAGCTTGACCTTGAGCACCGAGGCGTTGACATGGTCCAGCCACTCGGGTTGGTCGCGGTGGCCTTCGAGGTCCATGCGTGACACAAAGGTCTCGTAGCCCCCCACAATCACCATGATCAGCAGGTTGGAGATCATCACCACATCGATAAGCGCCAGCAGCACCAGCATGATCACGGTCTCATTCAGGTGGGTGACCTGTGCGTCACTGCGGTAGCCAATGCTTTCCACCAAAGCCGCCAGTGCGGTCTGGCTGCCAAACACCGCCTCCAGCAGATGCACCAGCTCCACCCAGAAGTGGTAGACGTACACACATTGCGCCAGAATCAAGCCCAGATACAGCGGCAATTGCAGCCAGCGGCTGGCAAAAATCAGGCGGGGGATCGGGCGAAGAACCGGGCTTTTTTCGGGGGTGGGTGTGGACATAGAGGGTGAACCAGGGTGGAAATGTGCGGAGTTTATCGTGGCCCCTCTTTCCCTCTGGCTAGTCAGTGGCTTGTAAGTGCGCACCTTGACATTACGGTGCGACCGCCATTTAACAAAGAGGAGACAGATCTGTGAGCACACCTTCCGCTATTGAGTCCGTGCTGGTTGAAAACCGCGTGTTCGAACCCAGCGAGGCGACTGTCAAAGCCGCACGCATTTCCGGCATGGATGCCTACAACGCCTTGTGCGCTGAAGCAGCCAATGACTTTGAAGGTTTCTGGGCGCGCCTGGCACGTGAAAACGTGGTCTGGAACAAACCGTTCACCAAAGTCCTCGACGAGTCCAACGCCCCGTTCTACACCTGGTTTGAAGACGGCGAACTCAACGCCTCGTACAACTGCCTCGACAAACACATGGGCACGCCCAATGAGAACAAGGTGGCGGTCATTTTTGAATCCGACGGTGGCGAAGTCACCAAGACCACCTACAAGGAACTGTTGGCCAAGGTCAGCCAGTTTGCCAACGCCCTGACCGCCCGTGGCATCCAGAAGGGTGACCGCGTTCTGATCTATATGCCCATGACGTTGGAGGGTGTGATTGCCATGCAGGCCTGCGCCCGCATCGGCGCCACCCACAGCGTGGTGTTTGGCGGCTTCTCGGCCAAGGCTTTGCAAGAGCGCATCATCGACGCCGGTGCAGTGGCGGTGGTTACCGCTAACTTCCAGATGCGCGGTGGCAAGGAGTTGCCGCTCAAATCCATCGTCGACGAAGGCCTGGGTCTGGGCGGTTGTGAATCGATCAAGACCGTGCTGGTATTTGAGCGCACCCCAACCCAATGCAACATGGTCGCCGGGCGCGACATCACCTTCACCGAAGCGCTGGCCGGCCAAAGCACCACCTGTGCGCCGGTGATGGTGGGCGCCGAGCACCCGCTGTTCATCTTGTTCACCTCCGGCTCCACCGGCAAACCCAAGGGTGTGCAGCATGCCACTGGCGGTTTTGTGCTGTGGTCCAAGCTGACCATGGACTGGACCTTTGACCTGCGAGGGGACGACGTGTTCTGGTGCACGGCTGACATCGGCTGGATCACCGGCCACGCCTATGTCGGTTACGGCCCGCTGGCTGCGGGTGCCACCCAGATCATTTTTGAAGGCGTGCCAACCTACCCGAACGCCGGGCGTTTCTGGCAGATGATTGAGCGCCACAAATGCAGCATTTTCTACACCGCCCCCACCGCGATCCGCTCGCTGATCAAGTCGGCCGAAAGTGACCCCAAGGTGCACCCGGACCGCTCTGACCTGTCGAGCCTGCGCATCCTGGGTTCGGTCGGTGAACCGATCAACCCGGAAGCCTGGATGTGGTACTACAAGAACATCGGCAAAGAAAAATGCCCGATCGTCGACACCTTCTGGCAGACCGAAACCGGTGGCCACATGATCACGCCGCTGCCTGGCGCGACGCCGCTGGTGCCTGGGAGCTGCACCTTGCCGCTGCCCGGCATCATGGCTGCCATTGTCGATGAAGCCGGTCACGACGTGCCCAACGGCTCGGGCGGCATGCTGGTCATCAAACGCCCCTGGCCGTCGATGATCCGCACCATCTGGAACGACCCGGCGCGCTTCAAGTCGAGTTATTTCCCGGCAGAAATGGGTGGCACTTATTACCTGGCCGGTGACGGCGCGGTGCGCAGCGCCGACCGTGGCTACTTCCGCATCACTGGCCGGATTGACGATGTGCTCAACGTCTCCGGCCACCGCATGGGCACGATGGAGATCGAATCCGCCCTGGTCGCCAAGACCGACCTGGTGGCCGAAGCCGCCGTGGTGGGCCGCCCGGACGACCTGACCGGTGAAGCCATCTGCGCCTTTGTGGTGCTCAAGCGTGGTGTGCCCTCGGGTGACGAGGCCAAACAGATTGCCAAGGAACTGCGCGACTGGGTGGCCAAGGAAATCGGCCCGATTGCCAAACCCAAGGACATCCGTTTTGGCGAAAACCTGCCCAAGACCCGTTCCGGCAAGATCATGCGTCGCCTGCTGCGCTCCCTGGCCAAGGGCGAAACCATCACTCAGGACACCTCGACCCTGGAAAACCCGGCGATCCTGAGCCAGCTGGGGCAGACCTACTGATCAAAACCATAGCTACTGGCCCTTGTTAAATAAGGGATAGAGGCAGTTTTTATCTAAAATACTGGTGCATAGCCAGTCACAAAGAAGAACCCGCATCGGTTGATCTATGCGGGTTTTTGCTTTGTGTGCCTGACGGTCCTGTTGTTGTCTCGAGTAAGCCGGTGAAGAGACTGAAGACCGGGTCAGTTGCTTGGCGCGCTGACAGCAGTGGCGGGCCGTGTGGGCTCAGGCCGGGGGCCGATGTCGCAAAGCGCAGCGCGTCTGAGGCCCTCGGCCCCCGGCCTGAGCCCACACGGCCTGAAACAGTCGTTGAGCTTGTCGACGAGTTCGCAGTTGGCCGTTCCATGCTGGCCAACCAGAACGCTCGCAGCAGAGGCTGGGCTATGGGGGATCGCCGATGTCGCAAAGCGCAGCGCGTCTGAGGTGAGCGCCCATAGCCCAGCCTCTGCCACACAAGGCGCCAGACCGCAACGGTTTTTGCCCGTTGCACATCAGGCGATGCCAAATCGCTGCTTTACCGCTCCAGCGACGCACTCCAGCGGTCACCCCAGGCGTCGCCGCGCAATTTGTCGGCGTCGCGGCGGTCGCGTTTGGTGGGGCGGCCTTGGGTCAGGGTCAGCGCGGGTTCGGGTGCCAGGCGGCGTTGCTCCAAGGCTTGCTGGAGTTGTTGCACAGATTCGGCGGTTTCCTCGAACAGCAGGGCGGCCTGCGGCGCCGGGCCACGTTTGTCACTGACTGCCAGCACCGTCACTGTGCGGGTGATGGTGCCATTGCGCAGTTGCACGCTGTCACCCGCCTTGACCTCGCGCGCGGGTTTGGCTGTGGCGCCGTTGACCTGGACTCGGCCTTTGTCGATCTCGTCGCAGGCCAGGCTGCGGGTTTTGTAGAAGCGGGCGGCCCAGAGCCATTTGTCGATGCGCAATTTGTCCATGTGTCAGCTGCTGTTTTGTCGGCTCAGAGTGCGCGCTCGATGTCGGCAATCAGGCTGCGGCTGGTCGGGCCGGTCAGGCTGCTGTAGCTGTCCACCACCTTGCCGTTGCGGTCAATCAGGTACTTGTAGAAATTCCATTTGGGGGCGGTGCCGGTGGCTTGTGCCAGCTGGGCAAACAAGGGGTTGCGGCCTGCGCCAGACACCACGGATTTGGAAAACATCGGGAACTTGACGCCGTAGGTGTTGAAGCAGAAGTCGGCAATCTGTTTGTTGGAGTCGGGCTCCTGCTGGCCAAAGTCGTTGGACGGGAAGCCCAGCACCACCAATCCTTTGGCCTGGTACTTGGCGTAAAGCGCCTCCAGTCCTTCGTACTGGCCGGTGAAGCCGCAGTAACTTGCGGTGTTGACCACCAGCACCACCTTGCCCGCGTATTGGCACAGGTTCTGCGGCGCTTCGTCCTGCAGCCGGTTGAAGCTGTGGTTCAGGATGGCCGGACAAGCGGCAGGACTGGCCCCGGAAGCGGCGGAGGTGGCCGGGCTGGTTTGTGCCATGGCGCCCGTGCCGGTGAGCAGGCCCATACACAGCGTGGTGCCAGCCAGCAGGCTAGGGATGATCGATGGGCGCCAGAAAAAACCGGGTGTCTTGGTGTTTGGCAACATGGTTGAACTCCTTGGTGGTTTTTCAGTTTACTCGTTGGGTCGCGACTGTGCTTGCTGCCAGCGGCAGCCGGGCGATGGTGTCGAGTCCGTCGCGCTGGCCCTGGATTTCGCGGTTGACCAGCTCGATGTGGCCACCCAGGGTGCGGGTGATTTCCAGGCAGATCGCCAGCCCCAGGCCCGAGCCGCTGCTGGCCTGGCCGGCTGAAAACGGCTGGAACAGGCGCTTGCGCAGTTCGTCCGAAATGCCCGGCCCGCTGTCGGCAATGACCAGGGTGGCCCAGCGACGGTCGCGTGTCAGGCGCAGGTGCAGGCGGCCGCCGCGCGGGCTGTAGCGGATGGCGTTGTGCAACAGGTTGCGCGTGAGTTCACGCAGCATCCAGTCATGGGTCTGTATGCTGGCGTGGGTGGTTTGGATGTCAAAGTCCAGCTCCTGTTCGGCAATCAGCGGGGACAGGTCCAGTGCCACCTCGCGCAGCACCAGTGCCCAGTCCAGGCTTTGGGCGGGGTCCGGGTGTTCCTGCGCCAGCTGGGCCACCTTGGCCAGCGACAACATCTGGTTGGCCAGCAGGGTGGCGCGTTGTACCGTGTGGCTGATCTCCTGCAAAGCCTGCTGGTGCTCCACATCACCGCGCAAGGCCGACTGCACCTGTACCTTGAGCACCGCCAGCGGGGTGCGCAGCTGGTGGGCGGTGTCGCGCACAAAACGTTTCTGGTTGTCCAGCAGGTCCTTGAGGCGGCTCATGGTGGTGTTGGTGGCGTCCATCAGCGGCAGCAGTTCGGTGGGTGCGTCGGCCATCTGCAAGGGGGTCAGGTCGTCCACCCGGCGCTGGCGCAACTGCTCACTGAGCTGGCGCACCGGTTTGGTGGCGCGTTGCACCACCACAAACACCACCAGCGCAATCACCGACACCAGCGCCAGCTGGCGCAGCAAGGTGTTGATCAGGATCTGGCGCGCCAGTGTGCGGCGCAGCTCCAGGGTTTCGGCCACCTGCACCACCGCCATGACGCGGGCGTTTTGCACCGCCACCGGTTGCAGCAGCACCGCCACCCGGACCGGGTCGCCACGGTAGACATCGTTGTAAAAATCGACCAGCGCCGCATAGGGGCCGTGTTGCGGCAGACTGCCGTGCCAGGCGCGCAGGTCGGCAAAACCGTCGATCAGCTCCCCCCGGGTGTTGGAGATGCGGTACATCATGCGGCTGCGGTTGTCGGCTTCGAACACCTCCAGTGCCGCGTAGGGCACCGCCGCGCTGAGCTGGGCCTCCTCGGCCTCGCCGTTGGCGCTGATGCGTTCCCCAATCGACTTGGCCGAGGCCAGCAGGGTGCGGTCGTAGGCGGTGTTGACAGCCTCCAGCGCCTGGCTGTAGAGCACCACGGTGTCGAGCACAATGAACAGCACCACTGGCAACAAAATGCCCAGCATCAGGTAGCTGCGCAGCGACAGCTTGCGGGGTGTCTCCATTGCCTGGGTGCTCATGCTGGCAGTTTCAACAGGTAACCCAAGCCACGCAGGGTGGTCAGTGTGGCGCCAGTGCTTTGCAATTTTTTGCGCAGTCGGTAGGCCACCACCTCGATCGCTTCAAACTGCACCTCGGTCTGGCCCGGAAACACAACCTCAAACAGCCGCTCTTTGGACACCGCCTGGCCGGGGCGCGCCAGCAAGGTTTTTAAAAAACTCAACTCACGTGGTGCCAGCTCCAGCACTTGGCCTGCATGGTAGATTGCACCGCTCTCTTTGTCATAGCTTAGTGCGCTTTTTCCATAAGGGCTAGAGGCCGTTTTTTCATAATTTTCTGAACGCCTGCGGTGCAGGGCACGCAAGCGCGCTTCGAGCTCGTCGAGGTCAAAGGGTTTGGGCAGGTAGTCGTCGGCACCGGCGTTCAGGCCGGCAATGCGGTCGCCCACGGTGCCACGTGCGGTGAGGATCAGCACCGGGGTGGCCAGGCCCTCGTCACGCGCCTGGCCCAGGATGTGCAGGCCGTCGCGCACCGGCAGGCTCAGGTCCAGCATCACCACATCGGGCTGGCTGCTGCGCCAGTGGCCCAGTGCGGCACGCCCATCGTGGCAGACCTCGACCTGCCAGCCCAGGCGCGTCAGGCTGCGTGTGAGTGCGGTGTGCAGGGCCTCGTCGTCTTCGATCAGCAGCAGTTTCACAGTCGGACGGGGCTTTCAGAGTGTGCTGGCGGTTACCACCGCCAGCCGCCAGAGTGAGGTGACCTCCTGGGCACGGGCCTGGTGCAAAGGGTCGCTGGCATCGCTGGCTTTGGGGTGCAGCGGTTTGGCGTCGATGCGGCTGATGACACGCAGGCTGTGCTGTTCAAACAGCGCCAGCAGCGCCTCGCGGGAACGCAGGCCCAGGTGTTCGGCCAGGTTGGACAGAATCAGCCAGCCTTCCCCCTTGGGTTCCAAGTGGGCTGACAAACCGGCCAGAAAACCGCT
This sequence comes from Rhodoferax sp. U11-2br, assembly GCF_018619435.1. Lineage (GTDB taxonomy): Bacteria > Pseudomonadota > Gammaproteobacteria > Burkholderiales > Burkholderiaceae_C > Rhodoferax. The sequence goes on along the minus strand of NZ_JAHFZF010000001.1, from coordinate 34,068 downwards.
GAGCATGTGACCGCCTTCGTCGTACACCGCGCGCTCCAGCGGTGAACCTGGCCGGGCCGGCAGCCAGGGTGGGTTGCACACCACCAGCGAGGCGCGACCTGGGGGAAACAGATCGGCCTGGAGCACGCTGACCTGCTCCTGCAGACCAAGCTGTGCCACATTGGCGCGGGCACAGGTCAGGGCCCGCTCGTCCATGTCAGTGCCAACGATGTGCTGCACGCCACGGCGAGCCAGCACCGCTGCCAGCACACCGGTGCCGGTGCCGATGTCAAAGGCCGTCAGGCTGTCCTGGCCTTTGGCAGGTTTGGGCAGGTGGGCTGTGGCCACCAGCTGGATGTACTCACCCCGCACCGGTGAGAACACGCCGTAATGAGGGTGGATGCGGTTGTTGGGCGCAGCACCGAGTGAGCTGATCTCCACCCCCACCCGTTGCCACTCGAAGGCGCTGGTGATGCCCAGCAGCTCACGCAGCGAGGCCACCGAGTGGCCGGACGTGGTGTCGCTGTTGGCCTGTGCCTCGCCCCAGGCTTCGGTGCAGGCGGCTTTGACATCGGGTGCGCGCCGCAATGCAATGCTGTAGTCGGCATTGAACTCGATGAGCACCATGCCCAAGGTGCGGGCCCGCTGCGACTGGGCCAGCCGCTGCTGGTGAAAGGCCTCGGCAGCACCGATAGGGGCTTGCACCTTGGTGCGTTTGCGTTTGGGCACCTGGTCGGCTCGGCGTGCCATGGCCTGTAACAGTTGACGCGCGTTCTGGAAGTCACCCCGCCAGAGCAACGCAGTGCCTGCACAGGCCAGGCGGTAAGCGGTGTCGGCGGTCAAGGTGTCGTCCGCCAGCACCACTTGGCGGGGTGCTGCGGCACCCCGCTCCGAGCGCCAGCGCGCACTGCAGGCCCGGCCAGATTCTTGCCAATGGATGTCAGTGTTGGCGCTGACGGGAAGGGGTCGCTCGGTGATGACGGGGTTGGACATGGGTATGGACTCTGGAAGTGAATGGCAGGGTTGTAACAGATGAGCGCAGCGGACCCGTTGGCCAACTTGGCTCGGTATTTTCCCTAGTGCATCTGGACAGGTGTTTGACAGGCTGTCCACGCATCATCAGGCCCTGTCTCAACCCCTAGGAGAATCTGATGCGTCGCGATACTTTCCTCAAGTCTTTGGCGGTTCTCGCCGCCAGCAGCGGGCTGCCCCTGTCGGCTCTGGCTGCCACCAATATCAAGATGATGCTGCCTGCCAACCCAGGTGGTGGTTGGGACACCACCGGCCGTGCTTTGGGCAAAGCCCTGATGGACGCCAAGGTGGCCGACACCGTGGTGTACGAAAACAAGGGGGGTGCCGCCGGCGCCCTGGGCCTGGCCCAGTTTGTCAATGCCAGCAAGGGTGACCCCAACGCGCTGATGGTGATGGGTGCGGTGATGTTGGGTGGCATCATCACCGGCAAACCGCCGGTGTCAATCACCGCCGCGACCCCGATTGCCCGTCTGACCAGCGAATACAACGTGTTTGTGCTGCCCGCCAACTCGCCTTTCAAGACGATGGCCGAGGTGGTTGAGCAGCTCAAGAAAGACCCGGCCAGCGTCAAGTGGGGTGGTGGTTCGCGTGGTGCCACCGAACACATTGCTGCGGCCATGATTGCGCGCGCGGTGGGGGTTGACCCGGCCAAGATCAATTACGTGGCCTTCCGGGGCGGCGGTGAAGCCACTGCGGCCATCTTGGGCGGCAATGTGACGATTGGTGGCAGCGGTTACAGCGAGTTTGCCCCCTACATCGAGACGGGCAAGATGCGCGCCATCGGGGTGACATCGGGCGCCCGCCTGAAAGGGATCAATGTACCCACCTTGAAAGAGCAAGGTGTGGATGTCGAGATCGGCAACTGGCGTGGGGTGTATGGTGCCCCGGGCATCACCCCGGCACAACGCAAGGCGCTGACCGAGATGGTGGTCAAGGCCACCCAATCCAAGGCCTGGGCCGAAGCGCTCGAGAAAAACGCCTGGACTCCGGCGGTGTTGGCTGGTGAGGCCTTTGAGAAATTTGTCGACGATGACTTTGCGTCCCTGCGGGCGACCATGGTCAAGTCCGGCATGATCTGACAGCACGGGAGACAGCATGCGTCAACACGCCCCGGCGAAACATTCGCCACGTTTGCAATTGCTGGTGGGTCTGGGCGTGCTGCTGTTGGCACTGGGCCTGGGCCTGGGTGCCTACAGCATTCCGGCACAGGCTGGCTATGCCGGTGTTGGTCCCAATTTTTTGCCGTGGGTGGTGACGCTGGCCCTGGTGTTATGTGGTCTGCGGCTGGTTTACAAGGCTGGCCGGGGTGGTTTTCAGCACATGGATGAGCACTCGGGGGACCACCCTGACTGGGTCGGTTTTGTCTGGCTGTCGGCCGGGTTGCTGCTCAATGCGGCGCTGATCACCAGTATCGGTTTTATTTTGAGTTGTGCTCTGTGTTTTGTGCTGGCAGCGCGTGGCATGCGCCTGGCGCAGGGCGAGCCGGTGCCCTGGCGGGTGTCGTTGTCCGTGGACGTGCTGGTTGGCCTGCTGATTGCGGCACCGGTCTATTGGGCGTTTACCAAATTTCTGGGCATCAACCTGCCTGGTCTGACCCAAACAGGGTGGTTGTGATGGATGTCTGGAATCTGTTGTTGCAGGGGTTTGCCACGGCGGGCACGCCGGTGAACCTGTTGTGGGCCTTTGTCGGCTGTGCGCTGGGTACGGCGGTGGGGGTGTTGCCCGGCATCGGGCCGGCCACCGCCGTGGCCATGCTGCTGCCGATCACCACCCAGGTGGAGGCCACCGCCTCCATGATCTTCTTTGCCGGTATTTATTACGGTGCCATGTATGGCGGCTCGACCACCTCGATCCTGCTCAACACACCGGGTGAAACCGCCACCATGGTGACCGCCATGGAAGGCAACAAAATGGCCAAGAGTGGCCGCGCCGGTGCCGCCTTGGCCACGGCCGCGATTGGCTCTTTTGTCGCCGGATCGATTGCCACGGTGCTGGTGACCCTGTTTGCGCCGGTGGTGGCCGAATTTGCGGTCAAGCTCGGGCCGCCCGAGTACTTCATGCTGATGGTGCTGGCTTTCACCACGGTGAGTGCGGTGCTGGGCAAGAGCACGGTGCGTGGCCTCACTGCGCTGTTCATTGGGCTGGCGCTGGGGCTGGTCGGCATGGACCAGATCACCGGCCAGGTGCGTTATGCCGCCGGTGTGCCTGAGCTGCTGGATGGGGTCGAGATTGTGTTGGTGGCCGTTGGGTTGTTTGCGGTGGCTGAGGCCATGCACGCGGTGATGTTTGAGGGCCGGGTGATTGACACCGAAAACCGCCTGACCCGTGTCAGCATGACGCTCAGTGACTGGAAACGCTCGCTGCCAGCCTGGTTGCGTGGCACCGCCATTGGTGCACCGTTTGGTTGTATCCCGGCCGGTGGTACCGAGATTCCGACGTTTTTGAGCTACGCCGCTGAGAAAAAACTGGCCAAGGGTGCCCACAAAGAGGAGTTCGGTACACGCGGTGCGATTGAAGGGGTGGCCGGGCCGGAGGCGGCCAACAATGCCACGGTGACAGCGGCGATGATCCCGCTGCTGACCTTGGGCATCCCCACCTCCAACACCACGGCGATTTTGCTCGGTGCCTTTCAGAACTATGGCATCCAGCCCGGCCCGCAGCTGTTTACCAGTTCGGCCACGCTGGTGTGGGCGCTGATTGCCTCACTCTACATCGGCAATGTGATGCTGCTGGTGCTGAACCTGCCGCTGGTGGGCTTGTGGGTGAAGCTGCTCAAGGTGCCCAAGCCGCAGCTGTATGCAGGCATCATGATCTTTGCCACCGTGGGTGTCTACGGCATGCGCCAGAGTGCCTTTGACCTGTACTTGCTCTACGCTATTGGCATTCTGGGGCTGATCATGCGCCGGTTCGACTTTCCCACCGCGCCGGTGCTGGTGGGCATGATCCTGGGGCCGCTGGCAGAAGCGCAGATGCGCAACGCGATCTCCATCGGCGAGGGCAGTGCGATGATCTTTTTGCAGCGCCCGATGTCGCTGTCGATCCTGCTGGTGGTGTTGCTGATTCTGATCGTGCCACGTGTTCTCAAGTGGCGTACCGAGCGCCTGCGCTGACACCCCAAAGCAGCCAACAAAAAAACGGCCCTCTTGAGGGCCGTTTTTATTGAAGGTCACAGGGAGGTCAGAGTTGGCCCACCAAGGCGACTGGGTTACTTTTTCTGGTAGCCGCGGCTGGACATCGGCACCAGGCCAAGCACAAAACCCAGCGCGGCCAAAGCGGCCACGTAGTGCGCTGGCGCCAGCGTGTCTTTTTGCAGCCACAGCGTGATGATGATCGGTGTGAGACCACCGAAGATCGCGTACGACATGTTGTAGGCAAAAGAGAGCCCGGAGAACCGCACCGCTGCCGGGAAGGCGCGTACACCCACAATCGGCACCAGCGCGATCGAACCCACAAACAGGCCCACCAGACCGTAGCTCCAGATCAGCGAGCTGGGTGTGCCGGGCAAGCCGGTGTAGAACAGGTAGGACGTGAGCACCAGGCCACCAAAACCGATCAACATGACCGGCCGGGTGCCGATACGGTCACTGGCCCAGCCTGCCAGCACACAACCCAGGGTCAGCATCAGCGTTGCGACGGCATTGGCCTCCAGCGCCAGCGTGGGCGCGATGCCATGCACCTTTTGCAGGTAGGTCGGGGTGATCAGCACCACCACCACAATGGCAGCAGACAAGACCCAGGTCAGCAGGGCAACCAGCACACAGGCAGCGCGGTGTTCGCGCAGGATGGTCTTGAGCGGCAGCTCGCGCGCCACCGTGCGGCGTTTGGCGAGCTCCTGGAACACCGGTGTTTCGTGCAGGAAACGGCGCAGGTAGACCGAGATCAGGCCAAACACGCCGCCCAGGATGAAAGGAATGCGCCAGGCGAAATCACCCACCTCGGCCGGGCTGTAATGCCGGTTGATGGCCATTGCCACCAGCGAGCCCAGCAGGATGCCACCGGTGATGCCAGCGGTGAGGGCCCCCACGCCGAAGCCGTAACGCTTGGCTGGCACGTGTTCGGCCACAAACACCCAGGCGCCGGGCATTTCACCGCCGATGGCGGCACCTTGCAGCACCCGCATGGCCAGCAGCAGCAGTGGCGCTGCCACGCCAATGCTGGCGTAGGTGGGCAACAGGCCAATCACCAGCGTGGGCACGGCCATCATGAAAATGCTCAGTGTGAACATGCGCTTGCGGCCCAGGATGTCGCCAAAGTGCGCAATGATGATGCCGCCCAGCGGGCGCGACAGGTAGCCCGCAGCAAAGATGCCGAAGGTCTGCAACTGGCGCAGCCAGTCGGGCATGTCCACCGGGAAAAACAGTTTGCCAAGCACGGTGGCGAAAAACACATAAATGACGAAATCGTAAAACTCCAGTGTGCCGCCCAGGGCCGACAGGCCCAGGGTCTGGACGTCCTTGCGGGACAGGGATGGCGAGGTTTCGGCAGACGCGCCGACGGGAAGCGGAAGTGAGCTGGACATGTGGACTTTTTGGGCAGTAGGAGACCGCTGCGCGAACGCATGCGGGAGGACAGCGACAAAACGCACAGGCGCGTGTGGTGTACCTGTTTCCGGTCTGCGGCGGCCATTCAGCGCGCCCGGGATGTGGGACGGTCAGGCGCCAGCGCAGGTAGGCGCAGGCGCAAGGAACGGGTCAGTGGTGCACAGCCAGAACCAATGATTCTAAGGGTTTACCCGGTGTGGCTTGGCGGGCGCTTGGGGCCCTGTGAAGGCTTTGTAAGTAGCTACCTAATAGATAGCTACCTATCCATGTCCTATAAGGGCTTGGGTCGAATTTTTGTTCAATTTGAAGGCGCCAACAACCTGTTCCAAGTTTTCTGCCTGATCCTGCAGAGACTGGGCTGCTGCTGCGGCTTGCTCAACCAGGGCGGCGTTTTGCTGCGTGACCTGGTTCATCTGGGCAATCGAGCTGCTGACCATTTCCAGGCCTTCTGACTGGCTGGCGCTGGCACCCGCGATCTCGCCCATGATGTTGGTCACGTGGCGGATGCTCTCGACAATCTCGTTCATGGTGCTGCCTGCATGTTGCACCAGGGTGCTGCCAGCGTCCACCTTGTTGACTGAGTCACCGATCAGCGCCTTGATTTCATGCGCTGCATCGGCCGAGCGTTTGGCCAGGCTACGCACTTCGGCCGCCACCACCGCAAAACCACGCCCTTGTTCGCCGGCTCGGGCGGCTTCCACCGCCGCATTGAGCGCCAGGATGTTGGTCTGGAAGGCGATGCCGTCGATGACCGAGATGATGTCGACAATGCGTTTGGACGAGCTGTTGATCGAGGCCATGGTGTCAATTACCCCGGCTACCACGCTGCCACCCTTGACCGCCACTTCGGAGGCGGATTGCGCCAACTCATTGGCGCGGCGGGCGTTCTCGGCGTTCTGGTTGACGGCGGTGGTCAGGTCTCCCATCGAGGTGGTGGTTTTCTCCAGGGAGCTGGCCTGCTGTTCGGTGCGGTTGGACAGGTCCAGGTTGCCGCTGGCGATGTCGCTGGAGGCGCTGTAAATGGTGTCGGTGCCACGGCGCACTTCCTGCACGATCTTCACCAGGCTGTCGTTCATGTCCTTCAAAGCCTGTTCCAGCTGGCCCATTTCGTTGCTGGTCTCGACCTCGATCTTTTGTGTCAGGTCGCCCTGTGCAATGCCGCGCGCCACCTGCACACAGTACTCCAGCGGCTGGGTGACCACCTTGCGGATGAACGGGTAAATCAGCATCAGCACCGGGATGCAGGTGATCAGTGCCGCCAGGATGGACTTCAAGCGCTGGTCGGCCAGGCTGGCGTTGACCTTGTCCAGTGACACCTTCATGCTGACCACACCCAGCACCGTGCCCTCGGGCGCGGCATGGCAGGTGGTGCAGTCTTTGCCCAGGTAATTTTTGGAGGACAGTGCCGGGCGCACCGCACGCAGGTATTCTCCGGAGCTGTCGGATTGCACCTCAATCACCGCTTGACCGGTGGTCAGCGCCTGTTGCTCCAAAGCATCAGGCGTGGCGGATTCGGTGGCGGTGCCAGGGCCGTACAGCTTGGTCACGGCCTCGGCGCGCAAGACCCGCACATCACGGATGGCGCCGAGTTGTTTGATCTGGTCCAGAAATACATCGCGCTGTGCCACGGTGCCGGTGACCATCATGCCGGTCAGGCCGGCCATGGTGGCATCGTGCATGCTGGCTGAAAAGTCGGTGGCCTGATCCAGCGCCGCCTGACGGGTCACATGGCCCTGCCAGATGATGACGCCTGTCCAGACGATCAGCAAGGCTGCACCGATGGTGGTCAGAAGCTGAATCCATATTTTGTATTTGACTGTTTGCACAGTGTCTCCTGGGTACTTTTTATCCTTGGCAATATACCCCTGAATGCCCAAACATGGGGGGGTATTTGCAGGTCATATATTGATGTGAGTCAAGATTTTAGTTACGCGTCAATTGGTGTTGTCCCTGTCTGAAACCACTCTGCAACCACCTGCTGAGGCTGCTTGGCGTCTCCTGGCCCAACCTAGAATGGACCGCAGTGATCAAGCTAGACCGGGCGGCCGTTGGTCGAGTGCGTGCCGGGCAACGACCACTTGGCCGCCAGCTGTGCCCAAGGGCTTGGGTGGACCGGCCTGGTTTCTTTGACAGGTTTGGCCTGATGGCGCCAGCGCGCTGCAACGGGCCACACACCTTTTTTGAAAGTTTCACATGTTTGAATTTGCCGAAATCGGTCACCAGCTGTCAAAGTCTGATTACCGCGCTGCCGTGCCGGGTTTGCGTGCTGCCTTGCTGGACGCGCAGGTCAATCTGTTTGAGAAGCGCAAGACACCTGTCGTTGTGCTCATCAGCGGCCAGGATGGTGCGGGCAAGGGCGAAACCATCAATGTGCTCTACGAGTGGATGGACCCGCGATTCATTTCCACCCTCGCGTTCTCGGAACCCAGTGATGAGGAGCGTGAACGCCCGCCCATGTGGCGTTACTGGCGCAGCCTGCCACCCAAAGGGCGGATTGGCATCTTTGCCGGCTCCTGGTACTCGGATCCGATCCGGGAGCGCATCCAGGGTGAGATTTCTATCAAGGAGCTTGATGCGCGCGCTGAGCAGATCAACCGCTTTGAGGAAATGCTGGTCAACGAGGGCGCGCTGGTGCTCAAGTTCTGGTTCCACCTGACCAAAGAGGGGCAAAAAAAGCGGCTTAAAGCCTTGTCAAGTGATCCTCGTACTGCGTGGCGTGTCACCCAGTGGAACTGGGACCGCCTGAAAACCTATGACCAGCTGCAGGAGGTGGCGGGCCATCTGCTGCGTGTCACCAACACGGCAGCGGCGCCCTGGGTGGTGGTGGAGGGTACAGATGATCGGTATCGCTCCATGACGGTGGGCCAGGTGCTGCTGGCTGCCATCCAGAAAAAGCTGGTTGAGACCGAACCGCCCCGTGCCACGGTGGCGCCGATGGTCCGTATTGACCTGGATGGCCGCACTGTCCTGTCCGAGTTGGACCTCAGCCTGGCTCTGGCTGACAAGCCCTACAAAGACGAGTTGGCGCGCTGGCAGGGCAAGTTGTCGGAACTGCTGCGTGATGCGCGTTTCAAGAACCGTTCTCTGGTGTGTGCCTTTGAAGGGGCTGACGCTGCAGGCAAGGGCGGGGCGATCCGTCGTATTGCGGCGGCGATGGACGCGCGCCAGTACCAGGTGACACCGGTGGCGGCACCTAGCGACGAAGAAAAGGCACAGCCGCACCTGTGGCGCTTCTGGCGCAACCTGCCGCGCCAGGGCCAAGTGGCCATTTTTGACCGCACCTGGTATGGCCGGGTGCTGGTGGAGCGTGTCGAGGGGTTTTGCAGTGAGGCCGACTGGCTGCGTGCCTACGGTGAGATCAACGACTTTGAGCATGAGCTGATCGACGCCGGTGTGATCGTGGTGAAGTTCTGGTTGCAGATCAGCCAGGCGGAGCAGCTCAAGCGCTTCAAGGAGCGTGAAAAGGTCGCCTTCAAACGTTTCAAGATCACCCAGGAAGACTGGCGCAACCGCGAAAAATGGCACGATTACCAGCAAGCCATCTGTGACATGGTCGAGCGCACCAGCACAGGCGAATCGCCCTGGACGCTGGTCGAGGCCAATGACAAAAATTACGCCCGCATCAAAATTCTGCGCACCTTGTGCCAGCGCCTGGAAGCGGCGTTACAGCATCCTGCACATCCACAACGTGCCGCAGAGCAACAGTTTGTTCAAAAGTCAAACAAATCGGCCAAAATAGCCAAGTCTGTGTCCGACAAAAAGCCACCTGCGCGCAAAAACTAAGAATCACACCCCTCATCCATGAACGACCCGTCACCCAAAAAGCCGTCCAAGATCCTGATTGTGGAAGACGAGGCCATTGTGGCGCGTGACATCAGCCTGCAGGTACAGGCCATGGGGTATGCGGTGGTGGGCTCGACCGCGCTCGGTGAAGAGGCGATCACGCTGGCCGATAGGTGGCGCCCCGACCTGGTGTTGATGGACATTCAGCTGGCCGGAGAGATGGATGGCATCACCACAGCGCGCGCACTGCGCGAAGCCTTTGCCATTCCCGTGGTTTTTCTGACCGCCTACGCCGCCGACGATATTCTGGAGCGGGCCAAACTGACCGAGCCGTTTGGCTACATCCTCAAGCCGTTTTCCGAGCGTGAGCTCAGCACGGTGCTGGCCATGGCGCTGTACAAACACCAGGCTGAAACCCGGTTGCTGACCACCACCCGACAGCTGCAAGCCCTGTCACACCGGGTGCTGGAGGCCCAGGAGCAGGAGCGCCGGCGTGTGGCCATGGAGTTGCACGACGAGCTGGGCCAGTCACTCACCGCCATCAAGATCAACCTGCAGCTCGGTGAGCGCTTCAAGGACCAGGCCCCGCCCGATCTGTACCAGGAGAACATCCGTATTGTGGAAGACGCGCTGCAACAGGTGCGCTCGTTGGCGACCGGTCTGCGACCGTCGATGCTCGATGACCTGGGGCTGGCACCCGCTTTGAAATGGATGGCTGAGCAAAGTGCCAGCCGCAGCGGCTTTGAGGTCCAGTTTCACCATGAGCGCGCGTTGGAGCGCTTGGCGCCCGCGATCGAGACCGCCTGTTTTCGTATTGTTCAGGAGGCCTTGACCAACATCACCCGCCATGCGCAGGCCAGCAAGGTGCAGATCAACCTGTGCCACCAGGCAGGTGACATGTTGCTGACCGTGACCGACGACGGACTAGGCTTTGACACCGTGGCCATGCATGAACGGGCCACCAATGGCGCCAGTCTGGGGGTACTGGGTATGCAGGAGCGTGCAACTCTGGTGGGGGGGCAATTGGAGATCCGTTCCTGGCCCGGGCAGGGCAGTACGGTCGAGCTGCGTTGCCCCTGGCGCTGTCAGGAGGAGCGTTTGTGAGCGGCACCCGCGTCCTGTTGGCCGATGACCACGCCCTGGTGCGGGCGGGCCTGGGCAAGTTGCTCGAAACCATACCCGGCATCACCGTGGTGGGCGAGGCCGGAGATGGTCTGGCGCTGTTGGCGCTGGCTGAGGAACTCAAGCCCCATCTGGTGCTGATGGACATTGCCATGCCCGGCCTCAATGGTCTGGAAGCCACGGCGCGCCTGGTCAAGTCCATGCCTGACATCCGGGTGATGATTTTGTCGATGCACCAGAGTGAGGAATATGTGCGCCGCGCCTTGCGCCACGGTGCGGTGGCCTATCTGCTCAAAGACTCTGCGCCGATGGAGCTGGAGTTGGCTGTGACCGCTGTCTTGCGTGGCGAGACCTACCTGAGTCCGGCGGTCTCCAAAGGGGTGCTGGCTGACTATGTCCACCGCCTGCGCGAAGACGACCAGCCCAGTGAGCAGTTGTCGCCACGCCAGCGTGAGGTGCTGCAACTGATCGCCGAGGGCATGAGTACCAAGGAGATTGCGCGTCGGCTGGACCTGTCGATCAAGACGGTTGAGACCCACCGCACCGGCCTGATGCGCCAGCTCGACGTGCACGAGGTCACTGGTCTGGTGCGTTACGCGCTCAAGCTGGGCTTGCTCACCATCTGAAGGAAATAGGACTCTAGCCCTTATGTATAAAGGGCTTGTAGCTATGTTTTTTGGAATGATTGGCGAATCTGTAGCCACCCGGATGTTGGTTTGAGACCACTTGTTGGGGCAGATTCGTACGGGGGTGTCAGGTGTTTCACCGGGCAGACTCAGGTGTTTGCCGGATGCCACGGCTGGGGTCTTGCAGGTATCGTTGGGTATGCTCACATCGTCTGACTTTGCCCGACCGCCTGGCTTGTCCGCACGTCGGACAGGCCCAGTGCGCCTCCTGATTGTTGAAGACGAGGCCATCATCCGGCGTGATATTCGCCAGCAGCTGGAGATCTTGGGTTATCAGGTGGTGGGGGAGGCCTCTACCGGGCTGGAAAGCCTGCAACTGACCCAGCAGTTGCAGCCGGACCTGGTGTTGATGGACATCGGCCTGGGTGCCGGGATGGATGGCATCACCGCTGCCCAAACCATCCGTGCCAAGCATGCCCTGCCAGTGGTGTTTCTGAGTGCATTCGCTGCTGACGACATCCTGGAGAGGGCCATGTTGGCCGAGCCCTACGGCTACATCCTGAAGCCGTTTACCGAGCGCGAATTGCACACCGTGCTGCAAATGGCGCTCTACAAACACCAGATGGATCTGCGCGAAAAAGACATGGCGCTGCGTAACCGGGTCATTCTGGACAATCTGGCCAGCGGGGTGTTGACCGTCAGTTCACAGGGGGTGGTCGCGTCCTGCAACCGGGGGGCTTGCGAGATTTTTGGTTACACGATCGAAGAGATGGTGGGCCAGAACCTGGCCATGCTGATCCCCGAGAGTTGGCGTGACGGCCACAGCCGGTTCATGCAGCAGGATGCTTCGGAGCTGGTCAACCGGGTGATCTGCCATGAGCGCGAGGTTGAGGGCCTGCGCAAGGATGGCCGCACTTTCCCGCTGCAGGTCACGGTGTCGCGCATTTTGGTGGCAGCACAGCTGTCTTACATCGTGATCTTGTCGGATATCAGCATGCGCCGTGAGGCGGAACAGACCATCGAGAACCTGGTTTTTTTTGACGAACTCACAGGCCTGCCCAACCGCAGGTGCCTGCTGGACCGTCTGCAGCAGGCCATTGTCTCGTCCACCCGTTCCGGGCAACGTGGCGCCCTGATCCTGCTCGATCTGGACCATTTCCGGCGCATCAACGACACGCTGGGGCCGGCCTTTGGCGACGAACTGCTGCGCCAGACGGGTGGGCGGCTTTTGGCCTGTGTGCGCGAGGAAGATACCGTGGCGCACCTCGGGGGGGACGAGTTCATGGTCATGCTCGAAGCCTTGGGCGTGAGTGCCCAGCCCGCCGCCATCCATGCCGAGGCAGTGGCGCAAAAGATCCTGCACGCGCTGAACCAGCCCTATGAGTTGGCGGGGCGCCCTTACCTCAGCTCGGCCAGCCTGGGCATTGTGATGTTTGACAAAAATGCAGGTGGTTTTGATGGCCTGGTGAAGATGGCCGATGCCGCCATGTACCAGGCCAAATCGGCCGGACGCAAAACCGTGCGCTTTTTTGACCCGGACATGCAGGCCTTGGCGGTGGCGCGCATGGCGCTGGAAAAAGACATACAGCGTGGTCTGGACCAGCAGGAATTTGTGCTGCACTACCAGCTGCAGGTAGATGCACACGGCAGCCCTCGGGGTGTGGAGGCGCTGGTGCGCTGGCAACATCCGGTCTGTGGGTTGATGATGCCCGGTCAGTTCATTGAGGTGGCGGAGGACACCGGGCTGATCCTGCCGCTGGGCCATTGGGTGCTGGATGCGGCCTGCCAGCAACTCAGCCTGTGGGCCACGCAGCCGCACACTGCCAACTGGACGATGGCGGTGAATGTCAGTGCCCTGCAGTTTGCGCAGGATGATTTTGTTCACACCGTGGCGCAGGCGGTGGCACGCAACGGCATCAATGCCTGCCAGCTCAAGCTGGAACTCACAGAGAGCATGCTGATTGACGACCTGCCAGAGGTGATCGACAAAATGCGCCGCATCCAGAACTTGGGAGTGAGCTTCTCCTTGGACGATTTCGGCACCGGTTACTCCTCACTCACCCACTTGAAACGCCTGCCGATGAACCAGCTCAAGATCGACCAGTCGTTTGTGCGTGATCTGCTGGCCGATCCGGACGACGCGGTGATCTGTCAGACCATCGTGGCGTTGGGCCACAATCTGGGCATGCAGGTGATCGCCGAGGGGGTGGAGACACAGGGGCAGCGTGATTTCCTGGCAGGGATCGGCTGTGACGCGTTCCAGGGATATCTGTTTGGTCGGCCGCTGCCGCCCGAGGCACTGCTGTCTTTTGACAATCCTATGAGAGATGAGCATCCAGCCCTTTTGGAATAAGGGCTGATAGCTATTTTTTAATGAGTGATCTGAGGTATCTCCTGCTGGGCTTGATGTGTGCTTGCTTGGGGTTGGCCCAGGCCCAGACCCAGACGGTGCCCATGCTGGCCCCTGAGTCGATCACTGTGGTCGCCAATGACGACTATCCTCCCTACCTCTTTCGTGATGCCAAGGGCGAGCTTCAGGGCATACTGAAAGACCGCTGGGCGTTGTGGCAGGAGCGCACCGGCGTCTTTGTGAATCTCCAGGCCCAGCACTGGGCGCAGGCCCAGCGCATCATGCAGGCCGACTTGGCCGATGTGATCGACACACCGTTCAAAACAGCTGAGCGGCAGCAGCTGTATGACTTTGGCCAGCCTTATGCACGTGTCAAAGTGGGCTTGTTTTTTCACCACAGCGTCAGTGGTTTGGTGGACGTCAACTCGGCGCGCGGATTCACGGTGGGGGCTATGGATGGTGATGCCTGCATCGACCTGCTGCAGTCCAAGGGGGTGGACTCGGTCAAACGGTTTCCCAGCTATTCGGATGTGATCACTGCGGCCGAGGTCGGCGAGGTGCGGGTCTTTTGTATGGACATGCCCTCTGCGGCGTATCTGTTGAACCATCGGAATCTGGCTGACAGTTTTGTTTTTTCACAACCGATCGCAGAGGGTGCGTTGCACTGGGCTGTTCACCGGGGTGATGCTGCTTTGCTGACCCTGGTCCAGGCCGGGTTCGATCGCATCAGCGAGGCTGAGTTGCAGCAGATTGATCGCAAGTGGCTGGGGGCCAGTGTGGCTGATGTGCTTGTTTCACCGTATGCACGTTACGCCACCGATGCCGCGCTGGTAGCGGGGGCGTTTGCGCTGCTGCTGGTAGCTTGGAATGTGATCTTGCGCCAGACGGTTCGGGCCAAAACCCGCTCCCTATGGCAGTCGGTGAAGGTTCTGGACCAAACCCGGCTGAGCCTGGAGCGCGCATTGGCAGAACAAAATGCCATGCTCGACAACGAGATGGTGGGTATTGCCAAGGTACACAACAGGGTGTTGGTGTGGGTCAATCCGGCCATTGAGCGTATGTTGGGTTATGGGGCGGGTGAGATGGCGGGAACAACCATGCGTAGTTATTACGCCAGCGAGCAGGACTACCAAGCATTTGGCGACAAGGCCTATGGCATGCTGTTGGATGGCAAGATCTATCGCACGCAAACCGAATTTGTCCGAAGCGATGGCTCTCGCATATGGGTTGAGTTGAGTGGTTCCATGCTGGCCAACACACAGGGTACCTCCCTCTGGATCGCTCTGGACATCACTGGTCAGCGTCGGGCAAGTGCAGCCCGCGACGAGGCTTTGCAGCGTCTGCAAAAACTGGCCAACAGTGTGCCGGGTATGGTGTACCAGTTTATTCAGCGACCCGATGGCAGCTCCACCGTGCCTTTTGTCAGCGATGCGATCGCGGACATCTACAGGGTGAGCGCACAAGAAGCTCAGATCGACGCTTCGGTGCTTTTTGACAAACATCATCCTGCGGATCAGCAACAAGTCCTTGACTCCATTGAGCAATCAGCCTTGCACCTGACACCTTGGCAGCAGGAATACCGTGTCAGGTTTGATGACGGCACGGTGCGCTGGTTGTTTGGGAACTCTTTGCCTGAGCGGCTGGCGGATGGCTCGGTGCAGTGGCATGGGTTCATCACCGACATCACCGAACGCAAGGCGGCCGATGAACGGCTGCGTCAGTTGTCGCGTTCGGTGGAGCAGGCGCCGGTGTCGATTGTGATCACCGATCTGAGCGCCAATATCCTTTACGTCAACCCCACCTTCAGCCACCTGACGGGGTACAGCCTGGAGGAAGTGCTTGGTAAAAATCCGCGCATTCTGCAGTCTGGCCAAACCCCTCCCGAGGTGTTTGTCGCCTTGTGGGACACCCTTGTCAGGGGCGGTGTGTGGCAGGGTGAACTTCACAATCGCACAAAAAGCGGCGAGTTGTTTATTGAACATGCGGTGATTGCCCCGGTGCTCGATGCCCAGGGGCAGACCAGCCACTACGTGGCCATCAAGGACAACATCACCCAGCGCAAACAGGCGGATCTGGCATTGCAGACTTCGCTCCGGGACAAGGTGGCCTTGTTGCACGAGGTACATCACCGGGTCAAGAACAACCTGCAAATCATCACCAGCCTGCTGCGCTTGGAGGCTGGTCGCAGTGATGAACCCAACACCCGGGCAGTGCTCAAGGACATGCAGGGCCGCATCTACACCATGGCCTTGTTGCACGAGAGCCTGTACCGTGCCGGCACCTTTGCCTCGGTTGAGCTGGGTGCCTACCTGCGGCAACTGGCAACTCAGGCGTTTCGGAGTCAGGCAGGTGTGGCTGGTGATGTCCGGCTGGTGCTGGCGTTGGCTGAAGTGCATGTGGGCATGGACCAGGCCACCCCTTGTGGTCTGCTGGTCAATGAGTTGCTGTCCAACTGTCTGAAGCACGGTTTTGGGCGTGGTCAGACCGGGCAGGTCACGGTGAGTCTGCAGCCTGCGGATGGTGTTGGCTTGTGGTGTCTGTCGGTGCAGGACACCGGGGTTGGATTGCCGCCGGACTTTGAGGCACGCCGTGCCTTGTCGCTGGGTTTGCAACTGGTGTCGGATCTGGCACGCCAGCTCGGTGGCCAGCTCACCGTCGGTTCCGGGCCAGGTGCCGCTTTTTCTGTGGTGTTTGCCGTTCAGGTGTTTCCCTTGTCAGACTAGGGTGTTGTACTGATACCGGCAGGTAAAGCTTGTCTTTACAGTGCAGCGCATGTCCAGTGGTTTGGTTTTTGTTCACACACCTGAGTGTTTCAGCTTGCTGAGTCATGCCGCATGGCAACACGGAGTGCTTCATGAGCTTGCAGATTTTGGTTGTTGACGATAACCTGACCTTTCTGGCATCGGTCAAAAAGTCACTCAAGCTTGTGCCCAACACCAACTTGCTGGCCGAGGCCCATAATGGTGTTGAAGCTTTGGCATTGGCCCATGCTCTGAAGCCGGACCTGGTGTTGCTCGATATCGTGATGCCAGGCCTGAGTGGGTTGGACGTGGCGAAGGTCATGCAAACTTGGCCGTGCGCCCCGCGTGTGTTGTTTTTGTCGATGCATGACAGCGAGTCTTATCGCCTCGCGGCCCAGGCCCTGGGCAGCCTGGGGCTGGTGAGTAAGTCCAATTTTGTGAACGAGTTGCTGCCCATTCTTGCTGGTCTGGCAGCCTCGCCAAAGGGAGTTTCTTCATGACACGTTTGCCGACTCAGGGTGCATACAAGTATCTTCCGCTGGCGTGGGGAGGTTTGGCCGTTGGAGCGCTGCTGTGGGTGGGTCAAGCCAGCTTGTTGTCCCTGGCACTCTCTGGCTTGTTGTTGGTCGGTAGTGGACTCATCACCTGGCGGCTGGCCAAAAAGGAGGCGACCCTGCATCAGGTGGTGGCCGACTATCTAGTTGGACAAGCCGCCTACGGTGCCGACTTGGTGCCGGTCTGGAATGGTCACATTGAATCCTCACGTGCGCAAATGGAGGTGGCCGTCAACGCCCTGTCCGAACGTTTTGGGGGCATTGTTGATAAGCTGGAAGTCGCTTTGCGTACGGCGACCCAAGAAACCGATGGCATGGAAGATGGGGGTGGCCTGCTCGCCCTGTTTGCCAAAGCTCAGCAGGACCTGAGCGCCCTGATTGAGGTGCAGAAGTCCTCTATGGGGAACATGGAACAGATGTTGGACAAGGTTCAGCAGCTGGATCGTTTTGTGGTCGAAATGCAGGACATGGCGGCTGACGTGGCCCGCATTGCCCAGCAAACCAATCTGCTGGCGCTCAACGCCGCCATTGAGGCAGCTCGGGCGGGCGACCTGGGGCGCGGTTTTGCGGTGGTGGCCAAAGAGTTTCGTATGTTGTCCAACCAGTCGGGTGAGACTGGGCAAAAAATCGCCGAGAAGGTCAAAGTGATCAGTGCAGCCATTGTGGACACCTGCAGCACGGTGCGTGAATCGGTGGTGGCAGAAGATGGCTCACTCGAATCCGCGCACGCCACCATTGACAGGGTACTCACCGACTTCAAAGGCATCACTGAAGCGTTTCAGCGGTCCCGCGACGTCTTGCACGGCGAGAGCCTGAGCATCCAGTCCGAGGTGAACGAAGCCTTGGTGCAGCTGCAGTTCCAGGATCGGGTGAGCCAGATTTTGACCCAGGTGATCAAAAACATCGAACGTTTGCCTGCCGTATTGCAGGAAACCCAGGTGGCGTATGCCCAGACCGGTGTGCTGAGCGCCCACGACGCGAAGGACGCGTTGGTTGAGATGAAGAAAACCTATGTGATGGCGGACCAACACGTCATCCATGCCGGGGGTAAGGTGGTGCAGAGCAACGCCATCGACATCAGTTTTTTCTAGAGGAAATACCATGGCCAAGACCATCATGATTGTTGACGACTCCGCCTCCATGCGACGGGTGGTCAGTATTGCGCTCAAGGGCGCGGGTTACGACGTGCTCGAAGGGGCAGATGGCCGGGATGCCCTGGCCAAACTGACCGGGCAGAAGGTGCATCTGATCATCAGCGATGTGAACATGCCCAACATGGATGGCATCACCTTCCTGAAGTCGGTCAAGCAAATGCCTGCCTACAAGTTCACCCCGGTGATCATGTTGACCACCGAGTCCGATGAGTCCAAAAAACGCGAAGGCCAGTCTGCCGGTGCCCGCGCGTGGGTGGTCAAGCCGTTCCAGCCCGAGCGGCTGGTGGATGCGGTACAGAGGTTGTGCCTGCCATGAGCGCGCCCACCGTCCTGAAGATCGAGGGCGAGCTCACCATCTTCCGCGCTGCGGAACTCAAGCCCATGTTGCTGGATGCACCCGCGGTCACCGAGGTGGATCTCTCTGCTGTGACCGAGTTGGACACCGCTGGCTTGCAATTGCTGATGGTGGCCAAAAAAGCCGCTCTGGCGCAGGGACGTGAGTTGCAGTTGACCGGACACAGTCCGGCGGTTCTGGATGTGTTGGCGCTGCTCAATGTGGCAGCTGATTTGGGTGATCAGACGGTGACAGATTCGCCTGCCCTTGCGGTTGGCACAAGGAGCTGACATGGACATGGATGACGCACTGGAGCTGTTCATTGTCGAAAGTCGCGAGTTGCTGGAAGACATGGAGGCCGCCCTGCTGGCGATTGAGGGTGCCGATGACAAAACCGAGATGGTCAACGCCATCTTCCGTGCTGCACACACCATCAAGGGCTCCAGTGGGCTGTTCAGTCTGGACCAGGTGGTGGCGTTCACCCATGTGGTGGAAAGTGTGCTGGACAAGGTGCGCGCTGGCAAGATGGTCTTGTCCGACAAGTTGGTGGTACTGTTGCTGGCCTGTTGTGACCATATTGGTGCCTTGATGGACGGTTTGGCCGCCGGGCAACTGGTGGCGGGTCCTGAGCTGCTGGCGCAGGGTGAACCGCTGGTGTTGCAACTTCGGGCTCACCTGGAGCTGGGTCAGCCAGATGGCGCTGTCGAGGTCAAACACCCTGTGCCAGTTGCCACACGCGAGTCATCACCGCGGATTGATGGCGATGTGGCTGATGCCGACCACTGGCATATTTCGCTGCGCTTTGGGCCGGACGTGTTGCGCAATGGCATGGACCCGCTGTCGTTCATTCGTTACCTGAACACCATGGGCCAGGTGCTGGCCGTTGAAACCCTGAGTGATGCCCTGCCGGACGTTGACCAGTTTGACCCCGAGTTGTGTTACCTGGGTTTTGAGCTGGCCTTCCAGTCCGAGGTCGACAAGGCTGCCATTGAACGCGTGTTTGAGTTTGTACGTGACGATTGCCGCTTGGTGATCTTGCCGCCACACAGTCAGATCTCGGAATACGTCAAGCTGATCAACCAGCAAGAGGGAGATGTCGCCCGTTTGGGTGACATGTTGATGCGTTGCGGCACACTCACCGCCCAAGAACTGGACATGGCACTCGACACCCAGGTGGATGTGCCTGGCAAGCCAATTGGCAGCATTCTGGTCGAGCAGGGGTCAATACAACCCGAGGTGCTGGATGCCGCCTTGAGCAAGCAGAAACAAGTCAAGGACACAGGCAGCTCCGAGAGCCGCTCGATCCGTATTGATGCTGACAAGCTCGACAAATTGATCAACCTGGTGGGTGAGTTGATCATCGCCGGTGCCAGTGTTAACACGATTGCACACCGTTCCCGGGTGATCGAACTCACCGAGGCCACCTCCAAACTGGCGACGCTGGTTGAAGAAGTGCGCGACAGCGCCTTGCAGCTGCGCATGGTGCGTATTGGTGCCACCTTCAACCGTTTCCAGCGGGTGGTGCACGATGTGTCACGCGAGCTTGGCAAAGACATCGCCCTGGTGATTGCCGGTGAGGACACCGAACTTGACAAAACCGTGGTCGAGAAAATTGGTGACCCATTGATGCATCTGGTACGCAACTCGATGGACCACGGTATTGAGGCCGCCGAAGTGCGCGCTGCAGCGGGCAAACCAGCACAAGGGAGTCTGAAGCTCAACGCATACCATGACTCGGGCGCCATTGTCATCAGTGTAGAAGACGATGGAGGTGGCTTGAAGCGCGAAAAAATCCTGGCCAAGGCCATTGAACGTGGTCTGGTGGATGTGAACCACCACCTCAGCGACGAAGAGGTTTATGGGCTGATTTTTGAACCGGGCTTTTCTACCGCTGACAAAGTGACCAACCTCTCGGGTCGCGGTGTTGGGCTGGATGTGGTCAAACGCAATATCACAGCGCTACGCGGCACAGTGGGCATCAGCAGCACCGAGGGCGTCGGCACCACGGTCACGGTGCGTTTGCCACTGACCCTGGCCATCATCGATGGTTTCCTGGTCGGGGTGGACAAGACGGTGTACGCCATACCACTGGACATGATCGAAGAGTGTGTGGCCTACAGCGCCGAACCCGGTCATGACTACACCAACTTGAGGGGTGAGGTTCTGCCCTTTATCCGCATCCGTGAATTGTTTTCGGTGCCTGGCTCACCCGCCAAGGGTGAAAACATTGTGGTGCTCAAGTTTGCCGGGCAAAAAGCCGGGCTGGTGGTGGACACCTTGCTCGGTGAATTTCAAACGGTGATCAAACCACTGGGGCAGATGTTTGCCCAAAGCCGCTGCATCAGTGGTTCCACCATTTTGGGCAGTGGGGAAGTGGCCTTGATTCTGGACGTGCCATCACTGGTGCGTCAGGCCATTGACAAGAATGGCCAAGCCGCGCTCGAACGCGTTGTGGGTGGGTGAGTCGGTGTTTTGGTCCGTTCAGTTTTTCAAGGGAGTTTGAGATGTTTGCAAATATGAAAATTGGTCTGCGTTTGGCGCTGGGTTTTGTGGTGGTTTTGGTCTTGATGGCCACCATCGCTTTTGTGGGTGTCGGCGGCATGTCCAATGTGCAGCAGCGACTCGATGACATTGTCAATATCAACATGGCCAAGACCGAACACAGCAATGTGGTGGCCAATTCGATCCATGTGGTGACCCGCACCACCCGCACCATCATCTTGCTGGACGATCCGGCCGCCATGGCCGCCGAGATGAAACAAATCGAGGCCGCCCGCGCCAAATATGGGGCGGCCCTGGCGGCCGCCGAGAAACTGCCGGTCACTGAACAGGGCAAAGCCCTGCGCGCCAGCATGAAGGCCGCTGCTGACGTGGCGCGCCCCTCGACCAATAAGGTGCTGGAACTGGCTCTGGCGGGCAAGCGGGATGAGGCGCTGAAACTGTTGATCACCGAGGCGGCACCGGCCGCACAGAAGTGGCAAGACCTGATTCAGGATGATGTCAATCTGCAAAATGAAGAGAGTCGGGCAGAGTATGAGCAGGCCCACCAAGACTATCAGACAGCATTGAAGACCATGGTGTCTTTGGCAGCCGTGGCCATTGTGCTGGGGGCTTTGATTGCCTGGGTGCTGACCCGCTCCATCACCAGGCCTGTGAACCAGGCCCTGTCGGTAGCCCATAGCCTGGCCGAAGGTGACCTGTCGGTACATATCAACAACCCATCCCAGGACGAGACCGGCCAGATGTTGCAGGCCATGAGCAACATGGTCAGCAAGCTGACGCAGGTGATTGAAGGTCAGAACAAGCTGGTGGAGGCTGCCAACCATGGCAACTTTGAGTCGCGTATTGATCTGAATGGCTTGCAAGGCTTTCAGAAGAAAATGGGCGAAGACCTCAACAAACTGATCACGGTGACAGGTGACGGCATCAACGACGTGGTGCGGGTCTTGGGGGCTTTGTCGGAAGGTGATTTGACGCAAAAAATTGACAAACCGTATGAAGGCTCATTTGGTGTGCTCAAGGATTACACCAACAACACATCGGCCAAACTGGCGCAAGTGGTGACTGATGTGAACAGTGGTGCCGAGGCCCTGGCCAGCGCAGCTGAAGAGGTCAGCGCCACCGCGCAAAGCCTGAGCCAGGCCGCCAGCGAGCAAGCCGCGGGTGTTGAAGAAACCAGCGCCAGCATCGAGCAGATGACTGCCAGCATCGCGCAAAACACCGAAAACGCCAAGGTCACCGACGTCATGGCCAGCAAAGCTGCAAAAGATGCTGTCGACGGTGGCGAAGCGGTCAATGCCACGGTGGAGGCGATGAAACAGATTGCCAAAAAAATCGGCATCATCGACGACATCGCGGCCCAAACCAACCTGCTGGCCTTGAACGCCGCCATTGAAGCGGCAAGAGCTGGGGAACACGGCAAGGGTTTTGCTGTTGTCGCTGCCGAAGTGCGCAAGTTGGCTGAGCGCAGCCAGGTCGCCGCCCAAGAAATTGGTGAAGTGGCCAGCAGCAGCGTTGAACTCGCTGAGAAGGCTGGCAAGTTGCTCGCTGAAATCGTGCCCAACATCCGCAAAACCTCCGACCTGGTGCAAGAGATCACCGCCGCTTCCACAGAGCAAAGCAGTGGCGTGGGTCAGATCAACTCGGCGGTCAGCCAACTGAGTCAAACCACCCAGCAAAACGCCTCCAGCTCCGAAGAACTGGCTGCCACCTCGGAGGAGATGAGTGGCCAGGCCGAACAACTGCAGCAAACCATGTCCTTCTTCAAGCTCGATGGCACCTCGCAGGGGCGGGTGGTGCGCTCACAAGTTCGCAAAAGCAGCGCCAGCAACAAGTTGGCCCACAAACCGGCGGTGGTCAGGCTCAGCCATAGTCACAGCGCGAGTGATGCAGACGACCTGGATGAAGCCCACTTCACCAAGTTTTGACAGGAGCCGACCATGAACACATTGGTCAAGACGGACTCCTCCAAGCCTGGGGCCAGCCAGAGTGTGGTGGAGGAGAAGCAATACCTCACCTTCATGCTCGGTGGTGAGATGTTCTCGATTGGCATCCTCTGCATCAAGGAAATCATCTGGTATGCCAACCTGACCGAGGTGCCGATGATGCCCGCGTGTATCCGAGGGGTGATCAACCTGCGTGGTGCGGTGGTACCGGTGATGGACCTCTCCAACCGCTTTGGCAAACCCAGCACTCCAGTGGTCAAGAGCACCTGCATCGTGATCATCGAAGTACCCACGGCCAACGACGGTGACACCCAAGCCATGGGTGTGGTGGTGGACTCGGTGCAAGCGGTGCTGGAGATCCCCACCAGTGAAATTGAGCCAGCACCGAGTTTTGGCGCCAAGATCCGGCCCGACTTCATCGAAGGCATTGCCAAGGTCAATGGCAAGTTTGTGATTCTGCTCAACGTCAATCATGTGTTGTCGATGGAAGAGATTGGCCAGATGGGACAGCTGGCAAGCGCTGCAGACTGACGCCATAACCCAGGATGCAACCGAACTCGGAGTTGGCAAGCTGATCACGATCAGGACGCGAAACGATCACGGATGGTGAGTTTTGGCACGGTAGATAAATTGACTCAAAGGGGAATCTGATGTTTGCAAATATGAAAATTGGTCTGCGTTTGGCGCTGGGTTTTGTGGTTGTCCTGGCTTTGATGGCAGCGATCGCATTTGTGGGTGTCAGCGGCATGTCTAGCGTGGAGCAAAGACTGAACGACATCGTTGAAATCAATATGCTCAAGATCAAACTCAATAGTGATATGTCAGAGAGTTTGCACATTGTTACGCGCATCACCCGCACCATCATTCTGCTCAATGATGAAACGAGCATGGCAACCGAGAAGAAAAAACTCGATACCTACCGTATCAAGTACAACGAAGCGTGGGACGCGCTGGAGAAAACCCCTGCCAGCGAAAAAGGCAAGGCCATTCGCGCCAACATCAAGGCAGCTGCCACCGAAGCACGTGCTTTGACCGACAAGGTGGTTGAATTGGCTTTTGCTAGCAAAAATGAAGAAGCGTTGAAAGTCCTAATGACTCAGACTGCGCCGGCCATCCAAAAGTGGCAAGACCTCATTGACGAGAACACCGCCCTGCAAGAGCAAAACACCAAGGAGGACTATGTAACAGCACGGCAAAGTTACGATTCCGCTTTCAAAATCATGGTGACTTTGGCGGTGGTGGCGGTCATCTTGGGTGCGCTGATTGCTTGGTTTCTGACCCGCTCTATTACACGGCCAGTGAATCAGGCTCTGTCTGTAGCCAACCGCCTGGCTGAAGGTGACCTGACAGTGCGTATTGACAACCCGTCCAAGGACGAGACCGGGCAGATGTTGCAGGCCATGAGCAACATGGTGGGCAAGCTGTCCCAGGTGGTCTCCGACGTGAACAACGGCGCACAAGCCCTGGCCAGCGCTTCTGAAGAGGTCAGTGCCACAGCGCAGAACCTGAGCCAAGCTGCCAGCGAACAGGCCGCTGGTGTGGAGGAAACCAGCGCCAGCATCGAACAGATGACCGCCAGCATCGCGCAAAACACCGAAAATGCCAAGATCACCGACGGCATGGCCAGCAAAGCCGCCAAAGACGCCTCCGATGGTGGTGAAGCCGTCAACGCCACGGTGGATGCCATGAAACAGATTGCCAAGAAGATCGGCATCATCGACGACATCGCCGCCCAAACCAACCTGCTGGCCCTGAACGCAGCCATTGAAGCTGCTAGAGCCGGTGAACACGGCAAAGGTTTTGCGGTGGTCGCCGCCGAAGTGCGCAAACTCGCTGAACGCAGCCAGATCGCCGCCCAAGAAATTGGTGAAGTCGCAGGCAACAGTGTCGAGTTGGCAGAAAAAGCCGGGCGCTTGCTGGCCGAAATTGTGCCCAACATCCGCAAGACCAGTGATCTGGTGCAGGAGATCACAGCGGCCTCCACCGAACAAAGCAGCGGTGTGGGCCAGATCAACTCGGCGGTCAGCCAACTGAGTCAAACCACTCAGCAAAACGCCTCCAGCTCCGAAGAATTGGCGGCCACGTCGGAGGAGATGAGCAGCCAGGCTGAGCAGTTGCAGCAAACCATGTCCTTCTTCAAGCTCGATGGCACCTCTCAGGGGCGAGGGTTTCAGCCGCAGGTTCGCAAAAGCAGCGCCAGCAGCAAAGTGCCCAACAAACCTTCGGTCGCCAGGTTGGCGCAAAGCTCTGCCTCGGGGTTGGGAGAGGAGCTGGATGAAGCCCACTTCACCAAGTTTTGACAGGAGCCGACCATGAACACATTGGTCAAGACGGACTCCTCCAAGCCTGGGGCCAGCCAGAGTGTGGTGGAGGAGAAGCAATACCTCACCTTCATGCTGGGAGGCGAGATGTTCTCGATTGGCATCCTCTGCATCAAGGAAATCATCTGGTATGCCAACCTGACCGAGGTGCCGATGATGCCTGCGTGTATCCGTGGCGTGATCAACCTGCGTGGTGCGGTGGTGCCGGTGATGGACTTGTCCAACCGCTTTGGCAAACCATCCACACCGGTGATCAAGAGCACCTGTATCGTGATTGTGGAGGTCCCCAACGAGGAGGGAGAACACCAGGCCATGGGAGTGGTGGTGGACTCGGTGCAGGCGGTGCTGGAGATCCCCACCAGTGAAATTGAGCCAGCACCGAGTTTTGGCGCCAAGATCCGCCCGGACTTCATCGAAGGCATAGCCAAGGTCAATGGCAAGTTTGTGATTTTGCTCAACGTCAATCATGTGTTATCGATGGAAGAGATCAGCCAGATGGGCCAGCTGGCAAGCGTTGCGGGCTGAGCTGGGTAGCTGGATGGGCCAGGCTCCAGGGGGGCGCAGGGAGGTTTGTTGATTGATATGAATTCAATAGCTGATAACCCTTTCTGATCAAGGGTTAGAGACCAAAAATATCAAAAAATTCCCAAGGATTGATCGTGTTGCTTGTCTCCATTTCCGACACCGAGTTTGCCCAGTTTCAGCGCTTTATCTTTGACGCGGCCGGCATCACCATGGGGGACGCCAAAAAGGCGTTGGTGACCGGTCGGCTGGGCAAGCGCTTGGCCGCGCATGAGCTCAGCAGCTTTGGTGCGTATTTCAAGCTGCTCAAGTCGGGCCAGCATCCAGCGGAGGTGCAGATGGCGATCGACTTGCTGACCACCAACGAAACCTATTTCTTTCGCGAACCCAAACACTTTGAGTTTTTGCGTGCCCAGGCCTTGGCGGCGCGCAGCCGTTCCCAGCCCTTTCGGGTCTGGAGCGCGGCCAGCTCCAGCGGGGAGGAGGCCTACAGCATGGCCATGGTGCTGGCCGACTGCATGCAGACCACGCCGTGGGAGATTTTGGGCAGCGACATCAGCACCCGCGTGATTGATGGCGCACGCCGTGCCCTGTACCCGATGGAGCGCGGCCGCCATATCCCACAGGACTACCTGAAACGCTTTTGTCGTAAGGGGGAAGGCCCTTACGACGGGTATTTTTTGGTGCAACGCAACCTGCGCAGCAAAGTGACATTTCGCCAAGTCAACCTCAACGCGGCACTGCCAGAGTTGGGGCAGTTTGATGTGGTGTTCTTGCGCAACGTGATGATTTACTTCAACAACGACACCAAGCGCGATGTGGTGGCGCGGGTGATTGCCACCATCAAACCAGGTGGCCATTTTTGTGTCGGGCATTCTGAGAGCCTCAACGACATCACCCAGGCGGTGACGATGGTGGCGCCAGCGATTTACCGCAAGGGGGCTTGAGGTGACGCGCCTGAAAGACCTGATGGACATCTTCTTGCAGCCCGGTGAGCTGTTTGTGGGAGATGCCAGCTTTCAGATCCGCACCATTCTGGGCTCCTGTGTGTCGATCACCTTGTGGCACCCGTTTGAGTGTGTGGGCGGCATGTCGCACTTCTTGTTGCCAACACGAGCGGCTGCCGTGCCAGGGCATGTGCTGGATGGCCGGTATGGCGATGAGGCCTTGCAGTGGATGATCAAGGATTTAAAAGCCGCAGGTATCAACCCCCGACAGTGCCAGGCCAAGATCTTTGGCGGTGGCAACATGTTTCCAGACCAGCCGCGCGCCAGCGCCATCACCGTGGGGCAGCGCAACGGTGAGGCTGCGCGTTTGCTGCTGCAAGACCAAGGCATCGAGGTGGTGACCGAGAGCCTGTATGGCGTGGGTCATCGGCAGATCATTTTTAATGTCAGCAACGGGGATGTCTGGGCGCGCCAGATCCGGCCTTCTCAGCTGGAAATCGCCGCAGAACATGCAGCCGGAGGAGCTTCGACATGAGTCGTATCAAGGTGTTGGTGGTAGATGATTCGGCGGTGGTGCGTCAGGTGGTGGCCAGCCAGTTGGCACAAGACCCCGAGATCGAGGTCATCGCGGCGGTGGCGGACCCGATCCTGGCCATGGCGCGCATGAAGGTGCAGTGGCCCGATGTGATCGTGCTCGACATCGAGATGCCACGCATGGACGGCATCACCTTCCTGAAAATGGTGATGGCCGAACGACCCACGCCGGTGGTGATCTGCTCCACCCTGGTGGAGTCGGGTGCCAAAACCTCGATGGCGGCATTGGCAGCCGGTGCGGTGGCGATCATCGCCAAACCCAAAATTGGCCTCAAGCAGTTTTTGGAAGACGCCAGTGAAGACATGGTGACGGCGGTCAAGGCGGCAGCCAAGGCCAATGTGAAGGCGCTGCATGTGTCGGTCAAGAACACCGCCGACGTGATCATGCCAGCGGCGGACAAACACTCGGCCATGATCCAGACTACCGATCGGGTGGTGGCGCTGGGCACCTCAACCGGCGGCACCCAGGCGCTGGAGGTGGTGCTAACCAGCCTGCCGCGGGTGACGCCGGGCATCGTGATCGTGCAACACATGCCGGAGAAATTCACCGCCGCCTTTGCCCAACGGCTCAACAGCCTGTGCCAAATCGAGGTGAAAGAAGCGCAGAACAACGACCGCGTGGTCAATAGCCGCGCCCTGATTGCGCCGGGTGGCAAACACATGCTGCTGCGCCGCACCGGTGCCCAGTATTACGTGGAGGTGATGGATGGGCCGCTGGTGAACCGGCATCGCCCCTCGGTTGATGTGTTGTTCAGGTCAGTGGCCAAATGTGCCGGTGTCAATGCTCTGGGGGTGATCATGACTGGCATGGGGGACGATGGTGCGGCAGGTCTGGCCGAGATGCGCAAGGCCGGTGCCCGCACGGTGGCGCAGGACGAGGCCAGTTGTGTGGTCTACGGCATGCCCAAGGAGGCGGTCAAACGTGGCGGGGTTGAGAAATCCGTACCCCTGACGGCCATTGGGCGCGAGATCATGCAGCAGCTCTCTGGCGTGATGGTGCGCTGAGGCCCGGATCACGATCCGGGTGATTTTGCAGCGGACCTAGACCTCGGCGCCCAGCGCCTGCGCGGCGGCCTTGGATGCGGCCAGTGCTTGTGGGTCCGGCAAGGACTGCGTAGGCCAGCCCATCAGGTGTTGCTGGGTGATTTCACCCAGAGCGGCAATCCAGGCTTCGTCGTCGTTGAGGCAGGGGATGTAGTGAAAACTTTGGCCGCCCGCATGCAGGAAGGCCTCGCGGGCCTCCTGGTTGATCTCTTCCAGGGTTTCCAGGCAGTCACTGGTGAAGGCCGGGCACACCACATCCACCCGTTTGACACCAGCTTTGCCCATCTCGATCAGGGTCGGTTCGGTGTAGGGCTCCAGCCATTTGGCGCGGCCCAGGCGGGACTGGAAGGTCACCTTGAACTCGCTGGCGTTCAGGCCGAGTTGTTCTGCCAGCAGACGTGCGGTTTTGAAACACTCGCAGTGGTAGGGGTCGCCCAGGTGCAATGTGCGTTCTGGCACCCCATGGAAACTCATCACCAGCACATCCGGGCGGCCATGTGCCAGCCAGTGGTGCGACACCCTTGATGCCAGTGCGGCGATGTAGTGCGGGTCGTCGTGGTAGTGGTTGATGAAGCGCAACTCCGGGATGCTGCGCACCGTGCCGGCCCATTTGTAGACCGCATCCCACAGGCTGGCGGTGGTGGTGGCCGAATACTGCGGGTAAGCGGGCACGATCAGAACCCGGGTGGCGCCTTCGGCCTTGAGGGCATCGAGTTGGCTCGGGATGGAGCTGCTGCCGTAGCGCATCGCATACCGCACCAGCACCTGGTGTTTGCGTTGTGTCAGCCAGGCCTGCAGGGCGCGGGTCTGCCGTTCGGTCCAGACTTTCAGGGGCGAGCCCTCTGCGCTCCAGATGCTGGCGTATTTCGCCGCCGACTGGGCTGGCCGCACCCGCAACACCACACCGTACAGCAACACCAGCCAGATCAGGCGCGGGATTTCGACCACGCGGGGGTCACTCAGGAACTCGGCCAGAAAACGCCGGACATCCGGGGTGGTCGGAGTGTCTGGGGTGCCCAGGTTGCAGTACAAAACACCGGTCCGTGGCGCCTGTCCATGGGCGAAAGGCGGCTCGGCGGCGTAAGGGGGAAGAAAAAGAGACATTGCTGCATTTTCACCCACGGCAGCACGCCGTAGGTCATGTGGTGTTTTTGAGACGCAGACGGCAGGTGATGCGGCCCAGCTTAGCGCCGGCTCGGCAACAAGCGCAGGGTGCTGCGGGTGTTGATGGCCACGTCGGACTCGTTGAGGTATTCCCGCATGTAACCACCCACGGCATAAGCGGCGGCCTGATCTTGGTAATGGCTGTCAAACGGCACACCACTTTGCCCCACCGGATTGATGCCACGGGCCTGACCGGGGTCGGCGAAGTCAATGATGCGCCGGGTGGAGGGGCCGTACACCACCTGCCAGGGGGCCGGGCTGATGGCTTGTGACAGGTTGTTGGGCACCTCACGTGCGCCACCCACCTCAAACGGCCCGACATTGAGCAGCCAGCTCAGTGGCTGCTGCACCGCCAGCGGGTGTTTGTGGGTGAGGGTGTGGGCACCGCCCCAACCCCAGTCGTTGGGGCTGTCGCCCAGGGTGGCCTTCAGGTGGGCC
Source organism: Rhodoferax sp. U11-2br (assembly GCF_018619435.1). Classification (GTDB taxonomy): domain Bacteria; phylum Pseudomonadota; class Gammaproteobacteria; order Burkholderiales; family Burkholderiaceae_C; genus Rhodoferax. The sequence continues at coordinate 4,377 of NZ_JAHFZF010000001.1, read as the reverse complement.
ATGGTGGCGCGCCAGGCGGTGCGTACGATGTCTTGGCGGGTCTCGACTTTTTTGGTGTTGATGTTGTCCCACCACGGTGAATCCTCGTCTTGTGCCAGACGGGGCAGGGCCAGGTCCAGTGCCCGGGTGCTCAGCAGGTTCTTGAACTGCATCTCACCGAGTTCGTCCGCCAGTGCCGCTTGGGTCAGCTCGTACAGGAGCTGGGTGAACACCGTGGGCGGGATGTTGAACGGGGTGTATTGCCCGTCCCAGACCGTCAGACTGTCAAACACCGAGCGCTCCATCGGGTCGCGCACCACTTCGCTGAGCAGCGGCAGCAGGGGCTTGAGCACCCGCCAGTAGTAGGCGGTCTGGGTGCTGAGTTGCAGGGACTGGGTGTTGAGCGCGTTCCACTGGATCTTGTCGTCCCCCAGACGGTCTTCAAGCGCCTGAGCCCGGTCATAAGCGTTGTAATAACCCGCCACCGGCAGGCCGCTGGGGGCCAGCGGCTGCTGGTTGGCCGAGACGATGTAGCCGCGTGGCGGGTTTTCTTCTTGCGGGTTGTCGCTGAAGCGGTAAAAGCCCAGCTTGTCAGACTCTTCCTCTTCGCCGTCCAGGATGAACATCGGCTGCACACCCTCGGGGCGGATCACCAGCTTGGCGGCCGCCCACCAGCCGATGTTGCCACCGGCATTGGCCCAGACAATGTTCAGACCGGGTGCATGGATTTTGCTGGCGGCTTCGCGTGCCTTGGGCAGGGTGTCGGCGCGGTTCAGTTCGTAGAACGCATCCAGCACCGGGTTCTCGGTTTCCAGAAAGGTCCACCACATGGCCACGGGCTGCCCCTCACCCAGGTTGTCGCGAAAGGCGCTGGTGATGACCGGGCCTTGGGGTGCGCGTTGCAGGGTCAGTGTCACCGGTTTGCCGTCCTTGACCTGGATGGTCTCCTGGGTCGTCTGCAGGTCAACCCACTCACCCATGTAGGCCACCTGGTTCGGGTTGTTGGGGTTGGTGCGCAACTTGACCAGGTCCATGTCGTCGTTCTGGAACATGGTCAGTGTCCAGCCGAATTGGCGGTTGTGGCCCATCAGGGCCGAGGCATTGAGCGCCTGGAAATGGCCATACAGCTCAAAGCCGGGTGCACTCAGGTGCGCCTCGTACCAGACCGAGGGCACGCTGAAGTTGATGTGCGGGTCACCCGCGAGCATCGGTTTGCCACTTGATGTGCGCGGTCCCGACACGGCCCAGGCGTTGCTTCCCTCAAACAGCGGCACACCGGCCACCTCATGCACCTCGTTGGCGGCCAGGCTCAGCTGGTTCAGTGCCCGCCAGTCGGGTGCGAGGCTGGCGGTGTTGGCTTTGCTCAGCACCCCCAGCGGGTGCCAGTCCAGGTCAAAAATGCGCAGGTAGTCCGGCCCCAGTTCGTCGCGCACATAGGTCAGCACTGGCTCGGTCTTGAAGGCCGCGGCAAAGCTGTAGGCCAGGTAACCCGAGACCGCCACCGTGTCAGCCAGCGTGAAGGGGCGCTTGGGGATACCCACCAGGTCAAATTCCATCGGCGCGGGGTGGCTGGCCTGGTACTGGTTGATGCCGTCCAGGTAAGCGAGCTGTGCCTTGATGGCCGGGCTGTTCTGGTCGAGCTTGGCCACCACCTGGGCCGCGTGTTCACGCAGGCGCAGGGTGCGAAACAGTTTGTCGACCCGGACCAGGTCGGGGCCCAACACCGCTGCGAGTTCACCTTGCGCCAGGCGGCGCGCCATCTCCATCTGGAACAGGCGGTCCTGGGCGTGCACATAACCGAGTGCCCGGTACAGGTCGGCTTCGTTGGCCGCCTTGATGTGTGGGACGCCACGTTCGTCATAACGTACCGTGACCGGGGCGCTGAGCTGGGTCAGTGTCAGTTCACCCGAGCGTTGCGGTTTCTTGCTAGACACATACCAAAAGCCACCCGCCAACGCCGCCAAGAGCAGGGCCAGCAACACGCCCACCAAAATTTTGAGAGCCAGCTTCATGGTGTGTCTGCGAAAAAGTTCCGTTTCATGGCCGCATCATACGAGGCCAATGCGGGTGTTCATGCACCCACGGCGCCCAGAGTCAGCGTTTGGATGGCAGCGATGCCGCTGCGCACGGCGCCTTCCAGCGTGGCCGGGTAGGGGCCTTCCACATAGTCGCCACAGGCCAAGAGGCCTGGTGCAATGTGTTGTGCCGGGCGTTGCAAGCCGGGGGTGCAGGCAAAAGTGGCGCGTTTTTCCACCACGGTGAGCACCGGCAACAGGTCCAGCCCCAGCTGCGCCTTGGCTTGCGCCAGCACCTGCGCCTGTAGGGTGGCACGGTCAGCCTGGGCCGCACTCACCACAAAGGCCAGCAAGCCTCTTGGGCTCCCGAGGCTAGCCCGGTCAAACGCAAACTGCGCTGGCTGCGCGGCGTTGCTGCGCAGCGCCAACATGGGCTGGCTGAGGCGGGCGTTGGCCGACCAGGCGTAGACCGTGGCAATGGCCTCAAACTGCAGGGCCTGCGCGGTCTGGGCCCAGCTCTGCACCGCATTTGATATGTTTTCAGGAGCATCTAGCCCAAATTTCATAAGGGCCTGAGCTGCGTTGGATGCTGAAGTGGCCCAGATCACCGCGTCAAACCCCTTCTCAGCCGCTGGGCCCAGACCGGAGCCCGCCAGCTGCCACTGGGTGTCGGAGCGCTGCAAGCCTTCCACCCGCGCTTTGCACAGCACTTGCCCGCCGCGTTGCTGCAGCCAATCGGCTGCAGCCTGCGGCAACAAGGCACCCAGGTCGGTGGTGGGCAGCAGCAGGTGCGAGCCACCCACCTCGCCAAACAAGGCATCGCGCAACACCCGCAAAAAGACGCGACCACTGGCCTGGTCTGCCGGTGTGTTGAGGGCCGAGACACACAGCGGCTCGATCAGTTCGGCCAGGATGCGGGGTGTGAGACTGTGGCACAAGGCGGCCACACTGAGTGAATCGTCACAGACAAAACCCTGGCGCTGCCAGCCTGCTGCAGTGCGTAACAGCGACCATTTGTCGCCCAGCGACCAGCCACGTGCTCCAAGGATGCCGCCGAGCGCATCCAGAGGCGTCGGCCAGTTCGGAAAACGGATACCCAGGCCATCGGGAAACGGCAAGCGCATCGGCAGGTCGAGCAGCGTTTGCTCTGGCGCCACACCCACCTGCCGCATCAGCGCCAGGGTGTCTGAATACGCACCAATCAGGATGTGCTGGCCGTTGTCCAGGACCACCTGTGTGCCATCGGGCAAAGCGGCTTTGATGGCTCTGGCCCTTCCACCTAAAGCCTCTGCTGCTTCAAAAACAGTAGTGGTATGACCCGCCTGAGTGGCAGTCACGGCGGCGGCCAGGCCAGCCCAGCCGGCACCCACCACGGCAATGTTCAAACCTGCGGCCACGGCCAAGGGTGTTACATGCGCCCCAGCGCTTGCACGCGCCAGGCCAACCAGAACTTGCGCAGCGGGGTGAGGCTTATACGTTGGTGCAGCACCTTGAAGTCTTCACGCTCGATCTCACCCAGCAGCGCACGGTAGATGCTGGCCATCATCAGGCCGGGCTTCTGGGCGCGGCGGTCATCGGCCTGCAGCAGGGTCAACGCTTGGTCGTACAGGCCTTGTGCTCGCTGGGCCTGAAAACGCATCAGCGCGGTGAAACGGTCTGAGTAACTGCGGTTCAGAATCTCTTGCGCGGTCACACCAAACTGTTGCAACTCGTTGACCGGCAGGTAGATGCGCCCACGCATCGCGTCTTCACCCACGTCGCGGATGATGTTGGTGAGCTGCAGCGCTTGGCCCAGGGTGTGGGCGTAGGCGGTGGTTTGTGCCTGGGTCTGGCCAAAAATCTGTGCTGCGACTTCACCCACGACACCGGCCACCAGATGGCAGTAGCGCTGCAGGCCGGGGTAGTCCAGGTAGCGTGTCTGGTTCAGGTCCATCTGGCAGCCTTCGATCACGGCCTGCAGGTGGCGCTGCTCGATGGCGAAGTCCTGGGTCAGCGGCATCAACGCCTGCATCACCGGGTGGCTGGGCTGCCCGGCAAAAGATTTGGCCACCTCTTGCTGCCACCAGGCCAGTTTGGTGGCGGCCACACCGATGTCGGTGGCGTCATCGACCACATCATCGACCTCGCGGCAAAACGCATAAAACGCGGTGATGGCGGCACGCCGGGGTGGTGGCAGGAACAAAAAGGCGTAATAAAAACTGCTGCCGGAGGCGGCGGCCTTTTGCTGGACGTAGTCTTGTGGGGTCATGGGTCGGCTTGGTTGGGGCTGAGTTTATACGGCTGGGTCTGGTCATGCCCATGCCCATGCCCTAGGGGATCTGGCAACGGATCATGTGTACTTGCTGTGTTGTCTAGCTACGCGCGTTGACCCCCCCTATCTCCC